>CAZDVZ010000023.1:0-28005 GCA_964509125.1 uncultured Oscillospiraceae bacterium | reverse complement strand
TACAGAATCCATTTTCCAACCTTTTAGTGCAAGGTAGATACAGAATCCATTTTCCCACCTTTTAGTGCGAGGAAATACCCACCTTTATCTCAAGGTCAAACTGAATTTTTCAGCGATATATAAATTTTCGCTTTGTTATATTATTTTTCGACAGTGTGTTTTTTATTCTTCCAAAAAATAAATATATTTTTTTTAAAAAAACCCTTTATTATTTGATTTAAATAGTGTATAATGATAAACTGAGAATTGATATATCAAAGGGGGTAGATTTTTTAAATGAAAATTACAGACTGTGAAATACTTGAAAAAGAACCTCTTTCCAAATATTCGTATATGAAAACAGGCGGAGTTGGAGAAAGAATAATTTTCCCCCTCTCCATGAAAGGTTTTCTATCTGCGTTGGATCAAAAGGATGTTGTGGTTTTAGGCAACTGTTCCAACGTACTTTTCCCCGACGAAGGGCTAAAGGCAACTGTCATAATTACAACAAAAATGAAAAACATAACCATTTTTGAAAAGGAAAACTGTACATACATCACCGCCGAAGCGGGAGCATCTATGGCATCCGTCGCCAAAACCGCATTGGATCATTGTCTTACGGGTTTTGAGTTTGCCCACGGCATACCGGGGACTGTGGGCGGTGGCGTATATATGAATGCGGGTGCATACGGTGGAGAGATAAAAGACGTTTTCCACTCTTGCATTTGCAGAGACAAAGACGGACACATTTTAACATTAACCGGAGAAGAAATGGAGTTTTCGTACAGGAGCAGCATTTTACAACGCTCAGAGCTAATACTGCTCTCTGTCACTTTCAAGCTTACATCAGGCAACAAAGAAGAAATAAAAGAAAAAATGGAAAAGCTTTCAGAACAAAGGAAAGCAAAACAGCCCTTGGATTTTCCAAGTTGCGGAAGTTTTTTCAAGCGTCCTGAAGGATATTTTGCAGCAAAGCTGATTGAAGACGCTTCTCTTAAAGGTTTTTCCGTAGGCGGAGCACAAATTTCTCCCAAACACGCAGGCTTTGTTATAAACACGGGAAATGCAACCACGGCGGATATTTTGGAGCTATCACGAATAACGGAAAAAACAGTTTTTGAAAAATTCGGGGTAAAATTAGAAAGAGAAGTCAGAGTATTAAGTTACGGAGAAGGCCATGTCATTTTCAAGTGATGTTAAAGATTATTTACAAACGGCACACGATGATGCAAGAGACTGTTGCAAAGAAGCTTTCGACCTCGCCCAAAAAGGAGAGCGCGCACCTCTTATTTGCAAACGATGCGGTATGTACTACATGGCGGGCGTTTTCTGCGAATTTGGAACTATGGGCGATCCGTCGAAGGGATATCAGCTTTTTATATATCCACCAAAGGAAACAGAAGAATTTATTTACTCTATTTTAGATGAAGAAGTAACACCGAAGCGAGGAAGCAATAAAGGGCGACGTTGCTTTTATTACAAGACCGCCGATGAGGTCGCGGGGTTTTTGACCTATTGTAAAGCGCCGTCTTTTGCTCTTAAAGTTTTGGAAGAAGTGGTGGAAAGAGAAGAAAAGGCCAGACTGCAGCGTTTTTGTAACGCCGAGATTGCAAACATGGACAGAACCTCCACCGCGGCCGCGGAACAACTTGCGGCGATAAAAACACTGAGAAAAAACCACATGATAGATAATATAAAAAAAGAATACCGCGAAGCCGCTTTGCTTAGAGAAGCGTATCCGGAAACGGGACTTGAAGAACTTGCCAGGCTCTCTCCCACGCCTATAAGCAAATCGGGACTTAATTACAGGCTAAAAAAACTTGTATCCATGGCATCGGAGTTAAAAATGGACGATGCTCCGTAACCGTCAGGAGGGAGAAAGACATGACCGCTTTACGCATATATACCGAATATTCTCTCCTTGATGGCGAGTGCCGCCTTTCACAAATTGTTGAAAGGGCGAAGGAGCTTTCGTATACCGCCGTAGCAAAAACCGACGTGGGAACGCTTTCGGGCAGTGTAGAATTTTGGGAATATGCAAAAAAGTGCGGCATAAACCCTATTATCGGGTGCCAGATCAGCTCCTTTATAAAAGGGGAAAAAGTATGTCTTTTGCTTTTGGCGGAAAACAACGAAGGACTTTTGTCCCTTAATATCATTTCATCTTACGTTATGACAGAGGGAAGTATACAGGAAAAGGAACTCTTGAAGCATGGCAAAGGAGTGTTGGCAGTTCTCATCAACACGGAAGAACTGATGTACAACATCAAAGTCACCGAAAATGTGTTTGGCGCATTGAAAGCATCGTTTTCCCATTTTTATTGCGGACTTGAACGGCTCCCTAACGAAAGCGAGTTGAAGACGAGAAAGCAATTTGATATCGCATCTTCTTTGGGGACAAAATGCGTTATTTCCAATGCTGTATATATAACGAAAGAGGAGAACGGCAAAGTAAAAGCGTTTCTTGATTACATAAGAGAAGGTAAAACACCATCTTCAACCTGTCCTCACTATTTACGGAGCAAGGATGAACTGGCAGAGCTTTTTTCACATCTTCCTTCCGTTTACCAAAATACGGAAACGATTGGGAAAATGTGCCGTGTTTCTTTTGATACGGAGCATATGCACCTTCCCACGTTCCCCGTGGATGATGCACCCGGACTTTTGGAAGAAAAAGCGCGAGGCGGACTTGAAAAACTCTCCCTTTCGAAAAATGAAAAATATGCAAAACGCCTTAAAGCAGAGCTTGACGTTATTGACAAAATGGGGTTTGCAGATTACTTTCTCATTACAGAAGATTTTGTTTCTTACGCCAAGTCAAAAAACATACCCATAGGTCCGGGCAGAGGATCGGGCGTGGGAAGTCTTGTTGCATACGCCTTGGGGATCACCGCCATAGATCCTGTTGAAAACGGACTTTTGTTTGAGCGGTTTCTCAACGAAGAACGGGTAAGTATGCCTGACTTTGACATAGATATGGGCGACGAACGTCGCGGAGAAGTTGTTGAGTATGTAAAAGAGAAATACGGTAAAAAATATGTGTGTTCCATAGTCAATTTTTCCAAATTTGCCATGAGGCAATGTATAAGAGACGTGGGGAAATTTTTAAAAACAGATGTTTCGGAGCTTACGAGTCTGATACCTGACAAAGTTGGTATCACTGTGGACGAAGCCGTTTCTTCAAGTGATGCTTTAAAGCGAAAATGGGAATTTGATCCAAAATCCAGAGAGGTTTTGAGCTTTTGCAAGCTTTTGGAAGGCAGACCGAGAGCCGTATCTCCCCATCCATCCGGAATAATTTTATCAAAGGAACCTTTAATTAAATATATGCCTCTCACGAAATGGGGAGAAGAAACTTTAAGTCAATATTCAATGGAGACCTGTGCAAAACTGGGGCTTTTGAAAATAGATTTTCTGGGAATAAAGTATCTGACGGTAATATGTAAGGCAAAAAAACTCATTGGAGAAGATGTTTATCCTGTTTTTGATAAAGGCGTTTTTCAAATGTTATCAATGGGAGAAAGCGACGGTGTGTTTCAGCTTGAAAGCGACGGTATGAAAGAACTTTTGAAAAAAATGCGACCCGAAAGTGTAGACGATCTCGCTTGCCTCATTTCTCTTTACCGTCCGGGGCCGAAAATATATATTGACGAATATATAAGAGGAAGAAACCATCCGCAAAGCATAAAATATAAAACGGAAGCGGAGAGAAAAGTTTTGTCCTCCACATATGGATGCCCCATATATCAAGAACAAATAATGAATCTATGCCGTGAAGCTGCAGGGTTTACCCTCGGCCACGCAGACACGGTAAGACGCGCCATGGCAAAAAAAGACGAAAAGAAAATGGCGCTGGAAGAATCAGCTTTTGTAAGCGGCTGTGTTAATAACGGCATTGACGAAGAATATGCCGTGGTTTTGTTTAATAAAATCAAAGGCTTTGCCAAATATGCATTTAATAAAAGCCACGCCGCCGCATATGCGGTTTTGGCTTACGAAACCGCCTTTTTGAAATATCGATACCCTCGTGAATATTTTTCCGCAAGACTTGACAGTGTAGCGGGCACCTTAAGCAAAATATCATCATATGCCCTCTCCCTCGGTAAAATGGGAGCAAGACTCTTGCCCCCTTGCATAAACGAATCGGAAGCGGAATTTACTCCCTGCGATGAAGGGGTAAGATATTCACTTTCTGCCGTAAAAGGAGTTGGTATGGAGACAGCAAAAAAAATTATCAGCGAAAGAAATAAAGGCGGAAAATTTAAAAGCTCGGACGATTTTTTGTTCCGCATGAAAAATATAGGGCAAAACGCCATGTTCTCCCTGGCAAAAGCGGGCGCTTTTGACATTTTCGGTGAAACTCGCTCTACCATTGTAAACCTGATTACCGATCATGTATCTCCCGCGGCTTTACAAAACGTAAGCGAGGATCAGCTCACTTTCTCTTTTGACTTTGGAGACAAAGAGATAAATTACAAAAGGCGGCACGAAAAAGAGTTTGACGAAACAACAAAAAGGCTTTTTGAAAAAGAATATACAGGTGTGGATTTCCACTTTGAATATATACCCGTAAAAACACACGTTTTATATATAAGGCTTACGGCGGAAAACAAGGAAAATTTGTCTTTCGCCATGGAAAGGTTCACCCGAAAAGGTGGAGACAACATTGTTCGCATTTACGATACGGAACGTGACAAGGTTTTGGAAACGAAAAACATATCATTTAACCTTGATTCCAAAACCGTACATGAACTTGAACAGCTCATGGGCGAAGGAAATGTTAAGTTAAAGGCTTTGGAAAGGATCAACAAATGAACAACGAAAAAGAAAATCTAAACCAAACACCAAACGACGATTTTTCGGAAAAAGAAAATCTAAACCATATACCAAATGATGATTCTCCGGAAAAAGAAAACACGTCCGCATCTTCTGATTCGGAAACGAATATTCCGGAAGATGCGGGAGAGAAAAAGTCTTTTCTTAAGACCGTGGCTTCTTTGGGAGATAAAATAAAAACATGGTGGACTCAAAAACGCAAAAAGCTAACACCCAAGCAGAAGAACAGAAGCATTAAAATTTTCAAAGGTACCGTTGCTTATCCCTTGGAGATCGCTTTATTCGTGTTGTACAAAGCGTTGACATATGTTATAAACATTGTTTTCACCCTCCTTATGATAGGCGTGGTTACATCCATTGCAGTGGGTACCGCTCTCCTTATGTACGTCAACGAGTATGTAGATGCGGAATATTCCGGACTTGATAACCTTCAATTTGAAAGCAGTCTTTCCACATCCATATTCTACGTGGACGAAGAAGGAAACGAAATCGAACTTGAAGAAGACAGGCTTCACGGCTCGGAAAACCGCCTTTGGGCATCTTATTCCGAAATAAGCGAATCGCCCTATTTGATAAGCGCATTTATTGCCGTTGAAGATAAAAGATTTTTTGAGCATAACGGCGTGGATATCAGAAGAACCGGTAACGCCGTGCTGAACTTCATCTCGCCTTCGGGAGACTCTTCCGGTGGATCTACCATTACACAACAGCTTATTAAAAATGTTTCGGGAGACGATGACAGAACGGTAGAAAGAAAAGTTCAGGAGATACTTCGCGCGCTTAATGTTGAAAAGAAATACTCAAAACAAGAGATACTTGAAATGTACCTCAACACCATATATCTTTCCCAACGTACCAACGGCGTAAAAGCGGCAGCAGAGGAATATTTCGGGAAAGAATTGAAGGATCTCACCCTTGTGGAATGTGCCGCTCTTGCGTCAATTCCAAAATCGCCAACCAAGTACGATCCCATCAGAAACCCCGGTTATAACTTGGAAAGAAGAAAAGTTGTTTTGCTCCTCATGTATGAGCAGGGATATATAACAGAGGAACAGTACAACGAAGCGAAGGACGCTCCCCTTGTGCTGAAAAACGATTCCGAAGATGAATATGAGGAAACTATACACTCCTACTATATTGACGCTGTAATGGACAAAGTGATAGAAGATCTTATGGAGGAATATGACTACGATAAGGCAACGGCAACAAGAATGCTTTTCTCAGGAGGCCTTCAAATCGTAACCACGCTGGATCCTGATGTTCAAAGCGCCTTGGAAACCGTATTCGAAGACGACAGTAACACGTATCTTTTCCTGAAAGATGAAACCGCCGATGTTGTGAGAGGTGTAAAACCTCAAGCCGCCATGGTAATTATGGACCCATCAAACGGAAATGTCTTGGGGCTTGTGGGCGGACGCGGCGAGAAAAACGAAAGCAGAGGTTTGAACAGAGCCACACAAAGTACGCGTCAATGCGGCTCATCCATAAAACCGCTTACGGTGTATGCGCTGGCTTTGGAAAACGGACTTATTAACTACGGCACCGCCATTGACGATGTACCGACTTTAAAGTTGGACGACAAATATTGGCCTCGTAACAGTCCGTCGGGTTACAAAGGACTTGTTTCCGCAAATTATGCCATAATGAAATCCCTCAACACCGTAGCAGTAAATCTTGTAACTCAAATGGGCCCATCCGAATGTTTCAACTTCCTTACGGAAGACCTATATTTTACAAGTCCCGTATCAAGTGTTACAAACTCATCAGGCTCCTATTCCGACATTGCCATATCTCCTATGGCGTTGGGAAGCTTTACCTACGGCGTAACCACCCTTGAAATGTGTTCGGGATATTGTATGTTTGCCAACGGAGGAAAGTCGTACTCCCCCAGACTTTACACCGAGGTTAGAAACAGCAGAGGAGACATAATCCTTTCCGATAAAACAAACAGAGTACAAAATGTCCTTTCACCCCAAAATGCATATATAATGACATCCATGCTGAAAAACGTAGTTTCAAGCAGCGGTACAGGTTCGAGAGTATCCGTTGACAACCAATTTGGCATAGAGGTTGCGGCAAAAACAGGTACGACGAACGATGACCGTGACAGATATTTTGTAGGTGTAACGCCCGAATACGTAGGCGCTTGCTGGTTTGGATACGATAATAACAAGGCACTTACCGGTTATTCCGTAAACCCCGCCCTCTCTCTTTGGGATAATGTTATGAAGATATTATATCAAACGAAGGTGGATCGAGGCGAGGATTATGAAAAAGAATTTGAAAAGCCTTCCGGCATTATAGAGATAGAATATTGCTCCGTTTCCGGCAAGCTTGTAGGGCCATACTGCGAGGATGACTTTTACTGTGAGGTAAACGGCGGATCTTGCATCGAAAAAGGCGTGTTTGCCTTAGGGTCACAACCCACGGAAATATGCGACTGTCACATTCCCGTTAAATGGGACGTTAACACAAAAGCCATATGCTTTGACGGTTGTACTTGTACAAATACGAGAGAAGTGGTTTTGCGGCTTCATTACAGAGCGTTTGACGAATATGTTTCGGTTAAAGACAGTCAATATCTTTATTACCCCATACCAAACGACTACGTTTTCCCTACTTCCACATCGCTTCCGTTTTATGCAAACTTGCCCGAATATGACGGCGTTAAATATTTCGGTCTAAGCTCAAGCATAAGCGCTCCTTACAACAGGATATGCATTGAACATTATCGCCCCGACGTGGAAGAAGACGACGAATTATCCGAAGAAAGCATGGAATAATGAACAAACTTGATTTACAAACAGAAATCGTTATAAGTCCCATAAACGATAAAGTAGCCCTTGCGGAACACAAAAACGGGTTCCGCATGGGTACGGACTCAGTGTTGCTTTCAAAATTTGTAAAGGCATCTTCCGCAGAAAAAGGCGTTGACTTAGGAACAGGAAGCGGAGTGATACCCCTCCTATTGCTCTCCGAAAACAAAGGAGGAGAAATTTGCGGAGTGGAAATACAAGAGAGCCTTTTTTCACTTGCAAAGCAAAACGCAAAAAACAATGGATTTGAAGAAAAATTCCACCCCATTTTAGGCGACATAAGAAATATAAAATCCATCCTCCCTTGCGAAAGCGCCGATTTTGTTACTCTAAACCCTCCTTACTTTAAAGAAGGAAGCGGAAAACAAAGCGAAAGCGGAGAAAAGCTGACAGCACGTCATGAAAAAAACGGCAGTATAGTTGATTTTTGTGCCGCCGCTTCCCATTGTCTTAAATTTGGAGGAAGGTTTTATGCTGTGTTTCGTGCAGACAGACTTACAGAGCTGCTTTATGCCATGAGGGACAACAAGATAGAAGCAAAACATATTGTGCTCGTCTACAAAAACGACATCTCCGAAACGGTTCTTGTCAGAGGCGTAAAGGGCGCAAAACCCGGTCTTAAGATCACGGTTAAAAAAACCGCCCTTGTACATAGCTGACGCATTTTAAATTTCCATCCCTATGTTAAAACATTACATAATTTCAGGTCACGGTAAACATGAAAACAATTAATAAAATTTTCGTTAAAGCTTCGGCTTTCATTATTTGCTTTTTATTATTGCTCAATTTTATTCCATTTTCTGTCCTCGCTTTGGAAACAAACCCATTTCAAAGTGACGATCTGTTGCGCGCAAAAATAATTGCATCAGCTTCCGGCAATGACGAAAGTGTAATTACTCAAAACAAACGTGTAATGGGCAATTTTGACCGATACATCGTGACTTTTAAAGAAAATGCCGCTTTTTCCGCCATACATAACGCATTGAAAGGATATTCATACAGACTTTTGGCAAACAGCGAAGAAAGGGTATTCCTTGTTTACATAAAAGATAAAGATCTTTTTCTGGAAAGCAACGGCGGCATAGTTAAGTTTTTTGAAGAAGACGTAAAAAAAGAACTTTCGATAATACCCAACGATACTTTTGCCTATACAGACGAACTGGAACTGCTAAATATGTACAGCGCATGGGATGTAACATTTGGGAGCGAAAAGATTATTGTTGCCGTTCCCGACAGCGGAGTAAACCGCGATCACACAGACCTTAAGAACTCCAACATTTTGCCCGGATATGACTTCATTTCGGGCGAAAGTGTGGTAAATATAGATTCCACAGGACACGGTACAAACATTATAGGCATCATCGCCGCAACTTGGGGAAACAAAGAAGGTTGCAGCGGAATCGCACCAAACTGTTCAGTTATGCCTTTAAGGATAACAGACTATGGAGGGAGGATATATACATCCGACTTTCTTGACGCGATTTACCTTGCCGCAGATAGCGGTGCACACATTATAAACATGAGCCTTGGGGGATATGTTTTCCTGGAAAGCGAAAACGAAGCCGTTCAATACGCCGCCGAAAAAGGTTGTATCTTAATTGCCGCTTCGGGAAATGAAGGTGGGTACGGAGATCCGGACGGTGGAAAATATTCTTATCCCGCATCATATGAAAACGTGATAAGCGTAGGCGCTGTAGATAATTTTGGTTATCCGTGCAGTTTTACACAATATAATGATAAAGTGGACATAGCCGCGCCGGGAAGCAATTTGAAATTACTGGATTACGCCGGGGGATATAAAACCTCTTCGGGAACATCATTTTCAACCGCATATGTAAGCGGTGCTGCCGCGCTTGCTCTTTCGGTGCTTGATGAAGGAATAAAAATCAATTCCGAAGAATTTGCTCATCTTCTTTCCATCACCGCTTACGGAGAAAAAAACGACAAGACGGGAAATGGCATATTAGACGTTGAAAAAGTTCTGAAAAACGCAAACGTCCCACTTGTTTCCGGCGTTGAAGAAGGAAAGATATATTATGATAACGTGCAAATTTTCTTTAACAGAGGCACGGCGATTCTTGACGGAGAAGAATTTAAAAGCGGTGATATATGCAAACATACGGGAGAACATACGTTAACAGTGGTTGATGGGGAAAATGTAACGGAAGTTTGCTTTGTTACGGATAATCTCCCTCTCACTTATAAGCTGATCCACAAACAAGAATATTCTTATGTGGAATTCACGCGCGGAAGCGCAACTTTGAACGGAGCTCCATACCTTTCGGGAGAGAAGATAACCGACGACGGAGAAC
The DNA here is from genome assembly GCA_964509125.1 of uncultured Oscillospiraceae bacterium. Lineage (GTDB taxonomy): Bacteria > Bacillota > Clostridia > Oscillospirales > CAG-382 > SIG653. Next base: position 18,062 of record CAZDVZ010000023.1, on the reverse strand, counting down.
ATATTTTTGTCCTCACAGGTCAATATGGAAACAAAATAACCGAAACCTTTTCACTTTCATTTTCTCCTCCTGTTATATACGGGATAGAAGACGGAAAAACCTATAATTACCCCGTAAGGGTTTCAGTAGCCACAAACGGAAATGTTTTCTTAGACGGAGAATCCATGGAAAACGAATTTACCGTTTGGAAAAACGGAAACCATACCCTTGTGGTAAAGCAAAGAGGCAATGTTACCCAAACAGTAAATTTTACCGTTTCTTATGATAAAAATATAATTTCAACTTCCGTTGCGGGCGCAGATGCGGCGATGGGATTTGGCGTTATTGCAGTTTGGAACAAAGGCTACAAAGGCATACGTATTTATGACGCCGAGACATTCTCCCTGATTAAATATTTAAACACAGGAGAAGCCTTGACCGCCGTACATTTTGGAGAAAGTCAAATTTATGTTTGCGGAACAAACACTTTGTACGCCATTAACGGGGAAAATATTTCCTCTACCGCGTCACTTTCAAAACTGTACACTTTCGGGTTCCCTGTGACAACGGCCGATTTTAACGGAGAAACTATGTATTTTTCCGAAAACAGCGCAATAAATTGGGGTTATATAAAAAAGCTTTCCTTGGACTCATTTACAGAAACAGAGATCTGCTTTATTAGATCATCTCCCAACTGCTTGTCTTATGATGAATCTACAAATTCCGTAGCATTTGGAGAAGAAGAAAAAGAGGAGATATATGTTGCGCCCGCATCAGGAGAAAGTGTGACCCTTTACTCTCCTTTTGGAAACACAAAAGGCGCGTTCATCTTCAAAAACGGAAAATTGGCACGAGGAGGAAAAGTCTTTTCCACAATTGAAAACAAGCTTTTGTTTGCCGCGGACGACGAAAACGCATTATATTTTGACGGAACAAAACTTGTGACGGAAAAAGGAACATACAACATAGAAACATACGAAACAGAAGGTATTCATGCCGAAACTCTTTTATCGGTAAATTACTTTGACGGCACATATTTTGCCGCCTTTGGAAATTCTTCTCTCTATGTATCCTCTTTCCTGCCATCAAATATTAATTACGGACTTTTGGGCGAACAAAGCCAAAGAACCGATTTTACCGCTTATTTGCCCCTTACAAAAGATATTTCCTCTGCCGCCGTTTTGGGCGACGAGCTTTTGGTTTCATCGGACGGCAACATGGTTTTCGTTTTGGACGAACAAACTTTGGAGCTTAAAAATACAATTTTTCTGCCTTTTTCCGGCGGAACGCTGAAATCTTACGGCGATGCGGTTTATGCCTTTTCAAAAGACTTACCTTTTGTAGCTGTATATTCGGAAGGAAAATTTAAGGTTATAAATTTAAACAAAGAAATTTCCGATATCGCCGCTACGAACGATTATATTTTAATAATTTCCGGGAAATCCCTTATGGTATATGATAAGGAAGGAGCGTCCATAAAGACATTTGACGGCAATAAATATTCTTCGGTAACTTGCACAAAAGACGGAGCTTTAGCTATTGCCGCAGGAAAAACCGATATTTATTATTTCATTGAAGCAATTTCTTTATCAAAACTGTCCACCGTTTTCTTTGATGCCGTGAACGAGGTTTCGGAAAATATTTTCTGCGATGACAAATATTTATATATAGACAATTATGCGTATGAAATAGGAAACGAGTTTTCTCAAATAAGACTCACTTCAAAAATTTACGGAAGAACAAGCGAAACTTTTCTTACCGCTGATGGATTGGTCTTAAACGGCTCTTACATCAGCGCCTCAAACAAAAAAGGCGACGTTTTTGTTTTAAACGAGAACGCAGACCTTTACCTGTTTTCGGACAATTCATTAATGATCACTAAAAACACATACGGCGGTGATTATTTTTCCTTGCCAAAGATAACGGGGGTAGAAAACGGAGCGTTATATTCATCAAGTGTTACCATTAATTTTTCAAAAGGAAAAGGGTTTTTGGACGGAAAGCCCATAGAAAACGGATACACGGTTGATGAGGGCGGCGAGCACGTATTGTTTATTTATCTGCCTTACGGACTTTATACGGAGTATAGGTTTTCAATTGACGCTTCTATCAGTCGTATTGAGATCAAAGGCGGAAACGCAGCAATGAAAACAAACGATACGGTTAAATTTTATGTTGAATTTTTTCCTTCGGGAGCGATAACAACAGACGTAATGTTCTATTCCGAGGGAGATGTTATCATCACCCAAACCGACGGAACGGTAACCGCACTTAAAGAAGGCGAAGCAACTCTTTACGCCGCAACGCCGGATGGAGCTATTGTAACAAGCATTAAAATTACGGTTTTGCTTTCCATGTTGGAATTCACATCATCAAATTATGTTACAGACAGAAATACGGGAATAATTTCTCAAATACCTTCCGGAACAACGGTAGAAAGACTTTTGGGGTCTTTGAAAAAAGATATCCGCGAAAACGCCCATATATATAGTGGCAACGAAAAAGTTTACGATACTATTGTCAAAACAGGCATGGAATTGGTTTTACTAAACCAAAACGGCGATATTCTGGACAAACTTCTTATATCCGTGGCGGGGGACTGCAATGGCGACGGTGATGTGGACATAAGCGATCTTGCAAAAGCCACAGAGATAATGGGCGGCAATAATGTAGATGAGGTTTTTGTAAAAAGTGCCGATTTTAGTAATAACGGAATTATAGATGTGGCGGACACGTTTGTTTACAAAGAAATTATTTTCGGAAAGGACAAAACGGTTTCCGTGGCTGAAACGCAAAAAACCTCCTTTGAGGGAGAGCACTCTCTCGTTTACACAGTAGACAAGAACGGAGCGGTAACATTAACTCTTTGGTTAAAAGGCGAATGTATTAACGGTGTGTCAGGCACGCTGAAATATGACGCGGAAACGCTCACCTTTAAATCCATGGAAAAAATCGAAGGCATTTACGGGACAAACGTGGGAGAAGGATATGTAAGCTTTTTTGCGGTTTTTAACAGTGGCTCTGAAGAAGAAACGATAAAATTTACCTTCTATAAAAACGAAGAAGAAACATTCTCTTTCCAAATGGAAAACCTGTTTATCGCAGAAAGCGAAACAAAGTTACTTTCATCTGCAACTTCTGTATATGTTCCAAATGAGGTATCAAAACTCACTTCCCTCGTACCACTGCAGGGGACACTCAGTCCGGATTTTTCTCCCGATGTATTTTATTACACTTTAACCCTTCCCCAAAATACCGAAAGAGTAGAATTTTCTTGGGAAAGCAACGGAACTATTTCCATTTTGGGAAACGAAAATATAAAAGACGGCTCTGTTATTACCGTTACAGCAGATGACAAAGAATACATCATAAAAGTAAAGCTTTCTACGTCATCTTCCCAAAAACTCGTGAAAAAAAACAATCTTTGGTGGCTACTTACAATAATACCTGTGGTTGCAGCATCAGCGGCGATAATTTTGTTTTTTAAAAAAAGAAAAAAAACAAGTAATATAAAATAAAAACCCCACGCGTTTTCACATTTTAACTATTGAAATATGGACATCATTGTGGTAAAATGGTAGAATGATAAAATATGGAGGGCAGACATATGGGCATTTTTATTGCGATTGACGGGTTGGATGCTTCGGGCAAGCAAACCCAAACAGAAAAGCTTTGTAATTTTTTTGAAAGCGAAGGGAAAGAATACAGAAGGCTTTCATTTCCTACTTATGACGATAAATATTCCGCACTTGTAAAATTATATTTAGGCGGTGCCTTCGGAAACGACCCTTCCGATGTAAATGCATATGCCGCTTCCACATTTTTTGCCGCCGACAGATACGCATCTTATATGGCGGATTGGAAAAAAGACTTTGAAGGCGGGAAAATTATAATTTCCGACAGATACACAACCGCAAACGCAGTTCATCAGCTTTCAAAGCTTCCGAAAGAAATGTGGGACGAATACCTTTCATGGCTTTGGGATTTTGAGTTCCGCCTTTTGGGGCTTCCAAAACCCTCCACCGTGGTTTTCTTGGAAGTGTCTCCAAAAACTTCCATGGAGGCTGCAAAGAAACGTGCCGATGCTGAGGGCGGAAAAGTGGATATACACGAAGCATCTGAGGGATATATCCAAAAATGCTTTGACGCCGCGCAGTTTGCTGCCCAAAAATTGGGGTGGTACACAGTAAAATGTGATAACGAAAACGGATTTAGAACAAGAGAAGAAATTTTTTCCGACATTTTAGAAATAGTTAAAAACAATGAGTTTAACTTATGAAAACATGGTATAATCCCCAAATGAGGGATGTTTCAAATTCGTTTAGGTCACACATCAAGCTCGCATCCGTTGCCGACAAGGAGTCACTTACTGAATTTTACTCTTCTATTCTTCACGAACCGGAATCTGTATCAAAGGCATATGTGGAATACGGCTTTAAACATGGCAGAACATACGTTTTGACTTTAGGCAGTCAAAACACAGTTGTAAGCGCCATTGTGGTGATCTCCAACAACTTGAATGAGAGATATATAACTTTTATGGGAACAGTCGCCCCTTTGCGGAATAGAGGACTGATGACCGACCTGCTTTTTTATGTTATGGACTGTGAACGCAGAGAATGTAAAGATGTGGGATTTGTTGCGTTTCCTAAATCCGAACGTCAAGCTGACTGGTTTACGAGACGGGGATTGAGATTTTGCAGTTATGTTTTGGAATGTAACTTAAAAGGCGTTGCCAAGTCTAAAATACCAATAAAACCAAGCTATGCGGCGGGTGGAGTTTTTCATTATTTCAGAAAAACAAATTTAGGTGACGACTTTTTTGATGATGATCATTTTTCCGATATGTATCAGCTTTTCAGAGCTAAAGGCGGACAGCTTTCTTATGCGGGAGAAGGTTTTTTGGCATTCGTACCCGATTTTGAAGAAAAGGGAAAATATATCATTATAGATTTTGCGGCAAAAAAAGATACAATTTTAAAATTGCCTTCGGCGTTTGGTAGGTGCTTTTTGCCTGTAGACTGTTTAGAGATAATTTATGAAGCATCTCTGCCGTATAAATTCGTGCCAAGAGCCATGGCAACATTTTCCTTGGGAGACAGATTTTTGCCGGGGATGTTTAATTTTTAAAAATAAGGGAGAAGCTTTATATGACAGTATTGTTTTTCTTAGCAAACGGATTTGAAGAAACGGAGCTTATTGTTCCCGTGGACATCTTAAGACGAGCAGGTGCCACCGTTAAAATGGTATCCGTGGAGGATTCCCTTTCCGTGGAAGGCTCCCACGGTATAAAAATAATTGCAGACATTTATGCCAAAGGTGCATTGGAAGAAGATTTTTGCGCCATTGTGTTCCCCGGCGGACTTAAAGGAACAGAACGTCTTGCATCATCTGTCTGGACAGAAAAATTTTTGAAAATCGCTTTGATGAACGGTGCATACATCGGTGCAATATGTGCAGCCCCCACCATATTAAATAAATTTGGATTGCTTGAAGGGAAAAGCTTTACTTGCTATCCGGGTATGGAATATGAAATCGAGGACGGATTATTTAAAAGAGAACCCGTTGTTCGTGACGATGTTTTTGTAACGGGAGAAGCCATGGGATCTTCTTTTGAGTTTGGCTTTAAATTAGCAGAGCTTGTTATGGGAAAAGATGCCGCAGATACGGTGAAAGACGCTATTTGCTACAAATGAAAAAGTTTTCTCGTTTTCAAGTGATTAGCGAGAAGTAATGCGTCATTTCATACTGCGATGTGGAGATACGAAGCAACTTTTCTCCGAATATTCGTTGAAAAGTATTTGTCAACAATAGATTTAAAATGGGTAAAATGAGTAAAATGGTTAAAAAGGGAAAAAAGGCTAACAATATTTCCGGGGCGGCATTTACTGCTCCTGTGTTAACTTTTTCTGTTATGATACTCCTTTGGGCAAGTGAATTTTATGTCAAGCGTGCGCAGAACAGCGGCGAAAACATTTTTTTAGAGCTTTCGGTCGTTCAGCTCGTAGCTTTTTTTGCACCAACCATATTTTATTATCAGTTGAAGCACAGAAAGCTTTCTACTTCTATTTTGATCTCGCCTATCAGAATAAGCCAAGGCGTATTCGTTCTTTTTGCTTCCCTTGCGTTTTTTTCCGGTCAGATATTAATAAAATATTTGATGCATAAATATTTAGGCATTTCCCTCCCCTCTTCCGCAAGCATCAGCATAAGCGAGGATGTGCCATTTATACAGCCCATGTTGGCTGTGGGATTGATACCTGCAATATGCGAAGAATTTTTCTTTCGGGGAGTGATACTAAGCGAATATCGAAGCTACGGACTTGCAAAAGCTGTTTTTATCTCCGCTTTGTTTTTTGCGTTTTGCCACTTTTCGTTTCAAGGCTTTATAATTTATTTTACAGCAGGGTTAATGCTTGCGTTTCTTACGGCGGTATGTCGTTCCGTGTTCCCGGCGATGATACTTCATTTTGCCAATAATATGATCGACTTATACGCAGGAGATTTTTTAAACAAAATTGCCGAAACGGAAGCGGAAACATATTTTATTAGATTTTTAATAATCGTAATTTTTCTCTTTTCCGTATGGCGAGTATTTTCAAGAATGCAGCATATATATATATCGTACGCAGAAAAACCGCCAAAAGACTCTCATAACTTAGGAAAACAAACTATTTCCGGCGCATTGCGTTCGCCTACGTTGCTTTTCCCAATTGTCGCATTTTTACTTATAACCGCCATTTCGGGCTGAAAGGAGTTTGAACGTGGCTGAAAAAAATAAAACGGTTAAAGGTGAAACCGAAGAAATTAATTCAAAAAAAGAATATGAAATCTCCGAGCAGGAAATTGACAACTTTTTTGCGCGAGTTCACGAAGATCCCCTTGCGGATGATTCGGAATCAGCAAAGGATATTGAACGAAAAGAGCGTATTTACAAAGGAAAATGTCGAAACCGCACTGAAGAAAAAAACGGCGGACTTACTTTTTCGGTGTTGAAATCAGTTATATATGTGTTTTTCGTATTGCTTTGTTCTGCTTTTTTGTCGTTTTTCATTATAACGGCGGGAAACGATGTCTTTGCCCTTGTTAAAACGGGTACGCCTACGCCTTTTACAATAACGGAGGACGACGACTATATTTCCGTTTCGGAAAAGCTAAAAGAGTCCGGCGCCATTGAATATGACTGGCTTTTTAAAATGTTCCTTATTTTCCAAACGGACGATACAGACGAGATAGATTTTATTGAAGGGAATTATCAATTAGAGCCTTCCCTTAACTATACCCAGATATTTTCCGAGCTTACCGTTGAGCCGTATGTTCAAAACGAAATAAGCATAACCATTCCCGAAGGATATACTACAGATCAAATTATTGACATACTTGTTAAAAACGGTATTTCAACAAAAGACGAGTTGGTAGAAGTTATTAATAACTACCCCTTTAAGCACGAATTTGTACAAAAATTGGAAAGAGAAGGATATTCGGAAAACAGAATATATCGTCTTGAAGGATATCTTTTTCCCGACACCTATTATTTTTATGAAAATTCCGATGCGGTGCAGGTCATAAACAAGTTCTTAAACAACTTTAACAGCAAGGTGTGGCGAGAGTACAAAAGCACTTATAAAGAGGCTTGCGAATATTCGGGCTTGTCCTTCGATGAAGCTCTGACACTTGCTTCCATTGTTCAAATGGAAGGCCTCACACTTTTGGATTATGAAAACATATCACAGGTTTTTCATAACCGACTTGATTCAAAATCTTATCCGAAGTTAGAATCATGTGCAACAGTACAATATATATTAGAGGAACGTCACGATATAATAACGGAAGCTGATACAAAAATAGACAACCCGTATAACACTTATATGTATGACGGTCTACCACCGGGAGCTATTTGCAATCCCGGCATTAACGCCCTTGAATCTGCCCTTTTCCCCGCTTTTGATGCGGAAACACTTAAGGAAAACAATATTAAAACAGCATATTTCTTTGTTTCCGACCTTGCGGGCAATATCTACTACGCAGAAACCGAAAGAGGGCACGAAAAAAATAAAGCTCTCGCAGATAAGGTAAACCAGCAGATATTAAGCGGAGAATATAAAGACGAAAACGAAGATGAGTGAGAATCACCCTATTCTTGAGAGGAACGCCATGGAAAATTTATTTCAAAAAAAGATAATTATAATCTCAGGTCATTACGGAACAGGTAAAACAAATGTTTCTGTAAATTTGGCGTTGAAGCTCAAGGAAAAACACGATGACATAAGCATAACCGATCTTGATACGGTAAACCCATATTTCAGAACCGCTGACAACGCAAAATATTTGGAAAGCAAAGGCATCCGCACGATATTACCAAAATACGCCAACTCCAATGTTGATATTCCCTCACTGCCCGAAAGTCTGTTTTCCATTTTCGATTCAGAGGGTAAAGCCATTGTTGATGTCGGCGGCGACGATGACGGTGCCGCACCTTTGGGGTTTATGCGCAAAAGAGTTGAAGACGCAGGATACGAAATGTACTGTGTATGTAACTTTTGCAGACCTCAAACCTCCACGCCGGAGGAAACGGCACAGCTTATGGGTGCTATAGAACGTATGTCGGGGCTGAAATTTTCAGGACTTATTAATAATACAAACTTGTCTTACGAGACTACGCCCGAAATCGTACTTTCCTCCATCCCGAAAATGGAGGAACTGGAAAGACTGACAGGGCTTGAAACCGTGTTCACCACGGCACTTTCCACACTATCTCCCCACCTCGACGGGGTGAAAAACATTTTTTACATTGAAAATATAACTAAACAGCTATATTAAAAAACAAAGCCTTTAAAGAAAGGAAGTATTAAAATGACAAAGCTTACGTTTAAAACCGATCTTTGCAAAGGATGCGGACTTTGCGTTCTTGCCTGTCCGAAAAAGCTCCTTGCTCTTGACGAAAAGACAGTTAACGCAAAAGGTTATCACCCTGCGGGAATCACAGATCAAAGCGCGTGTATTGCTTGTGCAATGTGTGCAATGATGTGCCCCGATGTTGTAATTAAGGTAGAAAAAGACTAATTAAAAAAATAAAGGAGACTTAAAAATGGCTAAAAAAGTCTTGATGAAAGGCAACGAAGCCTTGGCAGAAGCCGCAATACGTTCAGGCTGTCGCCTGTTCTTCGGCTATCCTATCACACCTCAAACAGAGCTTTCAGAATATCTTGCAAAAAATATGCCTAAAGTTGGTGGACTTTGCTTGCAGGCAGAGAGTGAAATAGCAGGCATTAACATGGTACTCGGTGCAGCGTCTACAGGTGCAAGAGTGTTTACATCATCTTCTTCACCCGGAATCAGCCTTAAATCCGAAGGTATTTCATACATAGTTGGCTCCGACCTCCCTTGCGTTATCATTAACGTACAGCGTGGCGGTCCCGGACTTGGCGGCATTCAGCCTGCACAGCAGGATTATTACCAAGCGACAAAGGCTTTGGGACATGGCGATATGCATTTTATCGTTTTAGCTCCCGCTTATGTTCAAGAAATGGCGACCCTCGTTGGAGAAGCATTTGACCTTGCTGATATCTACAGAATGCCCGTTATGATACTTGCGGACGGCGCATTGGGACAAATGATGGAGCCTGTAGATTTTGAAGCGAAGCGCGAACGCACGCTCCCCGAAAAAACATGGACAGCAACAGGTCACGGCGGAAACAGACCTCACAATATTGTAAACTCCCTTTACATCAATCCTGACGAGCTTGAAAGAATAATCCTTAAAAGATACGAAAGATATAAGGAAATTGAAGAAAAGGAAGTTCTTTTTGACACATACATGGCAGACGATGCTGAAATTCTCATCGTTTCTTACGGTATTACCGCAAGAATTGCAAAAACAGCAATTAACATGGCAAGAGAAAAGGGCATTAAAGTTGGACTTTTCCGCCCCATCACTCTTTGGCCTTATCCCTCAAAGGAGCTTGCGACCTATGCAGATAAGGTAAAAGCGTTCCTCTCCGTTGAAATGAACATGGGACAAATGACAGACGATGTTAAAGTTGCTATCAACTGTAAAAAACCCGTTTATCATTACGGACGTACAGGCGGTATTATCCCCACTCCGGATGAAGTATTTGAAGAAATTGTAAAAATCAGCGAAGGAGGAACAAAATAATGGCAGTAGTATTTGACAAACCAAAAGCACTTACAGATGTTCCTTTTCATTATTGCCCCGGTTGCACACACGGTATAGTACACCGTCTTGTTGCAGAGGTTTTGGACGAGCTCCAAATTGAAGGCGATACTGTTGGTATTGCCCCTGTTGGTTGTTCTGTATTTGCGTATAATTACTTTGGATGTGACTGTATAGAAGCGCCCCACGGGAGAGCGCCTGCAGTTGCAACGGGCGTTAAAAGAGCGATGCCCGATAAATATGTATTTACATATCAAGGCGACGGCGATCTTGCCGCCATCGGAACTGCAGAAACAGTTCATGTAGGCGCAAGAGGCGAAAATATTACCATCATTTTCATAAACAACTGTGTATACGGCATGACGGGCGGACAGATGGCGCCTACCACTCTTTTGGGGCAGGTAACTACAACTTCTCCTTACGGACGCAAAAAAGAGATCCAAGGTAATCCTATTCGCGTTTGCGAAATGCTCTCCACGCTGGACGGCGTTGCGTATGCAGAACGTGTTGCCGTTGACTGCGTTAAGAATGTACGTGCCGCAAAAAAAGCCATTAAAAAGGCGTTTACGCTCCAAGGCGAAAAGAAAGGTCTTACCATTGTTGAGGTACTTTCCACTTGTCCCACAAACTGGGGACTTTCTCCCGAAGCTTCTCTTGAATGGTTGAGAGAAAACTCCATGAAACATTATCCTTTGGGCGTTTACAAAGACATTACTGCAGAGTAAGAAAGGAATTCAGACGATGAAAAATTTACTTCTTGCCGGTTTCGGCGGTCAAGGTATTCTCTTTGCAGGTAAACAGTTGGCACTTGCGGGCATGGAAGCTGATAAACAAATAAGCTGGCTTCCCTCTTACGGTCCCGAAATGCGTGGCGGTACTGCTAACTGCAGCGTTATTATATCCGACGAGCCTATAGGCTCTCCTCTTGTTACCAAACCCGACATTCTTATCGCTATGAATGGGCCTTCTTTTGATAAATTTATTGATAAAGTTGTTCCCGGCGGATTGGTACTTGTTGACAGCTCTTTGGTTTCACAAAAAACCGACAGAACCGATATTACTGTAATTTATATACCCGCTACAGTTATGGCGAACGAAAACGACCTTGCAGGCGGCGCTAATGTTATTATGTTGGGACAGCTTATGAAGGCTTCAAAGCTATTTGACTTTGACTTTTTTGTAGATTGTGTTGTAGGCGATACTGCGAAAAAGAAACCAAAGCTTGCGGAAAACAACAAAAAGGCCTTGAATTTAGGCTATAATTACAATGGTTAAAAACATGAGAGTTTCTGCCGTCATTTTGGGGGCAGGAAACGGTACAAGAATGGGGAAAGTGTTAAAGCCTTTCATAAAATTGGACGGTGTCACACTTTTTGAAATGGTGCTTGACGCATTTTGTTCTTCAAAATATATAGACGAGATAGTTGTAGTTTCAAATTTTGAAGAAAAATTTCGTGAAAAGGCAAAACGCTTTTCCAATGAGTACCCTAATATTAATTTTATATACACCAAAGGAGGAAAAACCAGAGGGGATTCCTCCTTTGAGGGTGTTTCAAAAACGGGCAAAAAAACGGAAATCGTTGCCATTCACGACTGCGCGCGTCCTTTCATTACTGCGGAGCAAATAGACACATTGATAGAGGAATGTGCATCCACCGGTGCGTCTTGTGCCTGCACCGCCGTTTGTGACACAATTAAATATTACAACAAAGAAGTGGGAATGGTATACACGCCGGAAAGAAAACATCTTCTTGCGGTACAAACTCCCCAGGTGTTTTTGAAAAAGGTTTATATTGCGTCCTACGCCGTTGCAAAAAAATATGAAGACGAATTTACAGATGAATCTTCAATGGTGGAACGCGCAGGATTTAAAGTAAGCTATATAGACTGTGGGCAACAAAACATTAAGCTGACAACAGAACATGACGTTACCGTAGCAAAAATAATGCAAAAAATCAAAAAATAATCGTTTTTGAACAAGAGGTACAATAAAGTGAGAATAGGGATTGGATACGATGTACACAGGCTGACAGAAGCCAGAGACTTGATAATTGGCGGCGTTAAAATCCCTTTTGAAAAAGGGCTTTTAGGTCATTCCGATGCAGATGTGCTTCTCCACGCCATATGCGACGCTTTGCTTGGCGCAGCGGGACTGGGAGACATTGGAAAGCATTTTCCCGACAGCGACCCTAAGTACAAAGGCATTTGCAGTTTAACACTTTTGGAACATACTGTATCACTTCTTGAAAAAGAGGGGTATACTATAATTAACATTGATTGCACCATAGTGGCGCAAGCTCCCAAGCTTGCTCCATATATTCCGCAAATGAAGGAAAATATTGAAAAAATAACAAAAGCGGCTGTAAATGTTAAAGCCACAACGGAAGAACATTTAGGATTTACAGGAAGCGGAGAAGGTATGAGCGCACAAGCGGTAACATTGTTGAAAAGCCGATAATTTGCGTCTTCTCCCACATGAAGCGTACTTCGAACATAAAATCCACGTCTTTAACGATTTCACATTACAAAGCAATAATTCACTCATCACGCAGTGATGAATTTCACCGTGAAAAGTCTGCGGCTTTTCACCAAACGGGGGTAAACATGACGGAAAAACTTAGATATATTTCAGAAAAAATCGGGGACGGTATAAGGCTAAACACCTTAAAAACCAATCGTTTTAAAACAAATTTGCTTGCGTTTAACATAATAACGCCTCTCAAAGAGGAAACCGCATCGGAGTTTTCTCTGCTTACAGACGTTTTAACTGCCGCTTGCGAAAAGTATCCCTCTTTGGTTGAAATGGGAAAACGCATGGCAGATCTTTATTCCGCCTCTGTAAATGCGTTTGTACAAAAACGTGGAGAAAATCAGATCGTAGTATTTGAGCTTTCACTTATTAATAATGAACACGCATATGACGGTGTTGACCTTTTTGACGAAGGTACAAAGCTACTTGGTGAAGTTATGCTTCATCCATATTTAAAAAACGGCGTTTTTGACGAAGAGATATTAGAAAGAGAGAAAAAAAATCTCATCGACTCCATGCGCGAGAAGATTAACAACAAAGCTTCCTTTGCCGTTGACAGATGCAGCGAGATCATGTGCGAGGGCGAGCCTTTTGCCCTGGATGCCAACGGGACTATTGAAAAAGTTGAAGCAATTACCACCGAAAGCCTGATGGATGCATATAAAAAAGTGCTTGCAAACTATCCCATAGAGATTTTCTATGTTGGAAGTATGCCTCATGAAAAAGTCAAGGAATATATAATCAAAAACGTGCCATTGCCTTGCGGTGAAAGAAAATTAACAACGGAAACAATAATCAAACCCGCGGGAAAGGTTAAAGAGATTTCTGAGTCCTTTGATGTAAGCCAAGGAAAACTTATTTTAGGATTCAGGGCGGATTCCGTTCCCAAAACAAATGAAGAATTGCTTGACATCCAGCTTTTTTGTGATATTTTTGGAGCATCACCCACAAGTAAATTGTTTATGAACGTGAGAGAAAAACTCAGCCTTTGTTATTACTGCAAGCCGATATACACCGCACTAAAGGGTGTTATGCTTGTTTCCAGCGGCATCGAAACCGCAAATTATGAAAAAGCAAAAGAAGCAATTTTAACAGAGCTTGAAGCCATGAAAAACGGTGACATTACCGACGAAGAAATGGAAAACGGAAAGCGTTCACTTATCAACTCATTTAAAATGGTTACCGACAGTTTGGGCGGAATCGTTTCGTGGGGATCTGTACGTCGCTTATACACCGATGGCGAACTTGCCACTCCGGAAGATTTTGCCGAAAAAGTAAACAACATTACAAAAGAAAATGTAGTAAACGTGGCAAACCGTTTGACACTTGACACAATATATTTGTTGAAAGGAGAATGCTGATGGAAATTAGAGAAAACAAGCGTCTTGACGAAAAATATTACTATGCAAAGCATTCTTCGGGGCTTGATATTTATTTGTTCCCCAAAAATTTCACCACAACTTACGCAGTATTTGCTACAAAATACGGCTCCGTTGACAGAGTTTTCAGAATTGAAGGGGAAAATGAAGACACTGTTATTCCCGATGGTCTTGCTCATTTTATGGAGCATAAACTTTTTGAAAACGAAGACGGAACAGATACCTTTTCCCGCTATGCCAAATTTGGCGGAAGCGCAAATGCGTATACCTCTTTTGAAAAGACAGCATATCTTTTCTACGCAACCGACAATGTAAAAGAAAATTTAGAGGTGCTTTTAGACTTTGTAAGACACCCATATTTCACAAAAGAAACCGTGGAAAAAGAACAGGGAATCATTGGTCAAGAAATTAAAATGTATGATGATCTCCCATCTTGGAGAGTTTATTTTAATATGCTTTCCGCACTTTACAAAAACCACCCGGTAAAAATCGACATTGCGGGAACTGTTGATTCCATAGCGGAGATAACCCCCGAAATACTTCACAAAACATATAACTGTTTTTACAACCTTTCAAACATGGTGCTTTGCCTCAGCGGAAACATAGGAATGGAAGATGTACTTGAGGTTGCAGACAAAGTTTTAACAACGAAAGACAAAGAAATAAAAATAGAAAGAAAATACCCCGTGGAGCCGGATGAGATTGCATCAGAACGCATTACGCAAGCTTTGGATGTAGCGTTGCCGCTTTACAATATAGGCTTAAAATTAAAACATCCCAACGATCCCCATGAAAAATACAAATTCTTTGTGGAAAACAACATTTTGCTCACATTGCTTTTTGATGAAAGCAGCGAATTTTACGGAAGATTGTACGATAGCGGACTCATTAACGGAAAATTCGGAGCGAATTACGAAGCGTTTCGTGATGTTGCACTTATCACCATCGGAGGTTCGGGAGAAGATCCCGAAAGGGTTTACAGCGAAATCAAGTCAGAGCTTGAAAACCGCAGACAAAACTTCTTTACCAAAGAAGAATTTGAACGTGCAAAGAAGGTGCTTTATGCAGAACAGCTTTCCTGCTTTGACGGTACGGAACAAATAGTTTCAACCTTCCTTTCCCTTGTTTTTGAAGGGATGGATCTTTTAGATCTGGCAGATTATATTGCGAACACCACATATGAAGACGTAAAGGCTTGCTTTATGGAAAATTACAGAACGGACCGTACTGTAATATCTGTAATCGTGCCCAAATAACAAGGAGAACATCAATGGAACATATCATCGGGTTTCCCGGAATTTTTGAAAGCAGATACGTTATTAACAGAGTTGCATTTGATTTAGGCAAGCTTTTTGGCTCGGATAAATCAATTCCCGTATATTGGTACGGGCTTATTATCGTCAGCGCCATGATCATAGCGTATATCTACTTTGTTATCCGTGCAAAACGCACGGAAGGCATTATTGAAGACCACTCAATGAACATTGTACTTTTTGCAATTCCCATAGGTATCGTTGGCGCAAGGGCATTTTATGTACTGACTAACCTTTCCATGTACAGTTCATTTAAAGACGCAATTTTGGGCTTTAGGAACGGTGGGCTTGCAATTTACGGCGGAATTATATTCGGTGCGGCAACAATTATTGTTTATTGCCTTATAAAAAAATTAAACACTTTAAAAGTGTTTGACGCTGTTGTACCGGCGGTAATGATAGCACAAGCGGTGGGAAGATGGGGCAATTTCTTTAATGCAGAAGCGTATGGGAGCTCAAAAGGCGTCGAGAACTTTTTCTTGCGTATGACCATAGCAGATGCGAAAGCGCCGTATAACATAATTACGGTGCATCCAACCTTTCTTTATGAATCACTATGGAATGTTTTGGGGTTTGTTTTGGCAAATCTTATTTACAGAAAAAAGAAATTTGACGGTCAAATACTGTGCTTCTATCTGTTCTGGTACGGTTTGGGCAGAGGCTTTATCGAGCTTCTTCGCACGGATAGCTGCATGATTTTTGAGAAATTCATTAAATCAGATCCGTTGGACGTATTTGGAACATCAAGCGGTGACGGACTCAAAGCGTTTGTTTATCTCAGTATGCTCATTTGCATCGGAAGTGTTGTGCTTTATATTTTTCTCAGAAAGAGAAGCACAAAAGAATCCGATGAACTGGAAGAACTGAAAACTGCGCTTGTAGAAGGCGAACAGCTTGCAGGCGACAACGAAACATCTGAAACCTCACTCACAGAAGGTGGAGATGACGAATACGAAGACGGTGAAGAGGGAGACGATGGCTATGAAGAGATGGATAACGCTCCCGAAAACGAGCCGCAAAAAGAAGAATTAGAAAGCAACGAAAGTGAAAAACAAGAATGAGCGTAATAATGGATGGTAAGGCTCTCTCAAAAGAAATCAGAGAGAACATAAAAATTGAAATTGAAAGAATCACAGCCCAAGGAGAGCGCGCACCTTCGTTGGCGGTAGTTTTGGTTGGTGACGATCCCGCATCAAAGATATACGTTCGAAACAAGAAAAACGCTTGCGCAGAAGCGGGAATTACAAGTTATGAATACACACTGCCTCAAACATCAACCGAGGAAGAAGTTTTATCCCTCATAAACAAACTGAATAATGATCCCGCCGTTGATGGGATATTGGTACAAGTTCCCCTTCCAAGCGGGATAAACGAAAAGAAAATTATCGATGCCATATCGCCCGAAAAGGATGTGGACGCATTTTGCGAAACAAATATTGGAAAATATTTTTTAGGCAATGCAAAACTCCTTCCTTGCACACCGGGCGGAATATTGCATATCTTAAACAAATACAACATAAATATTGACGGCAAAAACTGCGTTGTCATCGGAAGAAGCAACATCGTTGGCAAGCCTATGGCAACCTTGCTTTTGCAAAAGAACGGAACCGTCACTGTTTGTCACTCTAAAACAAAAGGACTTTCCGACTTCACAAAGAACGCCGACATTATTGTTGTTGCCATTGGAAAGCCTAAATTCCTCACTGCCGACATGATAAAAGAAGGTGCGGTTATTATTGACGTGGGTATCAACCGCACGGAAAGCGGAAAAGTGGTAGGCGACGTGGATTTTGACGCCTGCAAGGAAAAAGCGTCATACATAACCCCCGTTCCCGGTGGTGTTGGACCTATGACCATTGCCCAGCTTCTTCTTAATGTATTGCGTATTAGAAATTCAGTTTGAATTATGTAAATCAGGCACAACCTGCAAAATGTAGGGTTTTTCTATCCTAATTTCACATCTTGTATTTTAGTTTTGTTTCATTATATAATTTTTCGGCAATTAAGTAAAAAAATTCGGGACGAAATCAATCGTCCCGATCTTTTTTATTTATTCATTTATGCGTAAAGATCATAATTTCCAAGGAAATAATTCTTTATCTTCATATAATCTGTTCCGTCGATAACATCATCTTCTTCCACGTCAGCCGCATAGAAGTATACGCCTTCAAGAACAAACGTCTTAAGGAACACAGACTTAATTCTCAAATAGTCTGTGGCGTCCACAATGCCCGATCCGTCAACGTCGCCTTTAACGATAACCGCATATGAATTTCCATATTCTTCTGTAAGAACACATCCCGTTCCAACGTATTGATCGTCTGCCATCACATTTCCATTTTGATCTTTAATTGTAACGGTAACGCCTATTTCCGCAAAAGCGTCAACCATATGGGCAACTGTTGTTTCTGCTTGAACATTTGCCATGTATCCCTTTTCCACATCGAGGTAAAAGTCGTTATCAACATCAAAACATGAGCAGTAATAAGTATATGTAGCCTTATATTCCACATCGTTTGTTACAACAACAACTTCTTTGTCCCAACCCGCAAAATCGTAGCTGTAAAGCTTATCGCTTTCTTTTGTGGGATCAGCGGGAATAACTACTGTATCACCGTAATGATATGTTGCGGAGGAAATCTCTGTTCCGTCTTCATCTTGGAATATTACGGTATATTCAATGTAGT
>CAZDVZ010000022.1:22660-31719 GCA_964509125.1 uncultured Oscillospiraceae bacterium | reverse complement strand
AAACGCAAGCTACATACCTTCCTCCTTCTTTATTATGTGATTCAAAACAATAGTTAAAATATTTGGAAAAATCTCTACTTGAATAGTCGGCAGCTTCGCCCGCCGCCTACACTCTAATACCGCAGAAGTCCTGCGCTCTCGTTTTTTTGAAACGAGGGCGCATTTTTTCTGCCTGAAAATAATTTTCTCCGTTGTTTGCCATTTTCGATTTTACGCCGTAGAAGAAAACAGCAGAAAAGAATTTTTCAATAATCAGCCAAAACGCACTTTGCCAAGACCCTTGCTGATTCCGGCGATTATGTTTCCGCCATTGCATTGATTAAAAACGCACAGGAAACGCAGGGGGACGATGCAGAGTATCAGAGTGCATTCAAAACTTACAGCAGCGCATATAAAACGGAGGTTATTGCCTCTGCAGATGGTTTGGCAGAAAATGGGGACCATCTTGGCGCCATTCAAACCGTCGAATCTGCGAAAGTAACCATTGGAGAAGATGATGACCTAACAACCAAAATTCAAGCATACGAGAATGCATATGCAGAAGATACTGTCAATCAAATTTATACTTTATTAGCCAATCAAGATATAGTGTCTGCATTAGTTTTGCTTGATGAAGGTAAAAGCGAATTCCCGAAGAACAATATCTTATCTAATGTCAATGCAAATAAAATAGAAACTTACAAATTAATAAACACCAATAACGATGATAGCGGGTTTAACCCCGAGATATGCGAAGATACTTTGGGAAATACTTACTATGGTTCGACTGTAATATTGCTCCCTGATGATCGATATGTAGAATATAATATCATTGATAAGGGTGTAAAATATGTTACATTCACAGTTGCGCCATATCATCATTATCGTGAGGATCGCACAGGCAGAATGCTAATTTATGCTGATGACATAATAATTTGGAGTTCAGAGCAAATCACGAGAAAAAGTGAGCCAGCAGTTGTTTCCGTGGCAATTCCTGATGGATGCAAATTTATTAAGTTTCAGTGTTCCACCAATGGATATCCGTACTCAGATATAATGATTATCGATCCTACCATCTGGACATAATGCCGTTGTACATCAAAATGCTAATATTTGCGATTACGTAACATAAAACGAAGTATCTGCTATGGGAACGACCGTAGCGATGCTTGTTTTCAGTGACAAAGCAACTGCCCTGTGCAACATCGGGGACAGTAAGTTTTTTCGGTTATGCGATGACACATTGGAACAAATATCGATGGATCATATCGCCCAAAAGTAAACTTGCACACAGACGGTAGTATAAAAAATTCCTCTTTAGATAGTTTTTAAAATTCTATCACGAGAGGAATTTTTTCTTTGTTTTGAATATTTTGTCGCCTCAAATAGGGGCATTATTCTTCGTCAGAGTTTTCTGCGGTTTCTTTTTCCGGGGGCGCTAAGCGGGATCTTTTTTTAAGAATGAAAAAGTCTACAATGACAAGAACTGCAATCACACACAAAACGATAGCGATAATTATCGCCAAACTTTTATTTTCGTCCTCGTTTTCCGCGTGCGAGGATGTTTCTTCCCAAATTGCGGTAAAGGTAAGGTTTTCTGCGGGCATGGTTTGTGGAACCGATAGGTCCCATCCTTTAAATAAAAAACCGTTTCTTTCCTGCTCCGGCGGTGTTATGGATGCACCGAACTTGTAAGTTTTTTCTATGGTGGTTTCTCCAAAATCCCATGTTATTTCGTAGTCGTTTCTTGAATATTCCACTTCAAGGGAGAGGGATCCGTCTTCTGCAACTACACCTGAGGGGGTTTCCGTTAATTTACAAGTGAACCCTTCTTTATTTTCAATCGTTGCGAAAACTGTTTTCCCTGTGGGGGCTTTTCCATTTTCCGTTTCCGTGTAAAAGCCACCATCAAGGTTTTCGTATTTGTGCAATATGGTAAAACTTGCAAATTTTAAATTTTCAATTTCATTTTTAAATGTTTCTGCAATAACCGCGTGGCCCGATGCTGTGGGATGAAAATCCAAATTGATGGACGTAAGACTTGGATCTGCACAGTATAGATCTTCTTTGCCTTCATATGTGTCAAAAGCGGTTTTTACATGGGCAACTATATATTTTCCGTCGGCTCCAT
Source organism: uncultured Oscillospiraceae bacterium (assembly GCA_964509125.1). GTDB lineage: Bacteria > Bacillota > Clostridia > Oscillospirales > CAG-382 > SIG653. The sequence continues at coordinate 29,609 of CAZDVZ010000022.1, read as the reverse complement.
TATTAATTATGGCGGAATTAAGCGTCGAAACGCCTACTTCCATGCCTTTATAAGCATTTTTGGCTAAAAGTGAGCTTTTAAATTCTGCATAAGGGTTATATTGTGTAGCAATAATTATTACAGCGTTTGGGTTAGTTTCATTTATGTGAGAAACGATTTCGTTTATAAATTCAATATATTGCGAAAGTGCATTTTCAAAGTCTTTATCGTTCACAAGAAAACTTTCGGAATCGGGATCAAGTATGGCATTTGCTATCTCCAGTCCGTCCAAAAGACTGCCTTCCAGCTTTTCTGCCGCATTTTCTTCTGTAAGCGGGTCGTTGGGGTTTCGTTCGTTCCACATATCAATGAATTTATTGTAAAAAATTGCCATAAGGTCATTTCCGCCACAGGTTACGGTAACAACATTTGCGCTTTTTATATCTTCTTCGGTTATGGCGTTGGGATCGTCATTTTTCAAAAGTTGGTTTAAAATACCGTTGGCGGTATTTCCATCTACGGCTTTGTTTATCAGTGTGTCATTGTCGCCCAACATTAAATTTGTAAACCGTTGAGTATTGGGGTCATTTAGTCCGTATCCTCGTGAGATACTGTCTCCTATAGATAAAATGCAAAGCCCTTCGTTTTCGCTTTTGGCGGATGCAGGCATTGCCCCAAAAATCAGAAGAAGTGAAACGGTAATCAGAAAAATTTTCTTCAACATAATTATTACCTCATTAATCGTATTTTCTTATTGTGTACCCAAGAGATATGATCAGCATTAAAGTTTCCATGGCGGCGGTGCGGTCATATCGTTTTTCCAAACGGGGAAGAAGCTCATATGAAACCAATTAAAATAGTATCATACCTTAAGCGGTTTGTCAATAAATACTAAAAAATAAGCCCTTTTTGCCATTGACAAAGAAATTATAAGCGGTTATAATGATGTCAGTTCTTTAAAGAAAGAGAGGGAACGAATATGAAAATTGTGAGAATATTATCTTTTTTTATGGCGATAGTTTGCATATTGGGAGTATCGTCTTTCGGTGTGACGGCTCAAAACGCGGAGTTTGAATTGACAGGCGAGGATGCTTTGGAAAACCGCGTGGGATTCAGCGAGAGCGTTTTAAGCAAATATGTGGATTTTGAAGAGTTTAGATCGTATCTTAAAGAGCAACTTTTGGAATGCAACGAGAAAATTGACATAAGCTCGTATAATATCCCATCCGATGCTGAAGATTTTATGGGTGCTGTTTCTACCCTTGTGTTTTATGAAATGTACGATGTTTTTCATGTTGACAGTTTTAAGCTGTGGAAAAACAGCACAAAATTTGTTTATTTTGAATTTTTCTACACTTGCACAAAAGAGGAGATCGCCGTATACGAATCGGAGCTTTATTCTGCCGTGGAAGAGATGGTCACGGATGTCAAGGGGAACGACGCTCTCACAGAAGCGGAAAAAGCGCTTTTGCTTCATGACCGTTTGGCACTGGCTTGTGAATATGATTATACATATACAAACCGTGATGCATATGATGCTTTGGTTACGGGGAGTGCGGTGTGCGAAGGATATTCAAAAGCATATGGTCTTTTGCTTACAGAGGTTGGGATTAAAAACGAGGTTACAGTTTCAAACACCCTTTATCATAGCTGGAACATTGTTTACTTAGACGGAGTTTCGTATCATGTGGATGTTACGTGGGATGATCTTGCTTGGAAGTCCGGAGACAGGGGCGTTGCGGGTTTGGTTGAGCATGATAACTTTTTGCTTTCAACAGACGGCATTTACGCTTCCGGACATGAGGCGACGGACTACACAACATCGCCTTCGGATACTACTTACGACAATTATTTTTGGAAAAATTCCAAGTCTGCTTTCGTGCTTTTGAACGGAGAGATGTATTATATCGACAACGAATCCGCAGAGCTGAAACGATACGGTGACGGTGCTGTGCTTTGTTCTGTAAAAAGTAGGTGGGATGCGGGTGAAAACAGTTATTGGACGAATAATTACAGCAGACTTGCTACCGATGGGAAAAATCTTTTCTATTCTGTTTCCAACGGGATATATAAATACGATGTGGAGAAAAACACCTCAGAGCTGGTTTTTGCTCCGGAATTGTCGGGATATTGCCGTATTTACGGTTTTGAATATAAGGACGGATATTTCGTTTGCGATATAAATAACGCACCTCCGTATGGAAACGGTACTAATTTGTATCAGGAAAAATATCTGTATTCATCGGAAGAAAATAAAGAGCTTACGTTAATGGATGGCTCTGAACTTTACGTTGATGGCTCGTATATTATGGGCGTTAGAAATGAAACTACGGCGCAACAGCTTTTAGGAGAGTTTTTAAACGAAGGCGCGCAAGTGTGCGATGCCGACGGAGTTGTTCTCGGTGAGGCTGACATTTGTAAAACCGGATGTGTTGTGAAGCTTGAAGGGGCGTCTTCTCTCGAAATCGTTATTTGGGGTGACGTAGACGGTAACGGAAAGGTTGATTCAACGGATTATTTGAGGATAAAATCTGCATTTTTGGGAAAATATGTTATAGAAGGCGTTTATTTTAAGAGCGCGGATGTTACAGTGGACGGCGTTTTGGATTCTTCTGACTATTTGAGAATAAAATCTGTGTTTTTGGGAACATTTAGCTTTTATTCGTAAAATATAAAATTAAAGGAGTTGCAAAGCTTGTTTTTTGCAGCTCCTTTGTTGTGCGCCGGCAAAAATTTGTATGGGGAGTGCATTTTTGTTTTCATATTTTTACCCATATATTTATTTTGCCCGTAAAACTGTGTTGACAAATTTTATCTATCATGATATAATTATTGTCGGTTGTTAAGATTTTTTTCATCCATTGGGCGAAAAAATTATTAAAAAGTCAATTTTTGTATGTAAATGACAAAGGGGTGAAGTCGAAATGCCTTCCATGACAAACAGAACAATGAGCAATAGAACTATGGTTACTCATCAAGATTCTGTGTTGACACCCGCAAAGGGAGTTAATTATGTTACGATTTTTGAAGGAATGAGCAGTCCGAGAACTATTGATTTAAATCTGTTTAATTTGCAGGAGATTCGTTTTGGACGGGAATCGGAAAGCAACGTGGGGTATAACCAAATTGTTTTTACCACCGATATTGTTGGACGCAATCACGGTTCTCTTGTGCGTTACGGCAGCACTTGGAAAATTGTAGATAACGGTAGTCGAAACGGACTTATATATAACGATATAAAAATTCAAGAAAGAGTTCTTTCCGACGGTGATATCATCCGTATAGATATGGCGGGTGCTTATCTCGTTGGGGGAGTATTAATGCTTTTCTCCTCGTCTACGGAGGGAGCAAGATGGAAGTCTGTTTCACTTTCAGGGTTTTCTGAAATCACTATCGGACGTGAGAATGGAAACACTATTCAACTTATGCATACAAGCGTTTCCAAGCGTCATGCAAAAATTTTCAAAAAGAATGACGGAAAATGGTATATTGCTGACACGGGAAGCAGGAACGGTGTTATTTTAAATGGTAAGAGAGTGCGTTCCGATACGTTGCTTTTAGAAAAATCGGTTATTGATATTACAAACACAAAACTTGTTTTCACAAGAGAGTCGGTGTGGTCATTTTGCTACGTGGCAGGTGTGCCTGTAGATGTGACTGATGCCGTCATTGCTTTTGGAAAGGGGAAAAAGAAAAAGATCGGCTGTGACAATGTAAGCCTTAGTATAAATCCGGGCGAGCTTGTTGCCGTGGTGGGCGGCTCGGGCGCCGGTAAATCCACGATAATGAAATGTATGGCGGGGTACAATCCGCTCACATCGGGTGCTGTGTATATAAATGGTATTAACCTTTATGAAAACTTAGATTCTTTAAAATCCATGATAGGATATGTTCCGCAATCCGACATAGTTTATCAAGAATTGACCTTATACGATATGTTAAACTATACGGCGGGGATTCGTCTTCCGAAAGATTTGTCCAAGGCGGAACGGAACGCCGCCATTGAAAAAGCCATGAAGACCGTTGGACTTTTGGAAAAGAAGGACAGAGTTATTAAAGATTTCAGCGGCGGCGAAAAAAAGAGGGCGAGCATTGCTGTAGAGCTTCTTGCCGACCCGAATCTTATCTTTTTGGATGAGCCGGCATCGGGACTCGATCCGGGGATTGAGCAAGATCTCATGCGTTCCCTTAGGGATATGGCAAATAATGGTAAGACTATTATTTTGGTAACTCATAGCACGCTTCAGCTTTACCTTTGCGATAAAGTTTTATTTATGGGAAAAGGCGGAAAGCTTTGTTTTTGCGGAAGCGTTCCCGAAGCATTGCGGTTTTTCGGAGAAAAAAATCTTGTTGAGGTTTACTACAAGCTTACGTACGAATCGGAGACGTGGAAAAATAAATTCAACTCCATGCGTGCACCTCTTGCTCCCGTCAACAGCTCACCCACTGCGGGAAAATCTCAAAGTCCCACGTCCAAACCTACAATGACTCTGTTCCGTCGTACGATGAATCTTCTTTTTGGAGATAGGCAGAGTATGCTTATTTCCTTGGTACAGCCCATCGTATTTATTGCACTTATATTTTTGGTCTGCGATACAAAAAAGATGTATGACAATTATGAGGCAACAAAAACCGTAATGTTTATTGTGGCGTGTTGCAATTTCTGGATGGGTTTATATAACGCTTTGGCGCAAATAAGCGGTGAGAGGGATATAATCAAGCGTGAATATATGGTGGGACTTTCTTTAACGTCTTACATATCATCAAAGGTTCTTGCCATGTCTTTTTTGGGACTGATGCAGACTGCGATATTCACCGTGTTTTTCACCGTTATTATCGGAATGCCGCCTGAAGGTGGAGTTATGATAACCTCACTTCCTGCATTGGAGATATTTATAACGCTGTTTTTGACAAACTTATCTGCATCAGCATTGGGACTAACTCTGTCTTCTCTTGCAAAGAAACAAGGGTTTTCGTCAGTAGTCATCCCCATCGTACTCATGGTACAGCTTCTTTTCTCAGGCGCAATATTCGCTTTGAGTGGTGCTTTGAAGGTGGCTTCTTCTCTCATTTCATGTCGTTGGGCGTTGGAAGGACTTGGAACCATATCCAATTTGAACATTTGCGATGTTGTCAACCAAGCCACGAGGGCAGGACTAACTGACGGAATTGAGCCTGCTTTCGTTCACGAGTCTTCTCATTTGGTGGAAACTTGGGTATACTTGGGTGCGCTCACTCTTGGCTTCTTGGTTCTTTCCCGCGTTTTCTTAAAGAAAAACTTAAGCGGAAGGGATTAAATTTCATTATAATAACGAGGTGTATAAATGTACGATTTATCAAACGTCTTTCCGGGGTATGAAATTGGTAAAAAGATTGGTAATGGCTCATACGGAACGGTTTACCGTGCCTCTGAAGCCGGAAGCGATGAAAAAAATAAATTTGCCGTAAAGGTGGTTTCCTTTCCCGCTGATTTTTCTGAAATTAAAAAGCTAAAATCCGAGGGAAAAACAAACGACGAGATAAGAATATATTTTAGAGAATGCGTGGAAAAGATCGTCGAGGAGCTTAAGACGGTAAGGGACCTCCCAAATATATCAAGCGTTAAAGAATGTAAATGGATAGAAGCGAAAAGCGAGCTTAACTGGGATATTTACATACTTTACGATATGCTGACCCCTTTGAATAAAAGCCTTTACGGCAAAAAGTTCACCGAAGAAGAGGTGGCAAGGATGGGTGCCGAGGTGTGTACCGCCTTGGAGGTGGGAGAAAGCAACGGCGTTGTTCATCGCTGCGTGAAACCTGAGAATATCTTTATAAATTCTTACGGATCTTTTGTTCTTGGCGATTTTGGAATGGCGAAAATTTTGGAAGAAGGCGGCGGAGGTTTCCGAACGGGTAATCTTAACTATACCGCTCCCGAAGTTGCGTCGGAAAAAGAGTACGATGGCAGAGCGGATATATACTCTTTAGGACTTGTTATGTACCGCTTGATGAATAAAAATTTTCTTCCGTTCCTTACAGAAGATTCCATGGGTGATGCCAACGAAAAAGAAAAGGCGTTGGACCGTAGATTGAAAGGTGAAGATTTTCCCGCCCCTTGCGAAGCATCGGATGGAATGGCAAAAATTATTGCAAAAGCTTGCGCGTTCGATGTGAATGATAGATATAAAGACGCCACGGAAATGAAGGCGGCTTTAATGGAGCTTTACGGTGAGGCTTTGGAGTCTGTTCCTCTTGCAAATGCAAAGGGACTAAAAATGCAAAAATCAGGTGCAGCGGTTGCAACCGCCATTGGAGGAGCAGTATCTAAAAACAAACATCTCAAGCCTGCCACGGAAAACGATACTTCCAACGGTTCTGTTTCCGCTAAAGGACAAAAGGGGCATTTGAAGCCCGTTGATAATGTGGAAAACGGTGCGGTTTCCGCCGCTGATCTTTCAAACGAAGAACCGTTATCGGTTAAACCTGCGGAAGTTGAAAAATCTGACCTCGATAAGGATAAAACAGAAGAAGTTCCAAAATCCAAAAAAAATGATGGGGTGTACAAATTTGGTGTTCCCGGCGAGAAGGAAGAGGGAGAAAACAAAAATATTGTTCCCATCGTTGCGGTAATTGCTTTGGTGGTTGTTTGTGCGTTGCTCATGCTTTTCTTTGTGTTTATTTCGGGGGACGATTCGGGAGACGAAGAAAGCTCTGTTGTCTCCAATGCCGAGGCAAGCGGGGAACAGTCATCTCCTGAAGACGACGCATCATCCAATATAACATCCGAGGAAACTACAGACGATACAACGTCCGAAGATACAACGTCCGAAGATACAACGTCCGAGGAAACCACGGATGATACAACGTCCGAGGAAACCACGGATGATACAACATCCGAGGAAACTACAGATGATACAACATCCGAGGAAACTACAGATGATACAACATCCGAGGAAACTACAGATGATACAACATCCGAGGAAACTAC
>CAZDVZ010000022.1:0-22560 GCA_964509125.1 uncultured Oscillospiraceae bacterium | reverse complement strand
GAGGAAACTACGGATGATACAACATCCGAGGAAACTACGGATGATACAACATCCGAGGAAACTACGGACGATACAACATCAGAGGAAACTACGGATGATACAACATCCGAGGAAACTACGGATGATACAACATCCGAGGAAACCACGGACGATACAACATCCGAGGAAACTACGGACGATACAACATTCGAGGAAACTACGGATGACACATCGTCTGACACGCCTGAGGAACTATCTGACGCAATAGACGACACAGCGCTTGCGGAAGAAAGCTAAACTGAATAGGGTTTTAAAAGGACAAGTGCCGGTTTTGCTTTTGCGGACCCGCACTTGTCTTTAATTTATATTCAATTTACAAGCGGGTGGTAAACTTAAACAAAATAGTGTATGTTGGAATGAGGCGAAGGGGGAAATAGGAAATGAAAAATTACGGTACTGTGGAAATAAATGAATCCAATGTTGAAGAAATGATAAGCGAGGCAGTGGACGATGTTTTATCCACCGGAGTTACAAGCTTTTCCGATGCGGCAATTAATGTTTTATATGACCGTACAAAGCATATGATGGGCGTTCTTGTGGATTATAAAGAGCTTATGATGATGTATTCTTGTGCGATGAAGGAAATTCAAACAAAGTTTGAGATTTTAAATACAGAATATAATCTTCGTTATGAGCGAAATCCCATTAGTTCAATATCCACCAGACTGAAACGAACGAGCAGTATAACGGAAAAACTTTTAAAATTGGGAAAAAAATTCACTGTATCCAACATTGAAAATGAAATAAACGACGTGGCGGGAATACGCGTTATTTGCCCGTATATAGATGATATTTATACTATAGCCGATGCGTTTTTAAAACAAGATGATGTGTTTTTAATACAGAAAAAGGATTATATTTCAGAGCCAAAACCCAACGGATATAGAAGCCTTCATTTGATAGTTGAAATTCCTGTGTTTTTTGCCGAACACAAGAAAAATATGCGGGTGGAAGTCCAAATACGTACCATAGCCATGGATTTTTGGGCGAGCCTTGAACATCAACTAAAATATAAGCAAAGTATACCGAATCAAAATGAGATAGTATCAGAGCTTAAGGCGTGTGCGGATATAATAAATCAAACGGATAGCCGAATGCTTTTAATCAGAGAAAAGATAGAAGAAATGTCCGAAAAACCTACAGAGGAAGATATTTTGTTTGAAAAACTCAGTAAATTTGACATGGGACTTGACTAAAAATCCCCTTTTAAAGCCCCGAAAGATGCAAAAAAACGGTGATAGCGTCTTTCGGGGCGTTTTTTAATCGTTTATTAATACACAAAATTATACTATTTACGAAATTACTCTTGACAAATTGACAAAATAGCTGTATATTCTATAATGTTGCAGGGTATCTTTTTGCAAATATCTTAGTAGAAACGGGTAGGGAAATGGAAAAAAATTTAGCTGAAGTTCCCATCGGAGGGGATAGCTCCGCAAAAAATATTCTCAGTCTCAGAAACATCTCAAAAAAGTTTGATGATGATGTGATCCTCAACGGGATTTCACTTGATATAAAGGACAAAGAATTTGTAACGCTTTTAGGCCCATCGGGGTGCGGAAAAACAACCACTTTGCGCATTATCGCAGGGTTTGTTCAGCCGGATGAAGGGGATGTGTTTTTCGAAGGTAAAATAATTAATGACATTCCTCCACACAAAAGGAATGTTAACACCATTTTCCAAAAGTATGCTCTTTTTCCTCATTTGAATGTTTGGGAAAATGTGGCTTTTGGAATGCGCATTCAAGGGAAACCTGAAAGTGAGATCAAAAAGACAGTAAAAGAAATGTTGGAGCTTGTAAATTTAAAAGGCTTTAACAGACGTGATGTGAATTCACTTTCGGGCGGTCAACAGCAACGTGTTGCTATTGCAAGGGCGTTAGCGGTAGGTCCGCGCGTTTTGCTTTTGGATGAGCCTTTGGGTGCTTTGGACCTTAAGCTTCGCAAGGATATGCAGGTAGAACTGAAAAACATCCAGCAGAGGATGGGCATAACATTTATATATGTAACTCATGATCAGGAAGAGGCGCTTTCCATGTCAGATACCGTTGTTGTTATGGATAACGGTGTTATACAGCAGGTGGGAACGCCTACCGATATTTACAACGAGCCTAAAAATGCTTTCGTGGCAGATTTCATCGGTGAAAGTAATATCGTTGACGGCGTTATGCTTGGTGACCTTAAGGTTAGGTTTTCGGGCAAAGAATTTGAATGTCTTGACAAGGGGTTTGGAAACGGTACTCCTGTAGATGTCGTTGTGCGTCCCGAAGATGTGGACATTGTAAGTCCCGAAAAAGGGATGCTTGCGGGAACGGTAACTTCTGTTACATTCAAAGGAGTTCATTATGAGATAATCGTTGATATCGGCGGTTTCAAATGGATGATACAGACTACGGATTTTGTGGGCGTGGGTGCTAACATCGGACTTTATATTGAGCCTGATGCCATTCATGTTATGAATAAATCGGAGTATTCGGGCAAATTCGGTGATTACAGCAGCTTTAGCGATGAGCTTGACGAGCTTTCTAACCCCAACGCGGGTGAAGAGGTGTGAAGATGAAAAAAAGATCTTTCGGTCAAAAGCTTATCAATGCTCCGTATCTTGTCTGGGCGGCGCTTTTTATTGTTGTTCCTCTCATGGTTGTTGCGTGGTACTCATTTACAGGGAAGGACGGAAACTTTACTCTTGATAATTTTTCTACGATATTAGATGCAAAATATCAAAAAGTTTTTATCAACTCCCTTGCTTTTGCTTTTATTTCTACAATAATATGTTTGATTTTGGCGTATCCCACGGCATATTTCATTTCACAGGCGTCTCAGAAGTCACAACGCCTTATGGTTGTGTTTATAATGCTTCCAATGTGGACAAATATCCTTATTCGTACATATTCATGGCTTGCCCTTTTGGATGACAACGGTATTGTTAATACGGCATTGTCGTATTTGGGGGTGAACACTGTTAAGTTTATCGGTACATCGGGCGCTGTTATTTTAGGGATGGTCTACAATTTTTTGCCTTTTATGATTTTGCCCATCTATTCCGTCATGTCTAAAATGGACCGACGTGTTATAGAAGCAGCTCAGGATTTGGGATGCGACCGTTTTCATGTAATGACAAAAGTAATTTTGCCACTTAGCGTTCCCGGCATCGTTTCGGGAATTACAATGGTTTTTGTTCCCGCTATAAGTACATTCTACATTTCTCAAAAGCTTGGCGGCGGTATGATCACTTTGGTTGGTGATACCATTGAACAGCAATTTAAATATGTTGACAACGGTTATCATGTGGGTGCGGCATTTTCTCTCGTGCTCATGCTTTTGATTTTGGCTTGCACCGCTATTATGAATAAATTCACCGACGGTGAAGACGGAATTTTAATGTAAGGTTTTACAGAACACAATGATATCGCTTTAATGTAAGGTTTTACAGAATATAATGATATCGCTTTAATGTAAGGTTTTACAGAATATAATGATATCGCTTTAATGTAATGTTTTACAGAATATAACAAGGAGTGAAAATTGAAAACATCTTCTAAAATATATCTATTTCTGATTTTCTTCTTTTTGTATGCCCCGCTTTTGGTAATTGCGCTTTTTTCTTTTAACGCCACAGAAAGCACATCTGTTTTTGCGGGTTTTTCTTTAAAATGGTATAAAGAGCTTTTTCGTGATGAAGCCACCCTCGATGCTTTGAAAAACACGTTGGTACTTGCCATTATATCTTCTCTCGTTTCCGCCGTAATAGGTACAGCGGCGGCAGTGGGAATATCGAAAATGAAAAACGGCTATTTCAAAAAAACTGTAATGACGGTTACAAATATGCCTATGATGAACCCCGACATTGTAACGGGGGTTTCAATGATGCTTTTGTTTGTTTTGGTTGGTGTTCTTGTTAATCAAACCGAGGTTTTGGGCTTTACAACTTTGCTCATTTCCCATATCACCTTCCAGCTTCCCTATGTGATACTTTCCATATTGCCGAAAATAAGACAAATGGATAAGCATCTTCCCGAAGCGGCGCAGGATCTGGGGTGCACGCCCATACAATCTTTCTTCAAGGTGGAGCTTCCCGCCATTATGCCGGGTATAATTACGGGACTTATTATGGCGTTTACTCTTTCCATGGACGATTTTGTTATAAGTTATTTTGTTTCGGGGCCTTCGTTCCAAACATTACCCATAAGAATCTTTTCCATGACGAAAAAGAGGGTGAAACCCGATATGTATGCTCTTTCCACCCTTATTTTTGTATCGGTACTTATTCTTTTGATACTCATAAATCTTCCTTCCAAAGAAGAACGGATCAACAGAAAAAAACAATTAAATCTAAAAAACAAATAAATCTACACAAGAGAGGATTTGAGAATTGAAAAAAATCGCATCTGTTATTTTGTCCGCACTTTTGCTCGTTTGTTGCTGCATACCCGTATTTGCGGAAGATACTGCTACGTACACCTTCAGCGAAGAAACCTTGTCCATTGATTACAGCCCTTATGCAGGAAGAACTCTCACGGTGTTCAACTGGGGTGAATATATTTCTGACGGCGAAGAAGACTCCATGAACGTAAACAAGGAGTTTGAGAAGCTTACGGGGATAAAAGTAGAGTATGTCACCTTTGAAACAAACGAAGATATGTACGCTAAAATTACAGGCGGAGGATCCAATTACGACGTTATAATCCCTTCTGACTATATGATCCAGCGTATGGCGAAGGAAGGTTTGCTTGAAGAACTTGATTTTAGTAATATTCCCAACTATAAAAATATAAGCGATGATTATAAGGGATTGTATTATGACGAGGAGAACAAATATACCGTTCCTTATTGTGTTGGGAAGGTGGGACTTATTTACAACACGGAAATCGTGGAAGAAGCCCCCGATAGCTGGAATGTTCTTTGGGACGAAAAATATTCGGGAAAAATTCTTATGATAAACAACAGCCGTGACGCTTTCGGTGTTGCACATTTCCTTTTAGGTCAAAGTGTTAATACGGAAGACGAAGAACAGTGGAATGCGGCGGCAGAAAAGCTTAAAGAACAAAAAAAGGTTCTTCAAGGCTACGTCATGGATGAAGTTTTTCAAAAAATGGAAAACGGAAGCGCCGCTTTGGTTCCTTATTATGCAGGCGACTTTTTAACAATGTATGGTAACAATGATAAATTGGCGTTTGTGTATCCTAAAGAAGGTACAAACATTTTTGTGGATTGCGCTTGTATTCCAAAAGGCGCAAAAAATAAGGATCTTGCAGAGCTTTATATAAATTTCCTTACAGACCCGGCTGTAGCTGTTCAAAACGCTATTTATACAGGATATGCCTCTCCAAACAGCGCGGTTTTGGATAACGAAGAATATGTGGAGTATTTAAATGAAATACACCCCGACGCCAAGGAAATACTTTATGGAGATCCGGGCGTAAAAACAGAATATTATCACAATCTCCCCGACGAAACCAAAAATCTTATGGCAACCCTTTGGGAAGACGTTAAGGTGGAAGGTTTTAATGGAACGATATTGATTGCCATTTGCGTCGTTGTAATTGTTGCTCTTGTGGCATTTTTTGCCGTAAGAAAAGCTAAGTTTAACAAAGCTATGGCAGATATTGACTAAAACGGCTATTATTTGCTTTTTCAAACAGCTCTCTTTTGCGGAAAAGCGGGCTGTTTGTCAACTTGCAGAGGATGATATGAAAAACAGTTTAAAATTTATTCTTTTTGCGGTTTTGATTTGCTTCGCCTCTTGCGGACAGAATGAGGAAGAGGCCTCTGTTTCTACCTCGAATTTGGATACGGTTTCGGATTTTTTATCTGCTTATTCGGAAGAAAGCTCCTTGACGGAAGAAACTGTATCGGAATGGGAAGATGAAAATAATTCGGATGAATTTTATATACTGTATACAGAAGGAGAGGTAGACTTCTCCAAAGCCCCAAAGGCAGAGATAAACATTTATCCTTGGGGTGACGAATACACTCCGTATGCGTATGGTCAGGTTGTTTTTAAAAAAGATGACGGTTTTTATGTGTTTATGTATTGCCGAGAGCGAGACCCCTTAACTACAGTTACGGAAACGGATGGGGCGGTATACAGGGATAGCTGTTTGGAGTTCTTTTGCGATTATTACCCGACGGCTTCTTCCAAAACGGAAAAGACATACATAAATTTGGAAATGAATTCCGCGGGAGTGTATCTTGCGAAATATAACGGAATATCCGTAAGCAGTCTTTCTCGTGAGACTATAACCGTGACAGGTGAACGTCACGCCGCATATTGGACGGTTACGGCTCATATTCCTTTGAAGCTTATTGAGGATATATACGGTTCCGTTTCCATTGGCGTTGGGAGCGCTGTTGATTGCAATTTTTCCAAATGCGGAAGCGGTACCAAAATTCCTCATTATGGAACGTGGCAAGATCTTCCGGGAAAAACACCCAATTTTCATCAACCCGCATATTTTGCAAAGGTTTATATAAAATGAAATTAAGAAAGGGAAAAATATGAATTACAAAAAGTTAATATCACTGAGTCTTGTTCTTTTTGGCGTTATGTCATGTTTTAACGCTTGTAGTGGAGACACTTCGTCTACGGAAACGGAGAACTCAACTTTGGAAAGTGCGATCTCCGACGAAAAAACGTCTGCGGCATCATCGGACGATGCGACAGACAGTAACACATCGTCTGACGATGCATCAGCAGACGATCAGACGCCTGTTCCTGCGGAGGGCGTTGTGGTTACGAAAGATACGGGAATAGACGGACTTGACTTTATTGTGGAAGTTCCCGAAGGAAGAGATATTAAAATTTTGCAACTTACAGATATGCAAATAATAGACCTTGACGGTGTTCGTGCCACTCCGGGAAATTCTCGTTACAATCAGGTTTACGGTGCGTTTTTTTCTAACGAGACTTCGAAAAACGAATATGTTCGTTGCTGGAGATATGTTGAAGAGGCTATACAAAAATCATGCCCCGACCTTATCGTTTTGACGGGAGATAATATTTACGGTCAAACCGATGACAGCGGAGAGGTTTGGGAACGTGTTGTTAAAACAATGGATTCTTACAAAATACCTTGGGCGGTAATTTGGGGCAACCACGATAATGAAAGCGATAAAGGCGTAAGATGGCAAATTAAACAGGTTGAAAATTCAGAGTATGGTATTATCAAGCAAGGCAGTGTTACGGGAAACAGTAACTACACCATTGGCTTGAAGCAAGGCGGAAAGATTAAAAGAATTTGCTATATGCTTGATACAGGTGGATGTAATGTTTATTCCAATCCGGGCGAAGGAATGAATGCTACCAATGTTGACATTGACATAATCCACCAAGGTGACGGTTTGGAAGCCGATCAGGTAAATTGGATGAAAACGAGCTACGAATCTATTTCTGCATCATTGGGCGAAAAATTGCCGTCATCCTATTTCCTTCATATCCCCCCCAGCGAGGCGGGTGATCCTTTTGAGAAAAAGTATAATGTAAAGAGTTATCCCTTTACACCCAACGGAATAGGTGACTTTGGTGTTGCCGCAGAAGGGGTGTACGGATTTAAAACCGAAGGTTTTTGGGAAACTGCAAAAGCTACAGGGTGTGACACAATGTATTTGGGACACTTGCATACAATGTCCACAAGTATTAGCTACAATGGTATAAGAGTTACATTCGGACTTAAAGTAGGAACGTATGATTATCACCGGTCGGATATGTTGGGGTCAACACTTACAACCCTTAAAGAAGGCAAAAAAACAATAACCGTAGAGCATCTCTATTCAGAGTTGGTATATGTAAATCCTAAAGGATAAAAACGCGAAAAGCTGTAAGAAGAAACCTGCTTCTTACAGCTTTTTGTTACTGTTATAATAGTATCATCGTTTCCATCGGAAAAGTAAATACGCCCAATCACCTTTCCGCGGTTTCCCCGCGATTTGCAAGAGGGAGCGTGAATGAAAATTCGCACCCTTTGTTTCTTCCCGAACGTATGGTTATCTTTTCTTTGTGGTTATCAATAACGGTTTTTACAATGAATAATCCAAGCCCCATGCCGCTTTTGTCAAGTCCTCTTGAACGGTCTGTTTTGTAAAATTTTTCAAACACATGGGGAACTTCTTCTTCGGGAATGCCTTCTCCGTCATTTTGAACCGAAATTACCGCCTTTCCGTTTTTCGTATCTTCTTCTATGTCAATAACCAGAGAACCGCCCGTTGGCGAAAATTTAACCGCGTTGTGTATCAGATTATAAAAAACTTGATGGATGGCGTCGGGATCTGCGTTTACCATTACTGCATCGTCATTTGGTATCTCAACGCGAAGGTCTTTGTCATAAATTTGACCTTCAAAGGTGAATAATGTGGAAAGTGCTTTTTCCGTGACGTTGAAAACTTTGGGATTTATTTTTTGATTTTGCATTTTAGTTGTGGTAAGAAGCGTGGAAATAAGTCTGGAAAGTCTTTTTGACTCTTCGGAAATGGTTGCGAGATATTGATGCTCTTTTTCCGGAGGTATCGTTCCGTCTAAAATCCCATCTGCAAACCCCGAAATGGTAGTTATGGGAGTCCTTAAGTCATGCGCTACGCTGGCGAGGAACGTGTCTTTTCCCATGTCATTTCGCTCTATTGTGTCCATCATGTCATTTATGGACTTTGAAAGAACGGAGATCTCGTCGTCGGATGTAACGGGAAGGCGTACTTCCGTGTTCCCGTCAGAATATTCTTTCAGTTTTTTGTTTATTTGAGAAAAGGGCTTTGTAATACGTTTCCCCACTACAATAATTGAAAACGCCGTTCCCAAAAGCAACCATACACAGGTGGTAATGATCGCGCTGAGAAGCTGATGCTTTGCGGAGTTTATGCTGTCGCTGAGAGACGACACTACCACATATCCCATTAGCGAATTATCTTTTTCATCGTTAACAATGGGGAGAATGTATAATGTGCTTTCTTTCTCGTCGCTTCCGTGAAAAGTAAATGTCCCCAAAAATCCCGACGTATCTCCTCTTGATAAACGATTGTCCGTTTCCTCTTTAATTAGAGGTTCTATGGGCTCAGCTTCGTGAGATTGATTTACCGCAACAAGGAGAGCGCCTTCTGTGTCGTATATATGTACGCCAATTTCGTCTTCCGCGTATTTTTCCATGCTTTGCTTAAACTGTTTTGGATAAAGCTGGCAAACTATGGTTTCGGCGGTTGGATTACTATTTCCCGCGTCTTCCGCAAGCATGGTGTACCCCAAAACCGTTTCGGCAACGCTTTTTGCGGAAAGGGACATTATAGTTTCGTCGGTGCGCACTGAAAATTTTGTGAAAATGCCAAAAGTTATCAGGGCGAAAAGGAGTAAACCCGCTAAAACTATGGATGAAAAAGTCAAAATAATGCGTGAAGAGATGTTCTTAAACATTTTAATACCTCCGTTAATTTTCACGCGAAGGAAAGGTCAAATTAAAACTATTTTTTTTCGCAAGCCGCAACAAAGCTTTTGAAAATGTTTCGTGCCTTTTCATCAGTTGCAAAAAGATGTTCCGGGTGGAATTGAAGTCCGAGAGCAAAGGGATAATCAGGCATTTCAAAGGCCTCGATGATCCCGTCTTCACTCGTGGCAGATACAATAAATCCGTCCGCAACTTTTTTGAGAGACTGATGATGCATACTGTTTGTGGCGTAAACTGTGCTTCCGATAATGTTTTGTAAAAGAGTTCCTTCTTTTATGGAAATATTATGTGTTGGCACGTTATACGGCGGATTTTGGCGGTGGATAAGCTTTTTTGAAAATTCTATGGGAATATCTTGGTAGAGAGAGCCTCCAAATGCAACATTCATAGACTGTATTCCACGGCATATTCCAAGCATTGGCTTTTTAAGCTCCATAACGCGTTTTGCGAGGGGAATCTCCATCCGGTCGCGTTCTACACAAAAATCGCCAAAGCCTTCGTGAACGGTTTCACCAAATTCTCTTGGGTCAACATCATCACCGCCTGTGAAGAGGAAGCCGTCTGCTGTATTTGCATAATATTCTATCACTTCTTTGTCGCTTGTAAGGTTCATAAGAAGGGGAATACCCCCGCTTTTTTGTATCGCGTCCATATAACGGCGGTTCACCATAACTCTTTCATCGTCATAAGAGGGACAGAGCGCAATTATTGGTCTTTTCATAATGGAGAATATCCTTTCTTTTTTGAAAACTTTAAAAAAACTGTTGAAATATGGGAAAAATAATTGTATAATAAAGTGAATTTATATATGTCACCATTATACTTGAAAATCCGTTAAAATTCAAGGTCTTTTTAAAAAATATCTTATTGAGGGTGATTTTTAATGAAAGCAAAATTTGTATTTGATAAATTTGTCATATTGTTGCTTTTGATTTCTCTTTTTTGCTCTTGCTCGCAAAGTGAAGATAATTCCTCGGACTATGTGGTTGTACAGGAAATTTCTTCTGAGTTGCCTTCTGAGGCATCATCCGAAGACGAATCTTCCGAGGAGGTATCTGTCGGTACCGGTGAAGATGATGTACCCATGGGCGGCGACGGCCTTTTGAGGATAAGCGAAGTCATGTCAAACAATGACCTCTTCTGGGAGTTTGAATATGAGGATTGGGTGGAAATATATAACCCGACGGAAGAAGATGTTTCCCTTTCGGATTATCGAATCAGCGATGACAACAACAATGTGATGAAATACTCTCTTCCCGACATCGTTGTAAAGGGAGAGGGATATGTTGCTCTTTCTTGTGCGGAGCTTGGCTTCTCCATAAGCAAGGAAGGGGAAACCGTTTACCTTTATTGCGACACGGAGGGTGTTATTGCTCATAAATTTGACGTGGGATTGGGCGAAAAAAACAAGTCCTACACTGAAGACGGAGTGAACGATCATCCTTCTCCCGGCTTTGAAAATACCTATGAGGGATATGTGGCATACCGTGCTTCTTTAGAACAAAAGCTGGTAATAAACGAAATAATTGCTTCCAATTCCACCGTTTATTCAATGAACGGTGAATATTACGATCTTATAGAATTGAAAAACATTTCCGAAGAAAGCATCAATTTAAATGATTATTTCATTTCCGACGATAAAAAAGATCTTCTTGCGTATAATCTTCCTGACATTACCTTAAAACCGGGAGGATTTTGTGTAATTGCCGCAGACGGAAAAAACGTCCCTTTTAAGCTGTCATCATCCGGAGATACGGTTTATCTCACTCATAAAGACGGAACGCCTGTAGACGCTTTGTGGTTTGAAGAGTGCCCGCCGGAAATAAGTTACGGCAGAGCGGGAGATGAACTCGTTTATTTTTCTTCTCCTACCTTCGGAAGAGAAAACGGAAGCGGCGAGACTACGCTTACAGCGTCGCCTGTTCCGTCTGTTGAGCCGGGAGAATATACGTCTTCCTTTACACTTACCTTTTCGGGAGAGGGAGATATGTATTACACTATCGACGGCTCAGAGCCTACAAAAAATTCTGAAAAATATAGTGATGGAATCATCGTTGATAAAAATGTTTCCATAAGAATAAAGGCGTATGATGGCGCCAAAATCCCCAGCGAGACTGTTACTTGTGCATACTTTTTCAACGAAACGTCCAATCTTCCCCTTTTAAAAATAACCGCCCTTGACTCTGATATCTGGGACGAAAGTACCGGTATTTATGCCAATCCAACAAAGAGTTGGACAAAAGAAATAAATCTTTCATTTTTCGTAAACGGCACAGAAGAATTTAATATAGACTGCGGTCTTTCCATGTTTGGCTCAACGGGAAGATATGAAAGCAAAAAGAGTTTTAAAGTGAAATTCAGGGGAAAATATGGCGCATCTTCTCTTGACTATAAAGTGTTCGAAGATCTTGACATAGATTCTTTTACCGATCTTGTAATTCGAGGCGGCTCTCAGGATTGGTACTTTTCGGGAGTTAGAGACGAGGTTGCAACCTCTCTCGCCCTTTCTGCCGAAACTTCTCTTTTGGTGCAGTCGTACCGCCCCGTTATCCTTTATGTGAACGACACCTATATGGGTATATATTTCATTCGTGAACGCATAAACGAAGATTTTGTAGCTTCGCATCACAACACCTCCCCCGATGATGTTGCCATTGTCAGATATGGATATCGTCTTGAAAAGGGCACAAGCGAAGATATGGAAGACTGGAATGCGCTCATAAGCTTTATAAAAACAAAAGATATGAAAGATCCTGATAATTATGCTTATGTTTGCCGGTATCTTGATGTGGAATCGTTGGCTGATTGGTATATTTTCCGAGCATATGCAGGCGATCTTGATATTGATAACATAAGATATTACCGTGAAAGCAAAGATGCAAAGTGGAAGCTGATATTTTTTGACCTTGACCTTGGCTTTTTCGGAACAAAAAGCCCGCTTACCAAAATTACGGGTTCGTCAAGCGATTATAGCAGCTTTAATGTTCCCATAAGATATTTAAAGGTGAATGAGGAGTTTAAAGCTTTGTTTTTGGAAAGGCTTTACTATCATGCCGAAAATACCCTTTCCGATGAATATGTTCTTGGGAGAATAGACTATTTTGAAGAACTTTTAAAGGCGGATATTCCTGCTAACAATGAGCGCTGGGAAGAAGCATATATTGCCGATGGAAAAGGGTCGTATTTTAATTATAATTTCTGGATCTCACAGATGAACTATTTGAGAAGGATCGTTTCAAAAAATTCTCACAGCAGAATAGCTTTGGTTATAGAGGATGCGGAAAAAGTGTTCGGTTAATAAATGTAAACGGTTTATCTATATTTAAATGTAGAAAAAAACCAAAAAATGTGATATCCTATTTAACTGACAAAATAATTAAACAGAAGGTGTTTTTTATGGTTTTAGAAGAAACGCAGATCGCACTGTCCGTTGTTAAGGTTGAGAATGACGGACTTGCACAAACATTGTTCAGCTTATCCATCGCAATTTTTGCGGGCTTGCTCCTTTCACGAGTGGTGAAAATTTTCAAAATGCCCGCGGTCACCGGGTATTTGATAGCGGGCATTCTTATCGGCCCGTACTGCTTGGGAAGTCTTGACATTAAAGGCATGGGTTTTATAGACCATGAAGATGTGGTGAATTATAATATCCTGAGCCAAGTCGCCTTAGGTTTTATTGCCTTTGCCATAGGAAACGAATTTAGGCTTTCACAGCTTAAACAAATAGGTAAGGCGGCAACGGTTATTGCCATTGTTCAAGCTATTATGGCAACTATCCTTGTGGATGCGGCGCTTATTGCGTTGTGCTTTGTTTTGGGCGAAGATGTTTTGCCCATGCCTGTTGCCATAACTTTGGGTGCAATAGCTACTGCAACGGCTCCCGCCGCAACACTTATGGTAGTAAAGCAGTATAAGGCGAAAGGCCCTGTTACAAGTATACTTCTGCCTGTTGTTGCTTTGGATGATGCAATTGGTCTTGTTGTTTTTGCGGTTTCTTTCGGCATTGCAAAAACTTTAAATTCCGGCGAATTCAGCATGGTCGCTGTTGTTGTAAACCCTATTATTGAAGTTGTTGCCTCCCTCGTTGTTGGCGCTGTTATGGGAATTTTGTTCACCATAGGAGAAAAACTTTTCAAGTCTAACAGTAAAAGGCTTTGCCTATCCGTAACTTTCATATTGCTTACCGTTGGAATTACGATGCAGAAGTTTCAGATAGGGGAGATCACCATCGGCTTTTCTTCTCTTCTTACTTGCATGGTGCTTGGAACTGTGTTCTGCAACATTTGCGATTTTTCCGAAGAGCTTATGGAAAAGACAGATAAGTGGACTCAACCGCTTTTGGTGCTTTTCTTTGTGCTCAGCGGTGCGGAACTTGAGCTTTCGGTTTTCACAAAGGGAGTTATTGTTGGCATAGGTGTTGTATACATAATTGCAAGATCTGTGGGTAAATGCTTCGGTGCATACATAAGCGCAAAGATCATGAAATGCGACAAGAATATTGTTAAATATTTGGGTATAACTCTTCTCCCGCAAGCGGGCGTTGCACTGGGAATGTCTTTACAAGCCGCCAATGAGCTTGGCGAGTCCGGTGCGATAATCAGAAATATATCCCTTTTTGCCGTACTTGTATATGAGCTTGTAGGCCCAATGCTTACCAAAATTGCACTTACAAAAGCAGGAGAGATCACTCCGAAAGCTGATCATTCAAAAGCATCTGAGGCAAAACAGCTTTCAAAAAAAGCGTAGACATTTCGTTTGAAATAAAAACTAACATATAAAAAAGGAAAAAAAGAATATGGAATTTTTGTCACTTAATACAATCAGAGAAAAATACCTGGCGTTTTACGAAACAAAGGGGCATCTCAGACTTCCTTCTTTTTCACTTGTTCCCCAAAACGATAAATCACTTCTCTTGATCAATGCGGGCATGGCGCCTTTGAAATCATATTTCACAGGTGAGCTCACTCCGCCCCGCAAGCGTGTTACCACTTGTCAAAAGTGTATACGTACACCCGACATTGACCGCGTAGGTAAGACTGCGCGTCACGGAACATTTTTCGAAATGCTTGGAAACTTTTCCTTCGGAGATTATTTTAAATCCGAGGCGATTCCGTGGGCATATGAATTTTTAACAAAGGTAATGGAGATTCCCGAAGAACTTCTTTCTGTTTCCGTTTACCTTGATGATGACGAAGCGAGAGATATCTGGATAAAAACAGGCATCCCCGCAGAGCGCATTTATCGTATGGGTAAAGAAGATAACTTTTGGGAGATCGGATCAGGTCCGTGCGGCCCTTGCTCCGAGATCTATTTTGACCGCGGCATTGAGCATGGTTGCGGAAGTCCCGATTGTAAGCCGGGCTGTGACTGCGACAGATTTATAGAGATTTGGAACATTGTTTTTACGCAGTTTGACGGCGACGGAAACGGCAATTATGAAAGACTTGAGCACCCCAACATAGATACAGGTATGGGACTTGAAAGACTTGCTTGCGTTATGCAGGACGTAAACAACTTGTTTGAGGTTGATACTATCAGAAACGTAATGCTTAAGGCTTGTGAAATGTCAGGTCGAGAATATACAGGTTCGGCGGACGAACATGATGTTTCTCTTCGTGTTATAACCGATCACATCAGAAGCTCAACATTCCTTATTAGTGACGGCGTAATGCCTTCCAATGAAGGGCGAGGATATGTTCTCCGCAGACTTATCCGCAGAGCCGCAAGACATGGCAGACTTTTGGGAATAAAGGGGTCATTCCTTACAAAGCTTTGCGAAACAGTTATTGAAGAAAGCAAGGGTGCATATCCCGAACTTGAAACAAAGAGCGAGTTTATAAAGAGTGTGCTTTCAGCAGAGGAAGAACGCTTTTCAAAGACTATCGATTCGGGTATCAACCTTCTTGATAAGATAATTGAAAGCGTAAAATCTGAAAACAAAACCGTAATTTCGGGCGAGGATGCTTTCAAGCTTTATGATACATTCGGTTTCCCTGTAGACATAACAAAGGAAATTGCAGAGGAAAACGGATTTACAGTGGATGAAGATAGCTTTAATGCTTTGATGAAAGAGCAAAAAGAACGTGCAAGAAGCGCAAGAGCGGCTCAAACAGGTGACGCAGGCTGGAGCGATGATTCTGCTGCAATGGTAAGCGGACTTGCGCCCACAGAGTTTGTAGGCTATGAAAAAACATCCGTTGAAACGGAGATAATTTGTATCATTTCCGATAACGAAGCCGTTGGCGAAGCAAACGGTGATGCTTGCATCGTTTTGAAATCAACCCCTTTCTATGCCGAAAGTGGCGGTCAGGTTGGAGATACAGGTTATATCAAAACCGAAAGTGGAATTTTTAAAGTTACTGATACCAAAAAGGTATGCGGCGACAAATTCATGAATATAGGTAAAGTGGTAGAAGGTACCGTATCCCATGGCAAATGCGTTGCGGAAATCGATGTGGAAAGAAGAAACGCCATAAGACGTAACCATTCTGCGGCACATATGCTTCAAGCCGCATTAAGAAAGGTTTTGGGCGGTCATGTTGAACAGTCCGGCTCATATGTTGACGAGGAAAGAGTTCGTTTCGACTTCACTCACAATAAAGCTGTGACGAAAGATGAAATTGCAAAGGTAGAAGATATTGTAAACGAATTTATTCTTTCGGGCACGGAGATCACTTCCACCGCTATGGGAATCGAAGAAGCCAAAAAGACAGGTGCCATGGCACTTTTCGGTGAAAAATACGGGGAGATCGTTCGTGTTGTTAAGATGGGTGATTTTTCCGTGGAATTTTGCGGAGGCACTCACCTTACAAACAGTGGAGAAGCGGGTCTTTTCAAAGTTGTTTCCGAAAACTCCGTTGCCGCAGGTATCAGGAGAATTGAAGCTACAACAGGTAAGAATATTATTGATAAGCTTAATGCTGATGAAGAAACAATAGCTAAAGCAAGAGCCGCCTTGAAAATTACAGGAACGGACGATATTGCAAAACGCTGTGTGGAGCTTTCAGACGAGCTTAAAGCAATGAAAAAAGAGATGGATTCTCTTAAAACGAAGATGGCGCTTTCCGATGCACTTTCTGCTTTTGAAAAGGCGGAAACGGTTGGTGATTTTAAGGTAAGCACAGCTAAATTTGAAGGTGTTTCGGTTGATACGCTGAGAAATGTTATTGATGATCTTAAAGCGAGAGACGCATCTGCCGTTGTTGTGTTTGCTTCCATTGTAGGCGAGAAGATAACCTTCGCCGCGGGCTGTGGCAAGGACGCAGTAGCAAAGGGTGCACACGCAGGCAACATTTTGAAACAGGTTTCCGCTATTACAGGCGGTGGCGGCGGCGGACGTCCCGACAGCGCAACAAGCGGCGGTAAAGATGCAACAAAGCTTGATGAAGCTTTGGCAGCAGTCAAGGGCATTTTGGGAGGAAAATAATATGTGCATTTTCTGTAAGATAGCCTCAGGAGAAATACCTTCCGCAAAAGTATACGAAGATGAATTTTGCTATGCTTTCAAGGACATAAACCCTCAGGCTCCCGTTCATGTGCTTCTTATCCCTAAAACTCATATAGAGTCTGTAAACGCTATAAATGATGAAAACGCAGATGTGGTTTGCGGTGTTATGAAGGCGATTCCAAAGGTTGCTTCTTTGCTTCCCGAATTGAAAGACGGTTACCGTGTTATTTCAAACTGCGGAAAAAACGCGGGGCAAACGGTGTTCCACCTCCATTTCCACATTTTGGGCGGTAAAGAAATGAACGAACAAATTGTTTAGGAGAGAAAAAATGACAGATATTAAAGACATTAACTTGTGGGAAAGCGGTAAATTAAAAATTGAATGGGTAAAAAAATTCACTTGCCTTTTAAACAGCATAGAAGAAGATTATTGTAAAAGCAAGCCTTTGGCAGGCAAAAGAGTTGCACTTTCCATTCATCTTGAGGCAAAAACCGCAAGACTTTGCCAAGTTCTCTCAGCCATGGGTGCAGAAATGTATGTCACAGGCTGTAATCCGCTGTCTACTCAGGATGATGTGGCGGCGGCGTTGGCACATGAGGGCATGAATGTTTTCGGAAAACACGGTGCAACGGCCGAAGAATATGAAAATCACATTTCTGCGGTTATTGCCGCAGAGCCGGACATTATCATTGACGACGGCGGCGATCTTATTAATTGCATACACTCAAAATATCCACACCTTATTTCGAAGGTGCTTGGCGGGTGTGAGGAGACCACAACAGGCATTCACCGCCTTGAAAATATGGACAGAGACGGAAAACTCATGTTCCCCATGATCACTGTTAATAACGCAAAGTGCAAATATCTTTTTGACAACCGTTACGGAACCGGTCAATCCGTTTGGAACGGTATCAACAGAACAACAAACCTGATCGTAGCCGGTAAAAATGTAGTTGTTGCAGGTTACGGCTGGTGTGGTAAAGGTGTTGCTATGCGTGCAAAAGGGTTGGGTGCATCTGTAATTGTTACAGAGATCGACCCCGTTAAGGCTATTGAAGCGGTCATGGACGGCTTTAAAGTAATGCCAATGGAAAAAGCGGCAGAACTTGGCGATGTTTTTGTAACAGTTACCGGCTGTCGTGATATTATTACCGAAAAGAGCTTTCTTAAGATGAAGGATGGAGCGATCCTTTGTAATGCAGGCCACTTTGATGTGGAAGTTGATGTAAAAGGACTTAACGCCATTGCTAAAAAATCTTTTGAGGCAAGACAAAATATTATGGGTTACACTCTTGAAAACGGAAATACCCTTTATGTAATTGCAGAAGGCAGACTTGTTAATTTGGCGTCGGGTGACGGACATCCGGCAGAAATTATGGATATGAGCTTTGCCATCCAAGCACTCAGCGTTCTTTATTTGGCGACGAACAGAGATAAGATAAAGGGAAAGGTAGTACCTGTACCTGAGGAGATCGATAACGATGTTGCCATGCGTAAGCTGAAATTTATGGGTATAGAGCTGGACGTTCTAACCGACGAACAGAAGAAGTATTTGAATATGTGAGGAATAAACATGAAAGTTACCCAAATTATCGAAAAAATAAAAAACGGTGAATACGCCGATATTTTTAAAATGCTGTATAGCCAAAAATCATATGATGAGGTTGCAGAAAGATATATCTATTTGCTTAACTCATACAAAGATCTTTATGGCGATGAAACTGTTTCTGTGTTCTCAGCTCCGGGTAGAACGGAACTTTCAGGCAACCATACAGATCACAATCACGGTAAAGTGCTTGCCGCAGCCGTTGACCTTGACATAATTGCCGTTGCGGGAGAAAGATTGGACAATAAGATCAGACTTCGTTCTGTGGGTTATGATTCCGAAAACACGGCAAATATTGATAAACTCGACCCTGCCAAGTCTACACAAGGATCATCTAACGCACTTCTTGAAGGAATAGCAGATTATTTTATTCAAAACGGATACAAGGTAGGTGGATTTAACGCATACACCGAGTCTAAGGTTGCCACAGGAAGCGGGCTTTCTTCATCTGCCGCTTTTGAAGTTGTAGTTGGAGGAATACTCAGCGGACTTTATAACAACGGTATCGTAACTCCGTATGAGCTTGCTGTTGCAGGCAAATATGCAGAAAACGAGTTTTTTGGCAAGCCTTGCGGACTTATGGATCAAATGGCAAGTGCTGTTGGCGGTGTTGTTGCCATAGATTTTGACGAATCTGCCAATGGAAAAGCAGACATTGAGAAGGTTGATATTGATTTTAACGCTCATGGATATTCTCTTATCGTTGTTAACGCAGGAGGAAGTCATGCAGACCTTACTCCTGAATACGCGGCTATTCCCGCCGAAATGAAATCTGTTGCAAAATTCTTTGGAAAAGACACACTTCGTTATGTTGATAAAGATAAATTTTACGATAGTATCGGTGCGTTGAGAAAAAAGGTTGGAGACAGAGCCGTGCTTCGCGCTATCCATTTTTATGATGAAAACGATCGTGTGGATGTACAAAGAGAAGCACTTAAAAAAGGTGATATTGATACATATTTTGCAGGCGTTGACGCATCGGGCAACTCTTCTGAATACAACCTTCAGAACATTTATCCATGTTGCAGTCTTTCTGAACGCTCTATATCTCTTGCGTTGACCATGGCAAAAAAATCCGGCGCCAAAGTTGCCCGTGTCCACGGAGGCGGATTTGCCGGTACCATTCAAGCGTATGTTCCCCATGAAAAGAAAGAGAGCTTTGTCAAGTCAATGGAAGCGTGCTTTGGAGACGGCTGTTGCTTCGTCCTTAGCATACGTCCATGCGGTTTCATAACGGTGATTGAATAATATGAATTATGCAAAAATAATGCACATGATGGAAAAAGAGCTTAAAGAAGACAAAGCGGTTTTTATGGAGCTTTTTTCAGATTTTATAAAATGTTTGCAAAAGCAGAAAAAAACGGTGAAAGTAAAAATATCAAAAAGCCGTTTGATCTCCGAGATCGACAACACTTTAGAGGCTTATATGAGTCGTGACCCTGCGGCAAAAAGTAAGCTTGAGGTTTTGCTTCTGTATCCCGGCGTACACGCAATTTTGCTTCATAGGCTTGCACACAAACTCCATAAAAAAGGGTATTCGTTTTCTGCTCGCGCAATATCTCAAATTTCACGTTTCTTCACCGGCATTGAAATACATCCGGGGGCTACCATAGGAAAGCGATTCGTCATCGACCATGGAATGGGCGTGGTTATTGGTGAAACCGCCATTATAGGAGATGACGTGCTTGTATATCAAGGGGTCACTCTTGGAGGATCGGGAAAAGAAAAGAAAAAACGTCACCCCACCATTGGAAACGGTGTTATGGTTGGGTGCGGTGCCAAGGTGTTGGGATCTTTTTCCGTCGGCAGCGGGTCACGCGTGGCTTCAAATGCTGTTGTACTTAAGGAGATTCCCGAAGAGGCAACCGCTGTTGGCATCCCGGCAAAGGTTGTACGTATCAACGGCGAAAAACCCGAAGAAACACTTGATCATGTACATATTCCCGACCCCATTTCATCTGAACTTGAAGCCCTTAAAAAGCGAATTTCGGAGCTTGAAGAAAAGCTTTCAAAATCTTAAATATATGTTATGTTAAAAAAAGGAGCTGTAAAAGCAGGTTTGTTTTTACAGCTCCTTTTATCGCGGTTGCACGGAAGTGGAAAATTCACCTTTTTTCTACAATAGAATATAATTTTAGTGGAATACTTTTTAAGGTGGAAAATATGAGTTTAAATTTACAAAGGACAATTTGCGCCCTTCTTCCGTTTTTAGGTACTACTTTGGGTGCATCTGCCGTTTTTCTATTGAAAAAAATAGATGGTAAAACAGAAAAATTTTTGTATGGATTCGCTTCGGGAGTTATGCTCGCTGCGTCCGTGTGGTCACTTTTAATTCCTGCTTCGGAAATGTCAAAAGCTCCTGTTTGGCTTCCCCCTTTTGCGGGGCTTGTTGCGGGAGCGGGATTTATGATAATTTTAGACTTGACCGTGCTGAAACTTAAAAAAACAAATAAAACTTCCATGCTTGCCTTCGCCGTCACTCTCCATAATTTACCCGAAGGAATGGCGGTGGGAGTGGTTTTAGCCGGATTGGGCGCGGTAGGCACAGATGTTACTTTTTCTTCTGCTTTAGTGTTAACTTTTGGCATTGCTGTCCAAAATTTCCCGGAAGGAGCAATAATTTCCCTTCCCAAGAGAAACGAAGGAAAAGGAAAAGCCTTTCTATCGGGAATGCTTTCCGGCGTTGTAGAGCCGATCGGTGCTGTTGCGACAATGCTTCTTGCGTCATGCGTAACGTCATTCTTGCCATATCTTTTGGCATTTGCCGCGGGTGCCATGGTATACGTCGTGGCAGAAGAACTTATCCCCGAATCTCACGGTGAATTTGGAATGGGAACAACGGGCGTCACCATAGGATTTGCCCTCATGATGCTTCTCGATATGGCGCTTGGTTGAGTTACATATTTCAAAATAATGGCAATTGCAAACAACATATTGACACGAAGAAACAAATGTGATATAATGTGTTAACAGTTGAAAGGGGGATTTTGAATATGGGTTTTGTAATATTAGGCGTTATTGTTCTTGTTATCATTGTTTTTTTGAATTTAAAGATCGTGCCTCATGCAACACAGTTTGTTATAGAGCGTTTGGGGAAATATAAGGGCACGTGGGATGCGGGGCTTCATTTTCTCATTCCGTTTTTCGATCGTGTTACAAACAGGGTCACTCTCAAAGAACAGGTTTTAGACTCAAGACCTCAGCCTGTAATTACGAAAGATAATGTTACAATGCAGATCGACACGGTAGTTTATTTCAAGGTTTTTGATTCAAAACTTTTTACTTATGGAGCAGTTAGTCCCATAAGCGCCCTTGAAAATCTCACCGCAACAACGCTCAGAAACATTGTAGGCGAATTGGAGCTTGATGACACTCTTACTTCCCGTGATCTTATTAACGGAAGAATGACAGAAATTTTGGATTCCGCAACAGATCAGTGGGGAATTAAGGTAAACAGAGTTGAGCTTAAAAACATTATCCCGCCTTCTGAGATTCAAAGTGCCATGGAAAAACAAATGAAGGCAGAGCGTGACAGACGCGAGACACTTTTGGAAGCAGAAGGTCATAAGGCAGCAGTTATCACTCGTGCAGAAGGTGATAAACAGGCAATGATACTTGCCGCCGAAGGCGAAAGAGATTCGAGGATAGCCAGAGCCGAAGGTGAGGCAAAAGCAATATACTTGGCAAAAAAGGCAGAAGCAGACGGTCTTGCTGCGCTTAAGGAAGCCGGAGTTGATGAAGCAGTCCTTGAGCTTAAAAAGTATGAGGCGCTCGTTGCCATGTCTAACGGCAGAGCATCGAAGATAATTGTTCCTACGGATGTGGTGAACATGACAAAGTCAAATGTGGTTTTCTCCGAAACAGCGGGTTTGGGAGATGTAACAGAGCCTGCATTGGAAGCAAAACCGAAGTCTAAAAAGGACATTTGTTGTGACTAAATAATAATAAAAGAGATCGGATTCAAAAAAGCATTCGATCTCTTTTTTTAATTATCAAAAAGTAAATTGTTAAAAAAGCAAAAATGGCAAATGCTATACTTTGC
>CAZDVZ010000021.1:0-35291 GCA_964509125.1 uncultured Oscillospiraceae bacterium | reverse complement strand
TCTTAAAATGCTTGCTTTTGGAACCCCAGTAACCTTTAGCAAGTTTTAAGATTTTATTTCTTCTCTTTTTTGTCATTATAGCGCGTTTAATTCTTGCCATTCTTGTTTACCTCCAAATATATAAAACTAAATTAACCGTAGGGGAGAAGCTTTTTAAGCTGAGCTGCGTTGCCGGAAGCAACATAACCGGAATTTCTAAGAATTCTCTTGCGTTTAGGAGCTTTTAAGCCAAGCTTATGTCTTTTACCTTGATGATTAAACTTGATTTTACCTGTTGCAGTAAACTTGAAACGTTTTGCAGATGCGCTATGAGACTTGATTTTACCCATTTTGGTCATTTCCTTTCTTAACTTTAGATTGTTGAGAATTTTGTTTTTTGGGAGCGAGAATCATAATCATGTTTCTGCCATCCAAAAGTGGAGCCTTTTCAACTGAACACATTTCTCCGCATCCTTCGATGAATCTTTGCAAAAGTTCAGAGCCTCTTTCGGGGTGAGTGATTTCTCTGCCCATAAATTTCAAAACAACTTTAACTTTGTTTCCGTCGTTTAAGAATCTGTTAGCGTGTTTAAGCTTGGTTTCAAAATCGTGTGTTTCGATTCTGCACTTTAGTTGAATTTCTTTCAGCTCAACAACTTGCTGCTTCTTTTTGCTTTCTTTTTCACGTTTTTCTTTTTCAAACTTATACTTGCCAAAGTCCATTATTTTGCACACAGGTGGATTTGCCTCGGGTGCAATTTCAACCAAGTCAAGACGCTCTTCGTTGGCAATATCCAAAGCAGCGGCAAGAGACATGATGCCTAATTGTTGACCGTCACTTCCGATAACACGTATTTGCGAAGCTTTAATTTGATCGTTGATAAGGGAACGCTTACTGATAAAAGCCACCTCCAATGTTTTCCCAAAAAAAATGTGCGGAGAAGAAACCCGCACAGATAAAATACATACAAAACAGCACAAAGAAATGCACTGATTAATGTAAATTATTGGCCACATACACATGATGTATGGGCGAGAACGCAAGTTCTTCTTCATTGTCTAAAGCATCTTACCACATAAAAGGTCTTTTGTCAATAGGTTTTATAAAAAAATTGTAATTTTTTCAATTTTCTTTTTCATTATCGACGATTTTGCATACAAAAAGAGCGGGAAAGGACAATAGTATCCAAAATAAAGTGAATGGTAAGCATATTTGTCCCAAAATATTAAACGGCATCGATGAATAATCCCATATCGACATCTTTAAAATTACATTTAAAAATAGTCCTGTTATAAACTCAATTAATGTTATAATTAATCCGCCTATGAATGCTTTAAATAGAATATTCTTGTTTTTAATAGACTTGTTTCTATTACATATAGAATTTATCAGCGATAGAGAGAGTCCACCTGCGATAAACATGGAATAATGAGAATAGCCTCTCGAAAATATTTCAATTGCAATATAAACGGTTCCACCTATTAAAAAAAGAATTATTGTTTTTATTATAGAGTTATACTTTGTTTTCATAACAATACTTCCCAATGATTTTTCATTGGTTAGTATTGACTTTTATTTATACAATATTCAATAAATCAATATTTCCTTTTTAAGGTAACGACTACCACTT
The DNA here is from genome assembly GCA_964509125.1 of uncultured Oscillospiraceae bacterium. Taxonomy (GTDB): domain Bacteria; phylum Bacillota; class Clostridia; order Oscillospirales; family CAG-382; genus SIG653. The sequence goes on along the minus strand of CAZDVZ010000021.1, from coordinate 33,681 downwards.
CGGGTCTATTAAATAGTCTTATGGGCATAGTGCTGTTTCCCATACCACGATTTATTATTACATTTGTTTTATCAAACGTATGTACTCCGTTTGTATATTTTGGAAAGTATCCTTGTTGAGGTGCGTATACAGGTCCGATTATAGGAAATCGCCATTGACCTCCGTGTGCGTGCCCCGTAAATACAATGTCAATCTCGGCATCTTTATATATATCAAATATTTCAGGTCGATGCGAAATTAAAACAGTAAAACGATTATTAGATCTACTTTTTAAATCTAAAAGTTCTTTTTTGGTAAGCTCAAGGTATTCGTCAACTACAATATTACTTCCGCCCCAAAATGTGGGATCTTTCAGACCAAGTAACGAAATTTCCTGACCGTTTTTTGTTAAGTTAACAATACCGCTGTCAAGGACAGTTATCCCGCATTTTAATAGAGCTTCTTTTATGGTAGGATAAAAATTCGATTTACATTCGTGATTTCCGGGTGCATAGTATATGGGAAATTCATTTACAAGAGCATCAAAAATTTTCATTATTTTTGATAGATCTTTATTATAGTCATATCTAAAATTATACCAATGATTGTAGCAATAAATAATATCTCCGGAAACAACAATTATGTCAGGGTTTGCTTGCCTTATCATGTCTATAAGCTTTTTTTGATCTTTTCCAAAGCTTTTTCTGTGTATATCAGTTAAATGTAAAATCTTCATATTTGAAAATGCATCAGGAAGATCACTAAACTCAACTGTATATTCTGTTTTTTGTAATACATAATTTTGTGTATATACGAAAAATCCAATTAAAAAAGAGATTAAAAGAACTATGAATAAGTAAAAAAAGAGCATTTTAGTTTCTCCTGTGTTTTAGATTTTTTAACTCTGTCATAAATTAATTTTAGAAATGAGGAAAATTCTTATTGATTATTTGTTTACTTAATGATATAATATAAAAAAATAATGAGGTGAGGTTATGTATAGATTCTTCAAAAGAGCGATGGATGTGTTTTTTTCGCTTTTCTTACTTATTATCCTTTCTCCGATTCTTCTAATTTGTTTTATTGCAGTGAAAGTGTCGTCTCGCGGGCCGGCAATTTTTAAGCAAACCAGGTTATGCAAAAAAGGAAAAGAATTTACCATGTATAAATTTCGTTCTATGTATGTAAATTCCGAACATTCCGGAACCGGAGTGTATTCTTTCAAGGGGGACAAAAGAGTTACTAAGGTAGGCAATATTTTAAGAAAAACGAGCCTTGATGAGCTTCCGCAGCTTGTGAATATTTTGAAGGGCGAGATGAGTTTTATTGGCCCGAGGCCTGTTCTTACATATCATCCATGGCCGTTGGAAGAATATAGTGAAATACAAATGCGTAGATTTGATGTGCGACCGGGAATTACAGGACTTGCTCAAATTAATGGCAGAAAAGCCGCACTTTGGGATGCACGTTTAGAATTTGATGTTTATTATGCCGAGAACTTATCTTTTGTTATGGATATAAAAATATTTTTTAAAACGATTTTCTCCGTACTCAAAAGTGAAAGCAATGAAAATGTTGGCGAGACAGTTGGAACACAAAAATAAACGAGGTAAAGATAATGTCTTTAAAGTTGATGTTTATAACCAATCGTCCGGATGTGATGAGGGTTGCAGAAGAAAGTGGAATAGACAGAATTTTTATTGATTTAGAAACTTTGGGAAAAGAAGAAAGACAGCCCAAAATGGATACTGTTAAATCGTGTCATACGATTGAAGACGTTAAAAATGCAAGAAATGCTTTAAAAAAAGCAGAGCTTTTAGTGAGAATTAATTCTATTTGGGAGGGATCTCAAAAGGAGATCAACGATGTTATTGCCGCAGGAGCGGATGTTATCATGCTGCCGTATTTTAAAACAGTCTCAGAGGTTGAATCATTTCTAAACATGGTAAATAAAAGAGTAAAAACCTGTCTTCTTTTTGAAACGTCTCTCTCTGTGGAAAATGTTGATAAAATTTTATTGTTATCAGGTATAGATGAGGCTCACATTGGTATAAACGATATGCATTTGTGTTATGGATTGCATTTTATGTTTGAGCTATTGTGCAATGGAACTGTGGAATATTTGTGCAAAAAATTTAAAGAAAAAAATATTCCGTACGGTTTTGGTGGAATTGCTCGGTTGGGGTTTGGAGACGTTCCTGCAGAAATGATTATTGCAGAGCACTATCGTCTGGGGTCATCTATGGCTATAGTATCACGTCAATTTTGCAAAGTAACAGATGATACAGAGATAGATGATATAAAGGAAGTTTTTAAATCGGGAATTATTCAGATAAGAGATTACGAAAAATCACTTCTTTCAAAAGATTCATTTTTCTTTGAAGAAAATAAAAAAAAGCTATCATGCGCAGTAGAGAAAGTTGTTGCAAGGCGCATCGCTAATATACAATAGCATTTTAATACATAAAAACTCATAAATCAATAGGAAAGTTAGAAATTTTTATAAATATGCACAAGAATATTATATATGATGTAGCTATAATTGGTGGAGGCCCGGCCGGATTGATGGCTTCGATAATTTCATCATCCTACGGAAAAAACACAATTGTTATTGAAAGAAATGGATTTTGCGGAAAGAAACTTAATATTACCGGAAAGGGAAGGTGTAACATTACAAACAATTGTGATATTCAAACCTTCCTTTCCAACGTAACAAGAAATGACAAGTTCATGTATAAATCGATAAATGCTTTTTCTCCCGAAGATACGATATCTTTTTTTGAAAGCATAGGTGTTCCGTTAAAAACGGAAAGAGGGAATCGTGTTTTTCCTGTCTCAGACAGAGCAAATGATGTAACCAGCTCATTGATTTCTAAAAGTAAAAGTGTAGGAACAAAATTTTTATATAAACGTACAAAAAAAGTTATAAAACAAAAAAATTATTTTGAAATTCATTTTGAAAACAGTAACGATATTATTTTATCGTGCGCTGTTATAATAGCAACAGGCGGCGTTTCGTATCCCAAAACAGGATCCACAGGGGATGGATACAGATTTGCTCAGGAATTTGGACATTCTATTGTACAGCCTACTCCATCATTGGTACCTCTTGAATCCTCGGATGAAATGTGCAAAAAGGCAATGGGACTTTCTTTGAAAAATGTTGGTGTAAAATTTACAACGAAAAGCGGAAAATCTTTGTACTGTGCTGAAGGAGAGATGCTATTTACGCATTTTGGAGTATCAGGCCCCCTTGTGTTGTCCGCTTCGGCCCATTTAAATAATTTGGAAGAAAAGGTTACATTGTATATTGATCTTAAGCCGGCACTTGATGAATCAATATTAGATAAGCGGCTTTTAAATATATTTTCTCAGTGTTCAAATAAAGATTTTGTTAATTCGCTTGATACATTACTACCTCAAAAAATAATAGAGCCAATAATTTATCATTCTAAAATTGACCCGCGAAAAAAGGTTAATTTAATTACAAAAGAAGAAAGAAAAGAATTACTTCGAGTCATAAAAGCATTTCCTGTGGAAATTTCATCTTTTAGACCAATAGATGAGGCAATTATTACTTCAGGCGGCGTTAATGTAAAAGAAATAAACCCCTCAACAATGGAGTCGAAACTTGTCAAAGGGTTATTTTTTGCTGGTGAGATTATAGATGTTGATTGTTATACAGGCGGCTTTAATTTGCAGGTTGCATTTAGTACAGGATTTGTTGCCGGAATGAATGCATAAAATAGTTTCCACTATTTTATAATATTTTTTAATGTTTTAACGAATGTTTTGCATTCGTTCATTGTATTTTTCTTTCCAATACTCACTCTAACAGCTCCAAATTGTCCCGTGTTCAGCTTTTGATGCGCGGTGGGGGAACAGTGGAATCCACTTCGTGTACATATTCCTTTTTCAGAGAGCGCTTCAGACAATTTTATTGGTGTTATGCTTTTGCAATTAAACAAAATTACAGGCATATATTTGTTTGTATTTTTGAGTGAATATCCATATACAGTGATTTTATCATTACTCTTTAAATGATTTAAAATGTATAAGTACATTTCAATTATTGGATCAAGGTTAAGCTTGCATTTCCTGACAGCGGTTTCCAAACCTGCATAATCATGCACGGCCAATGTACCCGCTTCGAGCCTTTCGGGCAAAATATCCGGCATATTTGTTTCAGACGAAAGCATTCCTGTTCCGCCTTCTAATATGGTTTTAAAGTGTAGATCGCTTTTCTTATTAACGATCAATGCACCGGTTCCCATTGGACCGTATATACCTTTATGGCCTGGTATGCATAAAACGTCAATATCGCTTTTTGATAGGTTGATTGGTATGTATCCCGCAGTTTGAGATGCATCAACTATAATTGGAATTTTTAATCTTTTGCATATTTCTGCCATTTTTTGCACAGGCAAAATTCTTCCGCAAATATTTGAAGCATGGGTTACTACAGCCAAGCAAACATCATCTTTTATTTTTTTTTCAAATTCTTTGATAGTATTTTCGTCATCATCTATATCTACAGTGAACGATATTGTTTCCCCAATAGCGAAAGATGGACGTATGACAGAATTATGTTCCATATCGGAAATAATTATTTTTTTCCCCGGAACAAATAACCCTTTTATTGCAATATTTAAAGCATTTGTTGCGCTTCCGCAAAGTATTACGTTTTCCGGGAGCGTCCCAAAGAAATCCGCTAAAGCTTCTCTTGCAAGGAACAGTTTTTCTGATCCTCGCATTGAATATATATGTCCGCTTCTGCCCGGATTTCCGCATTCATAAAATGCTTTAACAATTGATTTAATAACATCCTTGTCTTTTGGAAAACCTGTGGCGGCGTTATCAAAATATATCATTCTGAGTCACTTACAGATCCTATAATTCTAATACCGGATGAAACAAGCAAAGATTCTGCTTTCTCCTTTTGTTCAGATGAAATTTTCAAGCCATATCCACAGCCTCTTAATTCTTTTATGTTCCCTGATTTCACGAGCGAAACTTTTATTCCCTCATTTTCAAGGATTTTCTTTCCTTTTAATGCATATGTAACTGATGACAATATAAATGTATGATTCATGGTATTTCCTTTCAATAGATTTCCATAAACAGTATATTCATACCGTCACCCGCATGACAAAATGCGACACTATAATAATTATGTTTCGTAATACTTTAAAATCTGTTGTTCTATTTTATTCCTAAACTTGGAATTTATGGGGTGTGCAATATCTATATACTTTCCTTCCGAGTCTTTTCTGTTTGGCATAACTATTAATTTCTTATCCTTGCTTTCAACGAGCTTAATATCGTGTAAAACCAATTCATCGTCGAATGTAACGGAAAATATTGCTTTTAGCGGACCGTCTACAAATTGTTTTCTTACTACGATTTGTGTTATATTCATAAGCATCCTCTTTCTTTTTGTGTTACTTTTATTTTTGACACTTTTAAAAATAATATTCTATATATGAGGTAAGACATGAAATTTGAAAATTATAAAAATAAAAAAATATATTTTTTAGGAATAGGCGGAATAAGTATGTATTCTATTGCTTTATTTCTAAAAAGTTGCGGAGCTGATGTTTTCGGTTATGACAGATCTGAAAGCGAAACAACAAAAACTCTCATTAAAAACGGCATATCTGTTTTTTATTCTCCTTCGGTTGAAAACTCAAGAGGAGCTGACTATTGCATATGTACTGCGGCAATCGGAGCAGGAAACGAAGAATATGACAATGTATTCAAAAATAATATTCCAATAATTTCTCGAGCTGCGGCGCTGGGTGATATTATAGATAATTTTGATAATTCAATTGGAATTTCAGGCACTCATGGAAAATCCACAACAAGTGGAATGCTTTCGCAAATATATATGTGCGAAAATCGAAAAGATCCTACAATTTTAATGGGAGCGGTGCTACCTGCAATTAATTCCGCATTTAAAATAGGGAAGACGGAAGATTTAATTTTTGAAGCTTGTGAATATAAGGACTCTTTTTTGAATTTCAAACCTAAAACTGCAGTTATTCTAAATGTTGAGTTAGACCATACAGATTATTTTCCAAATATAGAAAAAATGAAAGATTCTTTTGAAAAATATGCGTCTTTATCTTCTAAAGTTGTTGTAAATTATGACTCTGTAAACGCATTGGAATGTGCCAGAAATTCCGGAAGAGATGTAATTACATTTTCTGTGTCAAACAAGGATTCGGATTATTTTGCATGTAATATAAAAACATCAAGAGAAAAGACGATGTTTGATTTATTCTTTAAAGGTACTTTATTAGTTGACTTAGAGATTAAAGTGTTTGGTAAGCACAATTTGTCAAATGCCATTGCAGCAGCGGTTGCCGCTCACGTAAACGGAGTTTCAATTGAGGGAATACGAGAAGGCTTAAAAACATTCGGCGGCATAAAAAGAAGGTTTGAATTTTTGGGAAAAATTAATGGAGCTTATGTTTATGATGATTATGCACATCATCCGGATGAAATTAGAGCGACATTAGAAGCAGCGAAGTCGATGTCTTTTGAAAAGATAAATTGTGTTTTTCAACCTCACACTTATACAAGATTGTCTTATTTCTTTAATGATTTTTGCGATATATTTAATGACGGTGTCTTTCCAATCTTTCTTCCTACATACGGTGCAAGAGAAAAAAACAATTTAAATTTTGATTCAGAGGCAATTTTAGACCATATTTCTCAAGGAATTTTTATAGATTCATTAAAATCTGTCGCTGAATATATAACTAAAAATGCAAAAGAAAATGAAGCTTATATTTTGATGGGCGCAGGAGATGTTAATCACGTGGCTCAATACATTGAATTTGATACTTAAGTAGGGGAGACATATTCAAAATATGAATGAGAAACATTTTATGTCAGCTGATGACATTCTATGTACTGCTTTAGATGTTGGAGAACATATTTTAAGACATGGTGGAGAGGTTTATCGTGTTGAAGATACGATAAATAGGATTTGTAAAGCATATGGTGCAAAGCATATAGAGGTTTTTTGTATTACATCTGTTATAATATCTTCTGTTAGAATGTCAAGTGGTGAATATTCTCTTCAAATACGAAGGGTATACGACACTGATAATGATTTATATAAATTGGAAAAATTAAACTCGGTATCGAGGATGCTCTGCCAAAAATTGCCTTCAAGAGATGAAGCTATCAAATTAATCAACGAGGCAAAAAACGCATCTCCATATTCAAAATATGTAAGTAATTTAGGAGCATGCATAGCAGTTGCTGCATTTGCTGTGTTTTTTGGAGGAACTTTAAGAGATGCTTTGGCGGGTGCATTAATTCAAGGATTAATCTTAATTATAGCTGAGATACTTCCTAAAGGAATAAATAAGATTGCTCTTGCAACCATAAAGTCTTTTGCGGCGGGATTTCTTTCAATATTATCTGTATATGTGGGTTTAGGACAAAATACAGATAAGGTAATGATTGGAACTATTATGATTCTTATTCCCGGTATAGCATTTGGTAATTCAATCAGAGATATCTTTAATGGTGATTTAATTTCGGGTGCTTTGCGATTTTTCCATTCAATTATTCTTGCATTAGCAATTGCATTTGGATATTCTATTTCATTGCTATGTTTTGGAGGAATTTAAATGGAAGAAATTAAAACTTTGATAGCGGCTATTTTTGGTACCTTGGGATTTGGACTTTTATTCAAGCTAAAGCCTTCAGCATTAGCTATTTGTTCAATAGGAGGCTTTTGTTCTTGGGGGATCGTTTTGATTTCACAAAACTTTGGTCTTGGAATTTTTGCATCAAATTTGTTAGCATCTATTTTTGCTATGGCTTTTTCTTCAATTGCAGCAAAAAAAATGAAATTACCGTCAACTGTTCTTATAACAACAGTTATAATACCATTGGTGCCTGGCGGAAGCCTTTATTACACAATGCAAAATTTAATTTATCAAAATATAAATGAATTTTACATAAATGGAATAAATACAATTTTAACTGCTATTGCAATAGCCGGTGGAATTTTAATTGTCACAATTATTTTCTCAACAAGTCATCCGCTTGCCAAGAAAAAGGTAACAAATATTAACAGTATTTTGACTGAAAAAATTGATTCTTTTAAAATAAATGAATCTGTAAAAACAAATTTGACTCATAAAATGCGTTTAGCAAAAGAACCTTTTGATGGCATTGTATCAGGACATAAAAAAGTTGAGCTGAGATTATTTGACGAGAAAAGAAGAAAAATAAATATTGGAGATATAATTGAATTTTCTCTAATTAACTACGAGAAAAAAATAATTGTTCGTGTTGAACGAATTCAAATTTTTCCAACATTTAAAGAACTGTATCAAAACATTTCGCTGATTGATATGGGCTATAAAGAAAACGAAATAAAAAATGCAAGTTACAAAGATATGGAAGAGTATTATTCGGAAGATGAACAAAAAAGACATTCTGTTGTTGCGTTTTATTTCAGTGTCTTAGACGTTATTGAATGAATGTGTACAAGCATAATCAAGGTTAAAACCATTAAAACTATTTTATTAATGCTCGCCCCAATTATACAAAATTTGCATTTTGTATAATTGGGGATTTATGTAAAGACGCAGGGATGGATGTATCACTTGCCTATATTTCATGTCTTTTAATAAAAACTTTACTGATACATACGCTACTTAATTTATTCCCTTATGTTGTGGTAACTTTCTTGCATAAAAATTCCTCCTATGGTAGATATATTTCTGCTCTACCATAGGAGGTTTTTTCAATTTTCTTTTTTAACGGACTGGGGTTTTATTTATATTTGTTTTTTTATCGCTTCCAATGTTTCATCACTTATAACGTGTTCTATTTTGCACGCATCTATTTCTGCTGTGTCGTGGCTAACACCGATTTTCATCAAAAATTCGGATAATATTTTGTGTCGTTCATATATCTTTCGAGCTTTTATTTCTCCTTCGGTGGTTAGCTTTATATGGCCTGTTTCATTCACTGTGATTAAATTGCTTTTTTTCAATAACCCCAACGCACGGCTTATACTTGGTTTTGAATAACCACTTAAATTTACAATATCAATTGCTCTAACAATATCTTGTTGTTCTTTTAAAACAAATATGTATTCAAGATACATTTCTCCTGATTCTTGTATTTTCAAATTACAACCTCCGTTGATTCGCACAAAGATATAATCTAATCCTTGTAGTATTACGATTATATTATACATTGAAAGGCTTTATTTGTCAATACTAAAGCACATATCGATTAACTTAACTTCTTTAAAAACAGTTATAAATTTACAATATTTCCGATGCTTCAAAAGATTTTGTATAATCATCCCTTTTGTTCCATTAATTTTTCGATACCATGGATAATTATATTTTCATACAAAGAAAGACGATTATCGGGCTTGAATGGTTCTTCTAATGGTAAAATTAGATCCTTTCCAAAATTTATTGCTCTATTTACCGAAAACATACTTCTATTTTTATCAGTTGAAGACAAGCCAAATGTACTTCTTAAACTCATTCCACAGCTTATAATATTATTGCATTTAATATTTCCTCTGCACGGCGTTGAATGTGGACAAAGTACATAATCAGCTTTGATATTTTCATTTGACAAAATACAGCCACTCTCATCAATTGCAACAATGTTGTAATTTCCCGGTTTCGGAATATTAGAAATTGGATATTTTATTTTTTCTGAAGCAATTTTTATAAATTCTTTTCTGAAATCCAAAAATAAAATTTCCACTTCCCTATTTTCGCTCATATTATTCTCCATTAACTTTCTGAATTAATTGTATTCTGTTTCAAGTCTTTTTCAACAAGGTTTTCAAGTGGCAATGATTTGTATCCTTTTTCTGAGCAAGATACAATATACTCTGCAATATTGTATGGCGTATCACTATCTATTTCTGTTATTGATACAATTGCACCCGCTCTTATATTGTCCAATGAAGCATTATAATAGTGAGATGCGGAAACATATTTTTGACCAAATGCACTTATCAGCTCTGGTATTTTACCCGTTTTATCTGTTTTTATACGTATAAAAAGCGGATAATAGCCGCATTTTGAAAAAAATAAATCATTTTCATTAGCTAAATATTTCATACCATCTCGTCTGCTTTGATTTGTAAAATCATTGTCCAGCATAAGTGCAAATATATGTCCATCATTTTTTATTATTTCTATCAATTTTTCATTGCTTTTTATCCAGTCTGTTGTAACAAAAAAGGTAGCTTCAACTTTCATACCTTTAAGTACCTGAGCAAGCAACCTAACATCGTCTTCATTTTCTTTTCCTGATAAATCGACCGTTATAGAATAAACAGACTCAGATGTATCTACGTCATACAACGGCATATAAGCTATTGTATCTCCTGATTTATTTTCTCTGCTAATTCTTGACAAAACTGCACAAAATATTAGTAATATTAAGGATAAGTTTAATATAATGATCTTATTTTTAGCAATTTTTCTAAAAAAATATCCTTTACGAATGCGCATTACAATCCCTCCAGTCAGTTATCATAATATTTATATTCGTAAAGGATATTTTTATGAAAATTTATTGCTCAATTATAATTGATTTACTATCACTTGTTATTTTTATACTTCCATTAACCGTTAAATAGTAGTTTATACCCTTATCTGATAAAAGGGATAAAACCTCACCGGACGCAGGGTTTTTGTCAGAGCAAGTTATGGCTGCATATGTTGGAGAAACAGATTCCAATAAATCGGATGTTTTTTCGTCATATTGTCCGTTATCAGGCATCATAAGAAAATCGTGTTTAATGTCATTCATAGAAATGATTTCTTCAATTCTTTCCGATTTTGCGTCTCCAACGAAAAGAAAACTGTTTTCTCCATGGATAACACTGATCATACAAGTATAATTATCGTCGTCATCGTAACTTGTTTTGGAGCACGGTGTGATTTTGAATTTTACATCATCGGTTTCGAACGAAACCTCTGAATTTACAATATTTGCATTAATTCCTTTAGTAGTTACCGCATTTAAATATTCGGCATATTCTGAACTGTTTTTTTCATAATTTGGTTCATATATTGATCCAATTTCAAGAGCAGAAATAACACTTGCGGCACCGCCGATGGATTTTTTATCTTTGTGAGTAAAAATAAGATAATCAATTTTTGTTAAGCCTTTTTCTGAAAAATAGTCTATAATTTCTTGCGCATCGTCAGCGTCGCCGCAATCAATCAAAATTGTTTTATTTGATGTTCTGAATAAGTAAGCATCAGATTTACCCATTTTAAAAATTCTAATTTTTAATTCTCCCTGCTCTGCGTATTTACCAGTATCTAAATTATCGGAAGAAGAAATTACAGAATTGGAAATGATTGATTGACCGCTTTCGCTTGTTTCACTACAAGAGTAAAGTGATAACAATACAACTGATAACATCACAAATGAGATTAAATTTTTGTATAATTTTTTCATACTTGTCCTTTCCCCTTAAAGATCATGCTTCGCCGGAAATAATGAGTCTGCCCATATATACTCCCATAGAAGATGCCATCATGAGACCTCTTGTCCAGCCGCTGGAATCACCCAAGCAATAAAGATTTTTAATATTTGTTTTTAATTTTTTGTCCATGTCTATTCTGTTTGAATAGAACTTAATTTCCGGAGCATACAATAATGTTTCATGGCTTGCGAATCCGGGAACAACGGTATCGAGGGCTTCGATAAATTTTAAAATATTTACGAGTGTACGATATGGGATTGCAGCACTAATGTCACCTGCTACAGCGTCGGGTAAAGTCGGTCTAACATTTGAACGATCCAGTTCTCTTTGCCATGTGCGTTTTCCGTCTAATATATCTCCATAGCGTTGAACAAGAATTTTTCCATTTCCTAACATATTGGAAAGCGCCCCAACCATGCTCGCATATTTTATGGGTTCATTAAATGGTACGGAAAAATTATGACTACAAAGTATTGAGAGATTGGTGTTGTTAGATTTTAATTCTTTATATGAGTGGCCATTAACAACAGCTAAATCGTTATCATAGTTTTCTTGGCTAACAAATCCGCCCGGATTTTGACAAAAAGTCCTGACTTTGTTTCTAAACGGATTGGGATACCCGATGAGTTTTGATTCGTATAGAAGCTCGTTGACTTCGTCCATGATCTCGTTTCGAACTTCAACCCTAACACCGATGTCAACGGTACCGGCCGAATGCCCAACTCCGTGAGTTCTGCACATCCCTTCAAGCCAGTCAGCTCCTTTTCTGCCGGTTGCAATAACAACTTTATCACCGTAAATTTCAGTCTCGGAGTTATTGTGGACAGAATATTTTGCTCCAATACATACGCCGTCTTTAATAATAACATCTGTACAGTCTGCGTTAAAAATAAGATCCACACCATTTTCAGATAAATAATCTTGAATTCGCTTATAAATTTCGTGAGCTTTTTCTGTGCCCATATGTCTTATTGGACAATCTACCAATTTGAGCCCGGATTTTATAGCACGTCTGCGAATCTCCTTAGTTTTTTCAGGATCAGAAATTCCTTCAACTTTTGTATCCGCCCCAAATTCAAGATAGATCTTATCCGTATAATTAATCAAATCTTGAGTTTCGTCTTGACCAATAAGCGTAGGTAAATCTCCTCCCACTTCGTGGCTTAGAGACAATTTGCCGTCGGAAAATGCACCAGCCCCCGAAAAGCCGGTGGTTATGTTGCACTGTTTACAATTAACGCAAACATTTGTGTTTTTCTTTGGACAAAACCTTTTTTCCACCGGCAATCCTTTTTCAAGGATGCATATGCTTCCTTGAAACTTATTTTTAAGAAGTTCTAACGCAGTGAAAATTCCCGAGGGACCCGCCCCTATTATTAAAACATCATATTTCATTGTATGACCTCCAATTAATATGTTAAATCATTAAGTTTAAAATAACCTTTAATAATTAAATTACAATTTATAGGTATCAATACCGGCAGCTTTAAAAACTTTTTGCACGTATAGCGATTCGTCTTCGGAAATGCTTTTCAATTTATTGACATTGTTTTTTAAGCTTCTTTTATTGAAAGGAAAAACTACTATTCTAAATATCCAAAAAAATGGAAGCAGAATAGGAAATTTTTTTAATATATCATATCTTCTTACCATAAATGAATACGGCGGGAAAATTCGTATAAAAAAATGCTTTGTTTTGCTTGTTTTTACCATTGAACTGGCAACTGAGATTTTTGTTGTGCCATGTGTGTTACAGCGAAATAAATAATCTTCAATAAGTTTAAGATCATCATTTTTTTCTTTATCAAGAAAAATACATTTTACTAATTCTAATATTTTCCTTTCGAAGAGTTCTTCTCCCAGTACTGAAAGCTCTGATCTTATATATGAAAAATCAAGAAGATTCTCTTTTTCTTGTAAAAAAAACCAAATATCAAAAAGCGGTCTCAATCCCACTCCAGAACAACAAAAATGCTTATACATATGGGTAATTAAAAAAATGTATTTATCATTATCAGACATTACAAAGGTGTGATTTGAATTTTTGGCTTGATTTACAGAACTCCATAACTTTGAATACAATGTAGTTTTTTCTAAACCATATCCCCAAAGAGCATGGTGGACTTCAATAATAATACCGTTGCAATCTTTATATATATCTTGATAACTATTTTCTTCAATGAAATTAATTCCCAATGATACTAAAATTTCTTTTACTTTATTACGATACTCGTCCTTAATCAAAAAATCTATATCACTCATAACCCTAAGTTCGGGTGATGGATAGTAATTTTGGAAAACAGCTCCTTTTAAAATGATAAAATCAACACCAAAATTTTCGAATGCAGATGAGATTCTAAAGAGTGATTCATTTCTGGCGGCACACATAAATAAAGATTTATTGTAGTATTCCGAAAGTTTATATAAGGCTTCTTCGTCAAAACATTTTATACTTTCAACGGCTTTATAAAAGATGCTACCCAATCCTTGCTTATATGCGAGAGAAGCAAGATAAATACATTCTTCACGTGTAAAAGTATAATTATTTGTTTTTCCGTTTACATAAGAACTTAAAATGCTTAAAAACAAATGATTCATTTTAGAAGTATCATGATTATCATTATTTTGCATATTATTCCCTTATTTCAATTAGAAGATTGTGTGTTAAAAGTGATTCAATAAAATCTTTGATATCTTTTTTTGCGGTTTCAGCAGAGACTTCGTATTTATTTATTATTAATTCGCATACGGTTTCAAAGGAAGCCCCCTCTTCGAAAACACTCCACAAATAAGGTCCAATTCCTGTAAGCTTCATCATTCCGTTAAATTTAGGACATTCTTCTGAGATTGGAACAACAACAGTAAGACCGTTTATTGTACGAGCCGAATAATTTTTATTGACCTTATATACACGATTCATATATCCTCCTTAAAAATTGGCTTAAGGGCCAATGAATCAACTACCTTTATTCCAACTTTATCAGCAAATTTTAAAGCCTTTTCAATAACCGGGAGATTATAAACATTTTGAGGTTGATGCGCATCGGAGCCTAAAATTGCAACATTTCCAATGTCGGCGGCTAATTTAAAAAAATCTTCTCTTGGATATGCTCTGTTTTCTAAAACACCAAGGAGATTGATCTCCAAAGGAATATCAAGCTCTTTAGCTACAACACAGACTTTTTCCATCTCTTTTAAATATAAATTTCTATCACCCTGAAAATTAATAAGATCAGGATGAGCAAAATATGTAAAACATCCTGTTTTTAAAGCGTTTATTGTTTGGGACACATATAATTTTAAAGTATCGCAGTTATCAGTTGCTTGTCCGGAATAAACACCGTCATATTCGTTATTTAAAAAATGCTGGCCTAAAATTAAAAAATCAGGATGATACGGTTGTATAAATTTTAAAAAAAGATCAAATATTGCAGGATAATACTCAGCCTCAAAGCCAATATATATCTGAATATCATCTTTATATTCCTCTTTGAGTGTCATGAGCGTAACAAAATAATCATTTATTTGATCCGGTGTCATTCTAAATCCGGAATGATGACCGTTTTTAAAAATATACGGTGCATGATCGGAAAAGCCAAGTGTCTTTATATTATTTGAAATTGCGTTTTCGATATATTCTCTTTCGCTCCCCAATGCGTGGTTACAACGAAAAGTATGAGTATGAATATTAAAATGCATAAATACTCCCTTTAATTCACATTCCATTTAAGTATATCATAGATCTGTATAAAAATCTATCAATAAATATTTAATAATTAGTTATATATTTTATTTCAAATATAAATTCAATCATTTCACTTACAATTAATCTTGACTTTTGGCGTGTGATTTGATATAATTTTAATATAATTTGATATAAAATTATTAGAAGTTAAGGAGTAAAAATGCAGGATATATACGAACAGTTCAGTACTATAATTCCATATTTATTTATTCTATTTTTGGGATTTTTAAGCGGAAAATTTAATATTATTGAATCCAATTCTATAAAAACCATAAGTAAAATTACGGTCAATGTTTTTACGCCATTTATTATTCTCGATTGTCTTCAAACGCCAAAAACAAAAGTTACCAGTTCTGAATTGATTTGGTGTGTTGTTTCAGCGATTTTAATTTTTGCTTTATATTTTTCCATTGCCTATATCTTTTTTTTGCGAAAAAAGAATGATAGCTCCGATACATATGCTTGTGCACTTTGTTCGTCGGGTGTTTCTATTTTAGCGCTTCCGCTTTTGTCAAAATTAACAGGAATCAATGCTTCGGTTTATACAGCAATTTTTATTTTCATTAACCAGCTTCTTTTTAATGTTTTTACCGGAAAATTATTTTACAAAAAAAGATCAATACTTAAAAGTATAATTAATCTCCCCTTTTTAATCGGTATTTTGGGGATAATTATGTACTTTTTCGATATACAGTTTGTGCTGCCTTTGGCAAATACCGTTTCATACATATCTGAAATAGTTCCAACAATTTCGGTTCTTTTAATAGGAATGTATTTTGCTATAAATCCACTCTCCAAATTAACTTTTCAATTTGATATTATAATTGTGTCTGCTTTTAAACTTTTTCTTTTCCCATTATTGATTCTTGGAATTTGCTTAATAGCGCATGTTTCTCTTGAGATTGCTCTGGTTTTTATTATTCTATCCGGTCTTCCCTGCGGAATTGACTTAAACAATGTAATTTTATTAGCACGTAAGAAAAACATTTCATATGCCGCTAATGTAACAGCGTTTTCTTTTGTTTTTTCCTCTATTTCCATTCCCATAATGTGTTATATTACAAGAGAAATATATTCTATGGTGAATTAAATTTTTACTCTCAATTGAACAGGACTGCAAATAACAAATTTTGTTTTTTGCAGTCCTGTTTTAAATAAAATAATTAAACTAACATTTACTTTTTAAGGTTTTTAAAACCAAAATAAAGTTATTTAACACCAACACCTTCTAAAAATTCGCAGAACACTTCATCTTGTATAGCTTTAAGAAGCTCAGATGCTTTTCCACCTACTTTTTCGTTGTTAAGAGTATCGGCTGACAAGCAAAACTTTGAAGAACTTGAAATAATGATCTCGTCTGCTTTCTTTAGTTCATCAATCGTAAAAGCGGTTTCGTCAACAGGTATACATAGCTTTTTACAAGCTTTGATAATATGTGCCCTTGCAATGCCGGGTAAAATGTAACAATCTGTTGGAGCCGTTTTAAGTTTTCCGTTTTGAAGAATATGAACATTGCTGTGAGAACATTCGGTAACTCTATCACCACGATGGAAAATGCACTCTTCCGCGCCTGCTTCTTCCGCTTTTTGAGAAGCAATTACAGTAGGAAGAAGATCTATCGTTTTAATGTTGCACATTAGAAAACGCTTATCTTCGCCTGTTATAACTTTAATTTTCTTATAAATATCTCTTATCGGAGCGGGGGTTATTGTTATGTATAAATTAGGCTCAACATTGGGATAAATATGGTTTCTTTTGGCTGTTCCCCTTGAAATTTGCCAATATGCAAAACATTCATCCGCATCAACTTTGCTTAGCAAAGAGTGAAGAATAGTTTTCAACTCGCTTTTAGAGAAATTCGGTTTGATATCAATAAGTCCGGCGTTGTTAAAGAAACGATCTATATGTTCATCTGCAAGATAAACAACCCCGTTTTTACAACAAGTGGCATCGTAAACCCCGTCGCCAAAATATATTGACCTATCGTTCATCGGGATCATCATATCTTCAATTAAACCAACTTTTCCGTTGTAATAACCAATATTTTGCATAAATCTACCTCTCAAAAAAATTATGTTCAGAAGTTTCATCAGTTGTAGCGCTGTTGTCGCTAAATTTATTTATAAAAGAATCCATAACTTTTCCTGTTTTGGGATCCAATTTAAATATATAAGCTCCCTTTGAATCACAGTAAGAAACATTATAAACAAAGGTTCCTTCTTCATCGGTGGTTTTCTCTAAAACAAAATCAAAAACATCCGAACTTGATGTGGAAGAGTGTTTAAATACAATTTCTTTAACTTCTGCTTCACTTAAATAATTTGTTTCCATAAATTGATGTGAAGTAAAAAAAACTAAAATTATAAATGGGATCAATAAAAGAAATGCTTTAAGTGCAGAATTCATTTTCATATTTTTATATTATCTGTACTACCAAATCCGCCTGTGCGTGTATTTGACGCAGCATCATCATACGTTATTCCAAATGGTAAAAAAATACCTTGAGCAAAAGCCTTACCTTGAGAAATTAGAATATTCTCATTGGAATTGTTTTTTAATTTTATCATTATGTGCCCTTCATTGGAGGAAAAATAATAGTCAGAATCTATTACGCCGACCGTATTTTTTAATGCAAGACCAAATTTAAATCCCAAACCGCTTCTCGGAAAAATGCAAAGCACCCATCCGGAAGATATGCTCGCTCTTATGCCGGTAGGAATTAATTTTTCGTTTTGCGGCGCAATATTTATTTCATATGGCGCATAAAAATCATATCCGGCCGATCCAACGGTTGCACGTTCGGGAAGAATTATAGAAGAATAATTCTTCCCGCCGTCAGAATAATATTGTTTTTCAGAAACTTTTTCAAAAAAAGCAACTTTTTCCATTATAATTTTTCAACCAATTCTTTTGTATCTCTTGCAATTACCAGTTCTTCATTTGTAGGAATGACAAATACTTTAACTTTAGAATCATCAGCGGAAATTTCCCAAGGTGCAGACAAGGAAGAAAGGTTTTTGTTTTTCTCAGAATCAAGTTTAACACCAAGATATTCCATATCAGAAATAACGCCCTCTCTTACATCTCCATCGTTTTCTCCAATACCGGCTGTGAAAACGATACAATCAAGTCCGTTCATAATTGCGGTGTAAGAACCTATATATTTTTTTATTCCATAAATCAAAATATCAAAAGCTAATGCGGCATCCTCGTTTCCATTTTTCATGGCATTTTTTACATCTCGCAAGTCGCTTGAAACACCAGATACACCTAAAAGACCGCATTTTTTGTTCATCCAATTTCCAATTTCGTCAACAGAAATATTTTCTTTTTGCATGATATAAGGAACAATAGCAGGGTCTACTGCGCCACAGCGGGAGCCCATTATAATACCATCAAGAGGTGTGAATCCCATGGATGTGTCAACAACTTTACCACCTTTTACTGCGCTGATAGAAGAACCGTTTCCTAAATGACAAGTAATGATTTTTGTTTCCGAAACAGGCTTGTTCAAGAATTTTGCGGCTTCTGCTGCCACATATCTATGAGATGTTCCGTGTGCACCATAACGGCGAATATTGTGTTTTTGAGAAACTTCTTTAACTACAGGGAATGTGTATGCTTTTTTGGGCATTGTAGAATGGAAAGATGTGTCGATAACCAAAACTTGCGGACAGTCTGGTAAAATAGCTGTACATCCGGCAATACCTTGTAAATGAGGAACTGTATGGAGAGGTGCTAAATCAATGCATTTATTTAAAATTTCAATTGTATCATCAGTAACAAGTGTGGGTTTTGTGAGCCATGGACCACCTTGAACAACTCTATGTCCTATTGCTGAAATTTCACTCATGCTTTGCAGAACACCGTATTCTGTATCAATAATAGCATCAATCATTGCTTTTGTGGCTTCAACGTGTGAAGGCATTGCAGTTTCTGTTGTAAGAACTTTTCCATTAACCAAATTCTTATGTGTAAGCTTACCATCTATAGCGATTCTTTCGCAAAGACCTTTCGCTAAAACCTTCTCGTTTTCCATATCAAAAAGTTGATATTTAAGAGAAGAGCTGCCTGCATTTACTACTAAAATATTCATTGAATGTCCCTCGCATCAGCTTGAACAACCGATGCTTCCTTTCTCACTTTTTTTAAAAAAACATTGACTTTTTTTATTTTTAACATTATACTACATTTAAATAAAAAAAGCAAGACTATTTTGAAAAGAGAATAGAATGAAAAACTGTACCGCTATTATATGTGAATACAATCCGTTTCACAACGGGCACAAATATCAAATTAAGAAGGCAAAAGAAAATTCAAACATAATTCTTTGTATTATGAGCGGCAACACAGTTCAAAGGGGTGGGTTTGCTATTTTGGACAAATACGAAAGAGCCCAAATTGCCATTTGTAACGGTGCCGATATTGTAATTGAACATCCCTTCCCTTTTTGCATGACATCTGCTGCCGATTTTGCTTCATCGGGTGTTTATATTGCCAATGCTTTAAACGCCTCTTTTCTCGCTTTTGGTCACGAAAGTGAAAAAATGAATTTATTGAAAATTGTCGATTCATTGTCAAAAAATGAATGCAAAGAAAAAATTAATTCAATTATGAAAGATGATAAAAAATTATCATATCCTAAAGCACGAGAAAAATATTTCACTGAAATTTTTGGTGATGAAATAGGATCATTGCTCAGAAAACCAAACAATATTTTGGCAGTAGAATACCTTTTGGCGATGAAAAAATATAAAAACATCAAGCCATATTTCATTGAAAGAAATACAAATTTTATGTCTGCTACATCCATAAGAGAAAAGATAACTCTTGGAGAAAATATCTCTGATTATGTGCCTTTAGTATCTAAGCAATATTTTGATAACAAGAAATGTGAAATTGCAATTTTATCTTATTTAAACCTTTGCGAAGAATATAAAGAAATTTATGATTGCGACAATTCTTTGTATAATAGAATAATTTATTTTGCAAAAAAAGTCAAATCTTTAGATGAGCTTGTGTACAAATGTACATCGTCAGCATATACATCCTCTAAAGTAAGAAGAGCCGTATATTCTATTTTTTTTCAAACAAGAAAGAGTGATATTTTGGCTTTACCGTCTTTTTCTGTATTATTGGGAGCCACAAAGGACGGAATTGATTATTTGTCTGAGAATAAAAAGAAATTATCCATCCCAATATTAACAAGGGTCTGTGAAGGTAAAGCACATAATGTTGATTGTGAGCGTTCTTTTATTGCTGATAGGTTGTATAGTCTGTTTTCCGATGATGATTATATACCATTTAAAAAACCATATATACAGGGATAAAATATGAAATCAATTATTATATCGTTAAGTTCTGTCATAGATACACATTTATATTTTGAATCATTTGAACTCGATAGAGAAAATTTTGTTAAAGAAAGCCGATCGTATGCAGCGGGCAAAGGAGTTAATGTTGCAAAAGCTATGAAAGTTTTGAAAGCTCCTTTTAAGTTGATAACTTTGTTGGGAGAAGAAAATCGCAATATCTTTGATAACTTTTTATGTTCAGAAAATATCCAATGCATCTCTCACTATTGCAAAGGAAAGACAAGAGAAAACTTCTCTATTCATTGTGAAAGCACAACTGAAACAAGAATATGTTCAGATAATTTTTATGCATCCACAGAAGATTGCATTGAAGTTTTAAAAAAAGCTTTTCAAGTTACAAATAACGGCGACATCGTTATAGTAAGTGGACGTTTTCCAAAAAATGTATGCAAAGATGAAATAATTTCTTGCATACAATTATTCAATACAAAAGATGTTTTTCTAATTATTGATTCTGCATCTGTTGACCTTGCCGATCTGACAATTTTAAAGCCATACTTAATCAAACCTAACGAAGAAGAGATTAAAATATACGGTTGTAACGAACAAGAAAGTATTGATAATCTTTTAAAAGCCGGTGTGTGCAATATAGCGTTTAGTAAGGGAAAAAACGGAATCACATTGTATAATGGAATCAGAAATGTTTCAGTCACACCACCGTGTATATATCCCCTTTCCTCAGTTGGAGCCGGAGATTGTGCCGTTGCCGGATTTGCATATGCTATCCTAAAAAATATGTCAATGAATGATTCGGTAACATTTGCTGTATCTTGCGGAACCGCGTCATGTCTGACAGAAGGTGGAATTGCACCTCGCTATGAAGATATTTTTGACATTTTTAAAAATATATCCTCCAATTGATATATCATAATAAAATGGTGTATTGACTTTGTTTTTTTTATAGTGTATAATTTTATCAAATAATTTGAAAGAATAGGTTTTGAAATGATATTCAGTAGTTTTGTGTTTCTGTTTTTTTTCTTTATAATTACAGTTGGTTTATATTATATATTGCCTAAATTTCTAAGAAATTTTCTTTTGGTTGTTACGAGTCTTGTTTTTTATGCATGGGGAGAGCCGATTTATGTCCTCATAATGATTTTTTCTATTTTGTTTAACTGGATTATCGGGTTGTGCTTGGAAAAAGTGAAAACAAATAATAAGAAAAAAAGCGAAGAAGCGATAGCGAATTTTCAAGAAAGCAACAAACATTCCATCGCTGAAAAAATATTGATCATTATCTGTTGCGTTGTAAATTTGGGTGCTTTGTCTTTTTTTAAATACACAAACTTTTTTATTGAAAATATAAACTCATTAACCTCATTTTCCATAGAACTTTTTGAAATTGTTCTTCCTATCGGTATTTCATTTTATACGTTTCAAACATTATCGTATGTTATTGATGTTTACTGGGGAAATGTTAAGGTACAAAAAAATTTAATTGATTTTGCAACTTTTGTTACTATGTTTCCACAGCTTATTGCAGGTCCTATTGTAAGGTATTCAGACGTTGAAAAGCAACTAAAAGTAAGAAATGAAACTTCAGAAATGGTTGCAAACGGTATTTTACGATTTATAATAGGTCTTGGAAAGAAAGTTTTACTTGCTAACAAAGCGGGCGCAATTTGGGACATGGTTTATTCTGAAATTGGTGGAGGTATAAATGTTTCTCTTGCGTGGATAGGAGCAATTGCATTTTCTTTTCAAATTTATTTTGATTTTTCTGGATATTCTGATATGGCAATAGGGCTTGGTAAAATGTTTGGGTTTGAATTTCCGGAAAACTTTAACTATCCTTATATTTCTTCAAGCATAACTGAGTTTTGGAGAAGATGGCATATTACCCTCAGCTCTTGGTTTAGAGAATATGTTTATATACCGCTGGGTGGAAACAGAAAAGGTAAAGGTCGTCAGATCTTAAATCTTCTTATTGTATGGTGTCTTACGGGTTTTTGGCACGGTGCAAGTTGGAACTTTATTTTATGGGGTTTTTATTTTTTTGTTTTACTCATGATAGAAAAGTTATTTCTCCTTAAACTTTTCAAGAAAATTCCTAAATTAATTACTCACATATATTCATTATTCTTTATCATCATTGGATGGGTTATTTTTTCATGCACGAAACTTTCGGAAATTGGAACATATTTAAAAAGTATGTTTAGTGGTCCGTTAGTTTCAAGTAAATCTATGTATATTTTATCAACCAATGCAATTTTATTTATAATTATGATTGTTGCCGCTACTCCCCTCCCAAAAATATTTTTTAATTATTTATCGAAAAAGATGAATATGTCTGAAGGGTTATGTTTTGCATTCAAAGCTACAACTTGTATGTTCATATTTATTCTTTGCATAGCATATTTAACGGGAGACTCGTATAATCCGTTTTTGTATTTCAGATTTTGAGGTGAAAAATGAAAAAAGTATATTTTATCTTCTCTCTATCATTTTTTTTATTGTTGTTTATAACATCATCTTTAACTGTAATAATCCCCGACAAAGAATATTCAGAGTCGGAAAATACAGTTTTAGCTCAAAAGCCTGAGATTTCATTTGAGTCTATTAAAAACGGTGATTTTCAAAATGGATTGGGCGAGTATCTTTCCGATCAATTCCCTTTTAGAGAACTTATGATATCCATAAATACAGCAACGAACAAACTTTTAGGAGCAGGTGATATTAATGGCGCGTACATTGGCGACGAAGGATATTATTTTGAGGTAGATAAGAACGAATACATTGATTATACTATTTTTGAAAAAAATTTAAACGCAATAAATATGTTTGCGGAAAAGTACGCGGACATTGATGTAAAAGTTATACTCGCACCGACAGCAAGTGATTTATATGCGGAATATCTTCCCTCAAATTGCGAAATTTATGATGCCGACGAATTATTTGAGATGGCTGAAAAAACATTAAATGATGGAATATATGTCAACACAAGAGATATTCTTAATGAAAATAAAAACGATTATATTTACTATAAAACCGATCATCATTGGACTTCCAAGGGCGCATACTATGCATATACAAAATATTGTGATTCTATAGGGTCTACGCCAAAATCTTTTGAAGAATTTGGGTTTAAAATAGTTTCATCTGATTTTTTAGGTTCGCTCCACTCTAAAATTCTTGATCCGTTTTCTGCCAAGGATGAAATCATGATAGCCGAAAATTCAAGTGTAAAAAGCGTTACTGTTAATGGTTCATCTATAGATATGTACGATTTTTCAAAACTTGAAAAGAAAGATAAGTATCTTGTTTTTTTTGGTGATAACTATGGCAAAACAATTATTAAAACAAATTGTGAAAACGGAAAAACATTGCTTGTTGTAAAAGATTCCTTTGCAAATTCTTTTGTTCCGCTTTTAACTGATGAATACGAGACAATTATAATGATAGATCAAAGATATTCAGATACAAGATTTTCAAACTTAATAAAAGAAAATCAAGTTACCGATGTGCTTTTCCTATATGAAGTAACAAATTTGTCTATTCAAAATAAGCTTGCTTTCGCTTGTAAATATTGATCACATTGTAATTCATCTACCATTAAATTTGTAACCTTCGCCGTTTATTCTATGAATTTTCTCTTCAGAAACATTCGTCGTTTAAAACAATATAAATGCCTTCTGAACAATCAGAAGGCATTTTAAAAAAATTATTTTGTTCCGAAAATTCTATCTCCTGCATCGCCAAGCCCCGGAATGATATATCCTTTTTCGTTAAGTTTTTCATCTACATTGGCACAGTAGATCTCTACGTCAGGATGAGCTTCGCTTAAAGCTTTTATTCCTTCGGGGGCAGCAATTATGCAAAGAAATTTGATGCTTTTGCCACCATAGCTTTTAATCTGAGAAATTGCATCAATAGCAGATCCTCCTGTTGCAAGCATGGGATCAAGAACAACGATTAATCTATTTTCAATATCAGGCGGAAGTTTGCAATAATATTCATGAGGCTCTAATGTTTCTTCATCTCGGTACATACCAATATGTCCAACTTTAGCGGATGGTACCAGATCAAGCATACCGCTTACCATTCCCAAACCGGCTCTGAGAATAGGAACTATAGCAAGTTTTTTTCCTTTGATCATCTTTTGTGTTGTTTCTGTAATTGGAGTCCTGATCGTTACGTTTTCCAATGGCAGATCTCTTAGCGCCTCATAGCACATAAGCATCGTGATTTCTTCAATAAGTTCTCTGAAAACCTTATTTGTGGTTGTTGTCTGCCTTAAAACAGTTGTTTTGTGCTGAATTAACGGGTGATCAAAAATAGTTACTTTCTTCATTATAAACTTCCTCAACTTCCTTGTTTGTCTTTAACTATTATAAATATATCAAATTGATATTTTTTTGTCAAGTATATGTTTCAAATATAATTTATGATTTTTTCACACTAAAAGTTCTTTATAAAGTCTGAAAATATTCTTATAACATATTTTTTCAATGACTGTTTCTTTAAAGCCGTTTTTCTCAAGCAGCGTGACGAGATTTTGTTGCTTAGACGCATCGGGAATCTGGAGCGGAGGCGAATCTATTCCATCAAAATCTGTTCCCAGCCCTAAACAGTCTTCTCCCCCTATTTTTAAAATATGGTTAATATGTGGTATAAAACATTCAATATCAACACCCCTTTTTTTCTCGCATGAATTACTTAAAAAAGAGTTGCAATAGTTTAGACCTATAACACCATTTCTATCACTTATTGTCTTTATCATATCATCTGTAAGATTTCTTGGATGATTACATATTTCTCTCGCGTTGGAATGACTCGCGACAAACGGTTTTCTACATATTTTTGCTATATCATAGAAACCTTTATCTGAAAGATGGGAGACGTCGGGGATAATTCCTATTTTTTCCATCTCATAAACAATTTCAAATCCAAGGTCAGTAAGGCCCTTTTCATTGTTTATTACGGGGTTTTTGTCCTCGTTGGAATTTGGTGCCGCGAGGCAATTTGAATAATTCCAAGTCAATGTCATCATCCTAACGCCCCTTGAACGTAAATGATGGAGATAATTGATTTTACCTTCACAAACAGCTCCTTCTTCGATGGTTAATATTGCGGATATCTTTCCGTCTTTCATATTATTTTCAATATCATTGAATGAAGTAGCCAAAGATAAAATATCTTTGTTATAATTTAGTTCTTCGTAGAATTTATCAATCATGTTGTTTACATGAGTGAAAGGCGAGTTTACTTTACTCAAATTTGTAAACATTGCAAAATTTTGCAATATATATTCACCTTTTTTTAATTTTAAACAATCTATATGAGAATTATTATCTCTAAGATGATAATCTTCTTTTTCTACAATATCAAGTATAGTATCACAGTGCAAATCAGCAATTAACATAAAAACCTCGAATTTTTGAAAGGAAATAATATGAGAAACACTTCATTATGTTATTTAGAGAAAAATGGAAAATTTTTAATGCTATATAGAAACAAAAAGAAAAATGACGTAAATGCAGGCAAATGGGTGGGTATAGGCGGTGGTTTTGAAAATCATGAATCTCCCGAAGAATGTGCCAAAAGAGAAATTTTAGAAGAGACAGGGTTAACGGTAAACAGGTTAGACCTTAAAGGAATTATCACCTTTGATAATGATATGCATGAAACTGAATATATGTTCCTGTTCACATCAAACGATTTTACAGGAGATATAATTGAATGTAATGAAGGAGAATTGGCATGGATAGATAAAAAAGATATTCTATCTCTCAATCTTTGGGAAGGTGACAAATATTTTTTAAGCCTATTGAATGATAACTCGCCATTTTTTTCTTTAAAACTTACTTATAATAACGATAAGTTGATAGGCGTTTCTCAAAACGGTAAAAAAATTTTTTAAGAATCAAATTAAAAAAAGGCTTTCGACGATATCCGCCGAAAGCCTTAAATATTAGATGTTTTCGGAGTCCTCTGTGTCGATCACTTCTTCTTCGTCATCATCAACTGTGCAATAAATGTCTTCATCTTCATCGATAAAGAATTCATCATCAAAATCATCCAAACAATCTTCACAGCAAGCTGCAAGCTTTTTCTTTTCTTTAAGTGCCAATGCTACAAGAGCAACGCCTGATACACCACCAATTCCAGCTGTTATGGCAAGCGCTTTAGACAAACCATTTTTTTTCTTCCCCGAAAGGATCAAGGCCGCAATTGCGAAGCATACACATTGAACGATCAAACAGATTCCAATGTAAAATTTTGTTTTTTTCATAATGATACCTCCGTTATTATATTATATCCTTAATTTTGTTATTTTGTTATTTATAATTTATTTTTTGCAAGAATATTTGAGAAATTCATTTATAAACTCATCAATTTCTCCGTCAATAACCGCAGCAATGTTGCCGGTTTCATACCCTGTTCTGTTGTCTTTAGCCAAGGTATATGGCATGAAAACATAACTACGTATTTGACTTCCCCACTCAATGTTCATTTTATTTCCTGCAATATCCTCTATTCTTTCAAGCTTCTCTCTCTCCTTGATTTCAAGAAGACGGCTTTTAAGCATTTTCATTGCAGTTTCTTTATTTTGTAATTGACTCCGTTCTGTTTGTCAACCAACAACTATCCCCGTAGGAATATGAGTTATTCTAACAGCAGAATCAGTTTTATTAATATGCTGTCCGCCGGCACCACTTGAACGATGAGTATCAATTTTAATATCGGCGTCATCTATAACTATGTCCATATCATCGTTAAATTCAGGCATTACTTCAACAGAAGCAAAAGACGTATGTCTTCTCCCGGATGAATCGAACGGTGAAACACGAACAAGCCTGTGAACACCATGTTCACTCTTTAAGTAGCCATATGCATTTTCGCCTTCGATCAAAATGGAAACACTTTTTATACCAGCTTCGTCTCCGTCCAAATAATCTAAAACCTTTACCTTAAA
Organism: uncultured Oscillospiraceae bacterium; assembly: GCA_964509125.1. Lineage (GTDB taxonomy): Bacteria > Bacillota > Clostridia > Oscillospirales > CAG-382 > SIG653. Next base: position 6,157 of record CAZDVZ010000021.1, on the reverse strand, counting down.
TTTCCTACGTTCGGCAAAGCGACAATACATTCTATAAAGCATTTGGGCCCAATCCTGTGCTTCTGTGCCGCCGGCACCGGGATGTATTGAGAGTATGGCATTATTTCCATCAAATTCACCTGAAAGCAAAACTTCAATTTTTTGATTTTCATATTCAGGCTTTAGTAAAGAAAATTCTGAAAGTATCTCATCTGCGAGGGATTCATCATCTTCGGCAATTGCCAAATCAATCAAATCGAAAAGATCATCGAACCCTTTTTTCAGTTTCATGTACTTATCGTAGGTGTTCTTTTTGGAAGTAAGCTCTTTTAATATTGGTTTGGCAGCAGAAGGATCATCCCAAAAACCGGACGCATTTATTTTTTCATTAAGATCGTCGATGCGAGACTTTAGAACATCTAAATTTAAAGATTCTCCCAATTCTTCGATATTCTTTTTTAATTCTTTAATATCAGGCATAGCCTGATCCAATTTTATAATCAAATGGAATCTCCCAACTGTTTTTTCTTATTTTATCATAACAGCATAAAAAAGTCAAGTATTTATATTTAGAAATTCGATTTATTTTCTTCAATTTTTCACACATTTTGATTTAAATGTTGCTATTATCCAACAAACAAAAAACATAAAAATATTTACACATGCAACTGTAGATCCTACAGGGCTTTTTATATACATGGATAATATAATTCCAAATGCGGCACTGAATACAGATATTATTGCAGAAGTTATTACTGTTGAAAAATAACTTTTACAGATTCTCATTGCTGATATTGGCGGAAAAACTATTAAAGCAGAAATTAATAATGCACCCACAAGATTCATGGAAAGGACAATAACAATAGCAGTTATTATAGCCATTAATAGATTAATTCTTTCTGCACGAATTCCGCATGAGAGAGAGAAATCTTCATCAAATGTAACGGAAAAGATTCTATGATAGTTAAATATAAAAAGTATAATAACAAAAATTGAGAATATTGCGCATATAATTACATCGATCTCTTTTAAATTTAAAAACGCTGTAGAGCCAAAAAGACTGCTGCAAACATCACCGCTTACATTAGTTGAAACAGGAAAAATATTCATCAACATATAACCTATAGCGAGAGAACCAACAGAAAGCATTGCAATTGACGCATCGCCGTTTATTTTTGACTTTTTATTTGTCATCAAAATAACAATAGCAGCTATCACTGTTATGGGCATAACTATCAACATATCATTAACAGCAATATTTAAAACCGCAGAAATGGCCATCGCACCAAAAGCAATATGTGATAAACCATCTCCAATCATTGAATTACGTTTCAAAACAAGAGATGCTCCAAACAATGAAGAAGAAAATGCAATCAATACACCGACTATGAACGAATAAACAACAAATGGAAAGGAAAAATATGTCTGTATTGTTTGAAAAAAATCTTTCATAATTTTATTCCGCCTTTTGCTTTAAAGCTTTTTTTAATGAGTCAAAATTACTTTTCATCACATCAAAATATGTAAGCCCGTTTTCAATTTCTTCAGCACTTACCGATTGTAATGAATTGAGTGTAACATTGTCAAGATTTTTTTTCGAAGCTGATATAACCGCATTCAAAATATTTGAATTAGATTTTTCAATAGTAATTAAAGTCGTGATGTTGTGATTGGAAACCTCATTGCAAATACTGACAATATTTTCAAATATAGCTTCGGTTTCTGAAGTACAACCTGAAAATGCCGCTGCGTAAGAAATATTAAAATCGTTAAACATATATGCAAACGGAAATCTATCGGCAATGACCACGAAAGGATCTTCTAATTCGGAAACAAAAGATTGGAACTCTTCATGCAATGATTGAATTTTATGACAATATTCTTCCGCATTTGTTCTATAAGTTGCTTCGCTCTCTTTATCTATGGAAACAATCGCTTCGGTAATTGTGTTTACGATATTGACTGCATTTTTTATCGAAAGCCAAACGTGTTCATCTATGCTATTATGTGAATGGTTTTCTTCGGATTCATTATAATGAAGGTGTTCTTGAGATCCAACTTCAATCAGTGAATCGTGGTCAACGGAATCTAAAAGTGATAAAACAACACATTTTTTGTTCATTGATTTATCGTTTAAAATATCACTTACCCAATCGTCCGATTCTCCCCCATTGTAAATAAATATATCTGACGACATTATTTTGATTTTGGAATCGTATCCAATATCATTTTCAAAACTATGAACATCTGCGCCATTATCAAATAAATAAACAACTTCAAATTTATTAATATTTTTTCCGAGTATCTCTTTGGTAAAATCATACTGTGAAAAACCGGTGCAAACAATGGAGAATTTTTGGTTATCAGAAACTTCACTATTTGAACATGAAAACAATAATAGTGTTGGAACCAAAATTGCGAAAACTAAAAAAATACTAAACCTTTTCATAAAACATCCTAAACAAGCAAATTGAATTTGAGAATCATTATCATAAATTATAATATTTATTTTTCTTTTGTCAAGTGTTTTTTTGTTATATTTACTTTTGATAATCATTATTTTAAAAATAAAAAACCGAGAATGCAAATATTTAACATGGAGCACAAACTGCAATTAATAGGCAATTATGCTTATATTAGTTTAATTTGCTTCATTCACGGTTTTTTGTTCTTGTGTTAATTTGACTTAAAAAAGTCTTTAAATAGAGTATATCCTTCTGCAATAAGTTTATCTTTTTGGAATTTTACGTTTTTATTTCTCGGAGTAATCATGACAGTCTTACCCTCGGAGCGAAGCTCTTGTGCTTCTGCGAACATCTTTTTCATTTGATCTTCGCTTAATCCATTTTCAGCCAGGAAAACAATTTTTTCGTTTTCAAAGGGTGCTTTAAAACCTTTATCTTTCAAAATCGTGATTATTCTTTCAAACCCAATGGAAAAACCGCAGGCCGGCACTTTAATTCCGGCAAATTTTCCAATCATATCATCGTAACGTCCACCGCCGGCAATTGAAAAGCCATAACCGGAAAGTTCAATTTCAAAAATCGTGCCTGTATAATATGACATACCTCTAACAAGAGTGGGATCAAAAACTATATCAAAATTACCTTTGTTTAGTTGTTTTACGCAAGAAATAATGAGTTCTAAATTATCTGCTGCATTGTTTTTTTCAGAGAATGAAGAACAAAAAGCTTTGCAATCTGACCAAGGAGAGGTATAGTATTTCATATATTCCTTGCAAATTTGTTCATCGTACCCGCAAGCAATAAGTTCTTTCTCAACTCCTTCAGGACCTATCTTATCCATTTTATCGAGAATAATAAAAACTCTATCATACTCATCAGAGGGAAAACCACATTTTTCTGCAATAGCTTTCAAAATTCGCCTGTCATTTATCCTTACTTTGAAGTCTTCGAATCCTAATTTCAGAAGCATCGCAGAAGTAGCCGAAACAATCTCTACTTCAGCGAGAATTGAACTATCTCCCAATATATCTATGTCGCACTGAGTAAACTGTCTGAATCTTCCCTTTTGAGGCCGATCGGCTCGCCATACGTTTCCCAGCTGAAAAGCTTTAAAAGGTGATGTTAATTTTTCCATATTGCAAGCATAATACCTTGAAAGCGGAACCGTTAAATCGTACCTTAAACCGCTGTCCACAAGGGCGGATACATCATCCAAATCTTCTTTGGAAAGCTTTTCTCCTCTTTTCAATATTTTAAAAATAAGCTTTTCGTTATCTCCCCCCTGCTTCGTTGTCAAGTTTTCAATATGTTCAACAGCGGGTGTTTCAATGAGAGAAAAACCATACTTTCCATATGTTTCTTTTATTTGAGACGTAACATATTCACGCAGTCTCATATCTTCCGGAAGAAAATCATTCATCCCTTTAACAGGTGTTTTAATATAACTCATATAACTACTCCAACATTTTATTGACAATATTTGCTTCATTATAACAAATAAAAAAGTGTTTTACAAGTCTATTTTTATTGATAAATATTGACAAAGTTATTTTTATGTGATATTATCTATTTGTTGAAAAACAACTAAAAAATCACAAAGGAGAAAAAAATGAAAAATTCAAACTCAAAAAAGCTTTTATCGATGGCATTAACTTTGGTGTTTTGTTTATCTTTAGTTGCTTACATACCGTTCACCGTAAGTGCTGCTTATGAAGCATATTATCTTGACGGAACGATTGCAACACAAGCGACGTTCATTCTTGATCCGGGTCACGGTGGCGAAGATCCGGGCTCTATGGCCGCTGCCGATTCAACCGGATGGCGCCGCGAAGAAGCCGATGATAACTTAAGAATGGCATTAGAAGTTGCAAGAATCCTTGAAGAAAACGGTGAAACAGTTGCCCTTACAAGAATCACTGATAAAACCGTTGCGCTCATAGATCGTTCATACATTGCAAACGCCGGTAATTTTGCTATATTTTTCAGTATTCATAGAAATTCTGCGTCAAATACCGCTGCAACAGGTATTGAAACTTATTACTACAATCAACTTTCTTCCACCTCAATTCCTGCAAAGATTGCAGCATCTATCCATGCAAACGCGATTGGCTCAAGTGCAAGTATTACTGATAGAAAAGTTAAAACTGCAAATTTCTCAGTGCTTCGTGAAACAAACACTTATGCTGTACTCATTGAAAACCTTTTCGTAAGCAATGAAAGTGATAATATTCTTTTTGATGAAATTTTTTATGACTTAGCAAAAGGGATTGCAAAAGGACTTATTGAATCAAAAGTTCATGTTGGACTTACACCCGCAAATCTCAAATCTACATATACCCCTCTTGACTTAGGAACAGATTTTACAGCATCCATTGTTCAAAAATCTTCTGGATTGATGCTTACTAATACCGGTTCTTTCGATACAATTGCAAGCGCTGCAACTTATGATAATTCTCAGCTTTGGAAATTTGAAAAAATGAGCCGCGGAAACGAATACAAGCTCACAAGTCTTCTTGACGGTCGTTGCTTAGATGTTGCATCTGCCGGAACATCAGACGGAACTAATTTGATGGTCTGGGACGATAATGGTGGAAACTGCCAAAGATACTATTTCTATGATGTTAATGGTGCTATTTATATCAAACCCGTTCATTCAATATATGAAAGAGTTGTTGATATTTCAATATCAACCAATAACGCACAAATATGGGAATGTAATTTAAACAGTGAATGTCAGCAGTTTGTTATTGTTAAAGAAGGTGAAACTTATCCTTCCTACGAAAAATTAGAACTTAAAGATGACAGTTCATACTCTCTTGATTCTTCTATTGTTTCCAAGGTAAAAGCAGAAACTTCCGCTACTGTATTTGCCGCTAACTTTAAAAACGAAGTTAAAATAACCGATATAGAAGGCATTGAAGTTGCAACAACAGATAATGTTGGAACCGGTTATGTTGTTACATGCGCTTCCTCTAACGAATCAGCTACTATTATTGTTTTAGGTGATATTGACAGTGACGGAGTTCTTACCGCAACTGATTATATAAGAATAAAATCATATTTTCTTGGTGCAATAACACTTGAAAACGAATATTTTACCGCGGCTGATATTGATTTTTCAGGCGTAATAGACAGCACCGATTACTTAAAATTAAAATCTCACTTCTTGGGTGCTATTAATATTTACGAATAATCTTCTATTTTAATATTTTGCAAGGGGCTGTAAAAAATGTTTGCATTTTACAGTCCCTTTATATATTTTAAAATCTCTAAAAATTGCATTTAAAAAAAATTAACAAAAATTATGCTTAAATGTGTTTTTACGTTATTGACAAAACATTCCAGACATGATAGAATTAATTTAGTGAATATATACAAAAACTATAATTTTTAGGAGACGGTTATGAGTAAATCAAAGACTAAGAGACTTTTATCCATGACACTTACGTTTTTATTTTGTCTGTCAGTTTTTGCATGCATTCCTTTTACTGCAAGCGCATCCGACGCTGTAATTGGTTTTAAAGATGCTACAATAGTTGACGCATTTACGGGTGAAGTGAATGGAATTACGGCAGAAAATGTTGATACCAACCAAAATGGTGCAACACAGAATCAGTTAAATATTGCTGCAAGAGGCGATTATATGTACAGCCTCCAGTGGACTTGTTTGAAAAATATTTCTGCTCATTCTTACAGTTCGTATTATACTTTCT
>CAZDVZ010000020.1:20117-36636 GCA_964509125.1 uncultured Oscillospiraceae bacterium | reverse complement strand
GCGTTGATGACACAACTTCCGAAGAAGCAAGCGTTGATGACACAACTTCCGAAGAAGCAAGCGTTGATGACACAACTTCCGAAGATGAAAATTCCAAAGTTGAAATAGACGTTCCTACAGAAACAGCGGAATTTAAAAACGATTATATCTCCTTCACATATCTTACAAAATATGTAGATTACGGTGAAGGCACTTATGTGGATAACGCTACCGGCAACAACTTCATTGTACAATTTGAAGATAAAACAGACGATTACTACAACATGAGCGCTGAAGATGTAAAAGAATTATTTGGTGCAGAATATGAAACTATCGGTGGTGAAGTTTTAGATGCAGGTGTTGCACGAGATACAAACGCCAAAGGTACTGAAGTATTTATTATCGGCTTGCAGGTATCACTTTCAGACATTGAAATGTATCAATACATCTTCGTAGTTGACAGTGCAGACAAAACAAACAGCGTAACTGTTACTATACTCGAAGAAGACGATGATTTACTTGATGGAATTTTAGCTTCTTTTGAAGTTATCGGCTAATCAGCATAGTTACATACTAAACTTACAAAACAACATTAGCAGTTGCGGTTTTAATTCCGCAACTGCTTTTTTTCGACATAGCAGAAACAAGGGTGCAAAAAGCTAATTGCTTTTTGCACCCTTGTTTTATCGTTGCAACTGTTATGCGTAAAGGTTATAGGTTTTAAGGAAATGCTGTTTTATTTGCAAATAGTCTGTAGAGGTTATTGCACCGTCGCCGTCTGTGTCAGATGCAAGGAGATATGCGCCTTCTATTGTGTGTGTTTTCAAAAAGGCTTTTTTAATTTGCAAATAGTCTGTTGCCGTTACTCCACCGTCTCCGTCAACGTCACCGTTAATTACAATTGTTACGATGTCACCGCTTGGTGTGGATATTGTGCACCCTGTACCAAGCTTATCTGCGCTTGAAAGCTCTTTTCCGCTTGCGTCTTTAACTGTATATTCACCGTTGCTTATTACGTCTGCCAAAGAAGATACGGTCATGTTGTCAGAAAGACCTTTTATCAGTCCCTCTTCAACAGTATATTTGTCATCTTTTACTTCGATTTTGTCTTCAGTGTCAAATATTATGAAATTATAATGTATTGTTGCAGACATCAACGCACCATTATAATCACATACTGTTATTGCGTTCCACTCTGCTTCTGTACCTTCGTAATATACGTCTGTCAAACTGTCGCAACCTTCAAACGCATAGTTGTTTATGGTTGTAACAGAGTTACCAATTGTTACAGATGTAAGGGCAGAGCATTCGTAAAACGCACGTATGTCTATTATTTCAACAGAATCAGGAATTGTTACAGATGTAAGGGCAGAGCAACCTTCAAACGCAGCGTAGTCTATGGTTGCAACAGAATCAGGTATTGTATATGATGTATCTTTTTTACCGGCTGGGTATCTAACCAAAGTTGTTTTATACTTATTGAAAAGAACACCGTTTTCAGAAGTGAAATCAGAATTATTAGGTGAAACATTTATTGACTCAAGTGCAGAGCATCTGTAAAACGCTTGCCATAATATGGTTGTAACAGAGTTACCAATTGTTACAGATGTAAGGGCAGAGCATTCGTAAAACGCACATTCGTCTATGGTTGTAACAGAGTCGGGAATTGTTACAGATGTAAGGCCAGAGCAACCAGCAAACGCACAGAAGCCTATGGTTGTAACAGAGTTACCAATTGTTACAGATGTAAGGGAAGAGCAACCGACAAACGCAAAGTAGTCTATGGTTTCAACAGAATCAGGTATTGTATATGATGTATCTTTTTTACCGGCTGGGTATCTAACCAAAGTTGTTTTATACTTGTCGAAAAGAACACCGTTTTCGGAAGTGAAATCAGAATTATTAGGTGAAACATTTATTGACTCAAGTGCAGAGCAACCTTCAAACGCATCGTTGTCTATGGTTGTAACAGAGTTACCAATTGTTACAGATGTAAGGGCAGAACAATTGTAAAACGCATAGCTGCCTATACTTGAAACAGAGTCAGGAATTGTTACAGACACAAGGGCAGAGCAATTTCTAAACGCAGCGTAGCCTATGGTTGTAACAGAATCAGGAATTGTTACAGACACAAGGGCAGAGCAAGAACTAAACGCATAGTCGCCTATGGTTGTAACAGAATCAGGTATTGTATATGATGTATCTTTTTTACCGGCTGGGTATATAACCAAAGTTGTTTTATCCTTGCCGAAAAGAACACCGTTTTCAGAAGTGAAATCAGAATTATTAGATGAAATGTTTATCGCCTCAAGGGCAGAACAATTGTAAAACGCATAGCTGCCTATACTTGAAACAGAGTCAGGAATTGTTACAGACACAAGGGCAGAACAATTTCTAAACGCCCAGTCGCCTATGGTTGTAACAGAATCAGGAATTGTTACAGACACAAGGGCAGAACAATTGTAAAACGCATAGTCGCCTATGGTTGTAACAGAATCAGGTATTGTTACAGACACAAGGGCAGAACAATTGTAAAACGCCCAGTCGCCTATGGTTGTAACAGAGTTACCAATTGTTACAGATTCAAGGGCAGAGCAACCTTCAAACGCATCGTTGTCTATGGTTGTAACAGAGTTACCAATTGTTACAGATGTAAGGGCATCGCAATCGCAAAACGCAAACATGTTTATGGTTGTAACAGAGTCAGGTATTGTTACAGATACAAGGGCATCGCAATTGTAAAACGCATAGCTGCCTATACTTGAAACAGAGTCAGGAATTGTTACAGACACAAGGGCAGAGCAATTTCTAAACGCAGCGTAGCCTATGGTTGTAACAGAATCAGGAATTGTTACAGACACAAGGGCAGAGCAAGAACTAAACGCATAGTCGCCTATGGTTGTAACAGAATCAGGTATTGTTACAGATGTAAGGGCAGAGCAATAGGAAAATGCACGGTTGCCTATGGTTGTAACTCCATTTTCAATTACAACAGATTTTACATTGCTTTTGCTTGAATCCCAAGGCGATGGAGACCAATAACCATAATCCTCCATAAAACCTGCGCCGGAGATGGTAAGGGCACCGTTATCATCAAGTGTCCAAGTGAGGTTATCACCACACGTACCCGATGTTGCGCCTATAGTATCAACGTTCATGCTTTCAGATGTGAACATTTCTGCAAAGGCTGTAAGATTTACAAAGCTAATGCATGGTAGCACCATGACAAAAGCAAGTAAAAATGCAAAGATTTTTGTCTTTTTGCTCATTTTAAAATTCTCCTTTGTTATTACATAATGTGTATTATGTTGTAAGTATAAAAAAAGAAAATTTCATTTTTTCTTTGCGTTTTCAAAAAAAGTTGATATTTATTAGCCTTTGCAAAAAAATTTATATGTAAGGGCTTTTTCCTGTTACATTTTTTTAAGTTAATTCAAGTTTTTTCCAAAAATGTATTGCATTTTTATTGCAAATGTGGTATACTTCCCTTGTGGAAAAGTATTTTATTTCCATAATTTACAACATAATACACATTATGTTACAAGCTTACGTTTTGTGGGCTTGTATTTTTATACACTAAATTACAAGGCGCATTTTTTCAATACGGCGCATATGTTGATCACTTGTTGTTATGATATAAATACGTGTGGTATTTATGCTTGAATGACCTAATATATCTGCAAGTTTGGCAATATCTTTTTCCACGTCATAAAAAGTTCTTGCGAAAAGGTGGCGTAGATTGTGTGGGTACACTTTTTCGGGTGACACGTTTGCTTTTTTGCATAGGTTTTTCATTTCGCGCCATATATTTGTACGGTTTATGGGGTTTCCACCTTTAGTGACGAAAACTGCACCCTTTTTTATATTTTGCTTTTTCATATATTCAAGCAGTTTTTTACGAAGCGCCTTTACCATAAACACTTTACGTGTTTTACCCTTACAAGACACGGTGGCTTCTCCCCTTTTAACCGCATCTACGGTGATATATTCAAGCTCGCTTACTCTTATACCCGTGGCGCATATAGTTTGTATAATCAAGCTTAGTCTTTCATTATTTTCAGATGCTTTCACAAGGCGCATATATTCTGCCTTTGAAAGCTCTTTTTCTTTTGGAGAATATACCTCTGCTTGTAGCTTTACCGCCTTTACCTTACATTGGCTTTTACCTATATATTCTAAAAAGCAATTTACAGATGCAAGCATTGAGTTTACACTCCTTGCGCCATAACCTTTCACCAATACCGTCTTATACTCAATCACCGTATTTTTACATATTTTTCCTATTGTTTCATTTTTCCCACTTAGCCAACGCAAAAACCCTTTTATGTCACGCACGTATTTTTCTACCGTGTTTTTGCTCTTTTCTTCTTCAATTAGAAAATATTTAAAGTTTTCTACTAATTTTCCTGCCATGTTTTCTTTTGCTTTATTAGTTGTGTTTTCCATTTCCCTCTCCTTGCGTTTTTTTATAGTATACCAAGAAAAGGGTTACTGTTATCACACATTTTCAGCATTCTTAAAAAGGAAAAGACTACAAAGACAAACGTCCTTATAGTCTTTAATTCAAATTATTGCTTTTACTTATCAGAGAAATTGCACTTTCTATCAATACTTTTCACCACTCAAGTGCTTTTTTCAAGAACGTGCCTGTGTGAGATGTTTTAGAGCAAGCAATTTCCTCTGGTGTTCCTTTTGCAATAACAGTTCCGCCTTTATCTCCCCCTTCAGGTCCCATATCGATTATATAGTCGGCATTTTTTATAAGATCCAAATTATGCTCTATTACAACTACGGTATTTCCTGCGTCCACAAGCTTTTGAAGCACTATCCGCAATTTGTTCACATCGTCTGCATGAAGACCGGTGGTAGGCTCATCGAGAATATACAAGGTTTTTCCCGTTGACCGCTTTGAAAGTTCGGTTGCCAACTTCACACGCTGTGCTTCTCCGCCGGAAAGCGTAAGAGAACTTTGCCCAATCTTTATATAACCAAGTCCCACGTCCCTCAAAGTGCGCAACTTATCTCTTATGGAACGATAGTTTTCAAAAAATTCGCAACCTTCGTCAACGGTCATATCCAAAACATCGCTTATTGTTTTGCCCTTATATTTAATATCTAAAGTTTCCTTATTGTACCTTTTACCTTTGCAAACATCACAAGTAACATATACATCAGGAAGAAAATGCATTTCTATTGTAAGGGTTCCGTCACCATGACACGTTTCACATCTGCCCCCCTTAACATTAAACGAAAACCTTCCTTCTTTGTACCCACGTTCTCTTGCTTCGGGAACAGCCGCAAACACTTTCCTTATGTCAGAAAACATCCCTGTATATGTGGCAGGATTGGAACGAGGATTTCTGCCTATGGGACTTTGATCAATAGCTATGACCTTATCAATATTTTCCATCCCTTCAAGCCGTTCAAATTTTCCCGGCACAAGAGTTCGCTTGCCCGTGATTTTACCCGCGGCTTTATATAAGATAGAATTAACCAAAGAAGATTTTCCCGACCCCGAAACACCCGTAACACATATGAAAGTTCCGAGAGGAAAATCAACATCAATATTTTTAAGGTTATTTTCAGCGGCACCGATTACACTCAATACAGCGCCGTTACCTTTTCTGCGCTCAGTTGGAACGGGAATTTTCTTTTTTCCGGAAAGATACATTCCTGTTATAGAATTTTCATCCTTTAATATATCTTCGGGAGTTCCCGAAAAAACAACTTCACCCCCATGTATTCCCGCGCCGGGGCCTATATCTACAATCCAATCAGCCGAAAGCATTGTTTCTTCATCATGTTCAACGACAATCAAAGTATTTCCAAGGTCACGAAGACGCTTTAAAGTAGAGATCAACTTTTGATTATCTCTTTGGTGGAGTCCAATGCTGGGCTCGTCCAAAATATACAAAACGCCCACCAAAGCAGACCCTATTTGAGTTGCGAGCCTTATTCTTTGAGCTTCGCCCCCCGAAAGGCTTCCCGCTTTCCTGGAAAGAGTTAGATATTCAAGTCCGACGCTGTTCAAAAATCCAAGCCTTGCCCTTATCTCTTTCAGGATTTCTTCAGAAATTTTTTGCTGTCTTTCCGTAAGGGAAAGACCATCTAAAAATTCAAGGATCTTCTCTACCGACATACCACAAAATTCTGCTATGTTTTTACCGCCAATCGTTACAGACAACGCCTCTCGTTTAAGTCTGTCTCCATGACAAACGGGACAAGGGATATACTCCATAAATTCTTCGTAATATTCCCGCTGTTCAAAACCTTGATTAACTTCAAAACGTCTTTGGATAGTAGGAATAACACCCGCATATCGCGGTTCTCCCGCCATACGCTTTCTGCCCTTTTTCTCGTTTCCGTATAAAAGTACATTCAATGCCTCGGGAGAATAATCCTTTATCGGCGTGTGAATATCAAATCCGTAACATCTTCCTATAGATGTTATCATGTTGCCGGTCCAAGTTCCTGCTTCCACGGTTTTAAAGCCGTTTACGATTATAGCTCCGTTATAAAGTGAAAGACTGTCATCGGGAATAATTTTTTGCGGAGAAAAAATAAAACTTTCTCCGAGTCCCGCACAAACTTCGCAGGCTCCATATGGATTGTTAAAAGAAAACATTCTCGGTGTAAGCTCACCAATGCTGATACCATGTGTCTTACACGCATAATTTTGGCTGTATTCCAATTCCGGCGTTTCATCGGTGAAAGCGATTTTCACAAGCCCGTCCGCCAACTTTAATGCAAGCTCAACGCTATCGGAAAGACGAGCCCTTATTCCTTCCTTCATGACAAGCCTGTCGACGACAATATCAATATCATGCTTTAAATTTTTATCAAGCTGTATATCCTCCGAAAGATCATACATATTACCATCAACACGCACCCTGACAAAACCGCTTTTTACGGCAGAAGCAAAAACCTTTTCATGCATACCTTTTTTTCCGGAAATAACAGGAGCCAAAACCATGAAACGCTTTCCTTGCTCCATTGTGAGAATATCCTCTAAAATCTCGTCTACAGACTGCTGCTCTATGACAGCACCGCATTCCGGACAATGAGGAACACCGACTCTTGCATACAAAAGCCTTATATAATCATATATCTCCGTAACCGTTCCAACTGTAGAACGTGGATTTCTCGAAGTCGTTTTTTGGTCAATGGCTATAGCGGGAGAAAGTCCTTCTATATAATCCAACTCAGGTTTATCAAGCTGTCCCAAAAACTGTCTCGCATAAGATGAAAGCGACTCTACAAATCTTCTGTGACCTTCAGCATAAATCGTATCAAACGCAAGGGACGATTTTCCCGATCCGGAAAGTCCTGTAAAAACCACAAACTTATCTCTCGGAATCGTCAGAGAAATATTTTTCAAGTTATGAACCCTAACACCTTTTAATGCAATTTGATTCGTCATTGACCACACCTCGGTTTCTACTGTTTATGCTCATTATACTCTTTTTTTTATAACATTGCAATATATAATTTCATTTCAAAAAAAATTTATTAAGAAGATTTACCTTAGGGAATAAAAAATTATTAAAAAAAAGAAAAAAACCTGTTGACAAAGCATATCTTAAATGTTATAATGTATGTGAAAAATAAATTTGCGTTCAAACGCACTAAACTTGTTTTTTTGATAAACTTATTTTTTATTGGTTGAGTTTAAATTATTATATCCAATTATTATATCTAAACCGGGAGGTCGATTATGATGACAAAAATTCTTGTAATTGATGATGATTCCAACATCTGTGAGTTACTTAGAATGTATCTTGAAAAAGAAGGATACGAAGTGAGAACAGCGTCCGACGGCTCTGAAGGTATTGCTGTTTTCAGAATGTATGAACCCGACTTGGTTCTTTTAGACGTTATGATGCCCAAAAAGGACGGATGGCAGGTTTGCCGCGAGATCCGTATGCATTCTTCCAAACCCATCATTATGATCACAGCTAAAGGTGAGACTCTTGATAAGGTTTTGGGGCTTGAACTTGGCGCAGATGATTTTATTGTGAAACCTCTTGATATGAAAGAAGTTTTCGCGAGAATCAAAGCTGTTCTCCGCAGATACGCAAGTCACGACACAGTGGAGGGCGAACTTGTTAAATTTGAAAACATAGAAATAAGTCTTCAGAAATACGAGCTTAAAATCAACGGCACACCTGTTGATCTTCCTCCAAAGGAATTGGAACTTATCTATTTTCTTGCGTCCAACTATAACAGAGTTTTCACACGTGACCAGCTTTTAGACAAAGTTTGGGGTTTTGATTATTTAGGCGACTCAAGAACAGTTGACGTTCACATTAAGAGACTTCGTGAAAAACTTGAAGGTGCTTCTGACAAATGGTCTCTTAAAACTGTTTGGGGAATAGGTTACAAATTTGAAGTTCGCACAGAATCATAATTTGGCACGCGGCTTTTAAATCTCATAGTTTTGACATACTTGTTGTTGTGGACATACATTTCTCCTTTTTAGTAAAAGGCAGCCCTTCGGCTGTCTTTTACTTTTTATTATTGACAAATAAAACGTATAACGATATAATAAAATCGAACTATTTGAAATAATACAGTAATATATAAAGGTGGGGGTAGAAAAATCAATGCTTCTGATTGACAGCTTATCCCGCATCCGGATACACAAGTGGATGATAAAAAGCACAAAAAAGGCCACCATAATATATTTTACAATATTTACAATCACAAAGGATACGCAAAAGGAGCAATCTCTTACCATGAGCAAAAATTTTCTATTTATTGTGCTTTTAATTTTAATATGCACCCTTTCTATAAGTTGCGCCTCTTCGTCAGAAATTTCCTCCAACGAAGCATCAGATATTCCAAATGACGCTTCGGAACTTTCTTATGATAACAATTCTGAAGAAGAAATTGAAACAGACAACACGGATATTAACATAAGTACTACATACCAAAATCCTTTATTAAATGATAAAACCTCAAATGCGTGGGAAAACTACGGCTTTGGAGACCCGTTCGTAATGCGATACAACGGGAAATATTACCTCTATGTTTCTACCAAAGACGAAGAAATAGGGATAAAAGTATGGACATCTGACAATCTCATTGATTGGGAATACGAAGGTATATGTGCCGCCGACGAAAGAACAAAAAGTGCGTATGCGCCTGAGGTTGTATATTACAACGGGAACTTCTATATGTACACTTCCCCTGCAGGAAACGGACACTACGTTTTAAAAGCGTCAGATCCACTTGGCCCCTTCGAAATTATAACCGAAAACTTAGGAAACTCAATTGACGGACACGTATTTATTGATGATGACGGAAAATGGTATTTTTATCATGCATGGGAAGGAGCAATTAAAGTCAAAGAATTGTCCTCGCCAACAGACCTTTTGACCGAAGAAATTAGCATAGGTATTGATGTTGCGCGAGGTTGGACAGAAGGACCTATGGTAATAAAACAAAACGGAATTTATTATCTCACCTATTGCGGAAACCATGTTTGGTCAAAGGGATACAGAATTGAAGGCGCGGTAAGCACTACAACGCCAATGGAATTTACAGATATTTCCGACAATATTATTATGCTAAACACTTCTGATGAAGTTTACGGTATTGGTCACTCCTCAACAGTCTTAGGTCCAAACATGGATACGTATTATATTGTATACCATTCCTTTAAAAATGCCGGTTCAAGAGAAACAAACATTGACGTTTTATATCTCAACGGAACGGATTTTTCAGTTGCAGGTCCCACTACATCCGAACAACAGGCGCCGGAAATGCCTCATCTTTATACAGATTCCAAAGATTTTTCAGAAGAATTTACATATGCGTCTGCAGAATTAGTAAACGAAGTTATGACTTTAAAGGAAAAAGGCACTATAATTTCCAACGAAGTGTTTTCGGCTCAAAATTTTACAGCAGAGGTTAACTTTCTCAACATAGAAAACAAAGCAGGAATTTTGCTTTCATACACAAACGAAAACACTTACAGCATCGCCTACGTAGATGCAAACGAAAGCACACTTGTAATAACAAGCTATAATGACGGCAAAAAAACAGCGGATATAAAATTTGAATTACCCACTTCATTTGGTGAATCTATCGATTTCACAAAGCTTCAAGCACTAAAGGTCACCAAAGAAAAAAATGTTTATAATTTTTACTTAAATGGATTGTTGGTAGGAAACTATAAAATGAAATTACTCAATGGAAAATTTGGTGTCATCTCCGAAAGCGGAAGCGCATCTGTCGGATATATGGCAATTTCACTAAACTCCAACAATTCATCACTTAAAACCTTTTGCAAACCAATAGAAGGAAAAATTTACGCAAGTCACGCCCTCGAAAAAATTGAAACGACAAGCGTGAACGGCGTCCTTTACGCAAAGATGGAAGAAGGGGAAACATATACTTACAATGTTAACGCTTCAACACATGGATCATATGACATTGAATTTGCATATATTTGCGCCGATGAAGCTACAATTGAAATTTACAAAAACGGTCGTCTTTTGGGCAGCTCGCCTCTCACATCCTCGCCCACTTCCGTTTCGTACGCTTCATTAAGAAATATTTCTATTGATGAAGGGTTCGGAACAATTCAATTTAAAATATCCAAGGGCGAAGTAAATATGCTTTACTTTGATTTTTCCGATCATGTTGATATAATTGAAGGAGCTATAAATTTATCCTCTCCATATTATTCTGACGGCACGTGGAACATTTCTTCATCGTCACTAATTCTTAGCAATGAAACGGCAGGAATTGCCCATGGCAAAATAATTTATGGAGACGAAAATTGGGGAGATTATTCAGTTTCCGCAGATTTTACCTGCACAAGTACAAATAAAATGTACGGTCTTATTGTAAGAGCGTCTAACCCTTCATTAGGCGGAGCAGGCAATGATTCTATAGCCGGGAAAGATTTTGTTTGCGGATATTATTTTTCGTTCACATCACAAGGAATTGCGGTATACAAGCTAAATTACAAAAGTGAGTTCATTGAAACCTTCAAAGCAAAAATTGAAAGCAACAAAACATACAACCTTAAAGTTATAGCCGAAGAAAACACATTTAAAATTTACCTTAACAATTCCTGTATAGGGGAATTTACCGACGAAAATTTACCGCATTTAAATGGCGGTGTTGGAGTTTCCGGAATGAACTCCGACGTTAAAGTGAAAAATATTATCGTAAGCCACCCTTAAAAAATAATTTAAAGGAGCTATAAAAAAACGAATTTGTTTTTTTATAGCTCCTTCTGATAAAACAGACATTAAATGCCTTGCCCTTGATTTACAAACAGTGTTACTAATACTCCCCAAGCTCAAGCCCGATTCCGCATCCCGGATCAAGAATTTTGGCGTCTTTTTCTTTGGGAGCAAAGAAGCAGTAAAAGGATAAAACTCTTTTGCACCATATGTCTCCGTCGTCATATGTTTCTATACAAGTTGAAAAGAATTCATCCATTTTTCAAATATTTTTTTCATCTCTGTCAATTATATTAGGCATAATTTCATGCTCTTTTTTTAACAATCGCTTCGGTTATATCCGTCAGCACAAGTTCACCTTTTTGGTTATATGCATGGATAGTTATTTCAACAAGTCCGTTTTTATGATTCCGTTCAATCAAATTTGTAACAACGGCACTACCGGTCAAAACATCATCCGCGAAAACAGGCTTGTGCCACTCGATTTTAGTAGACTTTCCTGCAAGCAGTTGTTCTCCGAAAATATCCACCTCAAGATATTTTGCCCACACCGACATAAAAGACATCACTCCGGGAGCTATCAACTTGCCAAAAGGCGTTGTTCGCGCATATTCCTCGTCAGTATGAAGGGGAATATTATCATAAGTATAAGCAAAATCAAGCATCTTTTGCTTTTCAATAATAGCTGGAGCTATTTTAATTTCCATCCCAACCTTTATATCATCAAAATACATTTTTTAAATCCTTGCCTTTCTTTAAATAAATGCTCCTGCATATTATATCAGTTTTAAAGTCCAAAATCAATAGAACGGAGATAAAGTTTTGAAATACTTTTTCCCGTATTTAAACCGCGGTCATGATAATTTTGGGGTTGCGGAAGATGTGCAGCAGATCATTCAGTAATTAAAAATTATTAAAGTGATATTATTGCACCCATTGTTCCTCTTTTTCCGCCGGATTTTCTGTGAGAATGGAACAACAAAGGATCGCAAGCAGTGCATTTATGACTTACATCTATGTTAAAAACCCCCGCATGTTTTAAAATTTCCACGTTCATTTCCACAAGATCCGCGTAAAACTTATTGTCACGATATTTTATATGTCGATCAACAAAATCCGCTCCACGCTCTTTCTTCACGACTTCCACAAAATCCTCTTTCACTTCAAAACAGCACGAATGAATACAATGTCCTATGGAAGCAGTGATATCTTTGGACTTTACACCGTATTCTAAAAAAGCATCTACAGCTTTTTGGCAGATTCCGCCAACCGTGCCACGCCACCCGGCATGAACTGCGGAAATAACTCCTTCGCCATAGAACAATATGGGGACACAATCCGCCACACGAATAAGTAAAGCAACGCCTTTTAAATCCGTTATAAATCCATCACATTTCTCCAAAGGGGAAGTGAAGCCGGCTGTAGTTATTTTTCTTACTATAGTAGAATGTATTTGCGGTGCAAAAGCAACATTTTGAGCATTTATACCCGAAAGCGCCTTAAATATTTTCAGGTTTTCAAACACAGTTTCATCGCTGTCCCCGCGTCCAAAACCCAAATTCATAGCAGAAGTGTGTGCAAGCGCACTGACACCACCATTACGAGTTGAAAACCCGTGTCCTATTCCTTTTTCTCTCAAAAGAGACGAAGTATATATTCCATTTTCATAAGCAAACATCGCAAGATCTCCTTTGTAAATGAACTAAATTACTATAATTCAGTATTTAAATACCAAATTTATATAAAAAAATAATATTCCCGATGAAAAAATATCAAAAAATATATTGCATAGTTGAAAATAAAATGGTATAATACACCTATATTATTCAGGAGGTAAAAAAATGGCAAAGCAAAATATTGATTGGGCAAATTTAGGATTTGGATACATCAATACATCAAAAAGATTTGTTGCCAACTACAAAAACGGTGCCTGGGACGAAGGCGGCCTCACAGAAGATGCCAACATTGTTATTAGCGAATGTGCCGGCGTTCTCCAATATGCACAAACCTGTTTCGAAGGTCTTAAAGCATATACAACAGAAGACGGTCACATTGTTACGTTCCGTCCCGACCTTAACGCAGAAAGAATTCACGATTCTGCTGTAAAGCTTCGCATCCCTCCACTTCCGGAAGGAATGTTTATCGAAGCTGTTAAACAAGTTGTTGAAGCCAACGAAGATTTTGTTCCCCCATATGGCTCAGGAGCAACTCTTTATATCAGACCATATATGTTTGGCAGCAGCCCTGTTATTGGTGTTAAACCCGCGGAAGAATACCAATTCAGGATGTTTGTAACCCCAGTAGGTCCTTATTTCAAAGGCGGCGTTAGACCGCTTAATATCAGACTTTCCGATCTCGACAGAGCAGCCCCCAAAGGAACAGGACACATTAAAGCGGGGTTGAACTACGCAATGAGCCTTTACAATATTGTTGAAGCTCACGAGCTTGGATTTGACGAAAACCTTTATTTGGATGCTGCGACCAAAACAAAAATCGAAGAAACAGGCGGAGCAAATATCATCTTTATTACAAAAGACGGAAAAGTTGTAACTCCGAAATCCGATACAATTCTTCCTTCGATCACAAGACGCTCTCTCCTTGCCGTTGCAAAGGACTACTTGGGACTGGAAATAGAAGAAAGAGAAATTTACAAAGAAGAACTTACAGAATTTGTTGAATGTGGTCTTTGCGGAACAGCTGCAGTTATTTCTCCCGTTGGGAAGATTAACGACCACGGAAAAGAAATTTGTTTTCGTGACAGCGTTTCTGAAATGGGCCCCATCACCAAGAAACTTTACGATACACTTACAGGAATACAAATGGGTAGAATTGAAGCCCCTAAAGGCTGGATAATGAGGATAAAATAATGAAAATTGCATCTTATATCGATCACACACTTTTAAAGCCCACAGCAACAGCTTCCGAGCTTGAAACACTTTGCAAAGAAGCAGCCGAGTATACATTCGCTTCTGTTTGCGTTAATCCCTGCAACGTGGCAAAAGCCAAAGAACTTCTTAAAGGCACGCCGGTTAAAATTTGTACAGTAATCGGGTTCCCCCTCGGTGCAGGTAAAACCGAAACAAAAGTCTTTGAAGCCAAAGAAGCATTGAAAGACGGTTGCGACGAATTTGACATGGTTATCAATATCGGTAAACTTAAAGACAAAGATTACGACTTTGTTCGTGCAGATATTGCCGCAGTTAAAGAAGCTATCGGTGACAAAACACTTAAAGTTATCATAGAAACAGGACTTCTTGAAGACGATGAAAAAGTAGCTGTTTCTAAACTTTGCCTTGAAGCCAAAGCAGACTTTGTAAAAACTTGCACCGGCTTTGCAAAGGGTAGTGCAACTGTTGAAGATATTGCACTTATCAAAAAGACTGTAGGCGACAATAGTTTTATCAAAGCATCCGGCGGTGTTCGTGACCTTGCTTCCGCTCTTGCTCTTATCGAAGCAGGCGCAAACCGCATTGGCGCATCCGCAGGCGTTGCAATTGCTAAAGAAGAAGCAAGCAAATAATTTTTTTGTTATTAAAATTGGGGAAAGTACAGTTTTTCTGTGCTTCCCCATTTTTTTATTTTCTGTCGTCTTTATTTCCCGACGTGGATTTTTTATTTATTTCCTCCACCCAAGTTTCACTATCATTAAAACAAGCATCAAGCCAAGAATATCGGTTTTCCAACCACTGAATTAAGCAATCATAATGCTGTTTATATGTATTAAACGCCATTATATGCTTAGGTTCTGAATTTATACGTTTTCCGAAAGTATTGTCCCATCTAACGAAATTGTATTTAAGCTCATCCCAATTAATATTTGCATATTCCCTAAGTTCACTGTAAACTTCTTTTGTTAATGAAGCAAATTCTTCATTCCAATTTTCCAAAGCAAGTTCTCTAAACCACTCCATTGAACAAAGGCCGATGTACCAATTATTTTGCTGAACAAACCCGCTATTTCTGCCAACATAAATGCCCTCGTACCCGCCTGAATCCAACCGATAATCATTGCCCATCGCAATATCCAAATCCCATGCAGGACCGAAATGAAGTTTGTCTTCATCACTTTTCTTATACAGGTAAAAGCTTGACCATCCAACATCTATGTTTTTAGTATATTCTTGAAGAAGATACATTTTAACACAAGACTCTATGTCTAAAAGCTCTTTAATTCTTTCTTCGTCCTTCGAATTTATCGCTTCGTCTATTTCCACGATGCAATTTCTTATGCGTTCCATTTGATCAGAATTTATATAATCCGATTTAAGTGTATAAAACTCTTTGCCCACACGAATGTAATCGACGTTTTCCACGCCTTTGTAATAATCGTCAAGCTCAATTAAAAATCCGCCGCCTTCAGCGGTTTCATCGATATCATGTCTTGAGGCCTCAACTTTTCCGGTTAACATATAAACACCGTTGTATTCCCCGTTAAGATAAACTTCTATTAAAGTAGATTTATATCCTATACCCGCTTTGTACGCCAAATTATACGCATAATAATTTCGAAGCAAAGACTGATCCCCATGATTGGCTAAAATCACCCAATCACGCTTAGCTTCGTCTCCTATGCCAAGAAAATTTAAAGAGTCGTTAAATTTAATTTTGTATGGCTTTTTTTCATGTTCCCATGTTGCATTTCCACGTCCTTGTATTTGACCGGGCATACTTTCAAATTCATATACGCCTCCGGCATTTTTCAATGTATAAAAGGCATTTATGGACGTATAACGTGGTATTTCCGCATCTTCTCCATATTCAATGTAAAGCTCAGGCAATCCGGTGTATTCAAAAATTGCTGTTACGGTAGTATTTTGAGTGAATCTATCACCGCTTCGAGTGGAAGTTTTCACTCCGTCGCTCCACTCTTTAAATGTATAGCACAACATAGGATATGCATAAACAGTTTGAGTCGCATCCCCCTTATTTAACACCTGAGTGATCGTTCCGGAAACATATCCGCCTTTTGAAGCGGCGTAAACTACCGTATATTTTTCCTCATTTGTAGATAAGTCGTTTTCTTCATTCGAACACGAACCAAAAGCAAGAATTAATATTAATAATATGCAAATTAAGGGACTTTTTTCTTTCATCTGTTTCCTCAAAATTTATGTCAAAAAAGAAATCTCAAAGCATTTTTTACGCTTTCAACTTCGAAACCACATTTAATCACTATTAGCCCGTTATTCCACAAACGATTAATTGGCAATAATGTCAGTTTCTTCTTGCGATAAATCGACGTCCGCTTCTTTCCCGCTTTGCGGAGGATCTACAGGTAATTCATCCCCACTTTGCGGAGGATCTACAGGTAATTCATCCCCGCTTTGCGGAGGATCTACAGG
>CAZDVZ010000020.1:0-20017 GCA_964509125.1 uncultured Oscillospiraceae bacterium | reverse complement strand
ATCCCCGCTTTGCGGAGGATCTACAGGTAATTCATCCCCGCTTTGCGGAGGATCTCCTGGATTATTATTTTCCTTATCTTTATCCTTGTTCTTCTCCGCCTCCAGCGCGGCATTGACCTCATCGGTAAGACTTCCCACTATATCGGGAAGTTTTCCTCCCTTGTACTGAGGATAGGTCCTGTCATTAATTTCCTTCAACCATATTTCGTTGTCATTAAAACAATTATCGAGCCATTCAAATCTCGACTCCACCCACGATATAAAATAGGTGTAATGTTCTTCATATGATCCCAACGATACAATGTTCCACGGCTCGCAATTTATACGTTTTCCGAATATTTTCCAACGCTCAAAGTTTTCTTCAAGCTCGGCAAAATTGAGAGTTGCGTACGCCTTAAGCTCATCTAAATTTTCTTTAGCAATTTCTTTAAACTCTGTGTTCCAATAATCCAAAACCAAATCTCTGAACCATTCCATTCGACAAAGATAAACAAACCACCAATTCTGCTGAGCAAACCCGCTATATCTTCCTACATAAATATTTTCATAACTACCTTTATCAAGGCGGTAATCGTTTCCGTATGCTATATCAAAATCCCATGCCGGTCCGAATCTCAATTTATCGTTTCCGTCTTTTTTGTACAAATAAAAACTCGACCACCCAACATCGGTATTTTTTACATATTCTTGAAGCAGATACATTCTGACGCAAGAATCGATATCAATAAGCTCTTTTATTTTTTCTTCGTCAGCATCTTTAATTGCTTTGTCAACTTCCTCTATACAGGCTTTTATATTTTTCATCTGTTGGGCATCAACATAATCCGACTTCAAAGTATAATATTGCTTTCCAACATTAAAATAATCAATATTTGCTGTTCCCGAAAAATAAAAATCAAGCTCAACTATAAATCCACCGGCTACATCATAATCCTCCACATCCAGTCTTGATTCTTCCACCTTACCTGTCAACATATAAACACCGTTGTATTTTCCATTAAGGTAAACCTCAATAAGAGTGGAGCGGTACCCTATTCTCATATCATACGCCATATTATACGCATAATAATTTCTAAACAGAGACTGGTCAGCATGATTCGACAAAATAACCCAGTCTCGCTTTTTGTTTTCACCTATTCCAAGCAAATTTATAGATTCATCAAACTTTAGCTTATACGGCTTTTTTGCATGATTCCACGTAGAATTGCCGCGTCCCTGTACTACGCCCGAAACATTTTCAAATTCATAAATACCACTGGCATTTTTTAAAGTATATGTTGCATCTGTGGGATATGAACGCCTGATTCCTTTATTTGTATTATATTGGATATATAACTGAGGAAGCCCTGTATATTCAAAAAGCGCAGTGATCGTCGCATCTTCTGAAAAACTTTCTCCGCTTCTCAAAGGGGTGGTAACTCCATCACTCCACTCTTTAAAAGTGTAACAAAGATTCGGCGTCGCAGTAACCTCTGTTGTGGTTTTACCTTCCGATAAATACTGTTTTGATGTGCCGTAAACATATCCGCCTTCTGACGAATTGTATGTTACGATTATATATTTGTCTTTTTGTTGGGAAACGTCCGCTTCTTCCTCGGAAGTGGTTGAACTGTCTTCCGTTGAATTTCCTTGTTTTTCAAAAGACGATAATATTCCAGCCTGATCCACAACAGACGAGCTTTCGTAAAAATCACCGCACGATCCAAGGAAAAGCGCAAACGCCAAAACAAAAAATAACACTCTTGATTTAAATTTCATAATATTCCTCTGAACTAAATCTCAGTAATAAACTCATCCATTTCATTTCTTTCAAAGTGTCGGGGAGAAGGTTCACAGGTTTCGCTTTTATACCCCACCGGAAGTAATGCAACAGGCTTTAAGAAAGACGGAAGATTGAAATCCGATTTAAATTTTTCAACATCAAAATAACAAACAAAACAGCTTCCAAGTCCAACGCTTTCCGCCGCAAGCATAATATGAGTCGTGACGATTGCCGCGTCAATATTTCCCATATACTCGTCTGTATATGGTTGTTTCCACTGTTTGGTTTCATCAATACAAATTGCAAAAACCACAGGTGCATTAAATGCGCATCTGGTATTTTCTCTAATTTTTTTCAAAGCCTCGCTACTACGCAAAATATAAACCTTCTGCGGTTGATTGTTTTTCGCTGTAGGTGCAACTCTCGCCGCTTCTTTTAATATGTTTATTTTTTCTTCCTCTATAGGTCTTGAAGAAAAATCTCTTGACGAAAATCTATCTTGAGCAAGCTTAATAAAATCCATTTTAACCTCCTATATAAGTCCAAAATGTTTAAAACAGTCGTAAAGTGCTCCATCTTTTGCATGGCAAGTTTCATACACACACATTTCTTTAAGAGCAGGTATGGCATTGCCAACGCAAACAGGATTTCCCGACGCTGTTAACATCTCTATATCGTTTACACTGTCCCCTATTGCGATACAATTTTCTTTTTCGATCCCAAAATATTCCAAAACCATGTTCATTCCTGTAGACTTTGTACAGCCTTTGGTTGTAAACTCAAAATACCATGGATGAATGTAAAGCTGATACTTTTCGCCTATTTCTTCAACTTGTTTTTTTGTTGGTGAGCCTTCTACATATATCTTGGTTATAACGCATCCCGATGTACGAATCAACTCTAAAGGATCTTTATCCGTACTTTTTATAGACGGCAATGGACTATCTGAAGTAGCTTCCATTATAAAAAACATCTTTTTTTCTAAAAACTCTTTTGCAAAATGCAGAGTTTCATCCGTAGAAAACACTTTTCTTAACAGTGTTTTTTCTCCTATATAAACTTCTCCACCTATGGAGGAAACTATTCCATCAAAAAGTCCATTCCTTAATTCATCATATATTATGCCCGTTGAACGCCCCGTATTTATGAAAACCAAATGACCGTTTTCTCTTGCTTTTTTTATGGCTTCAATATTTTCGGCCGGAGTTTTTCCGTCAACACACAACGTATCGTCTATATCTGTAAAAACCGCATATTTCATGTAGACACTTCTCCTAAATAATTACATTACATTATGGTATATTACCACAAATAACAGAAATTTCAATACCTTTTTTAAAAAATCAGCATCTACACAATATTTTATGTCTTTGTTTTATCATTTTGTCTTGACTTTAATGATTTTTACTGATATAATGTCAACAAGCTGAAAGTTATTTTGTTGCCGCTTGAAAGGTATATGCTTGCGATACGGGCAAGTGTTTCTACAAACCACCTGAAATGGTTGTCTACCGATTTTTAAAATCGAGTAGACTTTTTTGGAGGATAAATACTATGAAAATATACTTGGAAATTTTCGGATATTCGGGAACTTTCTTGGTTCTTCTTTCCATGATGATGACATCCGTAGTAAAACTGAGAGTTTTCAACATAATCGGGTCTGTTATCACCATGACTTATGCTTTTTTATCAAAAGCTTTTCCCGTTGTATTTCTAAATGCAGGGCTTATCATCATCAATGTGATACAGCTCGTAAGACTATACGGCACAAAAAAGCTTTACCGCCAAATTAACGTAAAACCTTCCGATGCATTTCTTTGCGATTTTTTAAACCAAAATTCAGAAGATATCAAATCAGTGTTTCCAACCTTTAAAAATGGCAATTTTGACAACGCGGATGCACGCATTATTTGCTGCGGAAACGAAATTGTAGGTGTATGGATAGCAAATATTGAAAAAGACGAAGGAGAAATACTGCTGGACTACGTGATTCCCGAACGCAGAGATACATCTGTCGCCACATATCTTTTCTCGTGTCTTAAAGACGAAGGTATAACAAAGCTCACAACGGAAAAAGGCACCGACAGTCACTGCAAATATTTGATCAAAATGGGATTTAAGCTTAACGATAACATAATGATAAAGCAGTTGTAATTATGTTTTCCTTAAGCAAAAGAGATTCAAACCGTTGTTGCCGTGAAGGACTGTTTCGGATATAAATCCACCTTTGTCCCCCGAAACACTTAAAATTGAAGCAGACTTAATTTTGGCAAAATAAGTCAAATTAAGTCGCTTTATTTTTATACAAAAAAATTTTCATTCCTATTTACACAAAGAAAAAAATGTGGTATAATATACTTGTAGTATTTTAAAATAAAGGAGCTTACAATTATGACATATGTAATGGGAGATCTACACGGAATGTTAGATCAATTTTGCGACATGCTTAATAAAATCAAATTTAAAAGCTCCGACACCCTCTATATTTTGGGAGACATTGTAGACAAAGGTGCGGAGTCAATAAAGCTGCTTCAAAATTTAAGCTACCGACACAATATTTATCCAATAATGGGAAATCATGATAAATTAGCTTTAGACCTTCTCTCAGAACTCCCCACAGAAGCAGGTGAAATGGATCCGTCCGCCTTCGATAAGGAAACTCTTTCAAAAATTCTCGCATGGTCCAAAGAAGGGGGAATGCCCACAGTTTCCGAATTCATGAAACTTTCACCCGATGACAAAGAAGGTGTCTTGGAATATCTTTCAGATATTCCTCCTTATGAAATCGCAGAGGTAAACGGCAAGGTTTTCATTCTTGCTCATGCAGGTATTGCAAATTTTGACCCATCAAAAGAGCTTGACGATTACGAGCCTGAAGATTTTTACACAGAAGGAGCAGACTACACAAAGCAGTATTTCGATAAATTCTATTTGATAACAGCCCACACCCCCACAGAAGAAATAGATCCAAGTTGCCAGGATAAAATTTACTTTGGAAATAACCATATCGCTATAGAAACAGGCGTTTCAGAAGGCGGGCCTTTGGCTTGCTATTGCCTTGATAACGGAAAAGAGTTTTACGTTTATTAAACACCATATAATTCAATTCGAAGAAAGGATGATTTTAATATGCCGTTTTGGTTCTACTACGGATATAACGCAGCTTATATATTTTTTATGATTCCTCTTTTGATCTGCGCTTGCTTCTCCATATATGCAAGCTTTAAAGTAAAAAGCACTTATCAAAAATACGGTAAAATAATGACCCGTTCAGGATTGACGGGCAGAGATACTGCCCAAAGACTTATGAGAAACGGCGGAGTTTATGACATACAAATAGGAAAAGTAAACGGTGAATTAACAGATCACTATCACCCCACAAAAGCTATAGTTAACCTTTCTGACAGCACTTACGATTCCTCTTCTGTTGCAGCTGTTGCTGTTGCGGCTCATGAAATAGGGCACGTAATGCAAAAAAAAGACGGTTATCTTTTCTACAAAATAAGAACCGCTGTTGTTCCTGTAGCAAACATAGGCTCGTTCCTCGCAATGCCATTGGTTATGATCGGTATAATTCTTGATTTCTTCGTAGCTTCAACATCGGGGGCAGAAATAGGCTTGTATTTTGCCATGCTCGGCGTTATACTGTATAGCCTTTCCTTTGTGTTTACGTTGGTTACCTACCCCGTTGAGCTCAACGCAAGCCGCAGAGCGAAGCAAATGCTTGTAGCAGACGGCGTTCTTTCCGCGGATGAAATGCCCGGCGCAGAAAAGGTTCTCTCCGCCGCTGCACTTACCTATCTGGCAGCTCTCCTTACCTCCCTTGTTCAATTCCTCAGATTCTTTTTCTATGTTATGAGCATTTTCGGCGGTGGAAGAAAAAGAGACTAATTTTTCAATCATTTAAAAGCTTTATAGATCTGTACTTTTTCCGAGTGCAGATCTTTTTTATCTTAAACAATATTTTTCAACCGTTTACAAATATATACAAACTTAAACTGAGTTATTTATCTCTCATAAACATTTTCACAAAAATCAGAGCCACTTTGGAGAACATTGCTTATCCAAGATGGCTCTGTATGTTTTTATTAATTTAGTAAAACTATTTAACGATATTAACTGTTTTTCCATTGCTTCGGCGGGATTCTTCCGCGGCAAAGCTCATTAAATGGCTTTCGATGGAAACATCAAGATATGTAACTCCGTCTGCTTTTTCTCCGTTTATGACCTTATGAAGGCTATCCATCATAAAATAGTCGGAGCCGCTATGTGCGCCAACAGTTGCGGCAGAAATATCAATATTAACCTTTTCTACTTCTCCGTCAAAGTTTCTGATTTCAAAGCTGTTATCTTCCATCAAACCGTAAATTTCAGCTTTTGTTCCATATATTTTTATATCTCTGTAGCTATCTCTGCTAAAACCACACATAGTATGACAAGCGGTTTTTCCATTTGCAAACTGCATAATAGTTACTTGGTGATCGACAACATCGTTGTCGTTTTTGAAAACGCACTTATCGTATTGAGTTTTTTCCAAGCACTTCAAAATATTTTCATCTGTCCATTCACCAAAGGTGAAGTAGCCTGCGCACCATTTTCCTCTTTCTAACAGATAGAGCTTTTGAGCTTTGTACATACAGTCTTCGTATTTACAATCAGAACAATATTCCGTGCATCCTTCGGGAGCGTTTTTCTCGTTAAAATAGTTCAAGCTTCCATATGAGTTAACGGAAAGACATTCTTCACCCATAAGATAACGTATAATATCCATATCATGGCAACATTTTGCCAAAATCATCGGGCTTGACTGTGCTTCGTTTCTCCAAGGCCCGCGAACATAGCTGTGAGCTTGGTGGTAGAAACCTACGTTTTCACTCGCATGAATAGAAACTACTTCTCCGATTTTTCCATCGTCAATAGCTTTTTTAATAGCGGAATAGAAAGGCGAATAACGCAAAACGTGGCAAACAATAACTTTTCTGTTATACTTTTTACTTGCTGCATATATCTCCTCGCACTCATTTTTATGAGTTGCAATAGGCTTTTCCAAAAGCAAGTCATATCCTGCTTCCATCATAGCGATAGCGTGTTCTTTGTGCTGTTCATCCTGCGTGCAAATTGCAACAAGATCAGCCTCAATTTTAGCATTTAAAAAATCGTGATAATCGGAAAAAAACTGTGTTCCGTTATACAAAGACTTTGCTGTTTCCACCTTCACAGGGTTATTATCAATAACCGCAACGAGATTAAACTTTTCGGGATATTTCTTAGCAAAATCCGAATAAATACGGCCTCTTCCGCCGTATCCCAAAACAACTAATTTTTTACATTTTCCATTGTTTTCCATATGGGTCACACTCCTTAACAGTTAAAACTTTTGTTCATGGATTGATTCTACCATATATAAAAAAACTTGTCAATTGTTTTTTGCCAAAAAATAACACCTCAGAAATTCTATTGAAAATCCGAGGTGTTGAATAATGAAATTCAATTAAAAAACGGAGTCAGCAATACGTCTAAAATATAATTATCTTCTTTTCTTTTTTAATGATATGAGACTATAAAACAAATAAAGCGAAAATGCTTTTTTCTTTTTTATCATTTTTATTATTTTAGGATTCTCTTTAGAGACATCGCCAATTCTTACACATTCTTGTGTTTCATCGGACAAAACAATTTGCTTAAACCGTCTATATCCTTTTTTGGCTTCAAATTCTTTTTGGAGAGCAGATAGGAAATGATATATCATTTTAGATGCAAGATCTTTCCTTTCTTCCTCACTATTTTCCAAGAAAGATTTCCAAAGAGCGTATTTTTCAGAATATTTTTCAAAATAATATTTGTCAAAGCTTTTTGACATACTATCATTACGAACTTTATACATATAATCTGCATATCCGGTATACACTATATTTTTTATATAAGAAACATATCTAAGTGCAAAAATCAGATCCTCATTATAATCTCCCATCTCAAACTTTTCACGAAAATATAAGTTGTTATCTTTGACGATATCTGTCATATAAAGGGCATTACATATGTAACCTGCGATTCCTGCACAATTATATTTATAATAATTGCACACGGGAACTTTTTCGTTCGAATTCACAAATATAACCTTTTGCTTGCCCAATTCAGTTAAATTATTACAATATGCTCCAATAGGCAAGGTTTCTTTATCGCTCAAAGATAACAATCTCTGAACCCACATGGGAGAAACCTCGTCATCGCTGTCGCAAAACATTAAATATTTTCCTCGAGCTATGGACATCCCCATATTCCTTGCAGCAGATGCGCCTTTATTTTTTTGATGGATTACAACAACCCTATTGTCCTCAATCGCATATTCATCGCATATTCTTCCACTACCATCCGTTGATCCGTCATCCACGAGAATAAGTTCAATATCAGAAAATGTCTGTGACAATATACATTCAATACATTTTTTAAGAAACTTTTCAGATTGATATACCGGTACTATTATACTTATTTGTGGCATAAATAAATCCCCCATTTTGTTTGCACATTTTCAAATACAATACGCTTTTCTTGCATATGAAAAAGTATACATTTTAGAAGTGGGGAAAATTTACTATTTGTTTTTAAAAAAATAAAATCAAATACACTTTTTAATCGCAAATATATGTATAATAAGGATAGAATTATATTGACTTATTGAGTTCGAAAATGTATACTTTTTCGAACTTTTTATATTTTGCGTGCTAAGCCATAAAATGTACTCACAGGCATATTGCATTTTCTTGCTGCTTCTTTCAGAGTAACCTGTTTTGAATACCACAATTCGCATATAGACCGAAAATTTTCAGGCAAAACAGTGGGTGGCCTTCCGAACTTGACTCCTCTTGCCTTGGCTGCAGATATCCCTTCCGCTTGCCGCTGTTTGATATTGGTTCTTTCATTTTCCGCAACAAAAGATAACACCTGCAAGACAATATCTGAAAGGAATGTTCCCATTAAATCCTTTCCCCTTCTTGTATCAAGAAGGGGCATATCCAAAACAACAATATCCACACCTTTTTCTTTAGTTAGTATCTTCCATTGTTGCAATATTTCTTCATAATTTCTTCCAAGACGATCGATACTCTTTATATAGAGCAAATCGTCTTTTTTTAGTTTCTTTATCATCTTTTTATATTGTGGACGTTCAAAGTTTTTTCCTGATATTTTGTCGAAATATATATTTCTTTTTATTATTCCAACATTCTCAAACGCAATAAATTGTCTATATTCATTTTGATCTTTAGAGCTCACACGCACATATCCGTAAATATTCATTTTTTCTCCTTAAAAAATTGTAATCTTCGCTTTCTCTTATTTTAACTTCAAACACAAATAATCATACGCTAAAAAATGCGCAGACACATCAAAGACGTCTGACGCAGTTTTTTATATTTATTATTTATATTCACACAAACAAATCTCATTAAAAAATATATTTTTTACATCAATACTCAAACAAAGTTCCATTTTTGTATAACAAAAAAGCTGTTTCAAACACAGCTTAAAATTGTATTTGAAACAGCTTATTATGAATTTTAATTAAAGATCATTTTTTGTAAGAGCATCTTTACGAGAGAGGTTATATCTGCCCTTATCGTCAATTTCGAGGAACATTACTTTGATAGTATCGCCCACATTGCAAACATCCTCTACTTTTTCTACACGTTTTCTGTCAAGCTTGGAGATGTGAACCAAACCTTCTTTACCGGGAGCAAATTCAACGAAAGCACCAAATGTCATAATTTTTGTTACAACGCCTTCAAAGATCTGACCGGGTTCTGGAACGAGAACAATAGCATTGATGATATTAAGTGCTTTGTATGCAGCATCCTTATCAATAGCGGAGATAAATACAGAGCCATCATCTTCGATGTCAATTTTTGCGCCTGTGTCAGCACAGATTTTTTGGATAACTTTTCCGCCTTTACCAATAACTTCGCTAATCTTATCAACATCAATCTTCGTAGATATCATCTTAGGCGCATACTTTGATACTTCATCGCGAGGCGCGCTAATGCAAGGAAGGATAACATTATCAATAATATGGAATCTACCTTTTTTGGTTGTTTCGAATGCGCTCTTTATAATTTCAGGCGTAAGACCATCGATCTTAAGATCCATTTGGATAGAAGTAATACCGTTCTTCGTACCTGCAACTTTAAAGTCCATATCGCCAAAGAAGTCTTCAAGACCTTGAATGTCGATCATAGTCATCCAGTTTTCGCCTTCGGTAATAAGACCGCATGAGATACCTGCAACGGGAGCCTTAATGGGAACGCCTGCGTCCATAAGTGCCAATGTAGAAGCACAAACAGAACCTTGAGATGTGGAACCGTTAGAAGAAACGATTTCAGAAACTACACGGATAGCATAAGGAAATTCTTCAACAGAAGGAAGAACAGGAACAAGAGAACGCTCTGCCAATGCACCATGACCGATCTCGCGCCTGCCGGGCGTTCTTGCTGCTTTGGCTTCACCCACAGAATAACCGGGCATATTGTAATGGTGCATATATCTCTTTTCAGTTTCGTCACCAATACCATCAAGGATTTGAACTTCACTCATGGGAGCAAGAGTTGCAATGGAAAGAACTTGAGTTTGTCCTCTGGTGAAAAGCCCCGAACCGTGGGTTCTGGGAAGAAGAGAAACTTCGGATGCTAAAGAACGAATTTGATCCATGCTTCTTCCGTCAACTCTCTTTTTCTCTGTAAGGAGCCAACGACGTACAATTTTCTTTTGAAGCTTGTACATACATTCGTTTATCATAACCTGAGAATCAGGATATTCTTCTGCCAATGCTTCGTTTACTCTTTCATAAATAGGTTGAAGCTTAGCATCACGAACAGTTTTGTCGTCTGTATAGAGAGCTTCCATAACGTCAGCCTCTGCCATTTCTGCGATTTTGTCGAACATAACAGGATCCACTTCGCAAGAAGGATATTCAAACTTGGGTTTACCAATTTCAGCAACCATTCCGTTGATAAATTCGATAATGGGTTTGATTTCCTCATGTGCCTTCATGATAGCTTCAAACATAAGATCATCGGGAACTTCGTTTGCGCCCGCTTCGATCATAACAACTTTCTTTTCGCTCGCGGCAACAGTAAGCTGAAGATCACTCTTTGCTCTTTGTTCTGCAGTGGGATTCACAACGATCTCGCCGTCAACAAGCCCCATAAATGCGCCACCGATTGGCCCATTCCACGGAATGTCGGAAATGGATAAAGCGATAGATGCGCCAATCATACCTGTAATTTCAGGCGAACAATCAGGATCTACAGACATAACCGTCAAGCTTATTACAACATCGTTTCTCAAATCCTTTGGGAACAACGGTCTGATAGGACGGTCAATGACACGTGATGTGAGGATAGCACTCTCAGGAGGTCTGCCTTCGCGTCTGTTCCAACTTCCGGGAATTCTACCTACAGAATAAAGTTTTTCTTCATAATCAACGGAAAGGGGTAAAAAATCGATTCCGTCTCTGGGAGCTGCAGAAGCTGTAGCTGTTGCAAGAACTGCAGTTTCGCCGTATCTTACAAGGCAAGAGCCGTTTGCGAGCTGTGCAATCTTACCGGTTTCAACAACTAAAGGTCTGCCGGCATACGTCGTTTCAAACACTTTGAAATTTTCAAACATTTTTTCTTCCTTCTCTGCTTGCTCCATCGTCAAGCATCTTTCTTTTTATATGATTTTTTTGGAAACAAATTAAAATGTGAAAGCAAAATTCAACTTAAGAAATGTGGGCGACTCGGCAAAAAGGAAAATTTGCCGGTGCCGCCCACCGAAAGCATACTTACTCTTTTTACCGCTTACTTTCTGATGCCCAAACGTGCAATGATAGAACGGTAGCGGTTGATATCTTTAGAAATGAGATAATTAAGGAATTTCTTTCTCTTACCTACCATTTGAAGAAGACCGCGACGAGAGTGGTTATCCTTAGGATTAGCCTTAAGATGCTCGTTGAGGCTGTTGATTCTGAAAGTAAGGATAGCGATTTGAACCTCAGGAGACCCTGTGTCGCCTTCGCAAATAGCATACTCATTGATCAAAGCCTGTTTTTGTTCCTTTGTGATCATTTGCTTCACCTCCATATTATTTTCGGTGGAAGCACAGCATTGGGTTAGGTGAAACACAATTTGTTACTCCCAAAACCGAGCTTACCCGAATACAAAATGTATTGTACCATATTTTTCCCCGTTTGTAAAGAGTTTTATCAAGTTTTTTTTAGATTATTTTTGAATTTTTTTCGTACAATTAGATAAAATATATTTAGTTAGAGCAATTAATATCAAAGATGTTAAAACATAGATCAACAAAAAAGAAATAGAAATTAAGCTTAAAAAATGCATAGTTTTCTCAAAATATTGAAAAAAGGTATTGACAAACCAAGTGTTATATGGTAGAATACTTCACGCAAACAAAAAACACTTTTGCGGATTTTTGCGGATTTGTGTAATGGTAGCACAGCAGACTCTGACTCTGTATGTGAGGGTTCGAATCCTTCATCCGCAGCCAGAAAAGGATCTTGTCTTCTGACAAGGTCCTTCTTTTTAACGCTGGTCGAATATCTATGTAGAAGACTAATTATATCACGTTAGCCCCCCGACAATTAACGTCGCTTTTTTCAGCGGCGTTTATTTTTTTAAAATAATATTTCGGCAACATTCCTCAAAAATTTTGAAAACAAACAAATATTATAATGCGTTTGTCAGGTAAAGAAAACAAAAAACATTTATAAAATCTTTGGTAAACAATACCTTTATATAATAATGTTACAAACAGAAAAGGAGATTATTATGGCAAATTTTTTAAAGAAAGCATTCCGGGACATGAAAGAAAGTGCACAAGCTCAGCACAAGGTTGACAAGGCAAATTTCAAAGCTACAAAAGCTGAATCAAAAGCACAATGGGAAGAAGCAAAGGCGATGAGAAATCCCGAAAAGCGCAAAGCTATGATGCAAGCGGAAAGAGACGAACAAATAGCAGAAGCAAAGAAACGTCAAGCCGAAGCCGAAGCTCGCATTGACGCGGCAAAGAAGTAAATCAATACGAAAAGCGAGGCGATAAACGTCTCGCTTTTTGGTTCTGTATAGGAGGGGTAAAATGAAGCGAAAAAACGATTTTCAAAATATCAAGGAAACGATCAAAGCGAATCACCGGTATAATTAAACTGTTCGGCAGAGGACATACAGATGCCGGAGTAAGTGCAAGAGTTGGTGCGCTTTTCTTTATGATGATTCCCATGCTGACACTATTAAATTCTACAATAACAAATTTACTTTTTAAAGGTACGCTTGCAACATTGTGTGCGTACCTCTTAATATATAGCTTCGTAACAAATTTTCGAGACAAAACAAAAACGAAAGCACTATTTTCAAACTTAAATCCATTCATCATTATAACACAATAAAATTGTTCAGCTCGTACATCTCCAAGCCTCACTTCATTTATAAAACTCTTTACATAATATTGTCACAAAAGATTTCTGTGAGATTGTATACTCCAAATGTTTTTGGAAAAAATAACAAGAAATAATCCGGAGGCAAAGAATGGATATTATTAAAATAATAGCAACAACTCTTCTCTCTGTTTTTTCGCTGTTTATCATCGCAAAAATTATGGGGCATAAACAAGTTTCGCAGCTTGACTTTTTCGATTATATTAGCGGCATCACCATCGGTTCCATAGGCGCAGAACTTGCAACCGATCTGGAGGAGCCGTGGAAGCCCTTGATTGCTCTCGTCATTTACGGTGGTGTATCAATTCTATTTGATCTACTCACGCAAAAAATTCCGAAAACAAGAAAATATATCAACGGTACACCATCTATAATTTTGGATAATGGAAAGCTGTACCGTGTGAATTTAAAGAAAGCCAAACTTGACATTTCCGAATTTATGTTACTCTGCCGCGAACAAGGATATTTTGATCTGAACGAAATACAAACGGCGGTGTTTGAACACAATGGCAAGATTTCTATACTTCCCAAAGGGGCAAACCGCCCTGTAACGCCCGAAGATCTGAAGATTACAGCCAAAGCAACCCACATCGGCGTGGAAGTCATTATGGATGGGTGTGTAATGGAGGAAAATCTTTCTCGCATGGGGCTTGACTCAAATTGGCTTACAAAGCAGTTGAAATCGCAAGGACACAAGGAGGCAAAAGAAATATTTCTCGGCATTTATCTCCCCGAAGAGGACAAGCTGACACTCTATTCCAACGAGTGATTTTGTCATATCCCATACCGAAATCAAGAGTGCGGATAAGAATAAAATCGAGGTCTGACCGTTCGTATTCGGTCAGACCTCATTGGTCATTCATTATCGGTAAATATTCTGCAGCCAACCCCATTCACGAATCATTCTAACAACCAAATGTCAAAAATCAATCCTCTATATTAGCAATTCCAAAACAATCATTGTTGCTTTATAACAACTTAAATGTGCTTTTATGAAACTCCAATAGGCCCTCGTCGCGCATCTTGCAAAGCTCATTTGACATAGCACTCCTGTCCACCGAAAGAAAATCTGCGAGCTGCTGGCGATTAAACGGAATAATAAACGATGCGCTGTTCTGCCTTTTCGCTTCTTCGGACAGATAGGATATCAGTTTCTCTCTTGTAGACCGCTTTGAGATATGCCCGATCTTCTGAACAAGCTTTCTATTTTTATCAGATATGGCAAAAAATAGATTTTGCACCACCATGGAATGAAAACGGCACGATGAAGCACAGACCGTAATAATTCGTTTTACATCAAAAAATACAACCGCGCTATCCTCCATCGCAACAACGTCGTTAAGAATCGCCTCGCTTTCTCGGGCGATATAGGCTTCACCAAACATCTCTCCAACATCAACCCGGTTAATAATACTTCGGTTGCCCCAATAATCATCTTTTTGGATGTGAAGCTCACCCTCGACCAGTACCGTAATATGATTCAGATGTTCACCTTGACGAAATACGTACTCGCCTTTTTTATATTTACATAATCTTGCGTCAAGGCAAGACAGCATCTCCACTATCTCGTCATCTGATACGCCCGCAAACAACTGTGCTTTTTTCAATATTGGAATATATTTCTTCACAAAGCATCTCTTTCTGTTGTAAAAACAACCGACTTGTTTTATTAATTGTACTATAATAATCGCATAAAGTCAAGAGAGGAGCATAATAATGATACGAAAAATTATAAAAATTGATGAAGAAAAATGCAACGGATGCGGCGCGTGTGCCGCAGCTTGTCATGAAGGCGCTATTGAAATGGTAAACGGTAAAGCGAAGCTCACCCGCGAGGACTACTGCGACGGGCTGGGAGATTGTCTGCCGGCGTGTCCTGTGGATGCAATTACCTTTGAAGAGCGAGAAGCACCTGCTTATGATGAAGCAGCAGTTCTTGCGTCAAAACAAAAAAAGCCGTCGCCGCTGCCTTGCGGTTGCCCGGGTACAGCCTCCAAAGCAATCAAGCGCGACACTTATTCCGTACCTGCTTCTACGCCTTACGTATCAAGTCGGCTGTCTCAATGGCCCGTACAGATCAAGCTCGTTCCTGTGAATGCGCCTTATTTTGGCGGTGCCAATCTGCTTGTAGCGGCAGATTGCACGGCTTACGCTTACGGAAATTTCCACAATGAGTTCATCCGCAATAACGTCACTTTAATTGGCTGCCCCAAGCTCGACGATGTCGATTATTCTGAAAAACTTACAGAGATTCTCGCAAACAACGACATCAAGAGTGTGACCGTCATCCGTATGGAAGTACCTTGCTGTGGTGGAATTGAAAATGCAGTTAAGCGCGCTTTGATGGCAAGCGGAAAATTTATTCCTTGGAGGATAGTCACAATTTCTACGGATGGTAGAATATTAGATTAACGAAAAATATTTATTACGTTGCTCATTTGTTTCACCTCCTTTTTAGCACAACACACCACCAATCAAAGAAAAAAGCCCAATAAACAAGCTGTTAACTTTTACGGCACAAAAAATCCATCACAGGCTTTCGTCTATGATGGATTTTTCTCGTCCTATTCGGTTTTAGTTAATTTCTCCCACAAGACACGCAAGCTTTTTAAACTTGTCTTTTTCTTAACTTAAGATACTGTGAAAAAACGAATTTGTTTTTTTACAGTTCCTTCTTTTATATTGATAGAAGGATGCAAAAAATGCTAAACAAAACATTTTAATGTTGACAAAGCATCACTGTTTCAAATCCACGTTATGTATCTTAATAAGGTCGCTGTGAGAAACAGAAAATTTATGATTTCCTTCTTCCCCGTCGCCAACCCAGATAAAGCGTTTAACTTCAATTTTTTCACCCTTTGTTCCGGGAATTGAAATGGTAACAACTTCCCAATCGACCTTAACTGTAATAATATTTTGAGAGAGAACATCTGCATCGCTGGAAATAGTAAAGGTAAACAATCCCTTTTTCCTATTTTCACCCTTCAAGCCGTAAACTGTATCAGCGTCAATACCCTCCAAAGACGAAATATATTTAAATTTCGATTCGTCAATAGAAACCGGATATTTTGCTTTGCATCCGTTTGATACATATTCTTCAAAGGTGTTTGTTCTAATAATCCAATTTAAAATAGTAATAACACACTTTTGGATATCGCCCCTTGAAATATAGCCCGATTTCAATCCTTTCAAAACAGTATCGGCCTTAGAATTTGCATTTTCGCAAACCATGTAAACATCGTTCCACGCTCTAACCATAGCCTGAGTTTTATGAACATCCGCAATACCATGAGCTTCTAAATTACATTTTGCCCACCAATCCGTCATTACAAAATTATCAAACTTCCATTCTTTTCTCAAAACCGTTGTGTTGAGATCATAATTTGAAGCAGACCAATATCCATTAACGGGATTGTAAGATGTCATTATAAGAACATTTTTACCTTCTTTTACCGCAATTTCAAAGGGTTTCAAGTAAATCTCACGAAGAGCACGTTCTGAAACAACAGATTCACAGCTATGACGATTCTTTTCTTGGTTATTGCATACAAAATGCTTTATTGTGGCATATGCTCCAAATTTTCCAATGCCTCTCGTACTTGCTGCGGCAATCTTACCTGCAAGAAACGGATCTTCGGAAAAATATTCAAAATTTCTTCCGCAAAGAGGATGGCGGTGAATGTTAATACCCGGACCGAGCAAAGAATCAACACAATTATCTTTGAGTTCTTTTCCTATGCAAGAGTAAATATCTTGAACAACATCAATATCCCAAGTTGAGGCAAGCAATGTTCCGTTTGGAATCAATGATGCTTTTTTACCTGTATCAAGTCTGATTCCCGAAGGACCATCGGTAACGCAACAAACGGGTATACCGTAGTCTTGAAGGTCTTCGCATTGTCCGCCGACAGCACCAACGGTTCCGGGCGTGGCTTTGGGAGATCCCATACCTTCACCGCACACAAGGGCAGCAAGCTGGGTATCTGTAAGTTGGGAAACAAACTCTTCAATGGTATTTTTGCCTTCCTTAACGTCTTTAAGTTTAATCCCTTGGTTGCCGGAATACGCAATATCTTCAGGACGTCTTTCATTTATTCTCGAAAGCAGATCGATGGTAGCCGTGGGAACAGCTTCATATGATTCAATAATCTTTCCGTCTTTCTCCCGTGCTACGAGACGTTTAAAATTCTCTACAGGAGCCATAACTTCTTCTAATTTAGCTGTAACCGTATCTTCCTTTACCATGTATGTAAACACAGGTTTAGCACAGCGAACACAAGTTCCCACAAAAATTTCATAGTCGCCTTTTTCCAAAACATAGCAAGATTTATTGCCCGTCACTCCACTGTCATCATACGAAGACATTTCATCTACAGAGAACGAAAGGACAACATTTTCAGTTTCCCCCGCAGGAATATCCTTCGTTTTTGCAAAAGCAACAAGCTGTCTTGCAGGCGTCCCCAATTTTCCTGTAGGTGCATTGTAATAAACCTGAACAACTTCTCTACCGGTGCTTTCCCCTGTATTTTTAACAGTAGCATGAACTATGATAAGTCCGTCTTTTTCCTGTGCTTCCGCTTTTACGTCAAAAGTTGTGTAAGTAAGTCCAAACCCAAAAGGAAAACGAACCTTATCCTTGGCAAAGGTTTCAAAATATCTGTAACCTACATAAATATCTTCTTCATAAATATTTTTATTTTCTGCACCAAAATTTTTATCGGAAGGATAATCCGAAATATTAATCGCCTGTGTGTCTGTCAGCTTACCGCTGGGAGCAGTTTTACCCGTTAGAATGTCTGCAAAGGCTTTATCTCCCTCCATGCCTCCTTGCCATATGTAAAGAAGTGACGAAACATTATATCTGTCAAGGAAAGAAAGATCAATGATATTTCCAACATTAAGAGCAACAACAACTTTTTCAAAATTTGATGTTACGTTCTTTAAAAGATCTTCTTCAACATTTGTAAGGCTGTAACTGCCGCTTTCGTTTGCGTTATCATGATCCTCACCCGCTGTTCTTCCAATGATTACAACGGCAACCTCGTTTCTTTCGGAAACGGTTTTGGCTAAAGCATAATCTACAGGCATTTCTTCCTGAAACCAAGGCTCGCCCGCCCAAACTCCTCCGCCGTCATTAAACGGATGATCTTTTACCCAATTTTCATAGATTGAAACAAGTTCTTCGTCAAGAAAAATATCCTCGTCACTTTTCAAAGCCTCCAAAATGCAAGGTTCTTTCACTAAATGAACAAGCCCCCCCGAACCTGTTCCGCTTTT
Organism: uncultured Oscillospiraceae bacterium; assembly: GCA_964509125.1. GTDB lineage: Bacteria > Bacillota > Clostridia > Oscillospirales > CAG-382 > SIG653. The sequence continues at coordinate 1,496 of CAZDVZ010000020.1, read as the reverse complement.
GTAATAAGTAGTTTGCATTCTTCCAAAAAGAGCAACTTTTGTACCTTTTTTTAAGGGAAGTACTTTTTTTTCGTTTTTGAGAAGCACTGCGCCTTCCGCAGCGACCTTTCTGCATACCGTGGAGATATCCATAAAAACGCTCCTTATCATTTTTTAAGTTTTATATGACTGCATTGTATCATACTTTTTAGCAAAAATCTACCCTGTTTTTTCTTTTGATAAATATTTTTTTAAGGGAAGATTTTATTCATTGTTTTTTCCGTTATTTTTACTCAGCAAAAGCAAGCAGTGATAGCAAATTGACAGGATTAAAATCAGGCGCTAAACGACAGAGGCAGCTCGGGGTGTAACAAAATAATCTGCGTGGCATATATTGATATTGAAGTCGGCAAAGAACTTTGACGATATTCGAATAAATAAGGAGAAAACGCAATGACCAAAAACGAAAACGAAGTTTTCTGCGGATTTTGCAGACAAAGAAACGAAGTTCAAACAAATGAAACGTCGCTTTTCCCTCAAAACATATCCCTTGCAATGTCATACGTACCTTATCAGCAATGGCAAAACATTTACGATACCGACGATGCATTTGCGGCGGGTACACTTTTTGCGGATCTCGATAAGCCCTTCTTGGGATATGGAAAGGGGCGCAATAGATGAACAGAACAAAGGACTTAAGAAGGCTTCAAGCAATTCAGTTTGCATTACACGAAACCGTACTTTACTTGGATGGACATCCAAATTGTGAAAATGCAATGGAATATTACCAAAAAATGAAACAGGAATATGACAATGCATACGCGGATTTTACGGCAAAATATGGTCCTCTTACCGCCTTTGAAGTAACAGGCGATAGCTGGAGCTGGATAAACCAGCCTTGGCCGTGGGAAGGAGAATAATATGTGGACTTACGATAAAAAATTGCAATACCCTGTAAACATTAAAAATCCCGATCCCGCCATGGCAAAACTTATCATGAGTCAGCTCGGCGGTCCGGATGGTGAGCTCGGTGCTTCTATGCGATACCTCAATCAGAGATATACCATGCCTTACAAAGAAGTTGTAGGCTTACTTACTGATATCGGCACAGAAGAACTCGCGCACATGGAGATCGTTGCGGCTATCATCCATCAACTTACCCGCAATATGACCATGGAACAGATCCAAGAAGCAGGCTTGGACGCCTACTTCATAGATCATACAGCAGGCATCTACCCCGCATCTGCCGCAGGATTCCCTTGGACAGCGGCTTATATCCAAAACACAGGAGATACCTTCGCAGACATAAATGAAGACCTTGCAGCAGATGCCACGACCGCCAAAGAACAACCCACATTTCCAAGGGCCCGAAAACCCTTGATATGACTGGCTTTTCGGCACTTTGAAGGTTTTCGCAAAAATGGCATACCTGCAACCACATAAGAACAACTTGACCCCAATTTACACTATTTTTTACAAAATTCACGATAGGACAAGCTGTTTCCGAGAAAAAGAAA
>CAZDVZ010000019.1:0-38869 GCA_964509125.1 uncultured Oscillospiraceae bacterium | reverse complement strand
TGAAAAATGCAAATCCATAGCCACGGTTTTGGTGAAAGATGAAAGAACCATATCGCGAGAAGTGAAAAAGAGGAGAAATAAACAAGAGAATCGCAGATATGGTCTATATGGCAAAAAAGACGATAGTAGTTGCAAACGTCTACAAAGATTCCCGTTTTTTTCGTTTTAAGGCAAAAATGCAAGGACGAAGTAACCAGAGTATTTATGGAATTAAAAGAGTTGCTTGGAATTGAATTATACAAAAAACTCTTCCCTGCTATTTTGACAGACAGAGGAACTGAATTTTGTGCTCCTGAGATGATCGAAGTAGATACATCAACAGGAGAAGTATTAACACATGTTTTTTCTGCGATTCTTATTCATCGTTCCAAAAAGGAGCTATTGAAGAAAACCATGAATTAATTAGGTACATACTACCAAAAACCGTAATCTTTGATGATCTAACTCAAGAACAAGCGGAACTTATGGCTTCGCATATCAATTCTTATTTCAGAAAAGTTATTAATTCATCGCCTTACAACCTTGCAAAAGCATTTTGGGGCGAGGATGTTTTGTTGAAATTCAACTGCAAGCCCATCCTTCCCAACGATGTACCATTAAACCCTAAATTAATACACTAATTTTCATTTGTAAAATTTATTTGATAGGAACTCCTAATATTTTTCAAGAACGGATTTTAGTCTGACAAACGGATTTTACCGCTCTCTTTTTGCTACGCAATTTTTTTGCTTCTTTAACTCGTTTTTTTATCTTGTTTATTTAAAACGGATTTTACTTCCTCCGTTTTCTTACCTTTTTGCACTTGAATTGCATTTTTCTTTGTCATTCACTTTACCGCTTTTCAAAACGGATTTTACTTTGGCAACTTACTCAAATTTCCTTTATTTAGGCAAAGGGGATTCAAACCAATCTGGGCGCAGACATCGATTTTTATGTCTAACTTCGTTGTATGCCCTTTTGGAAATACGCCTGCATTTCAAGGTGCTATGGTGGATTTATATCCAAAATATTCCTCCAATACCCAGAGGGGCGTATCTCTTTGACTTAATGGTGGTGGCGGGTTTATATTTGTTTGTTTATGGCTTTTGAATCTAAATCTTTTTTTAAAATTTCCTCGTAGAAAATACTTTCAACTTCCTCTTTGCTTACTGTTAAGGGCGTTATAGCATTTTTAATAATATTATATGTAGAAATTGAAATGATGATCAAAGCCAAAACAAGAAGGATTCCTCCAAAAGTATAGGAAAAATCGTAAATTAGATTTTTTATTAAGTCACCGGTTTCTGCTATGTTGTTTTCTATTGCAGAAACTTCTGTTTTTATTGTATTTGACGTTTTTTGAAAAGTGGGGAATGAGTCTAAATATCCCGAAAACGTGGTGATGGAGAAAAATAGTAATAATACTCCAATTAGCTCTAAAAACGCAAGAAAAACAAATTTCATTAATTTTATCTTTTTGTATATAATTTTTTGGTGTTTGATTATGGCGAGCTTTAATTCCCTCTCGTCGTTTATTGTTTGACCTTTGAAAACCATTGCTTATCCTCCTTGCCGCACATTAATTATGTAATGATACGTTTGATTTAATCTTTGCGGTATACTTAAATATCATTATATTGTGATTTTTGTTTTTGTCAATAAGCACTTGAAAAAATAAAAAAATATGTTATAATCTTTACAAAATAACAATTAAAAGAGGTGCAACATGGTTAAACATATGATAATTTGGAAGCTAAAAGAAGGACTTGAAAATCCCGAAGAAAGAAAGAAGGAGATTAAAGTTGCCCTTGAAGGTCTTGTGGGAAAAATTGACGGACTTTTGGAAATGAATATTCATATAAACGGAATGGATTGCTCCTCCGGCGATTTAATGATGGACTCCACCTTTGAATCTGCTGCTGCATTGGCGTTTTATCAAACCCATCCCGAACACGTGGCTGTGGCGAATGGACTTGTCAGACCTTCTGTGGAGCAAAGGCTTTCTTTTGATTTTTAGGATTTTAAAGGTGTGTAGAAATATTTTCACTTAAGAAATCGAAGATGTTTTTTGAAAAAAATGATTTTTGTGTAGTTCTTCACTTTAAATGCTTTTGGTCGAATTTTTACTTTTTTACAATTGAGTTGTGTGAAAATTTGAATAAGATGTTCTGATTGGGATATAATACGTTCGGAGGGAAGCGTATGTGTGAAGAAGCGAATACCGAAGAGCGAAAAGGCGGCGAAGATGAAAAAAGCGTAACCACTTGCAGCGAATCGGGATGTATCCATGCTTTAATAATAGCAGGACAAATTGAAGGGCATTATGCCGCATCGAATCAGACAAAGTCAACAAAATATGAGCATATAATCCCAACTCTGGTGGCTGTGGAGGAAAGCGAAGAAATTGAAGGCTTGCTGATCCTTCTTAACACCATCGGCGGTGATGTTGAAGCGGGACTTGCAATTGCGGAGGTGATATCCGGAATGCGAAAACCTACTGTATCCCTTGTTTTGGGAGGCAGTCACTCAATCGGAGTACCTTTGGCGGTTGCCGCCAAAGCATCGTTTATAGTACCGTCTGCAACAATGACGCTTCACCCCGTAAGAATAAACGGTCTTGTAATCGGTGTTCCTCAAAGCTTTGATTATTTTGAAAAAATGCAAATGCGAATTATAGAGTTCATTACACGAAACTCATCGGCTGACGGAAATGAACTTTTGAGTATGATAATGAAAACCGACCAAATGACGACTGATATCGGAACGGTTTTGGGCGGTGCCGAAGCTGTGGAAAAGGGACTTATAGATCGTGTGGGCAGCTTGGGTGATGCTCTTTCTTGTTTAAAACGAATGATTGAAGAAAACAAAAAGGAAAAGAACAAAGCTTAATGCCAAGGCGCAGAGCGTTTTTCAAATATGAAAATAGCTCTGCGGTTTTTATTTGAAAAATATTGACAATGTGCGGTTTTTGTGGTAAACTTAAGCATATATTTGTGCAATAATACCATAGGGGGTAGTGTAAAATGAGAGAAAATATTTTATATTTTGTAATTCCCTGCTATAATGAAGAAGAAGTACTTGTACAAACCGCAAAAGTGGTGTATGAAAAAACAATGAGCTTGATTGAAAGCAAAAAAATATCTGAAAAAAGCAGAATTGTTTTTGTAAACGATGGGTCAAAAGACGACACTTGGAATATTATCAAAAAGCTTCACGAAGGTAAGGAGATTTTTGCGGGCATAAATTTGAGTCGTAACAGAGGGCATCAAAATGCACTTTTAGCAGGACTGATGACAGTAAAAGATGATGCTGACATGGTAATTTCCATGGATGCAGATCTTCAAGACGACATAAACGCTGTTGATGAAATGATTGACAAATATCACGAAGGGTGTGATATAGTATACGGCGTTCGCTCAAAACGTGATAAAGATACTTTTTTCAAGCGTTTTACCGCAGAAAGCTTTTATAAGGTCATGAATAAAATGGGTGCGAATACGGTTTACAATCATGCGGATTACAGGCTGACAAGTAAACGTGCACTAAATGAGCTGGCAGGATACAAAGAAGTGAATTTATTTCTTCGCGGCATAATCCCCATGATAGGCTTTAAAACCGATGTTGTGTATTACGAGAGAGGTGAACGTCTTGCGGGCGAAAGCAAATATCCTTTAAAAAAGATGATATCGTTTTCTGTTGAAGGTATTACTTCACTTAGTGTTAAGCCTCTTAATATGATAACATATTTAGGCGTAGGGGTATTTTTTGTAAGCATCATAATGCTTATATACTCTGTAATTCAGTTTTTCAGAGGGGTTACTGTTGCCGGCTGGTCAAGTTTGATAGTATCAATTTGGGGAATCGGCGGATTGATACTTTTGTCCATTGGCATCACAGGTGCATATATAGGCAAGATTTACCTTGAAACAAAGGAAAGACCAAGGTTTATTGTTGATGAATATTTAAATAAAAAATAATGAGGTAAAGAAATGTTAGGCGAATTCTACAAGAAAATAAGAGAAAATGTAGCAACAGTAGTTGTAGGTAAGGACTCTCTTTGCGATATGCTTACCACGGTAATGCTTTGTCGCGGCCATATGCTTTTGGAAGACGTTCCCGGGACAGCTAAAACCACGCTCGCAAAATCTTTTGCCGCGTCATTTGATGGAGTTTATAAGCGTATCCAGTTTACACCTGACTTGTTACCTTCCGACATTACAGGTATAAATTATTTTAACATGAAAAAATCGGAGTTTGAGTTTGTTCCGGGACCTGTCTTTTCTAATGTTTTGTTGGTAGATGAAATTAATAGGGCGACGCCTAAAACGCAAGCCGGGCTGCTTGAGTGTATGGAAGAACTTCAGGCAACAATAGACGGTAATACAAGAGAGCTAAAAGCACCTTTTATGGTAATTGCGACGCAAAACCCTATTGAGAGTATGGGTGTTTTTCCGTTACCCGAAGCACAGCTTGACCGCTTTTTGGTTAAAGCGGGAATGGAATATCCCAATCATAAAGAATCTATGTCGATTTTAAAGCGTTTTAACGGAGCCGATCCTTTTTCCGAGCTGAAAGCGGTTGTTACAATTGATGAAGTTTTGGAAGCGAGGAAACAGCTCGATTCGATTTTTGTACATGATGATATTATGGATTACATAGTCTCTTTGATAGAAGCCACGAGAAATCACAGCAACGTGACATTGGGTGTAAGCCCCAGAGGTGCGCTTGCCCTTATGAAGGTTTCAAAGGGGTTTGCCGCAGTTGAAGATAGGGAATATGTAATTCCTGATGACGTAAAGGCGGCGGCTATGTACGTTCTTCCTCACAGAATGGTTCTTTCCAGTTCTGCAAAGGTGAAGAAAAATGCGGCACGCGAAATAATCTCAAATATTCTTGAAATTGTACAAGTTCCCACAGAAAAAGAACTTGGCTGGTATAAAGGTTAATGTCAAAGGAAAGTAAAATATGAATCCTTCAATTCAAGCATTGCTTGCTCTTTTGGGTGTTTTACTTTTGATAATTCTAATAATGATCTATAGGCACACAAAAGCTGCTTGTATTAGAAAACTTGAGTATTCACGCCATTTTACAGATGAAGGTGCTCACGAGGGGACGAATACTGTATTGGTTGAAACTATTTATAATCCGTCCTTTTTTTTCCTTTTTGGAATACATGTAGAGTCATTTTTGTACAGTGGTATACGCCCACAGGATGTGGTTTATGATAATTCTACAGATATGCATTATTGCGTAAGTACCTTTAGAATAATTCCTCCTTTTGGACGCATAACACGCAGAAATATTATCTGCTGTGAAAAAAGAGGAATTTATGACCTTGAATCTGTAGAGATAAATTATAGAAAAGTTCCCCATACAATTAAATCCGAAGCTTCTATTTATGTATACCCAAAGGCTATACCGTTGTCAGGTGTTCTTATGCACCCAAACAGTGTTCAGGGCGACAATCCCACTAACCGCAGGTTGATTTATGACCCGTTTTCATTTTCCGGCATTAGGGACTATGACATGGGCGATTCTATGAAGATGATCAACTATAAAGCCACTGCTCGTTCGGTACAAGGTGCAGGATATGGTATAAAGGTAAATAAATTTGATTATGTTTCAAACCGCAATGTTTTAGTACTTATAGACTATAAATATTCTGACGAAGCTCAAATAAGCGGCGAAGATTATAACGCCATTATGGAAAACGCATTAAGAGTCGCCACGGCGCTTATTTGCGAGGCATCTGATTCGGGGTATCGTGTAGGTTTTGCCGCAAACTGTAAACTTCCGTCGGGAGATATGTACTTGCGGTTTCCGGCAGATAGCGGAGTTTTGCATTATATAGAAATGCTTAAAAGCATGGCGGGTATCAGAGCTTCTGCAGGAATGTCAATGCAAAAGCTTATTGAGATGTATGTAGATGACTTTCTCTCAGAAACGGAGATCGTGCTTTTTGCCCATGAAGTTGACGAAACAGCGGCAGTAAATCTTGAGCGTTTATCGGTAATGGGGAATAGTGTAAATACGTTTATATTGGATGAAAGCTTTATAAACATCGATGACACATATGTGGCAGGTTAAGATATGTTAATTAAAAGAGATAAAAAATCGCAGAAAAATCTGTGGCGAGCTATTGTATCTGTTGCCATAGGTGTTGTTTTGCTTTGGCTGAAAAAGTTTCCCAAAGATGAAAACGCAGTAGATTTTTTGGAAATATTAGGGTTTGGTTTTTGTTTTTTGGCCGTTTGGTTTTATTATAAATCTCTCAAGTTTTCCATGGAGATCATATTAAAGCCGGCTTTAAAAAAAGTATTTGACCGTGTTAAAACATCATGGAAAAATACAGTTAGAAAAATAAAGAAAAAGCTTGGTATTTCTGAAAATAATTGGCGAATGAAAGGAACGGACAGTCTCAGCTTCAGTTTCCCTTCGTGGGGTAAAAAGAAGGGTAAAAATAGAGATTTTGGAAAAGATCGTATAAAATGGAACGAGGAACCAAACAATCCGTGGAAAATACGTTATATCTACACAAAGTACATTGTAAAACGTGTGAAAAAAGGTATGACGTTTAAAGGTTCTAATACAGCGTTGGAAAACGAAAATATAGTGGGGGAATGTCCTTATCCGCAGATATTCCGGCTTTACACCGTTTCGAGATATGCTCCGTCCCAAATAAGCAATTCTGCTGTTAGCGATGAAATGGTTGAAGAGGCTATGGAAAAACTTATAAAATAGTGCTTGACAAAAGATTATAAATGTGTTAGAATGTTATTGCCAACAGAAATAGGGGTGCTGATTTTTTCGGCTGAGACAGAACTATGTTCTGAACCCGTTAAACCTGATACGGATAATGCCGTCGTAGGGAATTTCAGTTATGTAAAGTCTTACTACGCCAACTTTTCCGTTGGCGTATTTTTTTACATAAGGAGGTTGGTTTTATGAAAAAATCAACAGACGAAAGTCATCAGAGAAAAGACAGAAAGGACACAATAAGAAGGCTGGTTGTAAGTGCAGTCATGCTTGGCGTTGCCTCAGCTTTGGAGATCATATCTTCATTTGTGCCTCTTGAACTGCCATTTGGCGGTAGAATCACCATTGTCAGTATGTTACCTATTGTTTTAATAGGGTATATGTATGGTACGATGCAAGGGATATTCACTTCGTTTTGTTATTCGGTTATTCAGATTTTTTTAGGATTTAAAACTGTGTCTGCGTTTTTTATGCCCGGAGAAGAACAAATGATAGTTTGGAAGGCATTGTTAGTTTGTTTTTTGGATTATATTTTAGCATATACCGTCATTGGTTTGTCGGGTGTGTTTAGAAATAAATTTAAAAACAAAGCTTTGGGACTTTCTGTTTGCAGTATTTTTGCGTTGACTCTTCGCTATGTTGTGCATATCGTCTCAGGTGCTATTTTCTTTGGTACGTGGGCGGAATGGTTTTTCTCTCAAGAGGGCTTTTATGCCATAGGTGAGGTTGTTCTGGAAAGGTTTAGCGGAACGTCTCTTGCGTGGATCTACTCTGTTTTTTATAATGGATTGTATATGATCCCGGAGATTATTTTAACCGCCATTGCAGCTTTTTTTGTCGCTTCTCTCTTGCCCGAATTTAAAAAGCAAAAATAGTTTGTATTTTTAATAAAAAAATATTTTATCTCCCTCGATTTTTAGTATTTGGTACTTTTATGTTTAAAATGCTTCAATTCGGGGGGGATTTTATTATTGAAATTTAAACGTGAAAAAGCCAAAGTACCGAAGTACCTTGGCTTTTAAAGTTAAAACCATTCTCAGTGTTGGAAAAAGTTTTGATATTAATAATCAACATCCTCAATGGGATCGTAGAATTTTGTGCCTGATTTTCTGATGTGAAGTGTAACGGTTTCATCGCCGCTTTCTTTTGCATCATAGTTGTCTTCGTAGTAGAGGTTGTTACCGTAAACAGATACGGATTTAACATCTTCTGCTATTTTTTCAATTTTTGTACCTTTGCAGCAGTAGAGTACAAATTCTCCTGTGTTGTCAGATCTATCGGCTTTAACAATGAGCTCTTCGTCTGAGGTTATGTATAATGAATAAGCATCATCGATTTTGATTTTTTCTTTTTTGTCAGCTTTAAAGTTTTTAACAACATAAAGTTCATCATCATCGTTGATGAAGTATACATATTTGCCGTCTTCTGTAAATGCAACATCTGAAATGTCAGAAGCGATTTTGATGGATTCATCCATGTTGCTTTCTGTTACAACGTAAAGGTCTCCGCCATCTGAAAAGTAAATTGTATCGCCTGCATCGTTGGAAACTGCACCACCATCAAATTTTTTAACGTCAATGATATCCAAGTTGTTTTTAATGAATTTTAATTCATAGTCTTCGTCGCTTGATTCGTATTTACGATAGAAAATGTCAGTAAAGCTTTCGAGTGCAACTGCATTTGCGGAAGATACAGGGGTCCATGTTCCTTTGCCTAACTTTTGTTTTGTTCCAAAGTCGCGGCACAAATATGTATCGCCGTCATTTACAAAAAGCATTTCTGTTCGGTCTGTGTTGAAACTGAAAGTGTAGCTATCCATCTTTCCGGCGAGGGTAACAATGTTTTCGCCCTTCTCATTCTTTACAAAAGAGTAGACCTTTGTTTCTCCTTTTTCGGGATTATACGTGCCACCATACAGCTTTTTGCCGTTGTCAGTGACGCTCAAAGGTAAGAAGTTTTCAGCGCCTTCTAAAATTTCGGTTTTTCCGTTGGAATAGATATAAGTTGTAACGTCATAGTCTTCCTCGTCATCGCTACCGGAGTCTGCTGATGAAGTTAAACCATCGTAGGTTGCATAATCTACTTCTGTGGAATCGTTTGATTTTTCAACATCCATTACTGCAAATACTAAATATTTACCATTGGGGGAACATGCATATGCTTCAATGCTCATTGTTTCGGGATCGAAATCTACTTTTGTTCCTTCTTTGTCTCCCTTGGAATATTGATAAATATTGCCGTCGGGATCTGTGTAGTAAATAATTTTGCCATCATCAGAAACGTACTTGATGTAAGCTGCATTTGTAATGGAGGTAGCTTCGCACTTCTTTGATGTCATATAATAAAGTGTGCCGCCTTCATCTTCATAATCTTCATCTTCATACGGATTTTCGGAATACTCGATGTGGTAACGTATGCTACGATCTAAATTGTATTCTGTGTCTCTGATATAATTTTCTGTGCTGTATATTTCTTTACCGTTTGCGGTGAAATGTGTTGTATCGTCTACTTTATACGAAGAAAAGATGTTTTGTCTAAGGACGAATCTATCGCCTGATAATAAAGACGAAAAGATGGAAATAAGGATAATAACAGCTACTATGGCAACTACACCCAAGCACAACGGTTTGAAAAATGAAGCTTTAGTGATTCCTTTAATTTTGTCACCAACGTTTTGGTTTTGATTAGTTTGTTCTGCAGTGCTGTTAAATTCACGCATGGGTGAACCGCAAGCCATGCAATGGGAAGCATTGTCAACATTGTTTGTTCCACAATTTGGACAATTCATAATTGATACTCCTTTATAATTTATTTTTCAAAAGTTTATAACAACTTTTAAAATTTTACACCCATATTATATTACAAAATGGCACAAAAGTCAATACTAAAGCCGTAAAAAAATCAGTTAAACTTAAATTCGTCGTTATTCCCCCATTTGTTGACATGGACAACCGTTTTTTTATGTGAAATGTATAAAGCAATGGTAAAAAAATGTTAATTAAAGTTTCACTTCAAATTTCTTTTCGGGAACTGAAAATTCATTTCTTGCGTTTGCGAGCATGAGTTTTATTCTGTTTTCCTGATTAACTCTTGTCGCGCCCGGATCGTAGTCAATAGCTACAATATTGATGTCGGGATTTTTGTCTTTTAAAGGTTTCATAACACCTTTACCGCAAATATGGTTTGGAAGGCATCCAAAAGGTTGAGCGCATACAATATTTTTAACACCGCTGTGATAGAGCTCAAGCATTTCTGCCGGCAAAAGCCATCCTTCGCCCATTTTAGTGCCTATTCCAATGTATGTATCGTCCATATATTTTAGAAGTTGTGTAAAGACGGTGGGCGGGGTAAATCTTCCATCTGCTTCAACGATCTCGCTGAGCTTTCTCTGAAACCTGACAAGGATTTTGGTTGCCAGCTTCATGACAACTGCATTTGTTTTTTTCTCACCGTAAAGATCGTTATCAATAACGCCGTTGTAGATGCAGTAAAGAAGAAAATCGTACAATCCGGGTATAACTACCTCTGCACCTTCTTCAACAAGAAACTTTTCCAGATTATTATTTCCCAACGGGGAAAATTTAACGTAGATTTCTCCCACGATGCCTACTTTGACTTTCTCCACCTTCTTCATGGGGATATTGGCAAATCTGTTTATGATTTCTTTGCTTTTTTTCTTGACTTGTCGGAAGGAAACGCCTTCTTTGTCCATGAGGGTAGCGATCTCTTCACAAATTGTTTCCGCGAGAGATTCGCTGTCACCCTTTGTAATTTCGTATGGCTTGCATTGGTTTACAAGAGACATAAGGAGATCGCCGTATAACACGGCATATAACATCCTGTGAAGTATGGGAAGCCCTATATTGAAGCCGGGATGCTTTTCGATTCCTGCAAAGCTGAAAGCGACTACAGGGACTTGTTCCAAACCTGCTTTTTTTAAAGCTTTTCTTAAAAGAGAAACATAGTTTGATGCTCTACAACCTCCACCTGTTTGAAAATAAATGAGTGCGGTTTTGTTAACATCATATTTTCCGCTTTGTAAAGCGTGGATGAATTGACCGATAACGAGAAGGGCGGGGTAGCAGGTGTCGTTATGTACATATTTCAATCCCGTTTCCGCAATTTCAGGCCCTTCGGTTGTAAGAAGCTCGGTTTTATACCCATATTTACCCAAAATTTTCATGATGAGCTTAAAATGCATTGAAAGCATATTCGGAACAAGGATGGTATAATCTTTTTTCATTTCTTCTGTAAAAGAAACATAACTTTTTTCTTCCATCATTTTTCCTCCTTTTCTTCAATAGCCCCTAAAAGGCTTCTGAGTCTTATTTTTACAGCACCTAAATTAGTGATCTCGTCAATTTTAAGCTGAGTATAAAACTTACCGTTTTTTTCCAATATAGAGCGCACTTCATCTGTGGTAATGGCATCAATGCCACATCCAAACGAAACAAGTTGAACAAGCTCCGCGTACGAATGTTCGGTGGCATATTTCGCAGCCCTGTAGAGTCTTGAGTGATAGCTCCATTGATTTAGAACATTAACTGTCTGCGGTGACGTTAAGTGATAAATACTGTCTTCACTCACCACAACAAACCCCAGCGAAAGGGCAAGCTTATCTATGCCGTGGCAAATTTCGGGATCTATGTGGTATGGTCTACCTGCAAGTATCATTACTTTTTTGCCGTTGGTTTTAGCATAACGTATTGCTTTTTCTCCTTCGGCTTTTACCGCGTTTCTAAAAGATTCATGCGCCGTAAAGCCTTTCTCTACAGCATCTTTGATTTTCCTTAGGGGGATGGTAGAAATAATATCTATCCTGCTTTTAAGCTCTTTTGCCAACTCTTTTTTGTTGTTTATATTAAGGAATGGACAGAAAAATTTTGTGTTTTTCAGTTCATCCATGTTGCCTCTGAGAAGATCGGAGTAATATGCGACGACGGGACAATTGTAACGATTATCTGCTCCTTCTTCGGGAAGGTTGTATGTAATTCTTGGATAAAAAATGCCATCGACGCCTGCCTCCATAAGCTCCACTAAGTGTCCGTGCATTATTTTAGCGGGATAACAAGCTGTGTCCGAAGGTATAGAAAACTGGCCTTTTTCGTATGTCTTTCTTGTAGAAGGACGGGAAACAACAACTTCAAATCCTAATTCTGTAAAAATAGTGGCCCAAAGAGGCAAAAGCTCGTACATTCCCAAAGTGAGAGGCAAGCCTATTTTACCTTTTTTGTTTTCTCCTTTTGGGAGGTTGGAAAGATAATTTCTTTTAAATTCAAAAAGGTTTGGAAGCGTTGGTCTTCCGTCGGAGATCCCTGCACCTTTTTCGCATTGGTTTCCCGAAATGAATTTTTTTCCGTTTTCAAAAATGTTTATGGTAAGGTGGCAATGGTTTTGACAACCGCCGCAAACCGCCGATTTTGCTGTGTGAACAAAGGTTTTAAGTCCCGATTGCGAAATGAGCGTAGAATTCATACATTTCTTGCTGAACAAAGCAGCTCCAAATGCGCCCATAAGTCCTGCTGTAGAAGGTCTTATAACATTTCTTCCAATTTCGCGTTCAAAAGCTCTAAGTACCGCATCGTTGTAGAAAGTGCCTCCTTGGACAACAATGTTTTTACCAAGTTCATCAGGAGAGCCTGCGCGAATAACTTTGTAAATTGCGTTTTTAACAACACTTATGGAGAGTCCCGCGGAAATATCTTCTACCGATGCTCCTTCTTTTTGTGATTGCTTTACCGACGAGTTCATAAATACCGTGCAACGACTTCCAAGGTCAACAGGGCGTTTTCCGAACAAACCTTTTTTTGCAAATTCTTCAATGGAGTGACCCATAGCTTTTGCAAATGTGTCAAGAAAAGAACCGCACCCCGAAGAACAGGCCTCGTTAAGCATAATACTGTCAATGGCACCATTTTTAATTTTAAAACATTTTATGTCTTGACCGCCAATATCTAAAATAAATTCTACATCCGGCATAAAATGTTTTGCCGCAGTGTAGTGAGCAATGGTTTCAACCAATCCAAAATCCACTCCAAAGGCGTTTTTTATAAGTTCTTCGCCATATCCCGTAGCAGCAGAACCTTTTATTTTGATTTTGTCGCTGCAAAGAGAATATATTACTTCAAGCTGTTCCTTGACGACGGATACAGGATTGCCCCTGTTGGAAGAATAAAAAGAATAAAGAATTTCGTCGTTTTCTGAAATGAGAACAAGCTTTGTTGTTGTGCTTCCGCAGTCTATTCCCAAATATGCGTCACCTTGGTATGCGGAAATATCTCTCTGAGAGACTGAAGCCTTGTTGTGGCGTTCAGTAAACTCTTTGTATTGTTCTTCATTTTCAAAAAGGGGTTTTAGATAGTTTTGCGGCTTTGAAATACTGCTTGCATTTTCAATACATTCAGCAAGCTCGTTTAACGTATAAGTCTTACCTGACGATACTGCATACATAGATGCACCCATGGCTACAGAATAAAGGGCGTATTCGGGGAAAACGGCATTTTCGTCGGATAGTTTTAATGTTTCTTTGAAACGTGCTCTCAAGCCTTTGCAATAATAAAGAGGTCCGCCTAAAAACAAGACTTTGCCCTTAATAATTCTTCCTTGCGCAAGTCCTGCAATAGTTTGATTCGCTACTGCTTGATAAATACTGGCGGCAATGTCTTCTTTCCTTGCTCCTTGGTTAAGAAGGGGCTGAATATCAGTTTTAGCAAAAACTCCGCAGCGTGAAGCAATAGGATAGATCCTACTGCAGTTCAAACTAAGCTCGTCCAATTCATCCGCAGTTACGTTTAAAAGAGTTGCCATTTGGTCTATAAACGCACCGGTACCTCCTGCACAGCTTCCGTTCATCCTCTCGTCAATTCCGCCTTCGAAGAAAATGATTTTTGCGTCTTCTCCGCCGAGTTCAATTACACATGATGCGTCAGGCTCTTTTTCTTTCACCACTTGACAAGTGGAATACACTTCTTGTATAAACGGTATTCCTGTTCCTTGTGCAAGCCCAAGACCGGAGGAGCCGGAAATTGATACTTTAACCGTTATGTCTCCGTGTATTTCGCTTATGGTTTTTATGATTTGAAGTGCTTTTTCACGTACTTTTGAAAAGTGTCTTTGATATGTTTGATATAAAATATTGTTTCCGTCCATGAGAACAGCTTTAGCTGTGGTAGAGCCAATATCAAGTCCAAGTGTATACATTGTAATACCTCGTCTGTTAAAAAAATTAGAAACAACTTTCCATACTATTTTCCACTCATTATAACACTCTTTGTGTTGAAAATAATAAATTTTTTGTGTTGCTTTTTGAAATTTTTTTTGATATACTGTCTATAGTTGTATTTTAGCAGGTGTATTATGGAAATTTTACTTCATCCCCAAAAAGATAAAACAATAAGAAACATTTTATTGGAAAAAAACATAATAACTTTAGCTCCTTGTGGTGGTAACGGAATATGTGGAAAATGTAAGATAAAGCTATTAAAAGGAGAAACATTTCCAAAGGCTGATGATGATGGTTTTGTATTGGCTTGCCATACCGTTCCATTGACCGACTGCGTTTTTGAAATTTTTCCCATGGAGAACGCGGAAGAAAAAAATATTGAATGTAAATATGCAGAATATGCAGTATGCGATGTGGGCACTACAAATATCAAGATAAAAAAATTTTCTGCCCATGGTGTAGAGGTTTTTTCCTGCTCCTTACAAAATCCTCAAGCAACTTTTGGTGCAGATGTTATTTCAAGAATATCTGC
Source organism: uncultured Oscillospiraceae bacterium (assembly GCA_964509125.1). Lineage (GTDB taxonomy): Bacteria > Bacillota > Clostridia > Oscillospirales > CAG-382 > SIG653. The sequence goes on along the minus strand of CAZDVZ010000019.1, from coordinate 24,380 downwards.
TTGTAAAAGCGGAATGTATTTAAAACAAACAGAGATTTTGCGCTCTTCCATTTCTACCTATATTAAAGATGTAAAAGTAGCATATTTTTGCGGAAATCCTACGATGATGCATTTTTTGGCGGGTATCGATCCTTCACCTATAGGAGTTTATCCTTTTAAATGTGTGTTTAAGGATATGAGGGTTTTGTCTACCGAAGAAACACTTTTTCCTTGTAAGGCGGTTTTGCTTCCCTCTGTTTCTGCATATGTGGGGAGCGATGCTCTTTGCGGAATTTATGCGGCATTAAACGAAAAACAAAATATACTCATAGCCGATATTGGAACCAACGGAGAAATTTCGCTTATAAAAGGCGAAAAAATTTATTCTGCAACTACAGCCGCGGGACCCGCCATTGAAGGCGCCGGCATAGAAATGGGTGTATGCGGCGGCGAAGGTGCGATTTTTGCGGTAAAAGCAGACGGAACGCCTTGCTATACAGGTGATGAGGCCATTGGAATTACCGGCGGAGGTCTTGTCTCTCTTCTGTCATATCTTTTAAAAACAGAAAAGATGTCGAGAGAGGGAAGGTTATGCTGCGATAAATATTATGTTACAGAAAAAATATATATAACTCAAAAAGATGTAACGGAGTTTATGCTTGCTAAAAGCGCTGTGAGGACTGCAATTAATTTGCTTTTAAATGAAACCTGTACAAATTATCGGCAAATTGAAAAATTTATACTCACAGGGGGATTGGGTAACTATTTGAATGTGGATGACGCAGTTTCGACAGGGCTTTTGCCACTTCCACTAAAAGAAAAAACAGTGTTTATACCTGATCTTGCATCTTTGGGTGCATCTGAAGCAATCTCAAAAAAACATCTTGATTTTTTGGGAAAACTTTCTCAAAAAGTTGATGTTTTGTCGCTTTCGGAAAATGAAAAATTTGAAGAAGAATTTGCGTGGAATTTGTTTTTTTAAAATATGAATCGGTAATGAAGATGATAAAAGCGGAACCTAAGCCGTATAAAGATACGGCGACAGGCTCCGCTTTGAAAAAACAAAGAAAATGTTACATCCGGTAGAATTACAGGAGACGTTTTGGTTACAAATCTAAACAAGTTTACGCAGAAATTAGCCAAAAGAAAAATAATTTTGTGAGAAAGTAGAATGAAAAGAATAATTGGAATCATTACAATTATATCCGGAACAATCAGTATAATTTCTTTAGCAATATTTGCGATTTTACGTTTCTCGTCAGTAGCGTCAAGCATAAAGTTGCGAATGAAACGACATTCGTATAAAAAAAGCACCTATTCTTGACAAAACATCATGAATAGGTGTTTAATTTCATATATATTCTCTTGGGACGCGCTTGCTGACATTACAGAGTGTTTCATAAGAAATAGTGCCGCAAAGGGATGCGACATCAGAAGCCGGAAGTTCTTTACCAAAAATTAGAGCTTCATCGCCCACTCTGCAGTCAATTTTGGAAACGTCTATCATTGTAAGATCCATACAAACTCTACCTAAAATAGGGGCGGGGAGTCCGTTTACCAAAAAGTGTCCTTTGTTTGAAAGCTGTCTTGATACGCCGTCTGCGTATCCTGCGCCGCAAACCGCTATTTTAGTGTCCCGCTGCAAAATATGCGTTCCAAAATAGCTTATCGTATCTCCTTTTTTTCCTTCAAATATTTTAATTATTTTTGTTTTAAATGTCATTGCAGGAGTAACGCATTTTGCTTCATATCCGTAAAGAGAAATACCTATCCTTACGGCATCCAGAGCAAATTCACTAAAGTTTACAGTTCCCATGCTGTTGCAACAATGCTTTGTTTCAAATGTTATACCTGAATTTTGACAAGCGTTAATAAGAGAATTGAAACTTTCATATTGAATATGTGTCATATTCGAAGTGGGATCATCGCTCATTGCAAAATGTGTGTAGATCCCTTTAATTTTATTTTTTGAAATGACACATATTTTTTTTATTTCTTCCAAAGCGGTTGCGATATCATCGTTTTTGTGACAATAAACTCCCATACGACTCATTCCGGTATCAATTTGAAGGTGTGCCTCAGGCGACCCATAAGAAAAAAGCTTTTCAGCATAATCATATGTTCCAACACTTACGGTGATGTTATCGTTTTCTGCAATTTTAGCTTTTTCCGGTTCTATGTATCCTAAAACCAAAATCATGCCGCCAATACCGTTTTTTCTAAGTTCCATTCCTTCTTCAAGGGTTGCAACTGCAAATGCATCAACATTCATTGTTTTTTGTAAATGCTTTGACACTGCCACCGCACCGTGACCATATGCATCTGCTTTTACAACTGCAATGCGTTTTACTTTGTCAGGGATATGTTTAGTTGTGTTTAATAAATTATTACATATGACATTAAGATCCACCGTCGCTTTGATACGTTCCATTTTTTGTCCTTCTTTTTAAAATAAAATCTTGTTCACCTATTGTAACCTCAATTTCATCGCTGTCAATGTTAAATGATGCTTCTTCAAAATAAAATGTACCGTTTTTTTCTTCGAAAACAATAGTGTCTTCGGTTTTTATTTTGTGTAAAAGTTCCACGAGTGCTTTTATTGATGATACACTGCTTTGGGGTAGTGAGATATTTATCCCAAAGTTAGTTTGAATATTTCCGTTTTCATCAAAGCAAAGCTCAGCACCTTTAAGCATCTCCGGAGAAGAAAAGATTATCTTTTCTTCGGAAATTTCAAAATCAAGGTTTTTGTTTTTTACTGTAACATAAAAATCTTCGGAAATAAAATTTTTAATTATATTTTTCGGTTTTTCTTCGGTTTTTCCGCAAGAAGAAAGGAAAATCAACGATAAAAATAGTAAAATAAAGCGTTTCAAGGGAAATACGTCTCCTTATGTGTTTTTCATAAGTATGTATATTCCCCTGAAAATAAAATATTCTTATTTCATAGTAAATGCTTTTGAATTATAGTATCTCAAAACCGAAATTGCTTTTCTGGGAGCTTCAAATATGACCGCAAATTTTTTTCCATTTTCGTCGCTAAAAGTTGCATAATGTATATCCATAGCTTCAGGAGAAGAGATGCAGGTGTAGACTTTAGATTCTTTGGAGCCGAGCACTGTTTTTAAATTTTCTCCTGAGTATGGTTTGACTACATCAAATTGAGAAACCTTGCAAGCGAAAATGTCTTTTCTTGTCCTTCTACCGTATATTTTAGACATTGTAAATGTACCGCTGCTTATAATGTATTCATACTCGATCTGGGTGTATTTATAAAGGTAAAATGTCAATATCGCAAAGATAAGAACAAATCCGCAAAAAGCGAACATAAGGAACACTCCCGACATTGTTGCCAATAAAACAACAGCGAGAGCTATATCTAAAAGCACTATTCCCACTCTTTGAAGTTTGGATACCTTGTCAGCCTTCTTTTCCACGTTAAATTCAAAATAATTAATTCCAAGGGATGATTCTTCTCTGTTTGCGTTTGCCATATTTACCTCAATAAATTAAATTTTAGAAATTTCTTATTTATGATAACATATATTATTGGAAAATTCAATAATATCTCCTTGTTTTTTTGTGAAAAATATGATATCATATCTTAAAATTTAAGGAGGAAGTATTATGTTGGAGTTTTATAAGGACAATCAGCGGATGATCCATAAGCTAATTATAAATCAAATTGCCATTTCAGCATTGGGACTAATGGTGGGGTTTCCTGTAAATGCTTTGGCGTACAATTTTGGCATGGGAGAGATACCCAACCTTTTGGCAGGATTTTTTACCATGGGGATGTATTTTTTTGTAATATATGATGCTTATTGGGAGTGGGGTTCTAAATATGTTTCAAGAAATGGAGAAAACGTGCCCAACGAAAAAAGAGCGTTAAAAACTGCCCTTTTTGCATATATTCCCACGTTTATATTAATTGTGTTGTACGCTTTTTGTTACATTGTTAAGCTTGAAGCTCTCAACGTCTTTAAGTGGATACTTTTGCTTCTATGCAATGGTATGCATTTTGGAACATTTCATTTTATTTTAGGATACGTTAACCAGGATAGCGTTGATTTAGTTTTGCTTTGCTTTTTTATAGTTGCGTCTTTCCTTGCTTGCGGTGTTTGTACGCTCGGATTTAAAGTTGGAAAAAGCGGAAAAACTATGTTTGCCGGGTATTTTCACAGAAAACCCAACAAAAAGGTGTAATTGAATTTGTCCTTCTTGCATATCCTTCTGTGTAGGAGGTAGTATATATGAAGGATAAAAAAGAATTAGTCTCACCTAAGGCGGGGCTTTTGCTGCTTATAATTTTTGTTCTCCTTGCTGTAATTATGTTTGCTTTTTCTGCGCTTTTCTCATCAGAGGGTTTTTCCGATGCATTTAACGCAGAGACGAGCGAAAACCTTCAAAGCAATTTTTCAGAAAGGAAAAAGCTTACAATAATTATTGATGCGGGACATGGTGGAGAAGATCCGGGTGCTGTTGTCGGTGAACTCAAGGAAAAAGAACTTAATTTGCTTCTTTCAAAAAAGCTTGAGCAGTTATTTTCCCTTACAGATTATAATATTGTTTTAACACGCAAAGAAGATGTCTTGCTTTATAACTTAGGCGAAGAAGATAAGAAAAAGCAGTACGACTTGAAAAATAGGGCGGAAATTGCAAGCTCTTATGAAAACGCAGTTTTTGTCAGCATTCACATGAATAAATTTTATCTTGAAAGCTGTAAAGGAGCACAGGTTTTTTATTCTGATGCAGAATTAAGTCATTCGTTAGCGGAGAGCATACAAAGCTCTGTAAAGATTTTGCAGACGGAAAATCATCGAGAAGCCAAGGCGGGTGCAGAAACCATTTATCTTCTTGAAAAGTTAACTTGCCCTGCCGTTTTGGTGGAATGTGGATTCTTGTCGAATAAAGATGATGCGGCAGACCTTTCATCAGATGACTATACGTCACGTCTTGCCGTTTTGATTTATAAAGGAATTGTAGATTGGATCAGTGAAAATGAAACAGATTTATGTTTGTGATGAGTGTGGATACGAAAGCGCCAAATGGTACGGAAAATGTCCTTCGTGTAATACATGGAGTAGTTTGAAAGAGTTCTCCGTAGAAGATACAAAAGGAACAAAAAAAGCGCCCTCTGCGAAAAAAGTAATTACAAAAGAAAACTCCAAAGCGTCACCGATTAATTCTTTTGAGATATCAGAAAGCATTAGATTTTCAACAGGAATTGGAGAATTTGATCGTGTTCTTGGGGGCGGTATCGTCAAAGGATCTGTTGTACTTTTATCAGGTGAGCCCGGTGTTGGAAAATCCACATTGCTTTTGCAAATTTGTCAATATGTAGGCAGAGATAAAAAGATACTTTATGCATCCGGTGAAGAATCCGGCTCTCAAATAAAGCTTCGTGCCGCGCGCTTGGGAGTAAATACGGAAAATCTTCTTTTGCTTTGCGAAAACAATATAGACACTATTTTAGGCGAAATAGAATGTAATTCGCCCGATATAGTTATTGTAGACTCTATTCAAACGGTATATGATCCGTCCGTTCCTTCTTCTCCGGGAGCGGTAACTCAGGTAAGGCAAAGTACATTCAGGCTAATTGGTAACGCAAAGGAAAACGAACGTGCAATAATCGTTGTTGGACATGTTAATAAAGATGGCAACATAGCAGGCCCTAAAATTTTAGAGCATATGGTTGATGCTGTACTTCATTTTGAAGGTGATAAACAGCATACACATAGAGTAATACGCGCTGCTAAAAACCGCTTCGGATCAACAAATGAGGTGGGCATATTTGAAATGTCGGAAGACGGATTGTCTCCTGTTGAAAATCCATCGGAAGCGCTAATGGCTCAAAGACTTAAAGGTGTATCAGGCTTTTGCCCTGTATGTACTGTGGAAGGTACAAGGCCTATTATTGCAGAAATACAAGCACTTGTAACTCCCACATATTTTCCCTCGCCTCGCAGAACATCTGCCGGAATTGATTATAATCGCTTAAATTTAATATTAGCGGTTTTGGAAAAAAGGCTTGGGTTCAGATTTTCCACTCATGACGTTTATGTCAATGTGGTGGGCGGTATGAGGCTCGATGATCCGTCAACAGATCTGGCTGTCGCCCTTGCCTTGATTTCTTCTCTCAAAGATTCTCCCGTCCCCGATGACGCCGTTGCCATAGGGGAAGTCGGACTTGGAGGCGAATGCCGCTCTGTTTCTGCTATTGATATGCGAGTACGTGAAGCTAAAAAATTAGGATTTAAACAGATCATAGTTCCAAAAAGCTCTATGCCGCGTTTAAAAGGTCAAACCGAAGATTTAATGCCTGTTAGAGGTATTTTCGATACGCTTAAATTGTTTTGAAGTCTTGCTCTTACATTCATAGCTACGTATGGACAAATATTGTATGATTCGAATTTCTGGTTTTCCGCCACACAATCAGCTTTGAAGCAGATTCCGTCTTTTTGAAACGGACAATGCTCCGTACAGTCTATAAACATATTTTCAACCCTTTCTAAAATTAAATGACCCTTGGACTATTTTGTCCAAAGGCCATTTTTTTATACATAGGGCTTGTCAATTTGAATCACGCAGAAAATATTGTTGCCTATTTTTTCTTTTACTTTTTCGCATATCAAAGCCTTAACAGCTTCATCTGCAAGTTTACATTCCATAGGGACCACGGTATCAAAAATCAGGTTCGTATGAGAAGGACCTTTTACTACTCTGAAATCATGAATGGATAAGTTCAGGGAAAGCGAAGAAATTATTTCCAAAAGTTGTTTTTTAAGGTCATCCACTTCTTCATCACCAAAGCAAATGGGATCCATGTGTATAACGGCGTGACAACCGAGTTCTTCAAAAAGTCGTTTTTCAATATTGTCTATACAGTCATGCATGGTTGCAAGATCACCGTCAAGTGGGATTTCTGCGTGTATGGATATCATTCTTCGTCCGGGACCGTAATCGTGAATAATAAGATCATGAACTCCTATAACAACATTATTGTCCATAACCATTTTTTCTATTTTTTCTACAAGCTCTTTGTCGGGCGGGTTTCCCAGCAGAGGGGACATGGTTTCTTTGAAAGCTAAATATCCCGCTCTAAAAATAAGCAATGACAAAACTATTCCGCAAAAAGCGTCGATATTTATTTCCCACACATAATAGATCACAATCGCTGCAATTGTTGAACCGGTTGCAAATGTGTCTGAAAGGCAGTCCATAGATGTCGCGAGAAGGGCAGGGGACGAAAACTTTTTTCCAAGGCTCCTGTTGTAAATAAACATATATAGCTTAATGAGCAAGGATATGGCTAAAATAACTATAGCTGTCACCGAAAAAGTGGGAGAAATAGGATTGATTATCTTTAATACAGAGCTTTTTCCCAGTTCAAATCCCATGAGGCATATTATCATGGCAACAACCAAACCGGAAATATATTCAAACCTTCCATGTCCAAACGGATGATCTTTGTCGGGCTTTTGAGATGCGATTTTGAATCCTAAAAGAGAAACCAATGATGAACCTGCGTCGGACAAACTGTTGAATGCGTCGGATCTTACGGAAATTGACGTTGTAATAGTTCCCGCAATCATTTTTAATATGAAAAGGAAAAGGTTGAGTACAATTCCCAGTATTCCGCAAAGTGTACCGTATTTTGTTCGCAGCTCATCTTTTGAAAGGTCGGTTTTGTTTTTGATGAATATCGAAGATAATAATTTTATCATAAGAATAAAACGAGCTGTCTTAGGGGAAAATTTGCCTAAGACAGCCCTTCCTTTAGATTAATTAATGAACGATAACTTTTTCGGTTTCTTTATCAAAAATATGTGTTCTCGTCATATCGATAGCCATTTTGATATCGTCACCGGTTCTTGCTTTACATCTGGAAGAAACACGGGAAACGAGGTTTGTAACTTCTGTTGTAGCGGTTTCTTCGCCCATGCTGAGGTAAAGGTAAATTTCTGCACCCATAAGCTCAGTAACTTCAACTTTGGCATCAATTGTAGAATCTGCAAATTGTTCAAGATATCTTTCTTCGTCGTGAATAAGTTCGGGACGAACACCGAGAACAACTTCTTTGCCGATGTATTCTTCAAGCTCGCCGTCTTCATTTTTAGAATCGGGAACTTTAACTGAGAATCCGTTGAATACAAAGTAAATATCTTTAGAATTCTTTTCACGTTTAAGTGTACCGTTTATGAAATTCATTTGAGGTGTTCCGATGAATCCTGCAACGAACATATTGCAAGGAAGATCGTAAAGATTTTGAGGTGTGTCAACCTGTTGAATAAGACCGTCCTTCATAACAACGATTCTTGTCGCCATTGTCATAGCTTCAACTTGGTCGTGAGTAACGTAGATAAACGTAGTTTTAAGTCTTTGATGGAGCTTTGTAAGCTCAGTTCTCATGGTTGCACGAAGTTTAGCGTCCAAGTTGGAAAGAGGCTCGTCAAGAAGGAATACTTTAGGTTCACGAACGATAGCACGACCTAAAGCAACACGCTGCTTCTGACCACCGGAGAGAGCCTTAGGTCTTCTGTCAAGCAAGTGAGCAATATCAAGAATCCTTGCGGCTTCTTCAACTCTGCGTTTGATCTCTTCTTTTCTGGTTTTACGGAGCTTAAGACCGAAAGCCATATTATCAAAAACAGTCATATGAGGATAAAGAGCATAGTTCTGGAAAACCATGGCAATGTCTCTGTCTTTGGGAGCTACGTCATTAACCAATTTATCGCCAATAAAAAGCTCACCTTCGCTAATTTCCTCAAGACCTGCTATCATACGAAGTGTAGTAGTTTTTCCGCAACCCGAAGGTCCAACAAGGATAATAAATTCCTTATCTTTTACCTCAAGGCAAAAATCGGAAACAGCGGTAACTCCGCCCGGGAATCTTTTATAAAGATTTTTAAAAAGTACGCTTGCCATTTGAAACCTCCTAAGTTGTTTATGCTTTCGGCAAAAAGCATTTTGTTTACTACACTATCTTAACAAATTTTTTCAAAAAAAGATAGGGGTTATTTACCCAAAAATGAGGGTCCGTTTTTATACATATTGCATAAAAATTACAAGAAAATCGTCAAAACTGCAATTACAGCCCTAAAAAATATTTTATAAACGATGTCATTTCTTCTGTGGACGCAACAAAAATCAAAGCACAAACTCCAAAAATTATAAGACTTGTAACAAAGCTTATTAAAAAAAGTCTTTTATTTTTCACTTCTTCCTCCGTGTTTAATCTGTAGGCATTTCAAATCCGTGCAAAAAGCTTTTTTCACCCAGAGCGCAAATGTCACCGCCGATTATCTTTGACTTATATATAAGAAGGTTGGCTATAACATCGCTGTCCTCGTATCCGGGATATCCCTTAATGGCATAGGTGTATCTTGTGACGGTCTTACCCTTGTATTTTTTTAGATTTAAACCTTGCTCCCGTTGAATTTCGTTGTATTCCTTGTAAACGCTGTCAAATTCTTCCGGGATAACAACATCAATGATCTCCAAAGGTTCCTTAATTACAGTATACCCAAATTGCTCAATAAAACTAACACGTTCTTCGTTTGTTTCCATGCCTTCAAAATTGTATGCAACGGCGGCTACGTCTGCATAATCGTCATAATCGGGGACGAGGGCGATGAGAAGTGCTAAAACTCCGAAGGCCAAAAACAGTGCGGCGAAAAATTTAAGTCTCGATGCCTTTATTGTGTAAATGAACATAAAACAGCTCTCCTTATAAATTTGTTATGGTAATACATATCTATTAGGAAAGCAGTGTTTATATTCGTTTTTGACGGAGAAATAATTAAAATTCTGACTTTTTTGCATAAGAGATTCAAAGTATAGAAAATCACCTATGCGCAGAATGGAAATTTCAAAGGATACCCTAAGGTTGCAGGAAGATGTATGCCGAACGGCACGCATGGTGATGTGAAAGGGCGGCTAATCAATTAATGGTTAGCCGCCTGATCAATTATTGATTATCCTTTTTTCTAACCTCAGCGCGTTTTATCTTACCGCTTATGGTTTTTGGAAGTTCTGTTACAAATTCAACAATTCGGGGGTACTTATAAGGCGCTGTACGCTTTTTAACATATGTTTGAATCTCTTTTTTAAGTTCCTCGGAAGGCTCTTTGTCTTTAACGAGAACGATGGTTGCTTTAACAACTTGACCTCTTATTTCATCAGGAACGCCTGTTATGGCACATTCCAAAACATAGGGAAGTTCCATGATAACGCTTTCAATTTCAAAAGGCCCGATTCTGTATCCCGAAGATTTAATAAGGTCATCAACTCTGCCTACGTACCAGAAATATCCGTCCTCGTCCATATATGCCATATCACCCGTGTGATAATAACCGTCGTACCAAACCTCTTTGGTTTTGTCTTCTTGTTTATAGTATCCGGCGAAAATTCCGGGCACTTCATATTTTTCACATTTAATAACTATCTCGCCCGCTTCACCTGTAGCGGCTTCTGTTCCGTCGCTTTTCACCAATTTTACATCGTATTGAGCTGTGGGAATACCCATAGAGCCGGGTTTGACAGTTGAGCCGTGAAGGTTGGCGATAACGAGAGTCGTCTCTGTCTGTCCAAAACCTTCCATAAGGCTGAGTCCCGTTGCGTTTTGGAATTGATAGAAGACTTCCGGGTTAAGTGCTTCACCGGCAATAGTAGCGTGCTTTATGGAAGAAAGGTCGTATTTGTTAAGATCTTCCTTGATAAAGAAACGATACATTGTTGGGGGAGCACAGAAAGTTGTGATGTTGTATTTCTCAAAGAGGGGGAGAATGTCATCTGCTGCAAATTTGTTGAAATCGTAAACAAATACAGCAGCTTCGCAGAGCCATTGTCCGTAGAGCTTGCCCCAAAGAGCTTTTCCCCAGCCCGTGTCGGAGATCGTAAGGTGGATTCCTTCAGGGTCAACATTATGCCACCAACGTGCAGTGATTGTGTGTCCCAAAGGATATGTGAATGTATGCATTGCAATTTTCGGATAACCTGTTGTTCCCGATGTAAAGAACATGAGCATAACATCGTTCTTGTGAGTTTCAACACGCGAGAATGTACCTCTGAATCTGGGCATCTCCTCATCGAAATTGCTCCATCCTTCTCTTTTGCCGTTGGCAATTATCTTAACGGTAAGGAGCGGACAAAGATCTGCAACATTATCTATGCATTGGGCGGTATTTCCGTCTGCGGTGCAGATTACGGCCTTGATGTCGCCCGCTTTAAAACGATATTCAAAATCCTTTTCCACAAGTTGGTTTGTGGCGGGAATAACAATTGCTCCAATTTTATGAAGGGCAATAATGGAGATCCAAAATTGGTAATGACGTTTGAGAACGAGCATAACTTTGTCACCCTTTGTGATACCCAAAGAGGTGAAATAGTTGGCGGCTCTGTTTGTCAGTTTTGAAATATCAGCGAAAGTAAATTCTTTTTCCTCACGATCAACAGAAAGCCATCTCATTGCAATCTTATCGGGGCATTTTTCAGCTAATGCGTCAACAACGTCATAACCGAAGTTGAAATTTTCGGGAATATCAAATTTTACATTTTTAAGAGCACCGTTTTCGTCTGTTTCTTCTTTCATGAATTTAGAATAAAGAAGTTCTCTCTTGGCATCAATAGGTGCGCTTGAAGTAAATTCGTTTTCTGTATTTTGTCTGTATTCGGATTTTTGAACCACTGCAATAAACACACAGTCTTCGCCGCCAATAGCGATCATTCCGTGAGGTTTTGAAGAGTCGTATGTGATGCTGTCGCCCTCGTGTAAAACCTCTTCGTTGTCATCGATTTTAACAAGGAGTGAACCCTTTAGAATGTAGTTAAACTCCATTCCCGAGTGGGTTGACATTGCAATATCCTGTTTTTCCGCCTCGGCAGAATATTTCGCTGTAACAACAAAAGGCTCTGAAAGTCTGTTTTTCAGCGCGGACGCCAAGTGTTCATAATCAAAGCTTTCACGACGGCTAATTCGCAAGCCACCCCCTTTCCTTGTAACGGTGTAAAAGTTAAGCTTGGGGTCATCGCCTGATGCAAGTGCTGAAAAATCCATGGAAAGAAGTTCTGAACATTTATGAAGCAATGTGAAATTAAAATCAACATTACCGCTTTCAAGCGTTAAATATTCGTCTACAGTAATTCCAAGTTTATCTGACATGAACTCGGCAGTAAGATCTGCGTTACTTCGAGCCATTTTCAACCTTTGGGCGATCTGCTTGTTTTGGTCATGATTGTTTTTCATAACAGGATTGTCCTTTCATAATATTTTATATACAGCGGGAATACCCGGTGCTGTCGAATTAGTTAAAGTGGTTTTTTTGATATTTTAGAATATTGTCTGGGATAGGAATGAGGTGTTTCCTTCGTTTTCAAAATTTTAATAAGGGTGTGTACGTGCTCAACTTCGGGAATATTAACAGTTTGGATATCTTCAATTTTTCCGCCGCAAATTTCAATAGCGCGTGTGGCTTCTTCGGCTTCTTCCTTTCCTGCGCTTCCCTTCATTGCTATAAATGATCCACCGATTTTTACCATTGGGAGACATAGCTCTGCAAGTATATTAAGTCTTGCAACTCCCCTCGATAAAACAATATCAAAATTTTCACGAAATCCCGATTCTTCTGCTCTGGCGCATATTCCCACAACATTTTCAAGATTTGCTTTTTCAGCGCAAAGTGATACAAAGTCCACCTTTTTCTTTGTGCTGTCGAGGGCAGTAACAGTTGACGTAGCATCAAATGCACCTACAACTAAGGCGGGAAAACCTGCTCCGCATCCTACATCAATTATTTTGCTGTTTTCAGGAATCAAACCGTGGCTGAAAAGAGAGAGGGAATCTACAAAATGAAGCAATGCCACATCCTTTTCTGTTTTCAGCGCGGTTAAATTATATTTTGAACCTTCAAAGGAAAGTAGGTCGGCTATTATTGAAAATTTATAGAGCTGTTCTTCTGTTAATGCAAAAGGCGCGTTTTTCAAAAGAATGTCTTTGAAAAGCTGAGTGTTCATATTTTTATCCCTTTAAATAAATAAGTAATACGGAAACATCAGCGGGACTTATACCTGAAATCGAAAGTGCTTCTCCAATATTTGCAGGCCTGAATTTGTTCAGTTTTTGCGCTGCTTCTACTTTTAAGCCTTTAATCGACATATAATCAATGTCACTCGGAAGTTTTCTTTGTTCCAAGGCATGAAATCTTGCAACTTCGGAAAGCTGTTTTTGGATGTAGCCTTCATACTTAATTTCTGTTTCGATTCGTTTAATAAAGCGTTTTTCACCTGTAAATCCACCTATAATGTCATACAAAACCTTGAGCTCAATATGCGGTCTTTTGACAAGGCTTGCGATCCTTACGCCGTTTTGCAACGCATCATATCCTTTTTCAACAATATAAGCATTAAGCTCCGGGGTGGGTTTTACGGATGTGGTTTCAAGACGATTGATCTCATATTGAATAAACTCTTCTTCTTTTAAATATTCGTCATATATTTGTTTTGAAACTATGCCCGCTGCATATGCTTTTGGAATAATTCTTTTCTTTGTGTTGTCTTGACGCAATAGAAGCCGATATTCGCTTCTTGAAGTCATAATTCTATATGGCTCGTTTGTACCCTTGTTTACCAAATCGTCAATAAGCGTTCCGATATAGCTTTCTGAGCGTGAAAGTGTGAAAGGAGCCATGCCTTTAATTTTTAATGCGGCGTTACAGCCCGCCATAAAACCTTGCACGGCGGCTTCTTCATACCCCGAACTTCCGTTAAATTGCCCTGCACCGTAAAGTCCTTCAATTTCTCTGAATTCAAGTGTATTTTTGAGCTGCGTTGGATCTGCGCAGTCGTACTCAATTGCATATGCAGTACGCATAAAAACTGCATTTTCAAGCCCTTTGATCGAATGTACTATTTTTCTTTGAACTTCTTCCGGAAGTGATGAGCTAAGCCCTTGAAGATAAACCTCTTTTGTATTTTCGCCCATTGGCTCAACAAAAAGCTGGTGCAAATTTTTGTTTGGAAAACGAACTACTTTGTCTTCAATACTTGGGCAATATCTCGGCCCCACTCCTTTAATCACACCGGAAAATAGGGGAGAGCGATGTAAATTGTCTCTGATTATTTTATGTGTTTCTTCATTGGTGTAAGCGATATAACAGTCTCTCTGATCTGTGGGAAGTTTGTCGCCGTCAGAAAAAAGAACAGGATCTTCGTCACCCGGCTGTTTTTCCAAAACGGAATAGTCAATGCTGTCGGCGTGAAGTCTTGGCGGAGTACCTGTCTTAAAGCGAACTATTTTAACACCCGCGTTTATCAATGATTCTGTAAGTTTTGTTGCCGCTAAAGTGTTGTCGGGACCTGATGTATATGCGCATTCTCCAACAATAATTTTTCCGCCCAAAGACGTGCCCGTGGAAATAATTACTGCATCCGCTTCCCAATATGCGCCCATGGAAGTAACAATGCCTTTAACTTTTCCGTTTTCTATTTTAACATCTGTCACTTCTGCTTGAACGAGAGAAAGATTTTTTTCTTCTTCAATAGCTTCTTTCATTAAGGTGCTGTATTTTCTTCTGTCAACTTGAAGTCTTAAAGAGTGCACAGCGGGTCCTTTGCTCTCGTTGAGCATTCTACTTTGAAGCATTGCTTTGTCTGCCAGCTTGCCCATAATACCGCCCAGAGCATCAAGTTCAAAAACAAGGTGACCTTTGCCTGTGCCTCCGATGGAAGGATTGCAAGGCATATTTCCAACAAGATCCAAGGTCAATGTAAATAATGTAGTTTTAAGTCCGAGACGCGAGGCCGCAAATGCGGCTTCAATTCCTGCGTGACCTGCGCCTATAACTGCTATATCTGTTTTCCCTGCAAGATATTCCATAAAAATAACCTCAGTTTATTTGTGGAAAAGTTTTTTTGATTGATATCTGGGCTCCGATGTAAGATTGATACCCAGTTTTTTATATGTATGATTATCAACTGATGACAAAATTACCGTGGAATGTGCTTCAAGTCCTTTGAGTTTCGGCATGGCTTCCATAGCTTTTTTTGCGTTTTCGTCTGATGTGGAGGAGATTGCAAGAGCAATAAGCACTTCATCTGTGTGGAGCCTTGGGTTTACGCTTGAAAGTATGCCCGTTTTAAGATCTTGAATGGGAGCAATAATTTCAGGAGAAATAAGATCGATCTCTTTGTCGATCCCCGCAATTGCTTTTACGGCATTGAGCATTGCCGCGGATGCAGCTCCCAATAATGGCGATGTTTTTCCTGTGACAATTCTTCCGTCCTCAAGCTGGATCGCAACGGCAGGTTGATTTCCCGTTTCTTTCGAACGCTCAAATGATGCTAATGTAACAGCCCTGTCATCGACTGCGATATCAGTTTGATTCATGAGAAGCTCGATCTTAGATGCTTCTGTTCCGTCAGAAATACCTTTTGCATGGTCGCAAAGTGCGGAAAAATATCTTCTGATAATTTCTTGTTTGGCGGCTTTGCAGACTATTTCATCATCAACAATGCAGTTTCCCGCCATATTAACTCCCATATCCGTAGGAGAACGGTATGGACTTTTGCCTTCAATTTTTTCAAAAATAGCGTTGAGCACAGGGAAAACTTCAATATCTCTGTTGTAGTTAACTGCGCTTTTTCCATAAGCCTCAAGGTGATAAGGGTCAATCATGTTAACATCGTCAAGATCAGCCGTGGCGGCCTCGTATGCTAAATTTACAGGATGTTTCAGCGGGATATTCCAAATAGGGAAGGTTTCGAATTTTGCATAACCCGCTTTTATTCCGCGCAAATGATCGTGGTACAATTGTGAAAGACAACAGGACATCTTTCCGCTTCCCGGACCGGGGGCGGTAATAACTATCAAAGGTCTTTCGGTTTTTATATATTCGTTTTTCCCAAAACCTTCGGGAGAAACTATTTTTTTTACATTAAATGGGTATCCTTCAATGGGGTATTGAAGGAACACCTTTTTGTTCATAGCTTCAAGTCTTGTCTTGAAAAGTGTTGCTGTGGGTTGGTCTGCAAATTGTGAAATAACAACACTTCCCACAAAAAGCCCTAACTGTTCATATTCGTCCATGAGGCGAAGCACATCTGCGTCGTATGTAATATCTAAATCGCCTCTTCTTTTGTTGCTCTCAATATCTTCTGCATTGATAACAATAACAATTTCTGCAATATCTGATAGATTTTTCAGCATTCTCAGCTTTGCATCGGGTTCAAAGCCGGGTAAAACCCTTGCAGCGTGAAAATCATCCAAGAGTTTTCCTCCAAATTCAAGATAAAGTTTTCCGCCGAACTTTTCGATCCTTTTTGAAATTTCTTCAGATTGTGACTTTAGATACATTTCGTTGCTGAAACCGATTTTCATAATTCAAAACGCAGAAAACTGCTCTCCCGATTTATTTCGATTTATTTTTTTATTTTTTTTGCAGGGAAGGTAAAACCGTTCCCTGCAAAAAACAATTATTGTTTTTTCAATAAGCTTATGCTTTACCGTTGCAACCAAGAACATTAACAAGCTTATGTTGAACAAGCTTTTTGATGTTTGCTCTTGCGGGTTTGAGGTATTGACGAGGATCAAAGTGATCCGGATGCTCGTTGAAATATTGACGAATGGAAGCTGTCATGGCAAGTCTGAGGTCGGAGTCGATGTTGATCTTGCAAACTGCCATTCTTGCTGCCTGTCTGAGCATATCTTCGGGAATACCGATAGCGTCTGGCATTTTACCACCGTTAGCGTTGATAATGTCAACAAATTCAGGAATTACGGAAGATGCACCGTGAAGAACGATGGGGAAACCGGGAAGTCTCTTGGAAACTTCTTCAAGAATATCGAAACGGAGTTGAGGTTTCTGACCGGGTTTGAATTTGTATGCGCCATGGCTTGTACCAATAGCAATAGCCAGTGAGTCAACACCTGTTTTTTCAACAAATTCCTGAACCTGATCGGGATCTGTGTAGGAAGCGTCTGCGTCGCTTACATTAACGGCATCTTCGATGCCTGCAAGCCTTCCAAGTTCACCTTCAACAACAACGCCGTGAGCATGTGCATATTCAACAACTTTTTTTGTAAGAGCTATATTATCTTCAAAAGAGTGATGAGAACCGTCGATCATAACGGAAGTGAAACCGCCGTCAATACAAGATTTACAGAGTTCAAACGTGTCGCCATGGTCAAGATGCAAGCAGATAGGAAGATCTGTGTCTTCAATAGCGGCTTCAACAAGTTTTACAAGATATGCGTGCTTTGCATAGTTTCTTGCGCCGGAGGATACTTGAAGGATAAGAGGAGCATTCTCTTCTTTTGCAGCTTCAGTGATACCCTGAATAATTTCCATGTTGTTTACGTTGAAAGCACCGATAGCGTAACCGCCTTCGTAAGCCTTCTGGAACATTTCTTTTGATGTAACAAGTGCCATAATAAACCTCCAAAAATTCTTTTGTATTAAAAAATTCCAATTTGCTATATGATACCATTTTTTCTCTTTTAAGTCAATAGGTAAATTGTAATAAAATATGAATTTTTGTTACCCTTCGTATGATGCAAAAATATTAGTTTCCCAAGAAGGGAGACAGGGATGGTGGCGGAGCTGTATTTTATACCCCTTTTGAATTTGATCTAAAAGTAGGGGAAGGGTATATATATCTTCGTATTTGTGATAAGCGGCTATAAGTAAATTTGGGTGATGCGTTTTAATGGTTTGCACGCTTCCTAAAAGTGCATCTGCTTCTGCGCCTTCCACATCATATTTAATAATCGTACAATTTTTTCCTTCAATAATGCTGTCAACGGATCTTACATTTACTTCTCTTACTTTTCCTGTGACGGGAATCGTGTTATTTGAAATAACAGAGCCTCTGCCTCTTGAGGATATGAATTTTGCTTTTCCGTCAACTTTTCCTATGGCACAGCAATACAGGTTGCAGTTTGCATATTTTTCTTTCAGCTTTTTGAAGTTTTTCTCGCACGGCTCTGCGGCGTATAAGTTTTTCAATCCGGCTGAAAATTTGTTAAAATCGTCTGCGGTATCACCGTTGTATGCTCCGCAGTCGAAAAGTATCTCTTCGCCCGGTTTTTTTATAATAAGTGAATACCCTTCCTCAATGTCGCTTTCGCATTTTTTTAAAAATGAAATGTCTCCTGAAAGTCGAAAGCGCAAAATACATTCAAAAACTTCTTTTGACTTTTCGTCCGCCAAAAGAGAAAAAGCCTTTTCGATTTTGTATCTGTCACGGTTTAATATATCTTTATCAAAAGGAATATATCCCGAAACGGGCATTTCGGGATATAATAAGTTTATCTTTTTTGAAAGAGAGAAAATTTCTTCTGAGTTTTTAACACCAAAAGCCATTAAAAATAAACCGTCGGGATATTCTTCTGATAATTTTCCTACGGGAAAAACCTTCATGCCACGAAAAATTTGTTCTCTGTAAAAATTATCGGAAACACAAACACCGTCAACGAAAACGCCTATGCTTTGAAGATGATCTATTAGCTTGTCAGCACCGTCACCCGTCCCGTAAATAAAGCGTTTTCCCTTGTGGTTTTTTATTTTGTCATAAACATCAAGCATAAACTTCTGCCTCATTTAAAAGCTGTTTTTGAATTTTCTTCTTTGTGAAAATGTAATATGGAACTTGGGCAAGCAGCGCCAAAGACCATGTTATTGGATAAGAAATGTACAGTACCATTATGTCATTTTCCGTGGAGAAAATAAAAAGTATCCACAATATTCTTGCGGCACAGCAAAAAAACAGAGAGATCACCATAGGTCCAAGTCCTCTGCCCATGCCTCTTAATGCTCCGTTTATTACGTCCATCATTCCGCAAAGGAAATATGTAAGAGAAAAGACTGTAAGTCTTGTAATTCCAAATTTAATCGCTGTTTCTTCTCCGGGAATATAAAGCCCTAAAAGATTTTCGCCAAAAATCTTTGCCGATCCACCTATAACAATTCCTGTAATGGCAACACAAGAAAGAGAAAGGAAAAGAATTTTGTTTAAGCGTTCAATTTTCTTTGCGCCCAGATTTTGACCTGTGAAGGTAAGAGAGGTTTGATGAAATGCGTTCATGCAAACATAAATAAAACCTTCAATGTTGGATGCCGCCGCATTCCCCGAAAGAAGCGCGCTGTCCAAAGCGTGGTATGTATCATAATTGTTTATAGATGACTGTATAATTACGTTTGATACGGAAAAAAGGGAAGACTGTATTCCGGCGGGAATTCCTACGGTTATAATACGTTTGAGAGCTGATGAGTGAAAACGTATGTTTTTTAAATGTAATTTAATGTCACCGTCGGATAAAATAAGCCTTCTTGCAACCATAAAAGCGGAAAAAATTTGAGAAACCACAGTCGCGATGGCAACGCCTGCCACGCTCATATTAAATCCAATGACAAATACAAGGTTGAGTATTACGTTAATAACACCTGCGGCTAAGAGATAGTACATAGGGTGCTTCGTATCTCCCGATGAACGTAGTATCGCGGCTCCAAAGTTGTATATCATTAGCGCTGGCATGGAAAGAAAGTAAATCTGCAAATATGTGGTCGCAAGTCCGATAATGTTTTCGGGCGTTGACATAAGCCCTAAAAGAGTCTTTGCCGCAAAGGGACCAATGATAGCAAGAATTACTCCCGCAACTATGGAAAGTCCCATGGCGGTGTGAACGGTTTTTGAAAGACTTTCTTTGTCTTTTGCACCGATAGCCTGAGCAACGGTAACACCTACACCTGCTGATAAACCAATAAAAATGTTAATACATAGGTTTACAAGCGAGCCGGTACTTCCAACAGCGGAAAGTGCTTCTTTTCCGACATAACGTCCAACTACAATAATGTCTGCGGCGTTAAATAAAAGTTGTATAAGGCTTGAAAAAATTATGGGAAGGGTAAAAAATATCATTTTCCCAAGCAACGGACCGTTTATCATGTCCATTTGCTTTTTATTCCCCATGGAGAACACCTCGGTTCTGAACTAAAAATTTACCATTGAAATCCGTACTTTACAGTGGTGCACATCAGCTTTTCTGTGCCCAAAAGCTCACTTATGGTAACAAGTGTATACCCTTGCGCAACAAGTTCGTCCGCAAGCATACAAAAAGCTTCTGCGGTAGTATCGTAAATATCATGCATTAGAACGATACCGCCGTCGTGAACTCTTGCGATCGTTCTGTCATAAATTTTTTGTGCGTCTCTAAGATCCCAATCGAGAGAATCAATGTCCCAGCAAATTATGGGTGTGTTCAGTTTCTCCATTTGTGAAGTTGTAATATTTCCATATGGAGGGCGTATAAGGGTGGCTTTTGATCCTACATAATTCTCAAGACGTGCATTTGTGTCGTTAATTTGTTTTTGAACTTGGGCAACAGACATTTGATTGAAATTAGGATGGCTAAAAGAGTGATTGCCAAGATCGCACCCAAGATCCAACATTCTGCGAATTACAGGGGCGCTGGAAGCGGATACCCTTTCGCCAACAACAAAAAATGTTGCGCTCATTCCCAATTCTTCCAGTTTGTCGAGAATCTTTGTGGTCGAACTTGTGTATGAAGGTCCATCATCAAACGTGAAAGCGATAACTTTTCCTTCGGCAGGTTTGATATCTGTTCCTTCGTAAGGATTAACGGCGGAAATATCATCTTCTGACGACTCGTCTTCAGAAGATGAGTCTTCCGACGATTCATCTTCGGACGAGGGTTCTTCCGATGATGCTTCTTCGGATGAGGGTTCTTCCGATGATGCTTCTTCAGATGAGGGGTCTTCTGATGACGCTTCCACAGACGAGGATGCTTCCAAAGACGTGTCTTTCGAAGCGGTAGTAGAGTCGCTTTCCGAAATTGTACTTTCTTTTTCTGCAGATGACTCTTCAATAATTATGCTTAGTTCTTCAATTCCGGCTTCGGAAGAATGTTCACGTTGGGAACAGGATGAAGCGGTGA
Source organism: uncultured Oscillospiraceae bacterium (assembly GCA_964509125.1). Lineage (GTDB taxonomy): Bacteria > Bacillota > Clostridia > Oscillospirales > CAG-382 > SIG653. The sequence continues at coordinate 3,451 of CAZDVZ010000019.1, read as the reverse complement.
GAGCCATAACTATTATCAATAGTAAAGAAATAATGCGCTTTGAATGTAAATGTCTCATTTAAAGATCTCCTTTGCAAATAATAGACCAATGATTATCAATAATATTTTCTCCAAACGATTCTATCACATTCAGTCTTTGATGTCAATCTATATTTTATTAACAGTTGTATCGTTTGAGTTAATAAGGGTTGATTTTTAATTAAGAATTTTGTTAACAAAACAAATACAAAGGGTAAATTTTTATTCACATCGTGCAAATGGTGTGGAAATTGGATTTTATTTGTGGTATAATTTAACAGTCGTTAATATAGAGTAAGAAAATCAAAGAAATTTAAGAAAGAGAGGCATACTAAATGACAAAGTATCTCTACTCGTTTTCCGAAGGAAACGGAAAAATGCGTGAAATTCTCGGCGGAAAAGGTGCAAACCTTGCCGAAATGACAAACCTCGGTCTACCTGTGCCTAACGGCTTTACTATTAGTACCGAAGCTTGCACAAAGTATTATGAAGATGGCAAAAAGATTTCCGATGAGATAAAATCTCAAATTATGGAATATGTAGCCGGACTTGAAAAAGAAGTTGGAAAGAAATTTGGCGATACCGAAAATCCTCTTCTTGTTTCTGTTCGTTCCGGTGCGAGAGCATCAATGCCCGGTATGATGGATACAATTCTTAACTTGGGTCTTAACGAAGATGTTGTTGATGTTATGATCCGTAAATCAAACAATGCTCGTTGGGCATGGGATTGCTACAGAAGATTTATCCAAATGTATTCTGACGTTGTTATGGGCGTTGGTAAAAAACATTTTGAAGAGATCATTGACGAAATGAAAGCAGCGAAGGGCGTTTCCAATGACGTTGATCTTACTGCCGACGATCTTAAAGAACTTGCTTATAAATTTAAAGCTGAATATAAAGCTGCTATTGGAAGTGATTTTCCCTCCGATCCCACAGAACAGTTAATGGGCGCCGTTGAAGCTGTTTTCCGTTCTTGGGACAATCCCAGAGCAAACACCTACAGACGTGATAACGATATCCCTTATTCATGGGGTACAGCTGTTAACGTACAAATGATGGCTTTTGGTAATATGGGTAATGATTGCGGCACGGGTGTTGCTTTTACGCGTGACCCCGCTACAGGCGCAAAAGAGCTTATGGGTGAATACCTCATTAATGCTCAGGGTGAAGACGTTGTTGCGGGTATTCGCACACCTCAGCAAATCACTCTCGCAGGCTCCAGACGCTGGGCTAAATCTCAAGGGATTTCCGAAGAAGAACGTGCTGCTAAATATCCTTCTCTTGAAGAGGTTATGCCTGAATGTTTCGAAGATTTCAAAAAAATATGTGCAACACTTGAGGCACACTATCATGATATGCAGGATATGGAGTTTACCATCGAAAACAGAAAGCTTTATATGCTTCAAACAAGAAATGGCAAGAGAACTGCAACCGCTGCATTGAATATCGCTTGTGACCTTGTTGACGAGGGTATGAAAACAGAAGAAGAAGCTATTCTCATGATTGACCCCAGAAACCTTGACACATTGCTCCATCCTCAGTTCGATGCTGCTGCGCTCAAAAAGGCAGAGCCTATTGGTAAAGCGCTTCCCGCGTCTCCCGGCGCTGCTTGCGGACAAATTGTTTTCACCGCAGAAGATGCAAAAGCGTGGAACGAAAACGGCAAGAAAGTTGTTCTTGTAAGACTTGAGACTTCTCCGGAAGATATCGAAGGCATGAAAGCTGCTCAGGGTATTCTTACTGTTCGTGGCGGCATGACTTCTCATGCGGCTGTTGTTGCGAGAGGAATGGGCGCTTGCTGCGTATCCGGCTGCAACGATATCGTTATGAACGAAGAAGAAAAGAAATTTACTCTTGCGGGCAAAACTTACGTAGAAGGTGATTATATCTCCCTTGATGGCTCAACAGGTAACATTTATGACGGAATTATTCCCACAGTTGATGCTACTATCACAGGTAACTTTGATAGAATTATGACTTTGGCAGATAAATTCAGAAAGCTTTCAGTAAGAACAAACGCTGACACTCCCAAGGATGCCGTTAAAGCAGTTGAACTTGGCGCAGAAGGAATCGGACTCTGCCGTACAGAGCATATGTTCTTTGAAGCAGATAGAATCGATGCTTTCCGTGAAATGATCTGCGCTTCTACCGTTGAAGAAAGAGAAGCAGCACTTGAAAAAATCCTTCCCACACAACAAAGTGACTTTGAAAAACTTTATACAGTTCTTAAGGGAATGCCTGTAACAATAAGATTCCTTGATCCTCCTCTCCATGAGTTTGTTCCTACGGAAAAAGCTGATATTGAAAAATTGGCAAAGGCACAGAACAAGAAGGTAGAAGAAATCGAAGCGATCATAGCTTCACTTCACGAAGCAAACCCCATGATGGGTCACCGCGGATGCCGTCTTAGCGTAACTTATCCTGAAATTGCAAAAATGCAAACAAAGGCAGTTATTCGTGCGGCTATTGCCGTTAAAAAGGCTAATCCCACATGGAACCTCGTCCCCGAAATTATGATTCCCCTTGTTGGCGATATTAAAGAGTATAAATATGTAAAAGACATCGTTGTTGATGTTGCGGATGCAGAGATCAAAGCATCCGGCATTGAAATGAAATACGAAGTTGGTACGATGATCGAAATCCCCAGAGCAGCTCTTACTGCTGATGAGATTGCAAAAGAAGCAGATTTCTTCTGCTTCGGTACAAACGATCTTACTCAGATGACCTTTGGATTCAGTCGCGATGATGCGGGTAAATTCCTTGACGCATATTACGATGCAAAAATTTATGAAAACGATCCGTTTGCTAAGCTTGACCAAAAAGGCGTTGGCAAACTCATGAAAATGGCTGTTACCTTGGGTAAAGGTGAAAATGCAAAAATGCATTGTGGCATCTGTGGTGAACATGGCGGCGATCCTATGTCCGTAGAATTTTGTCATGAAATCGGACTTGACTACGTTTCTTGCTCGCCTTTCAGAGTTCCCATCGCTCGCCTCGCCGCAGCACAGGCCGCTATAAAGGAAAGTGGGAAATAATAACCCATTTGTGAAAAGGCAAACCGCCTTATAACACAATAGGCAAAACAAAATAAAATTACGACCTTGTAGAAGAAATTCTATGAGGTCGTTTTTTTACGCTTAAAACCTTGCAAAACCCTAAAAAATAGGGATTTTTTGGACTTTTCAAGACAAAAGGTGAGAAAATATACATTTTTCAACCTTTTCCGAAATGATAAATGGCTTTGCCTTTTTCGTGATAAAGGGTATTGCCCGAAAACATAGTATATTTTTACTTCTGTATTTTTGGGGATTTGTCAAAAGCTCGGAAAACTTGAAAAACACCGTATAATCAACACTTTTTTATAAGCACAAACAATATTTAAAATCATTTTTGGGAAAACTTTTTGATTTTTGGGGAATGATTTTCGGTTTTT
>CAZDVZ010000018.1:735-39859 GCA_964509125.1 uncultured Oscillospiraceae bacterium | reverse complement strand
TAGTCATTTCCATGAAGCGGGCAGTTTATATCATTCATATAGAACATAGAATAATCAATGCCGCCATATCCCACCCTTGCAAGAAGCTTTATCGCTTCTACATCACCTAAAAGCTGTCCTAAATAGCTCGTTTGTGTTGCAATTTTCATACAGTAAACTCCTTCAAATTTTCCTTTCAATCTGTATTTTAATACTTTATGCTATCAAAGTCAAGAAAATTACGGATATTTAATTTTTTTCTTCTAAATTTTCAAAAAATTCACCCTCGATATTATAAATATCCTCTATGCAGACTGAAATCCCATTTGACAAAAAAATCTTCTTTTGAACTTCATCGATCCTGATTATATTTCCTTTAAGCTTTACGTAATTTCCTCCCGATTTTAAGTTGTCATTTTCAAAGAAGGTAAGAGTTACACTTGGCATTTCATAAATAAATTGAGACACAATATTAAGCCGCCTATTTATAATGGCTATACTTTCTTCCGAAAGCTCTGCTTTTTCCACGGTTTTTCTTCCCGCATCACATATTGCTCCGTCATATCCCGTCAAAGCGGCGAATGGGGCAAATTGTGCCGCTCTGTCTTCTTCTCTCATTGGAAGACGATTTTTTGAAACATGGTGGGGCATATTTATAATGTCAAAATATTTATCCTCCATTTATACCTCACGCCTTATGACCGCCTATTTGCGCATTTCGCTCAATCGCAGTTGCACCATCTTTAAAATTCATTCCTTTTAATATGGCGTTTTTTCCATATTTTTTCTTTACATTCAAAATGGCTTTTTGCAATCTGGTTTCCTTCTCAAACTCTGCCTTTTCTTTTTCCTCTTTTTGTTTCAAAACATCATAATCAGTAAACAAGTCAAGCTGTTGCGCCACATATGACTTTACCACATCTTTTTCGGAAATAACATGGTTTGCACATACAGTGATTCTTCTGATTAAAAGATTTTTATTTGTTATCGTATCGTACAACTTTACAGTTTCTTCTGAAATTTTTCTACTTGAAGACATATGCATTCCTAAATTTGCCGTTCCGTGAGCGTGTTTCGGAACAAGCCTTCCATAATGATCTGCCGACACCTCGCCTTTAAAACGCGCACGTTTCACCGGATCTAAAAGATTTTCTGCGTCGTATCCTATGGTGAGTACAATCTGATCTGTAACAAGACCTTTTTCCACCAAGTCATACACCAAAAGATCTGTCATTTCCTTCACAATGATCCTTGCCTTACAAAAATCATATGGATAAGAAAGCACCTGACCTGAACTTATGCTGTTTGAAGATGGTTTATATGCTTTTATTTGAGAAATTGTACAAGGCTCCCAGCCCCAAGCGTGATCTATCAGGAGCTCTGCATTCACTCCAAAAAGTTTGTATAATAAAGCTTCATTATGTTTTTCGTATGGGCCTCCCACAGAACATCTTGCAACATCACCCATGGTGTACATCCCGTTAGCTTCCAATTTCGAAGAATAACCCTTTCCAACACGCCAAAAGTCAGTAAGCGGACGGTGATTCCAAAGCTGTTTTCTGTATGACATCTCATCAAGAACAGCGATTCTAACACCATTTTCATCCGGAGATATCTTTTTAGCTGTAATATCCATAGCTATCTTAGCAAGATACAAATTTGTGCCGATACCCGCCGTTGCAGTAATCCCCGTTATACTCAAAATGTCTTTTATGATCTTCATTGCCATTTCACGTGACGACATTTTGCCGTATTTTAAATATGCCGTAATATCAATAAACACCTCGTCTATGGAATAAACATGTATGTCCTCAGGAGATACATATTTTAAATACACCTCCTCGTATATTTTTGTGCTATATTTCATATAAAGTGACATACGAGGAGGCGCGGCTATATAATCCAAAGACAAAGAGGGGTCCTTCAAAAGTTCTTTATAATCAAAAGAACTTCCCGAAAAGCGTCCGAATGGAGCTTTTTTCTTTCTTTGATAATTTATTTCTCTTACCCTTTGAACAACTTCAAAAAGCCTTGCCCTGCCAGAAATTCCAAAACTTTTTAAAGAAGGCGTAACGGCAAGGCATATGGTTTTTTCGGTTCTGCTCACGTCTGCAACAACAAGATTCGTGTTAAGCGGATCAAGACCTCGCTCTACACATTCCACCGATGCATAAAATGATTTTAGATCTATACACAAATATTGTTTCTCCATATTATAACACCGTTAAATAGATTTTATTATATGCTTTGCCACACCTTGAATATAACATTCTGTGGGATATATATCATCCATATCCTTGTTTTCAGGATGAAGAATAACTCTCCCGTCCTTTATCCAAAGAGTTTTCAGAGTTGTTTCATTTTCCACAAGAGCCACAACAATGTCACCGTGAGACGCTGTACTTTGCTTTTTCACAACAACCATGTCTCCTTCTTCTATCCCTGCATCTACCATTGAAGAACCGTGCGTTTTTAAAATGAAAAATTCTCCTTTTCCAAAAAGTGACTGCGGCAACGCTACATATTCTTCAAAGTTTTCTTCTGCATATTCAGGCTCGCCACACACTATATTACCCAAAACAGGAACACGGCTTACAGAATAATTTGTCTTCTCCATATTAGGAGTGATAATATTTTTCCCATCGTAAAACAACATACCTTTTTCATTCATTTCCACAAGATACTTGTAAGCTGTACCTCTGCTGATACCGACCCCTTCTCCGATTTTTTTCATAGTTGGAGAATCATGATATTCAAAATAATAATTTTCTGAAAACTCAACAATTTTTTTCATAAGAAGCGGATCTTTTTTTCTTATTCCTCCCATTGCCTCCCCTTTCCACAACAGAAACAAGTTGTTTCGTTTGTAGTTTGATTATACCATATTTTCAAAAAAAGTCAACAGGAAAATTTTAGAAAAAAAGATACACCGAGTAAAACACGATGTATCTGATGGTAATATTAAATTGTAAAACTAATCGAAATATATCCTTCCTACGGTATTCTTTAAAGAAAAATACTCTTCATCGTCGTGGTAAGACGTTTCTTTTTTAGGCAAGCGGCGCTTTCCACCAACCTTTGTAAAATCGCTGAAAAATGCGGGATAAGATTTTTTCACAGAATCATTTGAATCTATGACACTTTCACCGTTAGAAAATGCAGCGGCAACAGAAAGAGCCATGGCGATTCTGTGGTCTCCAAAATCATACGCTTCGCCGCCATCCAGAGCTCCATTTCCCAAAATATAAATATCGTCACCGACCGCTTCAATATCAGCGCCAAGAGCAGTAAGAGCGTCACATACCTGATGCAGTCTATCGCTTTCGCGGTAAAAGGTTGATCCGCAATTTTCAAGACGGCTTTTTCCTTTAGCAAAGCAAGCCAAAACCGCAAGCATGGGAACAAGGTGGGGAATCTCCGCACAGTCTACATCAATGGGCGATGTTCTGTTTCTGGAAACAGAAACAAAATTTTCCGCTTGTATTACATTTGCCCCGAAATCGGAAAGTATATTAATGATACGCCTATCTGTCTGAGTTGAAGCAGAGTAAAGATTATCTACAGTAACACCGTCTCCCAGAGCACCTGCAATTAGGTATGGAGCAGACAGTGAGTAGTCACCTTCAACAGAAAAATCACCGGCAGTATAAGTCTTTTCGGGAATAATTATCTTTTTTATACTCATATCCGACACAGGATCGATGCCAAACGCCTTTTGAACAAACGAAACGGGACTTATATACTCTCTGTAAGAAACCTCATCAGAAAGCAAAATTTCGCATTTTTGATTACGGTACGGAAGTGCAATCATAATTCCCGACAAAAATTGAGGAGAAGAATGCGTAGGTGCGTTGATTATTTGAGATTTCAATTTTCCTCTCACAGAAATGATCTCATTTCCGGACTTATAAACATCAACGCCGCTATTTTGAAAAAGCGTGTAAAACTCCGAAACCGAACGCTGTGGAAGCCAACCTGTACCGTAAAACGAGGCATCCACACCTAAAACAGCAGCAAGAGGAACGGCAAACCTTAAAGTAGCACCGCTCTGTTTGCATTGAAAATCAATATGCTTACCGGTGTTAATATTTTTTCCGTTTACCAGCAAGTCGTTTCCGTCATATTCGATTATAACTCCCAGAGAAGTAAGACACGAAATTGTGGCCTTTACGTCATCACTAACCCCTGCGTTTGAAATTCTACATTCTCCGCCTGAAAGTGCGGCACAAAACAAAGCTTTATGGGCAATTGATTTTGACGGCGGGGCTTTAATAATACCCGTAATCTTTGAGGGCATGATATTCATTTTTGGCATAACAGTTCCTCCTTTCAGAATCCATGTATCTTTTCTTGTTTAATATTATACAATATTTAAAGTGAGATTTCAATAGTTTTATTGCAAAATTAACAAATTTTTGTGATAAAAAAAACTGTTGCAACTAAAAAGTTACAACAGCCTTTTAAGAATCAAGTTGATTACTGTTCTTTAATTGCATCTACAGGGCAAACGCCTGCACATGCGCCACAACCAAGACATTCGTCTGCGTTGATGACATATTTTCCATCTGTGTCAACAGTAATTGCTCCAACGGGGCACTCACCCTCACATGTACCGCATCCGATGCAGGTATTTTTGTCAATTGCGTATGCCATAAGTAATTCCTCCGTAAGTGTTATGTTTTATAGGGTCAAATCTACACTCATATAATATCACAATATGAAACATTTTTCAAGGGTTTTTTACAATATTTTTTTTTGGAAATATACGTTTTTATTTATGGTATCGTTTTCCCGCCGATATGGTAAATCCCCTATATATCTGCTCCAAAAGCATAACACGCGCAAGCTGATGGGGAAAAGTCATTGGAGACATTGATAGTTTATAGTCGCAAATTTTCTTTACTTTTTGTGAAAGTCCAAAGCTTGAGCCAATGATGAAAGCAAAAGAAGAATATCCAATTTCCCTTTTTTCATCAACTAATTTTGACAGTGACTCGGATGAGATTTGTTTTCCCTCAATGCAAAGAGCGATTTTAAAAGCACCTTTAGGAATGGCAGAAATTATCTTTTCGCCTTCAACATCCAAGGCTTTATCAATTACACTTTGAGGCAAAGCTTTATTTTCATCCAACGTCTCCGGACGGATCTTTACACTTTCGACCTCAGCAAAAGCGGATATGCGCTTTTCATATTCTTTACACGCAGTGTTAAAGTATTCTGTTCCACCGTCACCGCAATATATAACTGTTATTCGCATTTTTCAAGCGCGCCCTTAATATCTTCCAAAATATCATCGATATGCTCAATACCAACGGAAAATCTGATAAGACCGGGGGCAACTCCTGCACCAACAAGTTGTTCATCTGTAAGCTGTCTATGTGTTGCCGACGCAGGATGAAGCACCATTGTATTTACTGCCGCAACGTGAACAGCGTTTGTCGCCATTTTAAGTGATTTCATAAAGGTCATTGCCGCTTCTCTACCTCCGTTTAAAACGAAAGAAACAACACCGCTTGAACCACCTGAAAAATATTTTTTTGCAAGTTCGTTGTATTTGTCAGACTCAAGGAATGGATAAAACACTTTTTCAACCTTTGGCGAAGCCTCAAGGAATTTTGCCACCCTAAGGGCGTTCGAGCAATGCTCCTTCATACGTACACTTAAAGTCTGGATACCAAGATCAAGCAAAAACGCACTAAATGCAGGAGGATATGTTCCAAAATCCCTTGTAAGCTGCAATCTTGCCTTGGCAATATACGCACTCTTTCCGAATTTTTCAGTATATGTCACACCATGGTATGATTCGTCCGGAGTAGAAAGACAGGTATATCCGTTTTTCGCCCAATCAAAGTTACCGCTATCAACGATAACACCACCCACCTGTATTGCGTGACCATCTAAATACTTTGACGTGGAATGGATAACAATATCGGCTCCAAATTCGATGGGACGGCAAAGTGCAGGTGTTGGGAAAGTATTGTCAACAATTAGAGGTACTCCGTGTTTATGTGCAACTTTGGCAAATTTTTCTATATCTAAAACAGAAAGTGCAGGGTTTGCCAAAGATTCTCCAAAAACAGCTCTTGTGTTTGGTTTAAAGAATTTATCAAGCTCCTCCTCAGAAAGTTCTTGATCGACAAGTGTACATTCGATTCCAAGCCTCTTAAGAGTTACCATAAAAAGATTTAATGTACCACCGTATATTTTTGAAGAAGAAATGAAATGGTCCCCCGCTTCCATTATATTGAGAATACTCATCATTGATGCCATTTGTCCGGATGATGTACAAAGAGCACCCACTCCCCCTTCAAGTGATGCAATTTTTTCTTCAACACAAGCAACGGTTGGATTGGATATCCTCGAATACATATGACCATCCTTTGCAAGGTCAAAAAGGGCTCCTACCTCTTCGGCGGTATCATATGAATATGTTGTGCTTTGATATATGGGCAACGCCATTGGAGCGCCGTTTTCGGGCTTATAACCCGCTTTGATGCATTTTGTTTCTGTTTTCATGATTTTTATTCAGAATCTATACCTGAATTATATCCTTTCTAAATTTAAGACATCTAAATTTAAGACATTAATTTATATTATTCAAAAAAGTTTTTCAGTTCCTCGGGAAGATTTTCCCACGACAATGTTTTTTCGTCGGATTCGTTCAAAGATGGAAAGCTCATTACCGTATATGTGCCGTCATACACGTGAAACGGAACTAAATAGTCCTGTACGTTTATTGTACATACGTCAAAAAGCCCAAAAAACGAATTAATATCACCTGAAGATGCCTTTATGGTTTTGCTTGAAAATACAGATTTATACACAGAATCGTATATCTGCACAAACATTTGAGATACTGCTTTTTCATTTTCCGTATCATCCGGCACGTTATCAAAAAGATAAGTAACATTTGCCTCTGTTACAACAATATTGCCACTAAGCGTGATGTACACTTTTTCGTCCGGATTCAGCTCGTTAAATTCTTTCATCCCCGGATCTTCGTATCGAACTTCATAAGGAAGAGTACAATTCACAGTAATTTTATGATCAACGCATATTTTCGAATCCACTATAAGTTTTTCTATGGATTTGGGATCAAAAACCATATATCCTTCCACAGGAACACCTAAAACATACTCAAGCTTACTGCAAAGATATTCTTTGCCGTTGGAGGTGTATGTTTCTTTTATGGTTTTTGCTCGATTATTAACCATTATGCTACTGTTAACGGGAATTTCCTCATGGACAAGCCTGTTTTTTTCTTCGCTTATACATATAAATTTCGCGCCCACAAGTTCTTCTTTATCGTCTTCATAAAATATGATATATGATTTTTTTTGAGCGATTTCTGTAGGTGTTTCCTCTGAAGAATCGCTTTCTCCTTCGTAATACTTATAAGGATCATCATAGTACGAATAATCCATATCGGTTTGAGATACTTCCGTTTCACTGTTTATTATGTTTTCAAAAATGTTTAATGCACCGCTTGCAACTACCACAAACAATGCAACGGAAAGTGCAAAAGTTATTATAAAATTTCTTGTAGCCGTAGACATAAATATTTCCTCATTGTTTAAATGAAATTATTGGGAAAAATATAGTTTAAAAATTTGTTTTTTTATAAAGCTTACTTTTATATTTTGCAAAAAAACAATTCTAACTCTCAATATGAAAAATATATTTTTACCAATTGGATTTTTCCATCAATTTACAAATTTAACTTCAAAAGAGCCGCTGTTTTTGGTTAACCATATGTTTGCGTTTGATCCTTTTACGGTATAGACGGTTGAAAGCGATGTACTGTCTTTAAAAATATTCTCACCTATAGTTGTTAAACTTTCGGGAAGAGTGGCAGTTGAAAGTCCTGTTGAATATGCAAACGCTTCTTTTTCTATAGTTGTCACTCCGTGGGGTATATTTGCATTTGTAAATTTATCGCAGTATGCAAACGCACATTCTCCAATAGACTTAAGTGTTTCGGGAAACTCAAGTGCGGGGAGACGTCTACAACTAAAGAAAGCATATTTAGAGATTTTTTCAACATTTTGAGGTATTTCGATTTGGGTCAAAATAACGCAACGACAAAAAGCATAGTCGGGAATCGTCTTAATGTTCGCAGAAAGTTTCACACTCTCAAGAGAGCCGCAATCGCTGAAAATATACGATCCTATGGAATTTACAGAATCGGGAATCTGAATAGATTTCAACTTGGAGCAATTTACAAATGCGCTACCGCCGATTTTTGTTATTGAATCAGGTATAGTGATGCTTTCAAACGAACAATATGCAAAGGCGTATGAGCCAATCTCTTCTATGGAAGCTCCTATATTTACATTTTCCAGAGAGGAGCATCCAAAAAATGCATATAAAGGTATTTGTCCGTCGGAAGCTTCTATTGTTACATTTTTAAGTGATGTGCAGTTTGCAAAAACATACTCTCCCCATTCTGCCTTGGGCATATTCACACTCACAATAGAATCACAACCATCAAAGCAGTTATCTCCCACCGTTGAAATAGTTTCGGGAAAAACTATTTCTGTTAATGAATCACAGTTTTTAAAAGCATTATTTTTAACGGTTTTTATGTTTCCCGAAGGAAAGCTTTCAAGAGATGTACAGTTAAAAAATGTTCCCTCACTTATCAAAACACCATTACCTTTAAAAGAGGCTCGCTTTAGTGACAAACAGTTTTGAAAAACATAGCTTCCGAATGTTTTTATACTTTGGGGAAGATCAACCTCCAAAAGGTTTTCATTGTCTGCAAATGCATAGCTATTTATTGTCTTCAGCCCTTCGGAAAAATTAATTTGCTCAAGGGAAGCCATACCTGCAAAAGACCGTACCCCCAAAGATTCAACGGAAGAAAGCTCAACAGTTTTTATTGTTTCGTTTTTCTCAACAGCGTAATCCCTTACAGTTACGACGCCGTCGGAAAGATCCAAATTGGTTAAGCCGTTTTTCCTTGGACAGCATATAAGCACTTTACCGTCAGCAGTGTAAAGACAACCGTCTTTGGACATGAAATTTTTATTGCCGGCTTCTACTTCAATTTCTTCAAGTGACATACAGTCACGAAAAGGATTTCCGTCAATTTCAACAACATTTTCTGATATAATAACTTTGGTAACATCTTTACACGAAATGAAAGCATTTTTGGAAATATGGATATCTGTCTTTCCGAAAAACGTATCGGGAATCTGAACGACTGTCTCATCGCCAATGTATTTTTCAATCTCAACATTATTGTCATCCACAGTATACTTAAAATCGTCCGCAGTAACCCCGCTGTCGCATGAAACCAAAGACAAAACTATAAAAATCAAAAAAAGTGAATATACTAAAAAGTTTTTCTTCATATTTTCAAATCCAATACTATTAATAACATCCTCTTTTAAAGGAAAAACCCACCTTTTAAAACGGCGGGTACAAATTATTTGCCGAACGCTTGGCACATTTACATATCAAAACAAACCCCCGCAAAGCTGTGTGGGGACACACAGCTTTGCGGAATATTTAATTCATACCGTTTAATATGACAACCTAATTTTATGTTCGGTGATTTATATTATGATCTTCTGTTAATGATGTCGAAGAAATCTACATCGCCGCTGTCGTTGTTATTAGAAGCGGAAGACGTGGAAGGCTCGCTTGCAGGTTCGCTGGCAACAGGTGTGGAAACGGGTGCTGTATAAACAGGTCTTCTGTAATCGGATGTTCTCTTATTAACATCAAAGCCTGTAGCAACAAGTGTAACCTTCATTTCATCTTCCAATGTAGGATCAAATGCAGCACCAAAGATGATCTGAGCATCTGCCTGTGCTTCGTTTGTAATCATCTCGACAGCCTGATCAACCTCATCAAGACCAACGTCTGGAGAAGCAGTAATATTTACGATAATACCCTTTGCGCCGCTGATATTTGTTTCCAACAATGGTGAAGACATCGCAAGTTTTGCAGCTTGTTCCGCTTTGTCTTTGCCCTTGGCCGAGCCAACGCCCATATGTGCAAGTCCTGCGCCGCGCATTACAGTTTGTACGTCTGCAAAGTCAAGGTTGATTTCTGCATCAACCAAAATAAGGTCACAAATACTTTGCACGCCTTTTTTCAAAACATCGTCAGCTTCTTGGAAAGCATTGAGAAGAGTGATTTTTTTATCTGTAAGCATTTTAAGACGCTCGTTAGGAATAACGATAAGAGAATCCACATACTCACGGAGCTTTTCAATACCCGCTTCAGCCTGAGCCATTCTTCTTGCACCTTCAAATTTAAAAGGTTTTGTAACAACGGCAACTGTAAGTATTTCAAGCTGTTTCGCTATTCTTGCAACAATGGGAGCTGCTCCCGTACCTGTTCCGCCGCCCATACCTGCAGTAATGAAAACCATGTCCGCGCCTTTAATAGCGTCTGTAATAGCTTCGATAGATTCATCGGCTGCTTTTTCGCCCAATTCGGGATTTGCACCTGCGCCCCTACCCTTAGTGATACGTTCACCGATGGAGATCTTTATGGGTGCAACAGATTTTTGAAGAATAGCAAGATCTGTATTAATATTAATGTATTCAACGCTGGCAAATGCGTCGTTCTTTTGCGCAGAAACAGAAGAACCCGCAGAAGTGCTGATCATTCTGTTAACAGCATTTCCGCCGCCGCCGCCAACACCGATAACTTTAATTAAAACAGGGGGTTGATTGATATAAGATTTATCCATTTAAACTTTCCTCCGATTGTACTTCCTAATTTTACTTATATTGATATTATAATATGTTTGATCAATAATTGCAATAGCTTTTTTTGTTTTTTTTATATTTTTTTAGAATTTTTTTCTGTTTTTTTCTCAATTTACAACCAACATCCGTTGTTTAGGGGCATCAATATGCAAATTTTTACTTTGAATAATCAATAAACGATCCTTTTTTATAATCAGAAATATCTATCTTTCCCGAATCTTCTTCATAAAGCTTTTTTATAATTCCTCCCAAAAATAACAACTTTGAATCGCAATCGTTGCTATCGCCCAGATACACGTCATATTTGTCCGCATAATTGAGATAAAAGTCGAACCTGCTTTTCACATTTAAGCACAGCACTTTTTCGAAATGTTCCGATGATGAAAGAGATTGATAAACTTTGTAAATTGCAACGCCTGTTTTTTCATCGTCAAAAACTATCTCTTGTCCCAAGATACATTTTAAAAGCATTCCGTCTTTAAACTCAACCTTCAAAAGTCCTTCAGGCGTATTTTCACGCAGTTCCACAACAACCATATCTTTATCAAACACCACGTATTTTTGCGAAACATACGTATACATTATGCTTTCACGTTCTTTAACCGTAACTGTTATCTTATCCGGCACTGTTCTTTTTATCTCGCACTCCGAAAGATATGGGAATTTTTCCAAAAGAAGCGTCTCTTTTTCTTTTTTTGAATAAACAAAAAGTCTGTCACCTTCTTTTACTCCAAAAGCCTCTGAAAGCTCCTCAGCGGTATAATATTCCAATCCTATATATTCAATTGAGTTTATTTTAAAAAGGTATCTGTAACATAGATAAAAAAACGAAACTAAAATCAAAAACACAAGAACAATATAGCTGATATTTCTTTTTCTCAGCTTTCGCTGGCGCGTGCTTTCTATCTGATGAGTTTCATTTACTTTATCATAATACTGAGCATCATCCATATTTTAAACCTTCAATCAGACTTTTTTCCTATTTTATTAAGGAGAGTGCCTCCGTTACAATACGTTCCACCGCTTCTCCCGAAGCAAACTGTTTTATATTTTCAGAAAGTTTCTTTCTTTTTTCCCCATCTCCGATCAAACCGTTTACGACGGAAAAAAACTTCAACGAGTTAAGTTCTTTTTCCTCTATCATAATTGCCGCAGATGCGTTTTCAAGAACAGCGGCGTTTTTATACTGGTGATTTTCGGCAACATTGGGTGATGGTATCAATATCATTGCTTTTCCCAAAAAAGCACCCTCTGTAATTGTTATTGCACCTGCACGTGATATCACAACATCTGCCGCCGCCATTTGCCTGGGAAGATCATACATATATTCGTAAAGTTCAAAATTTTTATACCTATCCAACTTTTTTTCTTCTGCCATAGCTTTGCAGCGTTCATAATCGCGTTTACCCGAAACATGGCGGTAGACCAAATTCGGATTTATCTTTAGAAGATCTTCAACGGTATTCAAAACATTGTCATTTATACAAGCAGCGCCAAGGCTTCCACCAAAGGAAAGAACAAATACTTTATCCGATGATATACCCATCTCTGCTCGATTTAATTTATACTCATAGTCATAAAGTTTAGGAGAAACCGGATTACCCGTAAGTATCATTTCCCCTTTTATTTTTTCAAAATATTTTTTGCTTTCCTCAAAGCTGATACAAACTTTATCGGCGGATTTTGAAAGTTTTTTTGTTGTAATACCGGGATATGCATTTTGCTCATGGATAAGAGTAGGAATATCCATTTTTTCTCCCGCTCTGACCGCCGCCCAGCTTGCGTATCCACCTGTTCCTATTATAACATCGGGAACAAATTTTGAAATCAGCTTTTTAGCTTTTCCCACACTTGTCATTGCCTTAAATGCTGTTTTTATGTTTGAAAATGTAATTTTTCTGGTAAATCCGCTGATATCGATGGTTTCAATTTTATATCCCGCTGAAGACACCAATTTTTGTTCCATTCCTCGTTTGCTACCGACAAACAGTATTTCCGCATTGTGGTATTTACTTTTAATGCAATCTGCAATAGATATTGCAGGATATATATGTCCTCCCGTTCCTCCGCAGGAGAGCACAACCCTTATTCTTTTATCTGACTTATTCACAGTCTCACCCCTGTTCAACTATTGTTTGCCTCGATACAGACAAAACTATGCCTATCTGTGCAAGGAGAATTACGAGGGATGTCCCCCCCGAGCTTAAGAAAGGCAAGCTTATACCCGTACTTGGCAATGTATTTGTAACTACCGCTATATTTAAAAGTGTTTGTATACCAATTTGCGAAATAACTCCCGCAACGAGGAGACCGGAAAAAACCGTAGGTGCTTTTTTTGCAATATACATACCTCTCCAGATCAATGCGGCGAAAAGAGCCATTATCGCAACTGCGCCAAAAAATCCAAGTTCTTCGCAGATGACGGAAAAAATATAATCGTTTTGTGGTTCGGGAATATAGCCATCTTTTTGATTGCTTTGACCAAGACCTACACCCCAAAGTCCACCGGACGCTATTGCAAAAAGAGACTGCGCAGGTTGCCAACCGTCATTTTTAAAATACAGGGGATCGAACGGATTATACCAAACAGCAAGTCTTGCGCTTGCGTGTGAAAACATTTTTATAAATGTAAAGCCCGCAACTCCGATTACACCGGCTCCCGACAAAGTGTAGACCCATCTTACACCACCCATTATCATCATGCAAAAAACAAGAAGACAAACGATTATTGTGCAAGAAAGGTGAGGTTGAACTACAAGTACGCCCGCGCTTAACCCTACAACAAGGATATAAAACAGCAAACATTTTATGCCCTTTATTTTTTCCTTCGCATTGGCGGCAAACGAGGCGCAAACCACGATAACGCCAAATTTCAACACCTCAGAAGGCTGAAATGTAATAAATCCCAAGTTTATCCAACGTCTTGCCCCGCCGCTGGAATGTCCCAACGGAGTCCAAACCGCAAGGCACATGAGAAGTGAAATTATCCAAATGGGCACGCTAAACTTTTTACAAAACCTGTAATCCACATTTGACAGCAAAAACATTATTCCCAAACCTAAAGCAACATAAAAAACGTGCTTTTTTGTAAAGTAATATGCGTCGCCCTGGGTCATTTCCGCATAAGAATAGCTTGCGCTCGCAACAGCTATAACTCCAAAACCAACAAGGATGAGAACAAGTATCATAAATGGCTTATCAATGCCGCCAATTATTCTTACCACCTTCTCTGAAGCGACAGGCTCAGCAATAGTCAGCTCACCTTTTACGGCGGTGGAAGTTTTTTTGAGTTTTATATTCTTTTGTTCACTTTTAGTGATTTTATCAGACATTTTCTCTCCTAAAGTGTAAACAGCCAATATGTCAAAGCGCAAAACAGGGCGGTTACGGTTGAAAACATAAATACTATTTTAACCTCGCTCCAGCCGCTTTTTTCATAATGGTGATGAATGGGAGCCATTTTAAAGACTCTCTTTTTTGTTAGCTTATAAGATATTACCTGAATTATGACAGAAATACCTTCTATAAGATAGATAAAACAAACTACAACAGACCAAACGCCTGCGTTCACCCACAAACACAATGCTACAACAAGTGCCCCTATAAACTGAGAACCTGTATCTCCCATAAAAACCTTTGCAGGATGAAAATTAAAGACAAGGAAAGCAAGCATTGCACCCAAGCAGAGAACTGAAAGTACAAAAAGCGTTTCATTCCCTTTCGCCCCTTTAAATGACAAAATTGCAAAAAACAGGAAAATGACAGATGCCACGCTCCCCGCAAGACCGTCTATGCCGTCTGTAAGATTTGCACAGTTTACAAGGTACATTATTGCAAGGGTAAATATTGGATAGAAAAACACACCCAGTTCAAGCTTATTATTAAAAAAGTTTACTGTAGTATCAATATATCCAAACTTTGTCAGGACAAAAAGGTATGCAACCGTTGCTACTGTTTGTATCACAAGCTTTTGCAACGGGGTTAGGCCTTGGTTTTGCTTTTTAAACAGCTTTACATAATCATCTACAAACCCTACAAGACCATAAGACAAGGCAAACAAAAGATGAATTATAAGGGAAAAATCACCTTCCTTTAATTCCTTTGGAAGAAGAAATATAGAAGCGGAAACAAATATTCCAATGATGAAAAACAAGCCACCCATTGTTGGAGTGCCCTCTTTACATTTATGCCATGAAGGTCCGATTTCTAAAATTTTTTGTCCTAATTTTGCTTTTCTTAAAATAGGTATAAATATTTTTAAAAGAAGTGCGGTAAGGGCAAAAGACAGCACAAATGCCGAAACCGCTTTTACTGTCAAATCCATTTTTACTCCAATTTTTTTAATTTTAATATTACAGGTTTGCTGATGTTACCACATCTCCAAAGCGCATCCTGTTGCTTGCTTTGAAAAGTATTGCAGTTTCATTCGTTACAGATTGTTTTACTTTAGAAACAAGTTTTTCACGTTCATCAATACTAAACACAGTAACATTTTTATGCCCTTTTTCGGTGGCGCCTTCCGCAATATACTCAGCGAAATTTCCAAAGCATAAAAGCATATCGCAGCATTCCGCCGCATACTCCCCTACCTCTTTATGTAAAGTGGGGCTAAATTCCCCAAGTTCAAGCATATCGCCAAGCACAGCAATTTTTACACCTTTTTGACTTTTTAAATAGTCAAGAGCCGCTTTCATAGATTCGGGTGCGGCATTATAACAATCTTCAATAAGCAATCCGCCGTTTTTGCACATCCTTGTTTTAATTCGGCTTTCATCGGAGGGAAGCTTTGAAAGGCCATAGGAGACTTTGTTCTCATCAATTCCCGCAACAATACCTGCCGCATATGCAAGTAGGGCGTTTTTCGCATTATGGACCCCTGCCTGATTTACAAACATCCTGTTTCCATTTACGGTAAAATATGTTTTACCATCCATAATCTTTATATCTTCGCCGTAAAAATCCGCATTTTTATTTTCCGTTGAACAGCGAATCACGGTGCAATTTGTGTTAATATGCTTTTTCAGCATATCGTCATCATCATTCACAACAAGAATTCCGCCGTTCATTCCCGAAGTTATATCAAGCTTTTCTTTAAGTATATTTTCTCTTCCGCCTAAATATTCGCTGTGAGACCAACCTATATTTGTAACTATACCTATGTTGGGTTTTACTAAATTTGAAAGAGTTGATATCTCTCCATGGTTACTCATTCCCAATTCCAAAACCATATATTCTGCATTTTCAGGGCAATTAAGAATCACCATGGGAAGGCCTGTATAACTGTTTTGGTTTCCGGGTGACTTGTATGTATTATATTTTTCCGAAAACACACAATTTACATATTCTTTTGTGGACGTTTTTCCCACACTACCTGTCACTGATACACATTTTACATTTGACAGAACACTTTCTCTTTTTGTATTCGCAAAATCAAAGAGCGCCTTTCTTACATCGGGAACCAAAACCGTATTTTTACAAAGATATTTTTCATTCTCAATAATTGCACAATTTTTTCCGGATTTGGTTATTTCTTTTACAAATGTATGTCCGTCAAAGCGATCGCCCGAAAGCGCAACGAACATCACTCCCTCACCTTCAACCTTTCTGCTGTCGGAAAGAATTTGTTTTATAACCATATTACCGTCAAAGTCTTTATCCGCGTTTCCCTTTGTATGATTCAAAATTTCCTGTAATGTATATATCATCCTTCAACACCTTCATAAAAGAATTCGATTTCGATAACAGTTCCCTTTGATACAACAGTTCCTTCGCTAATGGATTGAGAAACGGCAACAGGTGGATCTTCTCCGTCGCTGTTATATGCGCCCGTAAACAAAATATTCAATCCGCACGCAGAAAGTATACTGTTTACACTTTCAGGCGTTTTTCCCAAAAGGCTTGGCACTCTCACGGTTTCAATTTCCGTTTCGTCCGTATAAAGGATAATTGTACCGCCTGTTGTTATTGAAGTCCCCATTCTCGGCATTTGCTCAACAACCTCTTTGCCCATTCCTATAACACGGCAAGAAAGCCCAAGCGACTCAATTTTTTGTTTTACTTCTTCAATGTTTTCTCCCCTGTAATCTCCAACTTTTACGGTTTCCGGAGCGCTGTCATCACTTCTCGGTATTTTCATATAAGGAAGCACTTCAGTTAAAACCTTGGACACAACCGGAGCAGCAATTACACCGCCGAAATAATCTTGCCCCCTTGGTTCGTCAATGGCAACCAAAATTGCAATTTGAGGATCTTCTGCAGGAGCGAAAGCAACGCAAGAGCCAATATAAAGCTGTTCGGTGGTAATATCTCGTTTTTGAGAAGTTCCTGTTTTTGCCGCAACAGAGTATCCCGCAACGCTGGCATTTTTAGTAGTACCCATTGTCGCGCCTTCTTCCAATATTGAAATAAGAGTTTGAGATGTATCTTCCGATATTACTTGAAGGGTAGAATCGAAAACAAATTTTTCCGTAATATTTCCTTCACTGTCGCAAGTGCCAATTCCTACATGGGGAGTCACCAAAGTGCCTCCGTTTGCAACTGTGGAAACTCCTCTTATTTGCTGTATCATGGTTGTTCTGAACGTCTGCCCGAAGGAATATACAGCAAGCTCAGTCTGCTCAAACTGAGAACCCACGCTTCCGAAATATACCGTATTAGACTCTGCATACAAGTCAGAGCCTGTTTTTTCCGTATATCCGAAAGCCTCAAAATAACTTGTAAATGTTTCTTTTCCGATGCCAAGTCCCCATGTTACAAATGCAGGGTTACATGAGTTTTGCAATGTTTGAGCAAAGGTTTGATGACCGTGCCCTCCGCTTTTATGACAATGGATTGGCCATCCACCTATTACAATAGGACTCGATGTGCAAGTAAAAGATTCGTTTAAATTAACGACTCCTTCTTCAAGAGCAACAGCCGCCGTCACAATCTTAAAAGTGGATCCCGGCTCATAAGTTTCCATAACAACTTTGTCGCTCCATTGTTCCATGCACATATTAAGTTCTACATAATAATCTATCTCTTCGCTCGAAAGTTTATTATATTCTTCTAATGTTATTTTTTCAAGAAGATATGACTTTTTGTCTCCTGACGACATAGCGTCAAATTCTGCCTTCGCTATATCGTTAAGCGTTCTCGGCTCGTTAAGATCATAGGACGGAAACTTTGCAGAAGCAAGCACCTCACCTGTGTTCACATCCATTATAACACCCGCAACTCCGTTTGTGGGTTTATTGTTATCGTAATATGCTTCCTCCAAATATTTTTCAAGCATTGCCTGAATGGTTATATCAATGGAAAGCACTAAGTTTTGACCGTCCTTAGCCTCTATATATGTTTCATATTTATAGGCAATATCGTCTCCTTGACCGTCGGCAGCCCTTACTATCTTGCCATTAATCCCCTTTAAAATGCTTTCGTATGTCGCTTCCACTCCACATACTCCGACAAGGTCAGTTGAGGAAGAAGAGCCGCTTACAAACCCGATTATATTTGAAGCCAATGATCCATAAGGATAATATCTTTTGGTTTCTTCTGTAAGGCTTATTATATTTGTCAGATTAATACCGTTTGGATTTTCATAGCTTCTTGTTCTTGCAAGCACTTTCGCCATGTAAGCCCTCAGCTCTGACGCTTTATCTTCTTCAACTTCCTTTGCAATTACCTGATATGCAGAGCTTGTTTTGCCTGCGCGTTCATTCACCTTTTCACGATCCACGCCCAAAACTTCCACAAGACAGTCTGTCATAAGCTCAAGCTGCGTCTCTGTCTCTATAGACCGCGGAGAGATAAAAACGGTGTATACAGTATAATCCACGGCTAAAACATTCATATTCCTGTCGTAAATTGTTCCGCGTTTCGCAGAAAGCGTAAGCTCTCTTGTATACTGTTCCGAGGCTTTTTGAGAAAGCCCATCTTCATCAATTACCATTAAAGAATAAAGCACAACAACAAGAAAAGCAAAAATTACCATCATGACAGACATTACCACGTTTTTTCTAAAGTCCATAGATGTACGGGTATGTTCTCTCTTTGGCTTTCCAAACAACTTTTTGTTTAGGCTTTCTTTTTTTTCACTTTTGTTTTTTCGTTCAAGGGATATGTCAGACGACAATCTGTTTTTTTTGTGGACAGAATCTGATACCTCTTTTTTTGTTTCAAAAGCTCGCTTTTGTTCTTCAAAAGACTCGTCTTCTTGGTTAGCGGCGTCATTCTTTTCTTTTTTTACGTTGTCTTCTTTCATAACTTCACCATATTAATAATTAAACTTCCCCACTTTATTTTTCACAAACGTGGGGAAGGCTTTTCTCAAAAGAGAGAGCTATATAATATATATTCTCAAAGGGGAATAATATGAAGATCAACCAAATATATCGCTAAAAAACCTTCCGACGCCCGAAAGAAGAGTCGTCCATCCGTTTTTTTCTCTTTCGTTTTCAACGACTAAAGTTTCGTCATCAAGCTGAAGCTCTATATAAACGCCGTTTTCTTCTTGTTCCGCCTTTACCATGCCTAATTCCTTTTCAATATACTCATTTGCTTGTTCCAACACCTCTTTATCTTTTTGCGCAATCTTTTGAGTATAAAGCTGTTTTTCCGCCTCCAGATCAGAAAGCTGTCTGTTCATTTCCGCAAGGTTATTTCCAACAGTGTCAAGTTTTATCTGATTGTATATATTGAGGAAGAGAAGTCCGGAAAAAAGTATTATGGCAAAAACTACAGGAGCATAGCCTTTAACTTTTTTGCGGTTCATAACTACAACTTCATCTTTTTTCCCAAACACCTTTAAGACTTTCGGAACATTTCTGTCACATTCTATCATTTCGCCATCTTGCACAAGAGAAATGCTTGCTTCGCCTTTTTTCGCCTTTTGGGCTTTATCTTCTACATAAAGTGACATTTCAACGTCTTTTTTAGTGGTGCTTTTTTTCTTTTTTGTATCGGACATTATTCTTCCTTTCTCATATCTTTACAGCTTTTCACATATTCTAAGTTTAGCACTGTGAGAACGGTTGTTTTCCGCAAGCTCACTTTCGCATGGCAAGGTGGGTTTTTTAGTAATCATTTTACCTACAGGTGCTTTACCGCACACACACGGATAGCGTGAATCACATTCACACGGATTTTCAAACCGCTTAAATGCCCTTTTCACTATCTTATCTTCAAGAGAGTGAAAGCTGATCACAGACAATCTTCCACCGCTTACCATCATTTCCATAAGCGTAGAAAGCGTTTTGTCAATTATTTTCAATTCGTTATTAACTTCAATTCTTATACTTTGAAAGATTCGTTTTACACAATCTATTTTTTCAGAAGGCTTTTTACACGGAGCTGTCTTTTTTATCAGTTCGCAAAGCTCAAGAGTGGTTTCCACAGGCTTTATTTCTCTTTGTTTTTCGATTGCCGAAGCAAACAAAGATGAAAAACGCTCCTCACCGTATTCTTTGAAAACTCTGATAAGCTCACTTTTTTCGTATCCGTTCACAACGTCGTATGCTGTAAGACTGTCTCTTTTATCCATGCGCATATCAAGCGGGGCATCAAACCTATACGAAAACCCTCGTTGAGGATTATCTACTTGGTACGACGATATTCCCAGATCAATAACTGCACCGTCTATTTTAAAAACGCCTTTTTCCGCAAGAGCGCTTTCTACATTTACAAAATTTTCGTTTATTAACACAAGACGGTCATCGGAAAACTTGGATCTTGCGTTTTCAATCGCATCTTCATCACGATCAAACCCGTACAGCTTCCCCTCTCCCAACATGGAAAGGATCAAGGCACTATGTCCTCCGCCGCCAAAAGTGCAATCTACATAGACGCCGCCTTTTTTTATATTCATTCCCTCAACGGTCTCACGAAGCATTACGGAATAATGGGAAAACTCCATTACAAGTCAACTCCTTCGCCAAACTCAATTGTCTTAGCACTTTCTTCAAGTTCCTTTTCCATAATCGCCCAAGCGTCCTTTGCCCAAAGCTCAATGCTGGTATTGTTACCGATAATGGTTACATCGCCTTTAAGTCCAAGATCTTCTCTCAATTTTGCAGGAATGAGCAAACGTCCTTGTGAGTCAAGAGATGCTGTTTGTGTTCGGGAATAAATAAGCCTTTTTAAATTTCCGTATTTGTAATTTGGAAGCGCTTCTAATTTTTCAACGTACCTTTCCCAATCTTCCATTCTGTATACGCTTACGCAATCATAAAGAGTACGAGTGACCACGAAATTTTCGCCCAAATTGCACGTAAGCTTTACCGGCAAAAAAACTCTGCCCTTAGCGTCCACACTATGTTCGTATGTACCTAAAAACATTTGATCACTCCTTCCTCGTTTTTTTAAATTTTCGGACCAAAATTTCCACTTTCATGACATTTTGGTGTTCCGAAGGTTGTCTCCAGTGCCACCGTGATTTTATTATACATGGAAGAGTTAAAAAAGTCAATAGGAAATTTACGAATTTACAAATTTTTTTTGCGTTTTTTTCACGGCGAATCAAACAAAAAAAGACTGTGAACTCTAAAAAGAGAACACAGTCGCGTTTTCGCCTCGAAAGGCGCGATTAATTTGTTATTTTTTCAGAAAAAAGTGAGGTTTTTTGTTTAAATATCTCCCCCTAAAGGTAAAAAAGCGGTAAGGACATCTCTATTCGAACTTTCAAGCATCCAAATTTTCATAAAAGCAGAAACAGGTGAAATGTTGGGGAAAGGTAAAAGTCCAAAATCGTCAAAGAGCTTTGTGCTTTCATATGGTGCATCGTTTCCCACTCCTGTAACAAAAACCTTTACCCCTTTATTTTTCATTTTATTGAAAAATGATAAAGCGTTTTTTGAAGATGTATTTAATGTTCCCGAATGATAAGTTTCGTGAATAATATATTTTACATTATCGGAAATTTCGGGATAAACCATTCCGGGATATGGTGTAATCTTCAAAACAGATACGGCATTTGGCGATAGAGATACATCTATAGGGGGCATTTCATCTGAATGCTCGAAATAATTTTGGTTTTTTACAAAACATCCATCATCATTAAAAAAACCATAAAATTCGCCGTTAAGCCTATGGGAAAAAGGCAGATGAGAAAAGAGCCTTGTTCCTCTGTATATCTTCAAAGGCTCATCTGTATTTTTATACGACACCCAAACTCCCCTCTCGCCTACGGTCTCAATAAATTTTACTGCACCGCGCAAATTTTCAAAACCATTAGAACGGCAATCTTCAAGAGGATAATTTGCAGATACTACACAAGTAGGAACACAGTTATTTCCCAAAGCATACCCCAAAGCCGCAGATGTATATTGCAAAGTATCTGTACCGTGAGTGATAATTACACCATCATAACCCCGACTTTCCTTTAAAACCGAAATCAAACGTGTAATATTCTTTCCATCAAGGTTTTCACTCAAGATGGTATAAGGAGAAACGACATCATACTGAGGTAATTCCCCAAAACGGGTTTTATATCCTTCCAACAGCACGTAGGGCTTCGCTTCATCTTTGCATACAAACCCTTCCTTTTCTGTACTTCCGATAGTTCCGCCGGTAAATATAAATAGAATTTTTTTCATTCATCAACGCTCCTTTACCGCATTCATTGAAATTATACCCAGCATAGGTAAAAAAATCAATATTTTCTAAAAATCCCTTGATTTATTTTTTCTCTTATCGTAATATAATATATAAATTTAAGTAAAGGTTTTTTTGTTATGACGAAAGAAGAATTTATAGCTCAAAGAAAAAACATTTCAAAAAATTATTTTAAAAACGGGTTTAATTGTGCCCAATCTGTAGTTTTGGCTTTTGCCGACATTTTAAAGTTAGAAGAAAAAACTCTTTTAAATCTGTCATCACCGTTTGGGGGCGGCATGGGACAACTTCGTGAAGTTTGCGGCGCCGTCAGCGGTATGCTTTTGGCAGAAGGACTTCTTTTTGGATATTCATCCCCCGCAGATGCAGAAGACAAAAAACGTGTTTACGCAGAGACAAGATCTCTCGCAGAGAAATTCAAGGAAACAAACAAAAGCATAATATGCAGAGAGCTTCTTTCCGGAACGCCGTACAACACAGACGGGATTCCTGCCCAAAGAACGGAAGAGTACTACAAAAAACGTCCTTGCGCCGACATTGTAGAAGTTGCCGCAGGCATTTTGGCAGAGTATGTTTATGAAAAGATTTACATTTAAAAATTAAAACCACATTTATCGTTTTCCATTCAAAAAATAGAAATTTGCAGATCAGTTTCTTTTTAATTTATGACACATATTTCCAAACAAGGTCTCCGAAGCGTTCTTCTATACGAATAAAAATCGCCTCGGTTTTCTGACCTTTTGTCTCTTCATTTGGAGAATGAAGGCTCAAATACATTTCGCCCTTAGACGTAGTGAAGATCATTCCATGACCGCCGTCGTATTTTCTCAAAGTGCTTGAACCGTACAGAAAATCGTTTTCCTGCACCCACGGTCCCTCTATGTTCCCGCTTTCGCTTCTTGCCACCGCCAAAACATAATTTCCGTAATTATAGCTTGACCAAAGCATAAGCAACGAGCCGTCAGCGCACGTGTACATAAAACAACCATCCGTAACCCCTGATGTACACCACGAAGCATCATTTGCCTTGAAAAGCTCAACGGGTTCGGATATAAAGTGAGTAAAGTCTTCTGAAAGCTTTGCCGCAGCAAAACTTCCTATATTGTCTTCCATACTGGTCCACTCATGGACAAAAACCATCCAAGGCTGTCCGGTTTCATCTATATAAAGCGTTCCGTCAATGGCGTACCAGTCATTGGGGGTAATATGTCCGTTGGTTATTTCCTCGAAAGGTCCCAACGGAGTTGAAGCTTTCAGAATGGTGCAACCTCGGTTTTCTGTTTTTGAAGAATAGTACGTTGTAAACATATAATATTCTCCATTGTATTTATGTACCTCAGGTGCCCAATAATCGTTTGATGCCTCATGTCCCGCAGGCAAATTCACAACTTTTTTGGGCCCTTGCCAAACTCCGTAAAGAGTTTTTGACGTATAACATTTCCAACCGGTAGTATACATATAATACATTCCGTTGTCATACAAAACGTAAGGATCTCTACCATCAAAAACCCCTGTCTCCAAGATCATTCCGCTTGAAGACAGATCAAAAGTTTCGGTTATATCCAGATCGCACGGTATTTTGACGCTTTCGCCATCACATTCCATGTTATTCACAAAAGTTTCATAACATGCCATAGCCGCGGATTTTCCGTTGTATGCAAGCACAACGATGTTTCTGCCCGCTTTTTTTATATTTTTAATGGAATACTGTGATTCGGACAGCGTTTCCATAATTGACAAACAGTCCAACTTATTTTTCGTATTAATAACAATCTGGTACATGGTTTTCGTTCCGCTATCTTTGTCAGAAAAAACAGGAAGTTCAACTCCGCACTTTTCAACAAACGACTCGCATATCCAATTTGCTATTTTTTTCCCATATCTGTCATCGTTTCCATATACTATGCAAAATTTCGACTGCACACCTTTTTCGCACAATACAACAGAAGTTTCCTCTTTCAATTCCGACGACACCTCCTCGGAAGTTTCATCCGCAAAAGATTCTCGACAAGAAATATCTCCATTTATTCCGGAAGAAACTAAAGCTTCATCCCCGCAGGAGACAAGAGAAAAAATCATAAAAAATAAAACTACATACCTGACTGTTTTAAATTTACACATACACAAAACCACACAAAAAACTAAGCTCAAAGTCATGTGAAAATAAACTTTTTTTCACGTCTGACTCGTTTTTCATTATACGCGTTCATTATATCATATTTTTCTATATTGTCAACCTCATTTACAAAATCAAATGCACGTTTCAAGCCTTTTTGAAACGTGCACTTTTTCACTCTGCTTCAAATTTCCAGCCTTCGTAAAATTTTTTTCGAAGGTTGTATAAAAGTGTTTCGGATATATAATATTTTAAACTTATCTCCGTTACGGATTTTTCCGTTGTAACAAATTCAAATAATGCTTCACTATGTGCTCCGCCCACATTTTGGCAAAGCTTTTTAATCTTCTCCTTAACATTTTTCGGTTGAGCATCGTATGTAAGACATGAAAAGCATATAAATCCTTGCATTGGGTAACTGAGATTTATCCCTCGCTTTTTCCTGAACAATAATAACACCTCCCCACTCCATCTTGCGACAAGTAAATTGACATTTCTGCACGGGGCGACTGCACACGCGTCAATTCTTTTAGCATATTATACTATATCACACAGCAAAAGTCAATACAATTGACGAAATATTTTAATTTTGCCCCTTGACAGACAATTATTTTGGCGTTATAATGTATTTTATAGAACATATTGTCAAATTTAGGAATAAAAGGTGGTGCAAAAAGTGATATATTTAAAATGGTTGAGAAAAAACGCAAACATCAGTCAGTACGACCTTGCAAAACGACTTGGTGTTTCCAGAACAACGGTATCTATGTGGGAAAACGAAAGCAGCTTGCCAATGTATGAAACCTTGGGGGCTTTGTCCGATATTTTCGGTGAATCTATTGGTGTTATTGTACAGCCCATCACAGAATGGGACAAAGAAACAGAAAATAGATACGACGCTTTAAATTCCACAGAAGAGAAAATTTGTTTTATAAAAGAAAATGGGGTTCCCCCTCACCTTACAAAATTTTATCACAGAGAAAAGGACAAAAAAAAGTCCAGCTCAAAACGAAAGATACCCGTATTGGGTTATGTGCGTGGAGGAAACCCCTCCGCAGCATATGAAGAAGTGATAGGTTATGAGGAAATTGCCGATGAATTAATGAACAGTGGTGAGTATTTTGGACTTATAGTAAAAGGAGATTCTATGGAGCCTCGATTCACGGAAGGCGACACGGTTATTGTTAAAAAGCAATCATCTGCCGATTCGGGAAATATTGTTGTTGCGATGATAGGAGATAACGATGCAACAATAAAAAAGCTTATAAAAGATGATAAGGGGATAATTTTACAACCCCTTAACCCTGTTTATAAGCCTAAATATTTTTCTGCGGAAGATATAAGATCTCTCCCCGTTTCCGTCATTGGAAAAGTGGTGGAATTAAGGGCGAGGTTTTAATTCTCCCACCAAAGCATCACTCCGGTTAATACTACAAGAAACGCAAAGTTAAAAACAGAAAAAGTTTTAACATAATTTTTTATTTTACTTGGATTATGCTTTTTATATTCGCTGAAGGTAATAAGACTTGCAAGAGAAGCAATTATAGTGCCCACTCCTCCTACGTTCACACCTATAAGAAGTTGTGAATATTCGTCGGTGAACTGAGAAAGTAAAATAGCCGATGGGACGTTACTGATAAATTGACATGAGACCACACTAAAAAAAAGAGTACTTTTTTCAAGGAGTGCAGACATAAGGTTGCGCACAACATCTATTCTTGCCATATTTCCCGCAAAAACAAAGAAAAAAACAAATGTGAAAAGCAACGAATAATCTACCATCTTCAATGCCTTTCTGTCCGCAAAAAGCAAAGTTACAGGTATTACAGCAAGGCCTATTACATACGAGATCCCCTTGAAAACAATCGCTATTGCAAGGGTGAAAAGGATTAAATAAAGAGTTGTTTTAGCCGGTGGAAGATGTATCTCTTTTTTCTCCATTTCCAAGGGTTCGTTTTTTACAAACACAACGCAACAAACAGTTATGAGTACAACAGAAACAATGAAAGGTAAAAGCATTATTTCCACAAACTCACCCGTAGGTATATTGAACTTGGTATACAGATACAAATTTTGAGGGTTTCCGAAAGGAGTCAACATACCGCCCAGATTTGCCGCAATATTCTGCATAACAAAAGTAAACGCCATATATTTTTCCATACCCGTTGAAGATAAAACAAAATATCCCAAGGGTAAAAAAGTTAATAGCGCCATATCGTTTGCAATAAACATTGAACCGATAAAGGTTATGTAAACCAAAGCCAAAACACTCAGCTTTGCGGTTTTGAAATAATGAACGGTGCGCTCAGCAAGCATATAGAAAAAATTGATATTTTTCAAAGCACAAACAACAGCTAAAACACAAAAAAGGCAAGTAAGAGTCTTAAAGTCAAAATAGCTTAAATACTCCCCATCCGGCGGGACTATAAAAGCCGTAACAACAGCGGCAACAAGGGCTATGCTCATAACCAAATTTCTTTTGACAAAAGATAAAACAGAGTGAATTATCATTTTCATACCTTCGTTCTTCAAAAATTCGCAGGAGATTATATCACTAAAAATCTCCTTTGTCAATTGGCAAAAAGAAAGCATTTTTTCGCCTTGACAATGTTTATTTTGGGTTTATTTAATAAATTTAAAATACAAAAAAATATGTGAGGTCATTTATGTTCAATATACTTGTAGTTGATGATGACAAAAACACCAGACAGCTTATAAAAACAGTTTTGGAACAAGAAAAATTTACAGTTTTCACCGCAGAAAACGGAGAAGACGCATTAGAGCTATTAGACTCCGCACACATAGACTTGGTTGTGCTTGACATCATGATGCCTAAAATGGATGGATATGAATTCACAAAATTACTCAGGGAAAGTAATAACACCATGCCGATCCTTATGGTGTCAGCGAGACAGCTCCCCGTAGATAAACAAAAAGGGTTCTTGGTGGGAACAGATGATTATATCACAAAACCAATCGACGAGATTGAAATGATTTTACGAATAAAAGCACTTCTTCGCAGAGCAAAAATTGCAAGCGAAAGAAAGATAACCATAGGCAATATTGTTTTAGACTATGATTCTTTCACCGTTTCAAAGAATGATGATGTAAGAGAGCTTCCGCAAAAAGAATTTTTGTTATTGTACAAGCTTCTTTCTTACCCGGGCAAAATTTTCACAAGAATACAGCTTATGGATGAGATTTGGGGCGCAGAAAGCGATACAGGTTGGGAAACGGTAACAGTTCACATCGGACGTCTCAGAAAACGGTTTGAAGACTGGGATGAGTTTCAAATTGAATCGGTAAGAGGGCTTGGATACAAGGCGGTGAAAAAGAATGAAAAATAAGGATATGACCCGTAGCCGTTTGTCCCTCACTTTACTATTTTCCGTCGCCATTTTTATTATCTTGTTTATTGCTATAGCACTTACCATAGGAATAATTTATCTTCTTGTATTTTTGGAAGCACTACCCACCTACGACGGAGAAGCCACTGAAGTGACTCCTGTTCTTTGGCTGATGTCGCTTATCAGTCTTATTATTGGTTTTGGTATGTCAACGCTACTTTTAAGATTTCCTCTTAAACCGTTTAACCGTATTATCTCTCAAATGAACGCTTTAGCATCGGGAGACTTTAAGGCGAGGATGCATTTTGGAAAAAACATGAACGCTGTCCCCGCGTTTGCGGAAGTTATTAACAGCTTTAACAGAATGGCAGAAGAACTTGACAAAACCGAAATGTTCAGACAAGACTTTATAAACAACTTTTCTCACGAATTTAAAACGCCCATTGTATCCATAGCCGGTTTTGCAAAGCTTTTGAAAAGGGGAAATTTAACAGAGGAACAACAAAACGAATATATATCAATAATTGAAGAAGAATCCATGCGTCTTTCTGACATGGCAACAAATGTTTTAAATCTAACCAAAATAGAAAATCAATCAATATTATCAAACGTAAAAACATTTAACATTTCAGAACAGATAAGGCATTGTGTTTTGCTTTTGGAGAACAAATGGGAAAAGAAAAACATTGATTTTGATCTTGATTTTTCTGAACATAACATTTCCGCTTGCGAAGAAATGTTAAAACAAGTTTGGATAAATCTCATTGACAACGCCATTAAGTTTTCACCTACAAATTCTACGGTTTCTGTAAGCATAGAAGAAAAAAAGGATAGTTTAACCATAAATGTAACAAACAAGGGAAGTTATATTCCCGAAGAAGAAAAACAAAATATTTTTCGTAAATTTTACCAATCCGACAGATCACACGCATCTTACGGAAATGGGATCGGGCTTGCTATTGTAAAAAAAGTTATTGATCTGCACGAAGGAAAAATCGTTGTAAAAAGCGAAAATGAAACTACATCATTTATCGTGATTTTGAAGAAGTCTTAATTATCATATTTTGTTTAGTTTCGGTTTATTTTTGTTTGATAGAATTCGCTTTAAAAATGGTATAATTCTAATTTTATTGGATATATATTTAAAGGAGCTTTCCCAAAATGGGCATTCTTTACGTTTTTTTAGTAATTTTAACTTTGGTTGCGTTATGGTTTGTTTTTTATATAATCTGTTCACTTTTTGTGGACATAAAAAAAGAATATACTGAAAACAGCCGTTTTTACCGTGCTATTCTCAACGGAGCCACCGCCCTTGCCGCTAAGGTGTTGAGAATAAAGGTGTACTATTCAGGCAAAGAGAAGCTTTCAAAAAATCAAAATTATTTATTTGTATCAAACCACCGTTCAAATCTTGACCCTATTTTGTCTTGGTATGTTTTCAAAGAGTACAACATAGCATTTATTTCAAAGCCCGAAAACTTTCACGTTCCCATTTTTGGAAGGATCATTCACAGATGTTGCTTTTTGCCAATTGACAGAACAAACCCATTTGGTGCTATAGAAACAATAAAAAAGGCGGCTGCATTGCTTAAGAACAAAGAAATTTCCGTAGGGGTTTACCCGGAAGGGAAAAGAAATTCAGATAAAGAAATGTTACCATTTCACAACGGTGTATTTATGATAGCGCAAAAAGCAAATGTACCCATTGCTGTAGTGTCTATAGAAAACACAGATGCGCTTTCCCAAAATTATCCGTTCAAACGCACAAAAGTACACATTGACGTTTTAGAAGTTATTAATGCAGAATCTCTGAAGGGCAAGCGAACAAACCTTATCGGAGATCAGGTAAGACAGATATTAGAAGCTAAACTATCCTAATTTTTTGATATGAGAACTGATGAAAACAAATTTAAAAAAATTGTCGTGGCATTACTTTGGATAGCATTTATTCTTATCCTTTTTGCCAACCGTGAAAAACTGACCCTCGATAAGATTTCAAACTTATCCAACATTAACATCTTTTTTGCCATCCCCATAATGTTGCTTCTTTTTGCATTAAAAAGCCTTGTTATGTTTATTTACATCGGAATACTGTACACTGCTTGCGGCCTAATATTTCCTTTGCCAATTGCACTGATGGTAAACCTTTTCGGAACAGCATTAATGATAATAATACCATACTTCATGGGAAAACGCGGAGGAAAGAAAATTGTTGATAATCTAAGCAAAAAGCATGAAGGACTTTCTTTTTTTAAAGAAAAGGAAAATAACAACACGGTGTTTGCCGTCTTTTTCACAAGAATGATAAGAATTTTACCGAGTGACCCTGTAGGGATGTATTTTGGTGCTAAAGAAACAGATTTTAAAAAATATTTTTGGGGATCACTTTTGGGAATGATGCCAACAACTGTTTGCTTTACATTTATGGGAATGGGGATAAAAGACATCTCCTCTCCACAATTCATTATTTCTCTTATAATACAAATTATATTCGCAACAAGCTCCATTGCTGTTTATTTTGTAATTAAAAAAAGGCACGCAAGGTAAAAACGGGATTGCAAAACTTGCACATCCCGCTTTTTTTATTTTTCCACTTTTCTAATTGATCTCAATATTTTTTTCCGTTCATCCGAAATTTTAAAACTTTCCGTAGCTTTTTGTATAGTTTTATTGTGTACCCATGGAGAAAGCTCACCTTTACATAAATATTCATATGTTTCATCAAAACGAAAGCAAAGCAACGTGGCAAAATACCACGCAATCATCATGTTTATGTAATATTCATCACTTTTAATTTTTCCAACTTTTTCTAAAAATTCCAACTTAAAATTATCACCTGAAAAATGGAGCATGAGCATTTCTATTGCAAAACGGACAGTATAAACATGATCGGACGCAATCCAATGGTCAATGTAAGGAAGCAAAGAAATGTTGTTTTTAAAACAAGGGGGACGCAAAGCGTCACAAGTTGCCCAATTATCGATAAACGGCAAAAACCGTTCAACTTCCAAAACGCAACTTTGAAAATCTTTAATTTTCATAATAAGAAAAGCGTGAAGATTGTTTTCCTCGTAAAATTCATGGGGCAAGGTTAATAAAAATTTTTCTCCTTCTCCCCTTTTCCAAACATCATTGCACAAGCGTTTCAACTGAGGAGTCCTTACACCTATCACTTTTTCTTTCTCAACGGTGGGCATAAGTGAGCACTGAAATTTTTTGTATTTTTCGTCTTTTAGAGATAGCAGTTTATCTTTTATTGTTTTCATGTAACGCTCCATATATGTTCAATTAACACAAATTATAAAAATTTTTTTCTTTTTGTACTTGAAACAAAAAAAGCGAAGTGGTATAGCAAAAGAGAGCCGACCCATAGTGCCAAGAAAATTTCTTTTTGAAATAAATCAATTTTATATTTTTAAAATACAAAAAATTCTAAAGAAAAGAGCCAAAATATGAAAAATGTTTTTTTAGTGCCGGATTATTATGACAAGTTCGCTTGCAAAATGGGAAACTGCCTTCACGCTTGTTGCGAGGGTTGGCCAATATCATTTTCTGTTGAAGATTATTTTCGCCTTTCATCATGCGAGTGTTGCGAAGAATTGAGAAAAAAGATCGATACGGGAGTAAAACTTTCATTAAATCCAACTCCCGATCATTATGCGATAATTCAGCCTCGCTTCGACGGTAGCTGCCCAATGCGCCTTGAAGACGGAAGATGTGCCATTCACAAAGAAGTTGGAGAAGATTTTTTATCCGATGTTTGCCGTTTATATCCACGGGGAGTAAGAATAGAACCCGGCAATGAATGTTCATGCGCCAACAGCTGCGAAAGCGTTTTAGAGCTTCTTTTTGAAAATGATGAGCCTATCTTATTCAACAGAGAAGAACTCGACATCATTATCCCTCCCATGGGAAAACGAGCCGTTTCTTACGGAACAATGGGCATGGAAACAGAAATAAGACTATGGCTAATCTCAATTTTAGAAAACCGCCGTTTTGACTTGAAAACGAGAATTGTTCATCTTGGAAAATCCATGCACAAATTGGAAGATATAATAAGCAGAAAAGATGAAGCCTCCCTTAAAAATTTGCTTTCCACGCAGGAAAACGACAGCTTTTCATTTTGCCCCAACGAAGAACATATAAGCTTTGGAATTAATGTAATGGAAGAGCTTATATCTAAAATAGACAGTCGGAGTGACAGCGTTAAAAATTTTGGTGAAAAAGCGCTTTCCCGCTTTGGCGAAAAAGAAGAAGCGTTGTACAAATATATTTCTTTTAAATCCGAATTTGAAAATGCATTTCCAAAATGGGAAATATATTTTGAAAAAATGCTTGTAAACCATATGTTTTTCCAGCAATTTCCTTTTCAAGACAGACCTGTTACCCTTTGGAACGAATTTGTTTCACTCTGCAGCATCTACGCTCTTTTAAGGTTTTTGTCCATGGGTGTTTTAACGGAGAACAAAACAATTTTTGTAGATCTTTACGCCGCCATATTCCGACTTGCGGATCACACTTCCTTTGAAATATATGCCGCCCGCGTGCTCAAAAATTTAGGATGCTATACAAAGGAAAAAATATTTGACATAATATCCCTTTGATCTATTATCATTGTTACAGTATAATCGTTTCCAAATAAAATGTCAACAGATTTTTTTAAATCCCCTTTTAACTATTGACAAAACTGTAAATTGATGTTAAAATCGTATAAATTCAAAACTACGGAGACGCAACTGTTTGTCCGCAGTGAAAAAAGGATCTGATTTAACCGTCTCGTTATGAGACGGTTATATTTTCACAAAAAAGGAGCAACAAATGCTAATTTCAGGGGCTGACATTATCATAAAAGTTTTAATTGAACAAGGCTGCGATGTTGTTTTTGGATATCCTGGCGGACAGATAATTAATGTATATGATTCTCTGTATAAATATCAAAGCGAGATCAAACACGTTTTGACCGCGCACGAGCAAGGCGCCGTACACGCCGCTGACGGATATGCAAGATCGACAGGAAAGGTTGGCGTTGTTATTTCCACATCGGGTCCCGGTGCAACTAACCTTGTTACAGGAATTGCAACGGCATATTTAGATTCCGTCCCCATGGTTGCTATATGCGGCAACGTGCCAACATCTCAAATAGGAACAGATAGCTTTCAGGAGATCGATATCACAGGTATCACTCTTCCCATTACAAAACACAATTACTTTGTTGGTAACATTAACGATTTAGCAGATACGTTGAGAAACGCGTTCAGACTTGCAAGATCAGGGCGTCCGGGACCCGTTCTCGTGGACGTGCCCAAGGATGTTCAAGTATCCATGTGTGAATATTCACCTACTGAAAATTTGAAAAGTGACGAAAAATTTGCGGCAAAAGATATTAGAATTGCGCAAGCAGCGAAAAAAATCAACAGTTCAAAAAGACCTTTCATATACTTTGGCGGTGGTGTTTTATCCTCAGATGCAAAAGAAGAAATGCTTTCTCTCGCAGACAAAATCGATGCGCCCATTGGATGTTCAATGATGGGGCTTTCTGTTTTACCAACAGACCATCCCCGTTTTTTGGGAATGCAAGGGATGCACGGACATTATGCCTCAACGATCTCTATGTCAAAATCAGACTGCATAATTGCTTTGGGTGTTAGATTTAATGACAGAGCCACAGGTAACAGGCTTAAATTTGCACCGGGAACAGATATTGTTCACATTGATATTGACGGATCTGAGCTTTCCAAAAATGTTGATGCTGTTTGTGCCCTTCGTGCAGACCTTAAATTGACACTTAAAAAGCTTTTACCGCTTATTGAGAGAAGCGACAAACCCCTATGGCAAAGCAAAATAAAAGAGCTTAGGGAAAAAGAAGAATCTTTTCTCGACAAAAGAAAAGGGGTTACACCCCGAAATGTGCTTTTAACACTGAATAAATTTTTAAAAGAGAGCACCCCTGTTGTTACAGATGTAGGACAGCACCAAATGTGGGCAGCACAAAACATAAACCTTAAAAAAGAAAGAACTTTCATTTCCAGCGGCGGACTTGGAACAATGGGGTTTGGCATGGGTGCATCCATCGGTGCATATTTCGGAACAAAAGAACAGGTTGTTTTAATTACCGGAGACGGAAGCTTTGGCATGAGTCTTAACGAGCTTGCAACAGCGGTAAGTGAAAAAGTACCCCTTCTCGTTATCATTATGAATAACGGCGTTTTGGGGATGGTACGACAATGGCAAACATTATTTTTCGAAAAACACTACTCTCACACCGTGCTTGACAGGCAAACCGATTTTGTTGCGGTATCAAAAGCATTTGGCGGAAGCGGTGAAAGAGTTTTTGATCTTCCTTCCCTTGAAGGTGCCATAAAAAAAGGAATTGAAACAAAACTGCCCTTTGTAATTGATTGCGCCATAGAGAAAGATGAATTCGTACTCCCCATGCTCCCTCCGGGAGGAAGTATGGATGATATTATTGTAAAATTGGGTGAATGATATGAACAGATATACTGTAGCCGTACTTGTTAGCAACCAATTTGGTGTTTTAAACCGTGTTACAAGTATGTTTAGAAGAAGACAATTTAATATAAACGCACTTACTGTAAGCGAGACAGAATCAAAAGAACTTTCAAGAATAACCGTTGTTTTCGGCGGTGAAGAAAACAACAAGCAACAACTTATAAACCAACTTTACAAGTTGCCAGACGTTCACTCGGTAATTGAACTTAACGGGGACAACAGCGTAAGCTGTGAACTGTTGCTCATTAAAATGAAAAACGAAGTCGAAACACGGCATGAGATTCAAACAGGTGCAGAAGCATTTGGAGCCTTAACCGTAGATTATTCTAAAGATTCCATTATGTTTCAGCTAACCGGAGACAGTAGGAAAATTGACGATTTTATTAACCTTCTCAAAGACTATACCATATTGGAGATATGCCGCACGGGAAGCATTTCACTTGAAAAAGGAAGCTCTACCATCAGAAACGTGACAAACTTTTAAAGCTTGGCTATTTTAATTAAAATGGTTTTTTGCTATTTTTGTCAATTAATGAAATGAGGCAGAAAACATTTTTTAAAATTTCATATTTTGTGACATAGTTACAGAAAAAATAGTATATATAAATTATACTTAAAAAAAAACGAAAGGGAGAATTTAATATGAAACAAAGATTTTTTATTTGCGAACATTGCGGAAACATTATTGCAATCGTAAAAGACAGTGGTGTACCTTTTATGTGTTGCGGACAAAAAATGAAGGAGATAATTCCCGGAACAACGGAAGCATCATTGGAAAAACACATTCCTGTATTTACCGTTGAAGGAAACAAAGTGAAAGTTAAGGTTGGATCTGTTGAACATCCCATGACTGAAGAACATTACATAGAATGGGTGTCTCTTGAAACAAAATACGGCAACCAAAGAAAGCCTCTACATCCCGGTGACAAACCCGAAGTTTGTTTCTCTGTTTGCGAAGGTGACGAAGTTGTTGCAGTTTACGCTTATTGCAACCTTCACAGCCTTTGGAAAGCTGAATAATTTTCAATAATCAACAGAGCTGTCTTAAGTAATGTGCAATACTTAAGGCAGCTCTTTTAATACACGATCAAAATTGAGATTTGATCCATTCCCA
The DNA here is from genome assembly GCA_964509125.1 of uncultured Oscillospiraceae bacterium. Classification (GTDB taxonomy): domain Bacteria; phylum Bacillota; class Clostridia; order Oscillospirales; family CAG-382; genus SIG653. The sequence continues at coordinate 4,477 of CAZDVZ010000018.1, read as the reverse complement.
AATTGTAAAATTATCAGTAAATTCAAACCGGAATATTCCAATAAAAAATATGGCAACTATCACGCATGGCAGAACATATGTAACGTACGGACGCATCCATTTTTTAAATTTGAGTCCTTTTCCCGCGTTGGCTTCTGCAATAAAATTATCATACCCCCACCCCTTTTTGCTTACGCAAAATAGAACATAGCATAGCGCTCCGAGAGGAAGGAAACAATTTGATACTATAAAATCTTCCAGATCCAAAACCGATGTACCGCTTTTAAAAGGAACAAAATCAGACCAAAGGTTAAATCCTAACGCACATGGAACGGAAAGGATCAACATAGCTACTCCACAAATTATACAGCCTTTTATTCTTCCCCAACCCGTTATTTCCCTTACGCAAGCGAGAATGTTTTGCATAACGGCAATGACGGTTGACATAGCAGCAAAGAACATAAAGAGGAAAAACAGAGAGCCCCACCATCTGCCACCTGACATATTATAAAAAACGCTTGCCATGGCTTCAAAAAGAAGACTCGGACCTGATGACGGTTCTATATTGAATGTAAAGCAAGCAGGAAAGATTATTAGTCCCGCGACAATAGCAACAAATGTATCAAGAATCAGAATATTTATAGATTCCCCCATAAGAGAACGCTCTTTATCCAAATAACTTCCGAATATTGCCATTGAGCCGATTCCCAAACTCAATGTAAAAAACGCTTGATTCATCGCGCCTACGATAACACTTCCGTTTATTTTGGAAAGATCGGGTTTCAGATAAAATGTAAGTCCTTCTTTTGCACCGTCGAGGGTGAAGCTATGTGTAGCAAGCACAACCATCAAGCCAAGTAGAACGATCATCATATATTTCGTGACACGTTCAACTCCGTTTTGAAGTCCAAATGAAAGAATTACAAAAGCCACAACCACAACAATAGCCATAAATCCAACATTAATTGCAGGACTACCAAGCATTTCAGAGAATAGGCTTTTTGAAGCTTCCGCTGTAATACCTGTCATGTCACCCGAAAGGAACTTCGCAAAATAATATAATATCCATCCCGAAACAGATGTATAAAACATCATCAAAAGTGCGTTAGCTACCAATGTAGCATAGCCGTGTATATGCCATTTTTGCCCGGACTTTTGAAGCTTTTGATATAACTTTACAGGGCTGCTCTGGCTTGCTCTACCGAGAGAAAACTCCATTGTCATTATAGGCAACCCAAATATTACCAAGAATATAAGGTATATGACTACAAACGCTCCGCCGCCGTACTGACCTGCCATCCATGGAAATTTCCAAACATTTCCCACTCCTATAGCACAGCCGGCACTGAGCAATATGAAGCCCAAGCGGCTTCCCAATCGTTCTCTGTTCATATGAATTTATTTCTCCGTATGGAAATTTTTTATGTTTTTTAAAATAAGGTTAATCTTTGAAGGCTTCCTTAGCACTATTAAATTTCACCTTGTTAATAACTTCTATTTTTTACATCAGCGAAAACGCCCCGATGTGACAAAACCGCATCGGGGCATAAAATATTAAATTAAAATCTTACCGCATAAGTTTTTTTCAAGAAGTTGGGGTTATTTTGCAATTTTCAAGTTTAAAGCTTCGCTATGTCAGCTTCTGTAATAAGGTGGAAGCCTGCGCCTTCAAGAGAAGCTTCTGCGGCAGAGTTGTTTTCAACACGAAGTACCACATATGCGTGTTTCTCCGTACGAGCCATAAAAGCGTAGAGGTATTCAAGGTTGATTCCGTTCTTATCAAGAACGTCTAAAGCGGCAGAAAGCTTGCCGGGTGCGTCACCGATCTTTACTCCAACGACATCGGTTACTTTAATGAGATACCCCTCTTCCGAAAGAGTTTTTTCCGCTATTGCTTCATCGTTTACGATAAGACGAAGGATTCCGAAATCCTCTGTTTCAGCAATAGAAAGAGCACGGATGTTTACATTGTGCTTCGCTAAAGTATCTGTAATGGAAACGATAGCACCCTGTTTGTTTTCAACAAATATTGTAAGTTGTTTAATTGCCATTTCAAAAACTCCTTTCTGAAACTAAATCAATTTACGTTTATCAATAACACGAACTGCTTTACCTTCACTTCTTGCAATAGTCTTAGGCGCAACAAGGTGAACTGCAGGGTTTATGCCAAGCATTATCTTCATGGAGTTGGCAAGGGCTTTTTCCATGGCGATAATCTCACTTACTTTGTCTGTAAACATTTCGGCTGTCATTTCTACGTTTACGTCAAAAGTGTCTGTGTTGTTTACTCTATCAACAACTATTTGATAGTTAGGTTGATAACCTTCGTTAAGGAGAACCGTTTCTATTTGGCTTGGGAATACGTTTACGCCACGTATAATAAGCATGTCGTCTGTTCTACCCATAGGTTTTGCCATTTTAATGAGTGTACGACCGCAGGAACATTTTTTTCGTGAAAGCACGCAAATGTCTCTTGTACGATAACGGATAAGTGGGAATGCTTCTTTATCAAGGGATGTGAAAACAAGCTCGCCTTTTGAGCCTTCGGGAAGCACTTCGCCTGTATCGGGGTCAATAATTTCTGCAAGGAAGTGGTCTTCGTTAATATGCATTCCTGTTTGTTCAGAACACTCGAAGGAAACGCCCGGACCTGAGGTTTCTGTAAGACCATAAATATCGTATGCTTTAATGCCGAGGGTTTCTTCAATGCCTCTCCGCATTTCTTCTGTCCAAGGTTCTGCACCGAAAATGCCAGCTTTAAGGGGAATATCTTCAGGCTTGTACCCTTTTTCCTTCAAGGTTTCACCAATATATGCGGCGTATGAAGGTGTACAGCAAAGAATAGTTGCACCGAGATCTGTCATAAATTGTATCTGTCTGTCAGTGTTTCCCGATGACATGGGAAGCGTAAGACAGCCAACCTTGTGGGAGCCGCCGTTAAGTCCCGGACCGCCTGTGAAAAGTCCATATCCGTATGCTACTTGGCATACATCTTTGTTTGTTCCGCCTGCGGCAACAATAGCTCTTGCACAGCAATCTTCCCAAAGCTCAATGTCATTTTGAGTGTAGAACGCAACAACACGTCTGCCTGTTGTACCCGATGTGGATTGAATGCGTACACAGTCTTCAAGAGGTTTTGCAAGGAGTCCGTAAGGATATGCATCCCTAAGATCTGCTTTTGTAAGGAATGGGAGTTTGTGAAGGTCTTCAATTCCCTTTATATCCTCAGGTTTAACCCCTTTTTCGTCCATGAGCTTGCGATAATATTCCACGTTATCATAAACGTGCTTTACTTGTTTAACGAGTTTTTCAGATTGAAGCTTTTTGATCGATTCCACATCCATGGTTTCAATCTCTTTTTGATAATACTTTTGTTCCATGATAAATCGTCCTTTCTGTAGATTAGTTTTTGTGTTGAAATTAATCGAAAATACCTCCAGCGTTTTTTAAAGACAAAAAACGCCCTCGGTATTCTGATATAAGAATACAGAGGACGAGAAAATATCCCGTGGTACCACCTCAATTTACCGCAATCTCACAATTACGGCCTTTTAGAGTGTCCATAAACACCCTCGTTCTGTAACGGGAACTCCCGTTGCAACCTACTTGAAAGATATGATTAAAACATTTAAAACACAACCTCGTTTTATACAAAACGCAACCGTGTTTTGTAGTTTATATCATGCCATTTCGTTCAATGCACTGCTCGCAAGATGAATTCAGTCCTGCTCCGCTGTTGCCTCGCACCAAACGGCAACTCTCT
>CAZDVZ010000018.1:0-725 GCA_964509125.1 uncultured Oscillospiraceae bacterium | reverse complement strand
CTCTGAAACTTCGCATAAACCTACTTGTTCTTGCTCAAACGCTTTGTTACATTTTAGCATTCTACACCGCCAAAGTCAAGAGGGAATTTTTATTTTCGGGGGAATTTGTTTTAATCAGTAAGAAATCCTGAAATATTCCAAATCAGAGCAATTTCTTTAACCGATAAATATTTCATGCTCCACCCTCCTGTTTTATTACTATCGGCATACCATGTTATCGGCAAAATGTCAACACTAACCAATTCGTTTTTTCCGCATTTTTGCCAATAGCGGAAATTTTATTCGGAAAACTCAATCTTTTCATTCAAAAGTCCAAACCGTAAAATGACATTTCTGCCCAAAGAGATAAAATTTTTGGCTAATCCAAAGTTGCACTTTAGATTAGCCATAGATTGGTTGTATTCTATCCCACTTTATTACCTTCACCCTTCTCAGTAAATAACCATTTCCAAACATAAAAGCGGCAGATTTCTCCACCGCTTTTGGGTTTATATATTGGCTTTATTTACGATACCAGTAGTACGTTACATACGTATCTCTCAAGTATTTCGCATTGGTGGAAGATGATGTTAAAGTAACATCTTTTCCGCTGGTTGCGCTGCTCGATGTGGATATATACCAACCGTCGGGATTTGAGAATGTAACACTTGTAAGGGAGTCGCAGCCAACAAACGCACTCTCCCCAATGCTTGTTACACTGTCAGGTATGGTTATGCTTGTAAGGG
>CAZDVZ010000017.1:0-43245 GCA_964509125.1 uncultured Oscillospiraceae bacterium | reverse complement strand
TGAAAAAGAACGTATATCAGAATTATCTCTCGTCTGCCGCACCACGCTCTATGCCGGAGGTAAAGTTTGAAAAATTCTGCGAGCGTTCCGATAGCATTGCATGGTGGTATAAAAACGGAGATAAGGGTAACGAGTATTTTTCTATTGTCTACACGGATAATTCCAATAGACAAAAACTGTTCTATCCCGACTATATTATTTCCGTAAACGGCGAGGTTTGGATCATCGAAACAAAGGGCGGTTTTGACCGTAGCGGCAACAGTCAAGATATAGACCTTTATACGCCGAAGAAATTTGGTGTGCTGAAAGCATACCTTGAAGAACACGGCTTAAAGGGCGGCATCGTCCGCAATGATGCGACCACCGATGAACTTTGTATCTGTATGGAGCATTATTCTGATGATATTCAAAGCGATGATTGGCAAGTGCTTGAAAGCGTGTTGCCTTAATGGATGTATTGGAATATAACTATTGACTCAATGGAAGTGGTATTCTACACGTGTATATTTCTTTTGCCCGGATTTATCATCAAAAGCGTTATGGATACATTAGTACCTCCTGCTAAGCATAACGATTCCAAGTATTTCTTCTCCTGTTTGTTGTATAGCATTGTAAACTGTGCAATTTGGAGTTGGGCATATTTATTACTCAATAAGATTCCCGATAAGTATCCAATTATATATTGGATCTCCTTGCTTGCGACAACTGTAATAGGTGCAACCTTACTTGCCGTTATTACCGGAGTTATAAGACAAAAGGGCGCAATAGAGTGGTTGTTCGAGAAATTGCACATCAATAAAATCCATCCCGCTCCTACTCTTGGGATTATTACTTTTCAAAACAGGAAGACGCGTGGATAGTGGTTACTTTGAAAAGTGGTAAAACCATATATGGTAAATTTTCTGAACATTCTTTTTCGTCTTCTGATGCCGAGGAAAGAGACCTTTATATTGAAAAAACTTATACTATTAAAGATTATATGACTTGGGAAGAAGATGAAAAGAGCAAGGGCATACTCATAGCCAAAGAAGAAAATGAAACTATAGAATTTTTCACATAAGGAGCAACAAAACGAGCGATACAAAGAAACCCAATCCGAATACCAATTTCGGTTATCAACCAAATAGTGAACAGCGTGGTTATCAACCCCAAAAAAGGAATTAATGAAGGATATCAACCCTCAAAATCGGTATCTACTCAGCCTCCAAATAAAGGCTCCAATGTTCAGCCGGCTAAAACTGAAAAATAAAAATTGGAGACGTAACAATTCGATTATCGTTACGTCTCCAATTTGCTTTTTTAATAACACAAGCTGCTTGTTGCGATAAAACATATATTTTTTGTAGGTGCTTTATAAATAGTCTATATGATAGGAACTCCTAATATTTTTTAAGAACGGATTTTAGTCTGACAAACGGATTTTACCGCTCTCTTTTTGCTACGCAATTTTTTTGCTTCTTTAACTCGTTTTTTTATCTTGTTTATTTAAAACGGATTTTACTTCCTCCGTTTTCTTACCTTTTTGCACTTGAATTGCATTTTTCTTTGTCATTCACTTTACCGCTTTTCAAAACGGATTTTACTTTGGCAACTTACACAAAAAACCATTTTACATCCCTTTTTAAAACTTAATATTCGGTTTCGCCTATAAATACAAGTTTTGCATCTCCTGTTAGGGTGATATTTTCTTTGGTGCATCTTGCAACCAAGTCACCGCCAACTGCTTTTACGGTTATATCGGTGTCATATTCGCAAAATCCATTTCGTATAGCTGCAGCAACTGCAGCACAAGCGCCTGTTCCGCAAGCCATTGTTTCGCCGTTTCCGCGTTCATAAACACGCATTTTAATTGTTGTTGGGTTTACAACTCTCACAAATTCTGTATTTACGCGTTGGGGGAACATGGGATGGTTTTCAAATATAGGTCCTACTGTTTCGATATCAATTCCGTCAACTCTGTCACAGAAAACGACGCAGTGTGGATTACCCACGGAAAGGCAAGTAATTTTATAATTATCGCCGTTAACAGAAAGCGTTTGGTTGATAATTTCTGTCGAATTGGTAATTGCAGGAACATTTTTTGCTTCAAAATCTGCCTTCCCTACAGAAACACTTGCGGAAGTAACTTTACCGTCTGTAAGATACAGTTTTAATTTTTTAATTCCGCTTGCCGTTTCAACAGAAACATCTGTACAAGAAGTTATTTTGTTGTCAAAGATGAATTTTCCAATACATCGAATGACGTTTCCGGCCATTAAGCCCTCGCTTCCGTCTTTATTGAAAAGTCGCATTTTGCAATTTGCAACATCGCTTTTTTCAATAATAGCAAGCCCGTCTCCGCCAACACCGTAGCTTCTATCACAAAGTGAAAGCGCCAAAGATTCGGGGCAGGTGATGTCGCCGTTCATATTGTTAATAACAATATAATCTTCTCCTGCGCCTACCATTTTTGAAAATGTAAGCTTGCTTTTCTCTTTTCTCATATTGTTAATATCAACAAGTTCTGTATTGAAAGAATTAAAACGACTTTTTACAATATCTGCCATGGCATTTGCCGTATCCAGAGAAGTAAAGCAAGGAATAAAATGGAGAAGTGCCATTCTGTGAATTGCAATATATTGTTTTATTGTATCATCATAAGCTGCACCTGTGTAAACGATATAATTGATTTTACCACTATCGATAAGTGATAAAATGCTTTCAATATCGTCCATTGATGCAGTGGTTTCCACGTCAATCCCCAAAACTTTAATAGCATTTGCAGTATCAGGCGTTGCATAGATCTTCATACCCAAGTCGTCAAATTTTTTTGCAAGGGAGACTATCTCAAGATAATCATGTTCTTCAACGCTGATGAAAACGCTTTTTTCAGAGGCGGGGCGATCCTCGCCCATTTTGCTTCCCGAAGCTTTTAGTCCTTTAAAAAGCGCTTCATTGAGAGTTTTTCCAATTCCTAAAACTTCACCTGTGGATTTCATTTCGGGACCTAAATATGCATTTACATCAAGCAACTTTTCGAAAGAGAAAACAGGCACCTTTACGGTGAAATAGGGCGGGGTTTTACAAAGCCCTGTTTCATATCCCAACTCTTTAATTGTTTTGCCCATCATTACTTTTGTGGCGATTTCGGTCATCGGGATTCCTGTTACCTTGCTGATGTAGGGGATGGTTCTTGATGCCCTTGGGTTTACCTCGATTACATAAAGTTCATTTTGATAGATAAGATATTGTATGTTAACAAGCCCTTTAGTTTTCATTGCGAGAGCCAAATTAGTTGAACATTCAATGATTTTTTGCTTCATAATATCATTGATATTGTAAGGCGGATAAACAGCAATAGAATCGCCACTGTGAACGCCTGCACGTTCGATATGCTCCATAATACCGGGAATTATAACATCAGTACCATCAGAAATTACATCAACTTCTAATTCGGGGCCCATCATGTATTTATCAACCAAAACATTATTGTCCGTCGATTCACTTAAAATTCTTGTCATGTAACGGATAACATCTTTGTCAGAATGGGCTATGGTCATATTTTGACCGCCAATAACGTATGAGGGGCGAAGTAAAACCGGATATCCCAAAGTATGTGCGGTTTTCAAAGCTTCTTCGGTGGTAAATACACCGCATCCCTTTGGACGTTGTATGTTAAATGATTCAAGAAGTGCATCAAACTTCTTTCTGTCTTCAGCCACATCAATGCTTTCCGCACTTGTTCCCAAAATTGCGATTCCGTTATCATCAAGGAATTTTGTTAGTTTAATTGCGGTTTGGCCTCCAAATGCAACAACAACACCAATGGGTTTTTCCACTTTAATAATGTTCATTATATCTTCGGGAGTTAAAGGCTCGAAATAAAGCCTGTCAGCGGTGTCATAATCAGTGGAAACGGTCTCAGGGTTGTTATTCACAATAACGACATCATATCCCATTTCTTTAAGTGTCCAAACACAATGAACAGAAGAATAGTCAAACTCAATTCCTTGTCCAATTCTGATAGGGCCGGACCCCAAAACCATAATTACAGGTTTTTCGCTTCGCTTAAAACTTGTTGATTCACAAACGCTGTCATAAGTAGAATAAAAATATGGGGTGCTTGCATCAAATTCAGCGGCGCAAGTGTCAACCATTTTGTAAACCGCATCTTTTCCGGGAACGGATTTCTCTCCCGAAATTCTCATAAGTGCTTTGTCGGTATAGCCTAATTTCTTTCCAAGCTCATAATCTTTTGGAGAAAGTCCGTTTTCGATTTTTTTCTCAAATTGAGCAAGGTTTTGAATCTTGTATAAAAACCACTTATCGATTTTTGTGATTTCGTTGATCTCGTCAACTGTTATGCCGCTTTTTAATGCTTCGAAAATAGTGAAAATGCGTTTGTCGTCCAATTTCCCCAAACGATCCCTCACTTCGCTACCATCGGATGCCATATTCAGCGTGTCGGTGGAGATCTCCGCACCTCTGATAGCTTTCATTAGAGCTGATTCAAATGAGGTGGAAATAGACATAACTTCGCCGGTTGCCTTCATTTGTGTGCCGAGTTTTCTACTTGCGCCAACAAATTTGTCGAATGGCCATTTTGGAAATTTTACAACAACATAATCAATGGAAGGCTCAAAGCAAGCAAATGTTTTGCCTGTAATATCGTTTTTAATTTCGTTAAGGGAATAGCCCAAAGCAATTTCTGTCGTTATCTTTGCAATAGGGTAGCCGGTGGCTTTGCTTGCCAAAGCAGAGGAACGAGAGACCCTTGGATTAACTTCAATAACCGCATATTCAAAGCTGTTGGGATCAAGGGCAAATTGACAGTTACATCCTCCCACGACACCTAAAGCGGAAACGATCTCTAATGCCGCAGATCTAAGTGTATTATATTCTTTCGCCGCAAGTGTTAGTGCAGGAGCAACAACAATGCTGTCTCCCGTATGAACGCCAACGGGGTCAACATTTTCCATACTACAAACAGCAATAACATTGCCGAGCGCGTCACGCATTGTTTCGAACTCAACTTCTTTCCAGCCAAAAATGTATTTTTCCACAAGAATCTGAGTTATAGGTGACATATCAAGTCCTGTTTTTGCCACAAGTTTTAATTCTTCTTCGTTGTACGCAGTTCCGCCACCGCTTCCTCCTAATGTATAAGCAGGACGAACTATGACGGGAAAACCGATCCTTGAAGCAATTTCCAAAGCGGTTTCTACGTTATTTGCAATTCCTGAGGGAATACAAGGTTGATTTATAGAATCCATGGTTTCCTTAAACAGCTTTCTGTCTTCAGCTTTTTTTATGGATTCAACACTTGTTCCCAAAAGTCTCACACCGTATTTTTCCAAAACACCCTCTTCATAAAGTTGCGTAGCAAGCGTGAGACCTGTTTGCCCGCCAAGACCTGCCAAAAGACTGTCGGGACGTTCTTTTTCTATAATTCTTGTTAGTGTTTCTTTGTTCAGCGGCTCTAAATATATCTCGTCTGCCAATGCTTTATCTGTCATTATAGTGGCAGGGTTTGAGTTTACCAAAACCACATTCACACCCGCGCGACGTAAAACTCTGCAAGCCTGCGCGCCTGCGTAGTCAAATTCTGCCGCCTGACCTATAACAATAGGTCCGGAGCCAATAACGAGCACTTTTTTTATATCTTTGTTTAGCGGCATACTGTGTCCTCCATGTTTGAAATAAATTTTTTAAATAAGAACATAGTATCTCTCGGACCTCTGTACGCTTCGGGACGAAATTGAACGGAAAAAGAATTAATTGAAGGGTATTCCATTCCTTCGCAAGTTTCGTCGTTGGCGTTTATAAACATAATGTCAGCTCCCTTGGGAAAACTGCCTGTTGAAACAGCGTAACCGTGGTTTTGATTTGTTATGTATGTATTGTTTGAAGCTTTATGTACACAAGGTTGGTTTGATCCTCTGTGTCCATATTTCAGCTTCTCTGTCTTACATCCAAAAGCCAAAGCCAAAACAGCATGTCCCATTCCCGTAGCAAATATGGGGAATTTTCCTAAAAGTGCTTTAACGCATCCAATTGCTTCCAAAAGTTTGGAAGGGTCACCGGGCCCATCGGAAATAAATACTCCGCATGGAGCGTATTTAATAATTTCTTTTTCGCACGTTCCGTATGGGAAAACGGCAACTTCGCAACCAAACTCTGTTAATGTTGAAACTGACGCCTCTGTTGTTCCAAGATCCAAAAGGGCAACTTTGAGTTTTCCGCCTTTTCCGTATATATTAACTTCTTTTGAGGAAATATCTTTCGCAGGCGTTTCTATACGATAGCTTTTCAGCATTTCAAAATTTTCGGGAATATTTTTACAAATAGCGGCATTCATAGTTCCGTTTTCGCGCAAGATTCTTGTAATTTCTCTTGTGTCAACGCCGCAAATTGCGGGAATACCATGCTTTTTCAGATAATCTGAAAGTTTTCCTCCACATCTGAAATTTGAAGGTGTTTCGCAAGCTTCGCGCACAATAAGAGCTGAAACGGCGGGCGCCTTTTCTTCACCGTCAAAAACCATCCCATAATTTCCAATCATGGGAAAGGTTTGAACAACGATTTGTCCTTTATAATTATTATCAGTGAGTATTTCGGGATAACCGATCATGGAGGTGTTAAACACAAGCTCTCCCACAGTTTCAACGTCTGCGCCAAAGCTTTCGCCTTCAAAAATCGTTCCGTTACTCAATACAAGATAAATGTTATCCATACATTTCTTCCTATTTTTTTAAGCATTTAACAAGCACAGCTTTTTGAACATGAAGTCTGTTTTCAGCTTCATTAAATATGCTGTGAGCATATTTTTCCATAACCTCGTCTGTAATTTCTTCGCCTCTGTGTGCCGGCAGACAATGAAGCACAATTGCGTCTTCTTTGGCAACCGACATTACCTCAGAATTGATCTGATAGCCCTCAAAGGCTTTCTTTCTGATTTCTGCTTCGCCTTCTTGACCCATGGATGCCCATACATCTGTATAAATGGCATCGGCATCTTTTGCCGCTTCCAAAATGTTGTCTGTACATTCATATCTACCTGTGGAATATGCCCATTCCATGATTTTTGCATCTGGTCTATATTCTTTGGGACAGGCTGTAACAACTTTCATTCCGCATTTAATTCCGCCAACAATAAGAGAGTTTGCCATATTGTTTCCGTCACCAATATAAACTAATTTACAGCCTTCAAGTTCGCCTTTGTATTCTCTTATAGTCATAAGGTCAGCGAGAACTTGACACGGGTGACAATAATCTGTAAGTCCGTTAATTACGGGAATACCGCTATATTCGGCAAGTGCTTCAACTTCTTTTTGTTCAAAAGTACGAATCATAATTCCGCTTAAATATCTACCCAAAACTCTTGCCGTGTCCTCTACAGGCTCGCCTCTGCCAATTTGAAGATCCCTTGAACTCAAAAATAAAGCATTGCCTCCAAGTTCATACATTCCAACTTCAAAGCTGACTCTTGTGCGTGTTGAAGATTTTTGGAAAATCATGCCCAAAGTTTTTCCTTCAAGATGTTTGTGAGGTATACCGTTTTGGCGTTCATATTTAAGTTGATCGGCTAAATTCAATAATTCATGTATTTCTTCTGTTGATAAGTCGGAAAGTTTTAGTAAATGGTTCATTGGCAAATTACCTCTTTCAAAATATTAATGGCTTTTTCAAGCTGATCATCGGTGATAGAAAGGGGAGGAAGTAGTCTCACTTTTGTTTTGGCACTTATAACCAAAACCCCCTTTTCTATGCATTTATTTATAATTTCTTTTGCATCCTTATCCGTTTCAAGTCCAAGAATCAGACCCATACCGGTAATACTTTTAACAACGGGAGATAACTCTTTGATTATATACTCACTCTTTCTTTTAACGTCAGAAAGAAGTTTTTCATCAATCCTTGAAAGAACGCTAAGGGCGCCTGCGGCACAAACGGGGTTTCCTCCGAAGGTGGAACCGTGTGTTCCGGGAGTGTATGTGTTTTCAACCTTTTCGCCCAGCATTGTGGCCCCAATAGGAAGTCCTCCGCCAAGACCTTTTGCGGTTGTAACTATGTCGGGCATTATGTCAAAATTCATATATCCGTAAAGCATTCCGGTTCTTCCGTTTCCGGTTTGAACTTCATCTGCAATAAGTAGCAGATCTTTTTCCGCTGCATATTCGGAAAGTTTTTTCAAAAACTCTTTTTCCAGTGGAAGTACACCGCCTTCACCTTGAACCACTTCAAACATAACGGCACAGCAGGGATATTTTTCTGCCAATTCTTTAACAGACTCAAAATTTGTGTCAGCATATAAAAATCCTTCTGTGAAAGGATTGAATATAGTATGGAACGAATCTTGCCCCGTAGCAGAAAGGGTTGTTATTGTTCTTCCATGGAAGCTGTTTTTTAAAGTAATTATAAAATGTCTTCCTTCACCGTATTTGTCAAATGAATATTTTCTTGCGGCTTTAATTGCACATTCGTTAGCTTCTGCGCCGGAGTTTGAAAAGAAAACTTTTTTCATTCCTGTTTTTTTGCAAAGCATTTCCGCAAGATCCGTGCAAGGCTTTGTGTAATAAAGATTGGATGTGTGTTGTAAAGCGGAAAGCTGTTCGGTTACGGCTTTTACCCATTCATCGTCTGCAACTCCAAAAGTATTGACTGCGATTCCCGACGAAAGATCTATATATTCTTTTCCCTCTGTATCTTTAAGTAAAGCGCCTTTTCCTTCTATTAATTCCACAGGAAAACGCCCGTATGTACCCGCAATATACGCGGCATCTTTTTCTTTGATCGTCATGGTCGGCCTCCAAATTAAACAAACATAGTTCCAAGACCTTCGTCTGTCAAGATCTCAATAATAAGGGAGTGAGGAACACGCCCGTCAATGATGAATACTTTAGAAACGCCGCGTCTTATAGCTTCTGTGCAACATTCGATCTTAGGAAGCATCCCTCCGGAAATAATTCCCCTTTTGATAAGTGCGGGTGCTTCACTTACGTTGATCTTTGAAATTAATGTTGAAGGATCATTTACGTCTTCAAGAATTCCGTGAGTGTCGGTCATGGAGAAAAAGCTCTCGGCTTTCAATGCCCCTGCAATTTTTGCGGCGGCGGTGTCCGCGTTAATGTTGTAAACATTACCATTGCTGTCTGCGCCAACTGTGGAGATAACGGGGATATATCCCGCTTCCAATGTTGCTTCTATTACGGAAGTGTCAACATCTGTTATTTTCCCAACAAATCCAAGTCTTTCGTCCAAGGGCTCAACATCAAACATTTTGCCGTCAATTCCGCAAAGCCCAACAGCTTTTCCGCCTGCATTTTGGAGAAGACCTACAAGATTTTTATTTACCTTCCCTGCAAGTACCATTTGAACTGTTTCCGCAGTTTCTTTATCAGTAACGCGAAGTCCGTCAACAAAAACACTTTGCTTGCCAATTTTTTTGAGCATATCGTTAATTTCCGGACCGCCGCCATGAACGAGAACAATTTTAATTCCGATAAGTGAAAGAAGAACAAGGTCTTTCATTACAGAAAGTTTAAGTTCTTCGTTTATCATTGCGTTCCCGCCGTATTTTACAACAATAGTTTTGTTTCTGTATTTTTGTATGTGTGGGAGAGCCTCAACAAGAATTTCAGCTCTTTGTCCATTTGTAAATTCCATTTTCAACACTTCCTTTGGTAATTAAGTTCTGTAGTCGCCGTTTATTTTAACATAATCATATGTGAGGTCGCATCCCCAAGCGGTTGCGGAAAAATCACCCGAATTAAGGTTTACGTCAATAGTGATTTCATCTTGCGAAAGAACTTTTTTTGCGATTTCTTCCGAAAAATCAATTCCCGCGCCATTTTTGCAGACATCAACCGATCCGTCGATAGAATTGAAAGAAACATCAATTTTATCAACATCCACATCAGCTCCGCTGTAACCTATAGCACAAAGCACGCGTCCCCAGTTTGCGTCCGCGCCGAACATTGCCGCTTTAAGCAACGAGGAACAAATAACGGACTTGGCAACAATTCTTGCAATTTCTAAATTTTTGCCACCTGAAACTTTACACTCAATAAGCTTTGTTGCTCCTTCGCCGTCCTTCGCTATCATTCTACAAAGTTTTCGTGTAATTGCGGAAAGTGCGTTTTTAAAAATCTCAAAATCTTCATTTTCTTCAGAGATGGTTTTATTGCCCGCCATACCGTTTGAGAGTACGGATACCATATCGTTTGTGGATGTATCGCCGTCCACGCTGATCATGTTGAATGAATCTTTAACATCTTCGGAAAGCGCTTTTTTTAGAAGTTCTGAAGAGATGCTCACATCGGATGTGACAAAAACAAGCATGGTTGCCATGTTAGGATGTATCATTCCGGAACCTTTTGCGATTCCGCCCATGCGACATTCTTTTCCGTCAATAGTAAACGAAACAGCACATTCTTTAAGAACGGTATCTGTTGTCATTATTGCGTTTGCAGCTTCACAACTTCCATCTTTGCTTAAAGAGGAAACAAGTTCTTCCATGCCGCTTTCAATTGGTTCAAGAGACAATTGTTGACCTATAACGCCTGTTGATGCAACAATAACATCTTTTGCATCAACTTTTGCATATTTTTCCACAAGAGCGCACATACCTTCTGCGATTTCAATTCCGTTTGCATTGCAAGTATTGGCGTTTCCGCTGTTGCAGATGACAGCACGTGCATATCCGTCGCTCAGATTTGTTTTTGTAACGGTGAGCGGTGCACCCTTGACTAAGTTTTGAGTGTAAACCGCTGCGGCAGAAGCTTTAGCTTCGCTTACAATAAGTGCTAAGTCTTTTTTTGTTTTGTTTTTACGTATTCCGCAATGAACTCCGCTTGCGGTAAATCCTATAGGTGCGGTTACTCCGCCATTTATGTATTTCATTTGTTGCTCCTTAGTTAAAGTAAAGTCCTTTATATTCATCTGCGCCTGTCATAATATTCATACATTCAAGTGCAGCTCCGGAGGCGCCTTTTCCCAAATTGTCATAAACTGCGGTGAGAAGAATGCGTTCGTCATTTCCGTAAACGGACACCTTCATGTTGTCCTTCCCGGAAAGTGTGCCCGCCGCAAGGAATGTAGTTTCGTCAGAAGATATATATTTAAGTGCAGGTGTTGTATAGAGCTCCTCGTATACTTTTTTTATGTCGCAAACGGTAAAACCTTTATTAAGCTGCGATGCAAAAAGTTGAACTGTCATCTCCATACCGCTGTAAAAATCATCGACAATGGGGGAGAACATGGGGGCATTTTCAAGCATTGTAATATGTTTCATTTCTTTAAGATGCTTGTGAGATTGGGTAAGTCCATATTGCCGCGGGGTTGAAAGAAGAAAGCTTCTGTCTCTGTCTTCGTATTCTTTTATCATCTTTTTCCCGCCTCCGCTGTATCCTGTAAGGGAGTGGCAACAGACGAGAGCATCTTTGGGAAGAATGTTGTTTTTAAC
The DNA here is from genome assembly GCA_964509125.1 of uncultured Oscillospiraceae bacterium. GTDB lineage: Bacteria > Bacillota > Clostridia > Oscillospirales > CAG-382 > SIG653. The sequence goes on along the minus strand of CAZDVZ010000017.1, from coordinate 31,802 downwards.
AAGTGGATATACCAAAGCTACAAATCCGCTTGCGTGACAGCCCGGCACGGCAACTCTTTTTCCAACTTTAACGGCGTTTTTATGTTCAGGAGAAAGTTCAGGCAAACCGTATGCCCACCCTTCGCTTGTTCTGTGCGCTGTTGAGGCATCTATAATTCTTACGTTTTCATTTTCAATAAGTCCAACTGCTTCTATAGCGGCGGCGTCCGGAAGACAAAGGAAAACAATGTCGGAAGAGTTAATTGCTTCTCTTCTTGCGTTTGTATCTTTTCTGAGCTCTTCGGGAAGAGTCAAAAGAGAAACATCATCTCTCGACGAAAGTCTGTCAAATATCCTTAGTCCTGTTGTTCCTTCTTTACCGTCGATAAATACTTTAATCATTTTTTCAAAACTCCAATGTTTATCTTTTTAAAATTACTGAATAATTATACAACTTAACATCCGCAAAGTCAATATGTATTTTTACACAAAACTTTTATATTTTTTTGCATATAATACAATATGTTGACAAAAACACATCTTTGACTCTCGATGGAATTTCTCTTAAGCGCCATTTTAAATGTTTTATCATTGAATATTTGTGAAAATTGCATTTAAAACCGCACGCATCAATACCGAGCTTTCTGCCAATATAAACAAGGCGGGGAAGGTGGAATGCTTGAGAAGCAAAATATGCGCTTTTAATGTTGAACTTCTTTCTGCTCCCAAAAACTGTTTCAAATGTGGAGAAGCCTTTGTCGTCTCTTAAAATTTTGCAGGATGGAATGCCTTTTTCTTCCAAATAAGTTTTCATTGCTTCTGTTTCGCTATATTCCTCTCCTTTGTGATCTCCGCTTATAACAATCATTTCCGCCAGTCCGGAGTTGAATAGCATAACAGCGCCGTCAAGACGGTCTGAAAGCACTCTTGACGGTTTTTTGTTTTTTGTAAGTCCCGCACCCGGAACTATTACATATTCTTTTTTTGGTAATGAGTGAAAATTCGATTCAAAAATATATTTCCTTGTTTTAAGTATTACATAAATATTCAGTATTATCACAGTTTTTTCCGTTTTCGAATTTTTAAAACTAATTTTAAGCACAATGAAAAAAATAAAACTCCAATTGTGCCGCCCAATGTGTCACATAAAATGTCGGAAAATTGAAAAGCTCTTCCATCGAAGAATATTTGAATAATTTCATCTATCGTCGCAATGGTGGCAGCGAATGAAACGGAGATGGGAAACGAGGCTTTTTCCTTTGATACAACGCATTCAAACGATGCAGAAAAGCAAAATGAAAGTGCAGCAAATTCTGCAATATGTGCGCATATTCGAACAAAACCCACAGTATTATCCGATGTTAATGAAGTGTTGAAAATTAAGTTAACAATATCTGCAACGGTTTGACTTATGGACGCGCTGTCCTTTGAAGACATTTCTGCTGTTTTGGCGGAATGTGAAAAAACAAACCACAAAATAAAAAGTGTAAGCAAAGAAAAAACAATAAAGCATATTTTCCTTGTAGTTGAAAAATTTTTAAATTTTTTCATCTGTTATGAATTTCTCCCGTTGTCAAGCATTTCTTTTGCGGCTGAATATACGGTTTGAGTAATTTGTATTCCACCCATTATTCTTGAAATTTCTTCCACTCTTTCTTCGTTGGAAAGGGGAGTTGCTTTTGATGTTGTTCTTCCGTCTTTTTCTTCTTTGGCTATAAGAAAATGTTTGTTTGCAATGGCAGCAACTTGTGCAGAGTGTGTTACACAAATTACTTGCTTATTATTCTTTGATAAAGATTTTAATTTTATACCGAGTTTTTCGCTCGTTTTTCCGGAAATACCCGTGTCGATTTCATCAAACACCATTGTGAAAACACCATCTTCTTCTGAAAAAGCGCTTTTTAATGCAAGCATAAATCTTGAAAGTTCGCCGCCCGATGCGGTTTTTTCAAGAGCTTTAAATTCTTCTCCTGCATTTGTAGATATTAAAAATTTAACATCGTCGCACCCATCCGTGGAGAGTTCTTTGGGCGAAATTTCGATTTTAAATCTGAAAGCGGGCATTCCTAAACCTTCAAGATGCTTTTTTACAGCACTTTCCAAGTCTAACGATGCTTTTATTCTTAATTTTGAAACAGCACTTCCTTGTTCTTCTGCTTCTTTTTTTAAATCTTTACATTTTAATTTTAATTTTTTTATATTATTCTCCGAGTCTTTTAAAACCTCTTGTTCTTCTTTAAGAGTGTCAATAAGCTCTAAAAGTCCTTCAAAGTCTACCGAATATTTTCTTTTTAAGGAGGATATTGCGTGTATTCTGCTTTCGCATCTGTCAAGCTCATATTCACTTTGCGAGGCATCTTCACCGTACGATTCGACGGTTTCTGCAATATCATCGATTTCACATTTTACACTTTCAAGACGTTCGATAATATCGTCTGCTTCTTCAATAATCCCACTAACGCTTTTAAGAGCCGAAATTGCGTCATAAACCATATCAAAGGCGTTTTTGTTACCGCTTTTAAGAGTTTCAACTGCAGTTACTACAGCATGGTTGATCTTTTCGCTGTTTTTTAGTATTTTACTTCTTTCCAAAAGTTTTTCTTCTTCACCTTCTTTAAATGAATGGCGTGTCAATTCGGAAAGTTGATATTTTATCATGTCCAACCTTAGATCTTTGTTTTCTTCGTTAGACAAAGCTTTTTCTAAAGAATTTTTAGCTTCTACATATTCTTTATATGATGTTGAATATTTTTCCAATGATATTTTTCCAAAGCCGTCTAAAATACTTATCCTGCTTTTTTCATCCAATATCTTTGTGTCGTTTTGACCGTGAATGTCTAAAAATATCTGTGAAACGCTTTTAAGCTTTGCAAGCGGGACGGGACGTTCATTTATTTTACAACCGCTTTTGCCGTCTGATGTGATTTTTCTCTCAATAAAAATCAATCCTTCTTCGTCAGGAAACACATCAAGTTCTGCAAGCGCTTTTTCCGCTTTGGGGTCATTAACCGTAAAGCATCCTTGTGATATTGCATAATCTTCGCCGTATCTGATATCATCTTTGGAAACTTTAGAGCCTATGAGCATTTTCAAAGCCTTCATCACAAGGCTTTTGCCTGCCCCCGTTTCGCCCGTAAGCACATTGAAGCCTTGTTCAAATTCAATTGTAGTATTTTTTATAATGGCAAGGTTTTCAATATGAAGTGAAAAAAGCAAAACAATCCCTCCGATAATCTTTACTCTAAAATGTTTTTAAGATTTTCCGAAAATTTTTCTGCTTCTTGTTTTGTTTTCAAAACAATGAACACTGTATCATCTCCCGCAAGTGACCCGACGATCTGTTCGTTATGAAGCATATCTATGCAAGCACCCACGGCGCTTCCCATTCCTGCATAGCTTTTGATAACTACAATGTTTTCCGCGGGAGTAATGACCCGTACCGCTTCTTTTAAAACATTTTTAAACCTTGAAGATGCGGCATCGCCTTCAAGAGTTGTAGAACATGCATATTTCGTACCGCCTTGTTGATCTGATATCTTAACGATCTGAAGTTCCTTAATATCTCGCGAAAGTGTTGCTTGCGTGGCGTTTATCCCTGCTTCGCAAAGAAGTTCAAGAAGTCTGTCCTGCGTTTTAACCGAATTCTTTTTAATTATATCTTTAATAAGCTTTTGTCTTTCCGCTTTGTTCTTTTTCTTCATGTATCCACGTCCTTTTATAACCTACATAAATGTGACTTTAATTTTTAAGTTTTGATACCAGAACATCGCAAAATGTTTTGGTGTTGAGTTTAATAAGTGAAACTTCTCTTTCGGATCGTTTTAAAATAATATCATCGCCGCTTTCCAAGTGGTAAGATGAATTACCGTCTCCGGTGAGCCAAGCCTCGCTGTTGTTTGTTTCCGTTACATTTATTTTGATAACAGATCCGGGAGAAAAAACCATATGCTTTGCGCCCGAAAGAGAATAGGGGCAAATCGGTGTAACTTGTATGCATTCCAATGACGGGTCTATTATTGCACCGCCCGCCGACATGGAGTAAGCCGTGGAACCTGTGGGGGTTGATACTATCATAGCATCCGCCCTGTATTCCATATAATCTTTCGGACCACAGAAAAGCCTGAATTGAAGCATCCTTGAAAGGCTTCCTTTAGAGACAACAAATTCGTTAAGTGCGGTGTCTTTAAAGACGATGTTTCCTTTCCGTAATATTTCACAGTCTAACATCATTCTGCGCTCAATTGCAAAATTTCCTGCAATAAAAGAATCTATATCAAAATTTTCGTCTTTTTCGAGTTCTGTTAAATAGCCTATATTTCCTGTGTTTATGCTTAAAATAGGAATGTCGGACAGACTTGCTTTTCTTGCGGCGTTGAGTATCGTGCCATCTCCTCCAAAAACTATAATAGCGTCTGTTCCGCTGTAAATATCGTAAGATATTTTTTCACAACTTCTAAGCCATTCCGGAGCTTTTACAGTTATTCCTTTTTGCGAAAGCAATTTTCCTACTTCCGAGGCTTTTTCTATTGATGCAGGCTTGCTTCTGTTTGGAAAAAGTCCCACTGTTTTAATTGGATGATTCAAATTTTGCCTCCTTGTGCACAAAGTAAGCTAAAAATTCCTTGTTTCCGTCTCCGCCAACAATGGGGGAGGGGATGTACCCGTAAAGTATGAGTCCGTGCTTTAGTGCTTCCGCTTCAATTTTTTCTTTCACGCTGACGTAAAGTTTTTCGTTTTTTACTATCCCGCCTTTTCCAATGTTTTCACGTCCTACTTCAAATTGAGGCTTCACAAGGGAAATAAACAAACCATCATTTTTTAAAAATTTTGAAATTGCAGGATAGATCAATGTCTGTGAGATAAACGATACGTCCATAACAGCCACATCTATTTTAAGCGGAAAAGAGTTTTGGTCCAGTTCTCTTGCATTGATTTCTTCCATCGAAACAACCTTGGGAGAGCTTTTGATTTTTGGATGGAGCTGACCTTTTCCCACATCCACAGCATATATTTTCGAAGCTCCGTTTTCAAGTAAAACTTGAGTGAAACCTCCTGTGGATGCGCCGATATCAGCGACTATGGCGTTATTAACATTTATGTTGAATGTCGATAAAGCGTGCAATAGCTTGTATGCACCTCTTGAAACATAGTCTTTTTCCGGAAAGGATACGGAAATATCACAGTCTTCGTCAACAAGCTCGGAAGGTTTTGTGACAACCTTTCCTTCAACGGAAACTCTTCCTTCCAAAATTAAATTTTTACTTTTGGTTCTGCTTTCAGCAAAGCCTTTTGAAAAACACAAAAAATCAAGTCTTATCATAATTATTCCAAAGCAGTAAAAATATCTTTTTCAATGGAAACGGCATCAAGTCCGCAAAGCTCATAAAGCTTTTCTTGCGATCCGTGGGGGATGAATTTATCATCAATAGCTTTAATTAAAATTTTCGTATCTGAAAAAAGATTCTTTTCTCTTATTTCAGAAGTGATCTGCATAGCAAAACCGCCTGATTTAATGCCTTCTTCAGGAATATAGATCAGCTTTGCACCTTGTATGTATGAAGATAACTCTTCTATGGAAAAGGGTTTTAGCTTTGTTACGCAAATAACCCTGATAAATTTGTCTGTAAGCCTTTCGGCGGCAATGGCAGCGTGTTTTGATGTTCTTCCGTATGTTATTACAACGCAGTCGGGAGAGCTTTTTTCTTTTTTACCGTATTCTTTTATTTTAAAATTTCCCATGTTAGCCGCATCAGCGGGAAAACCGCATTCACCGCCTTTGGGATAACGTATAACACAAACGCTTTCTTCTTTTTCACATTCTTTCATGAATTTTTCTAAATCCATAAAGCTTTCAGGAGAATAAAGAGCGATATTTGGTACGTTGCACAAAAAACTCACATCAAAAAGTCCATGATGTGTTGCTCCGTCTGTGGCAGAAAACCCCGCCCTGTCAAGACATAAAACGATGTGCAGCTTTTGAAGCGCCGCGTCATGTATTATTTGGTCATAGCACCTTTGAGAAAAGGTGGAGTAAACTGCGAAATAAGGTATAAAACCCTCTGTGGCGAGAGCCGCAGAAAAAGTGAGTGCGTGCTCTTCTGCAATGCCAACATCAAAAAATCTGTCTTGAAATTGCCTTGAAAATTCATCAAGTCCTGTACCCGAACTCATGGCAGCGGTGACAGCACAAATTTTATGGTTTTCTTTTGCGAGTGCACAAAGATTTTCGCCAAACGCAGAAGAAAAGCTTTTCTTTCCCTCCGAAACGCCTACTTCCAATTCAAACGATCCTACTCCGTGATATGCATTTGGATCTTCTTCTGCAAGTGTATATCCTTTTCCTTTTGTTGTTCGTATATGAACTATGGTAGGGCGTTTACTTCTTTTGGCTTCTTTCAAAACATCTTCTAAAAGTTCAATATGATTCCCGTCAGCAACTCCAATGTAATTCCACCCTAAGTCTTCAAAAAGAGTTTGCATTTTAAGGGTTCTTTTTATGAGATTTTTACATCTTCTAAAAAATGTTGCGATATATTTTCCAATAAACGGAATTTTGTTTGTACCACGTTCAATCGCCCTTTTAAAGCGGAAATATCGTTTACTTGTCAAAAACTTTGACATATAGTTGCTCATTCCGCCGACATTTTTGGAAATGCTCATTTCGTTGTCGTTGAGGACGGCTATAAGGTTGAGATCTTTGTCGGAACAGTCATTCATTGCCTCGTATATCATTCCGCCCGTAAAAGCCCCGTCGCCAACAACTGCTATGGTGAAATTTTTGGAACCGTTAAGCTTGTTTGCCTGTGCAATTCCCGCGGCGGCAGAAAGGGATGTACTGCTATGACCCGATCCAAAAGGATCGTGAATGCTTTCATCTCTTTTGGTAAAACCTGAAAGACCGCCGTATTGACGAAGTGTTGAAAATTGGTCGAATCGCCCTGTGAGCAATTTATGTACATAGCTCTGATGCCCCACATCCCAAACAATTTTGTCATTTGGAGAGTCAAAAACCCTATGAAGCGCAATGGAAAGTTCAACAACTCCCAAATTTGACGCAAGGTGCCCACCATTGGTCGAAACGGTGTCAAGCAAAACTTCTCTTATTTCGGATGCCAAAATTTCGGCTTCTTTTTTTGATAATTTTTTTACGTCATCCGGAGATTTAATATTTTGAAGTAAAGTCAAAACATGCTCCTTGAATTTATACAAAATTTTAAAATGTTAAATATCAGTTATTTCTTGAGAGAAGAAAATCACAGAGTTCTTCAAGTTCGTCGGTTGCAACGCTATCTACAAAAAGCGAAAGGCTGTTTTTGGCTTTTTCCGATAATGTTTTTGCGTCGGCTTTTGCTTGTTCAATTCCGCATACGGAAACATAGGTGGATTTTTTATATTTTGCATCCTTACCTAAAGTTTTTCCCGCTTTGTAATTTACGCCCTCAACATCAATAACGTCATCCACGATCTGGAAAGCGAGTCCGAGAGCCATGCCATATTCTCTTGCAGCTTTAACTTGTTCTTCTGTAGCACCTGCGGCAATACATCCGAGTGCACAGGAAGAAGCAATAAGTTCTCCTGTTTTAAGACGATGCATTTTTTTAATGGTTTCGATGTCAAGATCTGCGTCTTCTCCCGAAAGGTCGATCTGCTGACCGCCTATCATTCCATGCATACCCGAATGTTTCATAAGCTCAACAACCCCTTTTGCATTTTTTTCAAAACTGCATTTGGGGTTAGAAGCGATAACTTCTGCGGAAAGAAGCATAAGCGCGTCTGCCGCAAGAATTGCTGTGGCTTCTCCGAAAACCTTGTGGTTGGATGGTTTTCCGCGACGCATATCGTCGTTATCCATAGCCGGAAGGTCATCATGGATAAGAGAGGATGTGTGTAAAAACTCAACTGCTGCCGCATATGGAAGTGCAGGTGATACATCTTCGCTTCCCGACGCGGCTTTGAAAAATTCAAGAACAAGGAAAGGACGTATTCTTTTTCCACCTGCTTTAACGGAATAACTTATTGCATCGCAAAGCTTAATGTATTCTTTGCAATCTTCCGAAGAACAATCTAAAATATTCTTCATTTCTCTGTCGAGCAACAATGCATATTCGCTGATCAATGTGCCTAAATCTTTCATAAAACCATCCTTTCTTATTGAGCCGGCTCAATGAATGTAACCTTTTGTTCTGCTTGGTCTAAAAGCTCTGAGCAATATTTAACAAGAACATTACTTTCTTCGTAAAGCGAAAGAGTTTCTTCCAACTTTGCGCTTCCGCTGTCTAATTTTCTGACAATTTGTTCAAGTCGTTCAAGTGCTTCTTCAAAAGAGAGTTTCTTTTCTTCCATAAATCATTTACCTTCCTTGCCTTCAACTGTTGTTTTTACTGTACCATCGGCAAATTTGAGATCAATCCTGTCGCCTTTGTTTAAGTTATCCGCAGAGGTGACAACTTTTCCGCCGGGCAAGAAAACTGCCGCATATCCTCTTTTTAAAACTCCCATAGGATTTAACGCTTTTGCATTAGTATGAAGGGAATTAAGTGATGCTCTTTTTTTCTCAATAATTCGTTTGCACGAAAAGTCGATTTTTTCTTCAAGGTTTCCCAAATATATTCTTCTTTGATCAAAATAATTTTTCGGATTTTTAAGCTGCGATGAGTTCTTTAGAGTGTTTAATAACCTTCTGTAAGAATCGGTTTTGGTTTTTAACACCGAATGAGTGCGCTTTCGAACATTTAAAAGCATTCTCAAAATGTCACTTTTGTCCGGTACCGCGATCTCTGCCGCTGCTGATGGCGTTGGAGCTCTCAGGTCCGCAACAAAATCCGAAATGGTAAAGTCGGTTTCGTGTCCCACTGCGCTGATTATTGGAAGTCTGCATTGATAAATGGCTCTTGCAAGCTTTTCATCGTTAAACGCCCACAGTTCTTCAAGAGAGCCTCCGCCACGCCCGATTATAATAACATCCACGGGAAATTCCCGGCAAAAATAGTCAATAGCTTTTATCATGGATGGAGCTGCAGTAGGCCCTTGTACAGTGCAAGGATAAACAAACACTTTGGCAAGTGGAAATCGTCTTCCCGATATGTTTATAATATCTCTTACCGCAGCACCTGTTGGTGATGTAATTACCCCAACTTTGGTTGGAATTTTCGGCAATTGTTTTTTGTGATGTGTGTCGAAAAGACCTTCTGATTCAAGTTTCTTCTTCAGCTTTTCAAATGCTTCGTAAAGTGATCCTACGCCGTCTGCTTTCACACTGTCCACATATAATGAATATTGCCCGTCTCTGACAAAAACATTGATCTTTCCGTGGCAAACAACCTTCATGCCGTTTTCTAACTTAAAATCAAGTCTATCGGCATACCCCTTAAACATAACCGCTTTAATAAGCGAAACTTCATCCTTTAAAGTGAAGTATATATGTCCGCTTGCTCTGTGAACTGTGCAGTTTGAAATCTCACCTTTCACCGCAATACGTTCTAAAAGCGGGATCTGCTCAATAACGCTTTTTATAAAATTATTAACTTGTGAAACGCTTAATGTGCGTTCGTTTGATGTGTTTTCAGATAAATTTTCTTCAAAAATCATTTTTTATCCGCCGCTACTGTTATTTTGCCTAAAAGTCCGTTAACGAAAGATACAGACTCAAAATCTCCAAAATGTTTTAATAGCTCCAAAGCCTCGTTTATTGACACAGAGGCGGGAATTTCTTCTTCAAATAAAATTTCGTACGTTGCAATTCTGGAAACGGCGAGGGCTGTTTTGGAAATTCTTTCAATGTCCCAGTTGTCTGATGCGGCTTTGATTTTCTCATCAATTTCTTCAATATGATTCCAAGCTTCTGTAAAAAGCTTTTTTGCAAAACCGCTGAATTTTATTTCTCTCAATTCTGCCGCATTTTGAATCGTTTCTTCCAAACTTTGATCTTTTTTAAACTCTTGCTCAAAAATAAGTTCAACCGCGGCTTCTCTTGCTTCACGTCTTGTCATAAATAAACTCCGATCCACGTTATTATAATTCGATACATAATAGATAATACCATAATCCGCCTTGAATTTCAATACAAAAACAAAAAAAACTGATAAATTCCATTAAAAAATTAAGTTATGCGACTTCTGATTAACAAAATACACCTTTTAAAAAAGAAAAAATGAGATTGACTTTTTACGCCGTGTATGATACAATCATCTCGTGGTGCAAAGGAGGCGTGTGATTTGAAAATTATCATTTGTCTTGATGAAGAAAACGGATATATGTTCAATCATCGCAGGCAAAGCATGGACAGACAGCTAAGGCAACATCTTTTGACTTTGCTTGACGGAAGACCTCTTTGGATGAGTGAATACACTAAGCGTCAATTTACCGAAGACGGAAATTACGTAGTAGATGATGAATATGAAAAAAAATGCGGAGACGATGATTTTTGTTTTATTGAGGACAAAGGTTATTCCGTTGATAAGTGTAATGAGATGTGGATATTCCGCTGGGACAAAAAATATCCAAGAGACAAGGTTTTTGATGTGGACCTTTTGAAAGAGGGGTTTGTTCAACGTGTGTCAGAAGTTTTTCCCGGTTATTCTCATGAAAAAATTATGTTTGAAAAATATGAAAAATAAACTGCAAAATCGAAAGGAATTTTTATGAAAACCATGTTTAAAAACTACAAGTTTAAAAAAGCACTTGCGCTTTTGCTGACCGTAGCATCGTTGCTTCTTGTTTCTTGTTCATCGGATGAACGGGCTTCTTCCGTTGTTTCCGATTCTTCTGAGGAAATTTCTTCGGGAAATAATAGCGAAGCAGCATCCGAAAACAGCTCTTCTTCGGACTCATCTTCGGAAAACTCCGAAAACGCATCTTCTGAGGATGATTATTCACAAGGTGTAACGACTGAAGACGCTTCATCGGAAGATGCTTCATCGGAAGACGCCTCATCGGAAGACGCCTCATCGGAAGACGCCTCATCGGAAGATGCTTCATCGGAAGACGCTTCATCTGAGGATGATTCTTCCAATGATAACACTGCTTCCGCAGGTGTTGGCGACAAAAATGCTGCAACCGCAAACCTTAGTTCCATTCCTGAGTATTCAGGTGACAATTATGTTGTCATCAATAAAAACCAACCATATTTCTCCGCCAAAGAACTTTCCACAACGGGATTTGAAATATACGGCGACCTTGACAGCTTGGGACGTTGCACCTATGCGATTGCTTCTTGCGGCCCCGATACACTTCCAACAGAAGACAGAGGCAGTATTAGCAGTGTAAAACCGACAGGATGGGTACAGGCACAGTATTCTTGCATCAAAACAAGCGATCTTTATAACAGAAGCCACCTTATCGCGTGGTCTCTTACAGGTGAAAACGCAAATAAACAAAATCTTGTAACGGGTACCGCTCACCTTAATCAAACCGTAATGACAGAGTTTGAGGATATGATACTTGACTACATAAAAGAAACAGGAAATCATGTTGCATACCGTGTAACTCCTTTATTTAGCGGAAATGAACTTGTTTGCAGGGGAATTCAGATGGAAGCATATTCTGTTGAAGATAACGGCGATGGAATTTGCTTTAACATTTTTGCGTATAATGTTCAACCCGGAGTTATTATTGACTATGCTACCGGCAAGAGCCAATCGGAAAGCGGTGAGGAAGATAACAGCAGTGCTGATGACACTGTAGAAGCAGATTATATTCTCAATACCAGCTCCAAAAAGATTCATCTTCCCGAGTGCAGTTCCGTAACAAAAATGGCTGAAAAAAACAAACAAGCATATACCGGAACAATTGAGGACCTTGAAGCAGACGGGTATACCCGTTGCGGCAGTTGCCTGAGCTAAAAAGCATATAGTAAAGCGCGAGATAATTTTCCCGCGCTTTTTTCTTTTTTTCTTCACAAAAAAAGAAAAAACAATGTATTTTTGCTTTTGAAAATATGTAAAGTTGTGATTTAAAAAAACTTAAAAAATGTTGACAAAATACCATGCTTTATGATATAATTACATTTAAATATGATTATGGCGTATTGTGGCTTTCGCAAGGATGAAAAAAGCAAAAAAAGTACAAATTTAAAACACAAAAAGGATAAGCGTCTGTGAGAATAAGGGCGTAGCGTGACTTTTATGTTAAGAAGTATGACAGGGTTCGGAAGGCATAAAGCAACTGTTGATGACAGGATATACACTTTTGAAATAAAGTCTGTAAACAGTAAAGCTTTAGATCTTTCCGTGAAGTGTAACAGGACGTTGTTGCCTCTTGAGGAAAGAGTTCGGCAAATAGTTTCATCTTATGTTTCACGAGGGAAAGTTGACGTATATTTTTCCGTTGAAAATTTAGGAAGTGACGGGACGGCACTTTCTCTGAACAAAGATTTTGTTTCGGGATATGTAAATATTTTAAACGAAATTAAAGAATCATATGAAATTCCCGGAGAAATAACTCTTGAAATGCTTGCACGCAGAAGTGAGATACTTCTTGTTCGCTCAGCAGACATGGATGAAGATGAGGAAATGGCACGAATATGGTGTCAACTTGAAAAAGTTGTTACCGAGGGTATGGAACAATTTGTTGCCATGAGAGCCGTTGAGGGTGAAAACCTGAAAAAAGATCTTCTTTACAGACTTGATATTATCAGCGGTATCAGGGATAAGATAGAAGAGCATGCTCCCAAAGCGTTGCAAGATGCCAAAGAGCGTGTAAGGGAACGTATAAATAAGCTTCTGGAAGGAGTTGCTGTTGATGAAACAAGACTTCTTACAGAATGTGCGATTCTTGCGGATAAAACCGATATTTCAGAAGAGTTTGTTCGTCTTTCCAGCCATATACAGCAAATCCGTGAAAAGCTCGATTCCGACAAACCCATAGGAAGGACCATAGATCATGTAATTCAAGAAATGAATAGAGAGGTAAATACTATAGGTTCAAAGGCGAATTGCCTTGAAATTTTAAATTTGGTTGTTGAAGCCAAAGGCGAAATAGAAAAAATGAGGGAGCAAATACAGAATATAGAATGAGTTTGAACATTAAATTTGTGGATGTGGGGAATGGGAATTATGTTTCAGCGCAAAGGGTGGTATCTGTTGTGACACCTGATTCGCTTCCTGTGAGAAGACTGATGCAAGATGCAAAGAATGCAGGACGAGCCATAGACATTACATGCGGCAAAAAGACAAAATCTGTAATAATAACCGACAGCGATCATTATATATTTTCGGCAGAAGATTCTGCTATAATTGCGGAAAGGATGGCCACAAAATGAAAGAAGGCAGATTACTTGTAATTTCAGGTCCGTCTGGCGTGGGCAAAACAGCGGTTTCGTTGAAGCTGATGGAAAAAAGTGACTTGTATGTAAAATCAATTTCTGCTACTACCAGAGGAATAAGACCGGGAGAAATTAATGGAGTTGATTATTTTTTTGTAACACGTGAAGAGTTTGAGCATATGGATAATACATGTATGCTCCTTGAAACGACTGATTATAACGGAAACCGTTACGGAACTCCCAGACAGTTTATAGAAGATATTTTGGCAAAAGGAAAAGTTGCAATTTTGGTAATTGATGTTACGGGCGCACTCAGAGTAAAAGAAATGTTTCCCGATGCAATTATTTGTTTCTTGAACGCTGAAAGCCTTGAAGCGATTGAAAAAAGGCTTAGAAACAGACAAACAGACAGCGAAGAGGCGATTTTGGGACGTCTTGCCGTTGCAAGGACCGAGCTTGATTCTTGCTGTAAATTTGATTATATCGTTATGAATTGTGACGGTGAGATTGATGAGGCTGTTGATAAGATTGACAAAATCATCACGGAAATAATGGCATAAGTGATTATGAATATAGGCTACAATATATAGAAAAGGAGAAGAAGCAATAGCTTCGTGTGAAAAAAATGATGCTTTATCCTACAATTCAAGACCTTACCAAAGGAGAAATTAACCGCTATGAGCTGGTTATTGCTACAGCAAAGGGGGCTCGGAAGGTCATTGAAAAAGATATTGAAGAGAGAGAAGCCGAACAGAGAAAGAAAGATTTGGAGCGTTTAAACAGCAAGGACAAAAAAGCACCTGTTGTTGGAGAAAACCTTCCTGAAAAGGCGGTTACGATTGCTATAAAGAAAATTTATGCAGGTGAATTTGCCATTTCTCTTGAAAACGAAGGGTTGGCAGATGCCGAATGATAATACAGGGCGATTTGCCCTTGTTCATCTTCTTGACACGGTTTGGAATTTGGATCGAGAATACAGTTATGTAATCCCCCGTGAAATTAAAGATGTTGTTATTCCCGGTGCGTTGGTTGTCGTTCCTTTTGGAAATTCTAACGTAAAAAAAACAGGTTTTGTGGTTTCTGTAACGGATTCTTGCGATGTAGACGGAATTAAAACGGTTATTTCCGTTTTGGATTATGGGAAATATTTGCCCGAAGAAGCGGTTGGACTCTCAAAGTTCATAAAGCAACGCTGCTTTTGCACGGTTGGGGCCGCAGTTCGTCTTATGTTACCTCCCGGCGTGAATACCAAGAGGACGGTTACTTATACGGCGGGTGAAGAACCCATAAGTTTTAGTAGCGAAGAGTGCGAAGAGGCATACAGATATGTGTGCGTTAAAGAGCGGGTATCACATTTTGACCTGTTGAAAGTCTTCGGAGAAGAAAGCGTTAAAAAGCTTTTGAAGCAGGGTGCTTTGGTAAAGAACGATAGCGTTTTTGAAAAAGAAAATTCAAAAACTGAAATATATTGCTCTCTTTTAAGAACGCCCGAAAAGGGTGACAGAATTACCGAGAGCAGGCAAAAGGCTGTTGATGTCCTTTTGAAAGAAAAAACTTTGTCAATGAGCGAGCTTTGCGAAAAAGCAAATGTGACATCGGCAGTAGTTAAAGGCCTTGAAAAAAACGGTATTATTTCCTTTGAGCGAAAAATGCTTTTCAGAGGACTTCCAATAGAAGCAGAGGAAAAGCGTTTTGCACCTGAGATGCTAAACGAAGAACAGAGAGAGGCGTATGAAACTCTTTGCCAGCTTTCCGATTCGGGAGAAGCGAAAGCTTCTTTATTGTTCGGAGTAACAGGCAGTGGAAAGACATCTGTTATAATAGGGGCTGTTGACTATACATTAAAAAAGGGGAAAACCGCCATTGTAATGCTTCCTGAAATCGGACTTACAGCACAAGCAATGGGGATATTTGTCTCCTATTTTGGTAATAAATGTGTTCTTCTTCATTCCATGCTTTCCGAAGGCGAACGTATAGATGCATACAGACGGATCATAAGCGGAGAGGGAAAGGTTGTTGTGGGAACGCGTTCCGCTGTTTTTGCGCCGCTTACCAACATTGGACTGATTGTATTGGATGAAGAACAGGAAACATCTTATAAATCAGAAAAAACACCTAAATACCACGCAAGAGATATTGCAAGATATCGATGCGGAGCCAATAAGGCACTTATGCTTTTAGCCTCAGCGACTCCTTCTGTTGAAAGCTATTACAAGAGCCTTAAAGGAATATACACATTAATAAAATTAAAAAAACGATACGGAGACGTTCCGCTTCCTACGGTTACTATTGCTGACCTAAGGGTGGATAGGGAAGATGCCCAACGAGGAATGATTGGTGAAGAACTGCTTTGCAGAATGAAAGAAGCAAAGGAGGACGATGATCAAACCATTCTTTTTGTAAATAGGCGAGGACATAGCTCTCATGTAGGGTGTCATTCTTGTGGATATGTTTATACTTGTCCAAATTGTTCCGTATCTCTTACATATCATGCTTATACACAGTATGGCAGCGGGAAGCTTACTTGTCATTATTGCGGGTATTCTGTCAAAAAACCATCAAAATGTCCGTCTTGTAATTCTGTCCATTTGAATTATTCGGGGTATGGCACTCAGCTTTTGCAGGAAGAACTTGAGGAAAAGCTTCCACACTTTAAATCTTTGAGGATGGACGCGGATACTACATCAAAGAAAAGTTCCCATGACAAGCTGTTGAAAAGCTTTAGAAACAAAGAAGCCGATATTTTGTATGGAACTCAAATGGTTGCCAAAGGACTTGATTTTCCCGGCGTGACTTTAGTTGGTGTTGTTCTTGCAGATGCGGTTTTGTATATGAATGACTTCAGAGCCGGAGAGCGTACATTTTCTCTTATAACCCAGCTTATCGGAAGAGCCGGTAGAGGCGGAAAGCCGGGTACGGCAGTAGTTCAGACGTATAATCCTGACCATCAGGTTTTGAGGCTTGCTATAACTCAGGATTATGAGAAGTTTTTTGAAAGTGAAATATCCCTTCGAAAAGCCGTTGTTTTTCCACCTTTTTGTGAAATTGCGGTTTTCAGCATAATATCAAAGGATGAAACTGTTTTAAGCAGTTCCGCAGTTAAGCTGGATAGCATATACAAAGAGCTGACAGAAAAAAAATTTAAAGGTATCGCCGCTTTAAAATTCGGACCTTTCAGAGAGGGGATATATAAAATAAATGGAAGTTATCGTCAGAAGCTTGTTATAAAATATCGTGAAAGCGTTGAAGCGAGACGGCTTTTTGGCGAGCTGATGAGCGAATTTTTGGAATTGGGACTTGATAATGTAAAACTTGAAGTTGATATCAATCCCGGAACAGTATAATTTTTTTCAAAAGATGAGAGGTTTATACTATGGCTATTTTGAATATACTTAAATACAAAGAAGACAGCGAGACTTTGAGAAAAAAATCAAGACCTGTTGAGATAATTAACGAAAGAATTTTAACTTTACTTGACGATATGAAGGAAACTTTAAAGGAATCCGGAGGAGTGGGTCTTGCCGCGCCGCAGGTCGGCGTGCTTCGCAGAGTTGTTGTTATTGATGACGGAGAAAAACTTGTAGAGTTGATTAACCCCGTGCTTGTAGAGCAATGTGGGGAACAAGAGGAAATTGAAGGCTGTCTTTCTGTACCCAACGAATGGGGATATACAAAACGTCCTGAAAAAGTGGTTTGCGAGGCAATGGATAGATACGGAAACAAATTCAAAATACAGGGTACAGACCTTTTGGCAAGATGTCTTTGTCACGAAACGGATCATCTTGACGGTGTTATATTTACCGATAAAGTTACAAGAATGTTGAGCGAGGAAGAAATTGAAAAGCTTGATTGAAAATTGTGGAAAAATTGAAAAAATTGTATATATGGGGACTCCTGATTTTGCTGCGGTCATATTAGAAAGGCTGTTTGAAAGCGGGTACAATATTCCTTTGGTTGTTTCTCAATGCGATAAGCCCAGGGGGAGAGGAAACGTAATGTCACCATCGCCTGTAAAGGCAGTTGCTATTGAAAAAAATATACCTGTTATCACTCCCGTATCTGTAAAAAGCGAAGATGCATTATCTGCTTTGAGTGATGCATCCCCCGATCTTATTGTTGTTGCGGCATATGGACAGATTTTGCCGGAAAGCGTTTTGAATTTACCTAAATATGGATGTATTAATATTCATGCTTCGCTTTTGCCAAAGTACAGAGGAGCTGCGCCTATTAACCGTGCAATTATGGAGGGTGAAACAAAAGGCGGAGTTACCGTTATGTATATGGAGAAAGGACTTGATACGGGAGATATGCTCCATGTAAAGGAAATGGATATACCGCTTGATATGGATGCAGGCGAGTATCATGATGCACTTTCTCAGCTTGGAAGCAGTGCCCTTTTAGAATTTCTTTCGGATTTTGAAAAGGGAAATGCGTATAGAGAAAAGCAGGACGATTCTAAGGCAACTTATGCTTCCAAGATATTAAAAGACGATCTTTTGATAGATTTTTCGCTTCCTTGCCGGAAGGTAAGAAATTTCATAAGAGGCACGGCGCCATTCCCCGGAAGCTATTTTACGCTGGGCGGAAAAAGAATAAAGGCAATGAAAGCAGAGCTTGGAACCGCTTCGGGAAAAGTGGGCGAGATGCTTAAAAATGAAAAAGGTATTGAAATTGTATGCGGAGAGGGAAGCGTTATTATAACTTCTCTAAAACCCGAAGGAAAACGTGTTATGACAGGTGCGGAATATCTTGTTGGAAATAAAATATAATTTTTTCTATGTCAAGGAATGATAAAGAATGAGCGCAAGAAAATGTGCTTTTGAAGCAATATGCAGAGTTATAAACGACGGAGCATATAACAATATCGTTCTGTCCGGCTTATATAATAAATATGAACTTTCTCACGATGATAAAAATCTTTGCGGAAATATAGTAAAGGGCGTTTTGGAACGAAAACTCACTTTGGATTTTTTAATCTCCCATCTTTCTGCGTTTCCCATAGATGAGCTTGATAAGAGGGTTTTAAATCTTCTTAGAATGGGTATATATCAGCTTTTGTTTCTTGATAGAGTTCCCGATTTTGCGATATGTAATGAATCGGCAGAAATCGCAGATTCTTTTGGTAAAAAGAAAAAAGGGTTTGTAAATGGGGTTTTGCGCAATGCGTGCAGAAAAAAAAGAGAGCTTTTTGAACTTGTTGAAAAAGCTCCGTTTCATATAAAATATTCTATTACGGAAGAGCTTTTTTCTTTGCTTGAATTCCAATATGGAGAGAAGGTGGAGGAGATCGCAAAAGGCTTTTTTGAAAAAGGTAACGTATCACTCAGGGTTAATCCTTTGAAAACAACGGCAGATGTTTTAGTCCAAAAAATAAACTCAAATGGTGCCGAGTGTGAAAAGCTAAGTGATAAAACCGTGATTGTTAAAGACGGCTTTGGTAAGATTCTTCCTTTGGCAGAAGAAGGATGTTTTTACGTTCAAGGACTGTCTTCTCAACGTGCGGTTGAAGTTTTAGATGCGAGAAAAGGCTTTTTCGTAGTTGATGTATGCGCCTGTCCCGGAGGAAAAACTTTGGGAGCTGCGATGGATATGGAAAATGAAGGCGAAATTTTTTCTTTTGATATCCACGAAAATAAGTTGCCATTAATTCAAAAAAATGCTTCCATTTTGGGAATAAACATTGTTAATACCGAAAAACATAACAGTAAGAATGTTTTCGACAAATTTGTTGGAAAAGCCGATAGAGTTATATGTGATGTTCCCTGTTCCGGTATTGGAAGCATTGGAAAAAGACCCGAAATAAGATATAAAAGTATATCCCATATAAACGGACTTATAGAAACGCAAAAAGATATATTGAATTCTTCAGTGAAGTATTTGAAAAAAGATGGTTTTTTGGTTTATTCTGTATGTTCGATCAATAAAAATGAAGGCGAATTTCTCATAAAAGATTTTTTGAGTGAAAACGAGTCTTTTATGGTAGTTTATGAAGAGACCGTTCTTCCGAAGGGCGGTTGCGACGGCTTTTATATAGCGAAGCTTGGGTATAAAACAGGGAGAAGCGTGTATAAAAATGATTGATATTAAATCAATGTACGTGGAAGAAATATGTGAATATATGGTATCTAAAGGATATCCCGCTTTTCGCGGCAAACAGATATTTGAATGGATAGCAAAAGGAGTAACCGATTTTTCCGAAATGAAAAATCTTCCCTCAGATGTAAAAAAAACACTTTCCACGGAATGTACTTTGAGCTGTGCTATAATAGTAAAAAAGCTTATTTCTAAAATAGACGGAACAGTAAAATACTTGTTGGAATTTGAAGACGGTGAGCGTGTTGAAACTGTGTTTATGCGATATAAACATGGAAATACCGTTTGTGTTTCAACTCAGGTCGGGTGCAGAATGGGGTGCAAATTTTGCGCATCCACCATTGGTGGACTTGTAAGGTGTCTCAAACCTTCTGAGATATTGGAACAAATTTTGGTTTGTATGCGAGATTTGAAAGAAACTGTTTCGAATATAGTGCTCATGGGTATAGGTGAGCCGCTTGATAATTATGATAACGTGATCAAGTTTTTGCATTTGGTAAATGACGAAAAAGGCGTTGGGATCGGAATGCGCCATATATCGCTTTCCACTTGTGGACTTGTTGATATGATAGATAGATTAAGAGATGAGCATTTGGGTATAACTCTCTCTGTTTCGCTACACGCTCCATGTGATGAAATTAGAAAAAAAACAATGCCTATTGCAAACAAATGGAGCATGGATCAGCTTTTGGAAAGTTGTAAAAAATATAGCGATAAAACTTCAAGACGAATATCTTACGAATACGCTATGATAAGTGGAGTAAATGATAGTTCGGAATGTGCAGAGCTTTTGGCGAAACGCTTGAAAGGTACTCTTTCACACGTTAATTTGATTCCGGTAAACAGTGTTTCTGAAACAGGGTATAAAAAAAGCGATGCAAAAACTGTTAAAGAGTTTTGTTCAATTTTAGAAAAAAACGGAGTTACGGCTACAGTAAGAAGAAAATTAGGCAGCGACATCAATGCGTCTTGCGGTCAGCTAAGGCGTGGAAATCAGCAAAGAAAGGACCTATAATAAATAGGCTTGGTGATGGTATGAAATATTTCGGTAATACTCATATCGGCAATGTCAGAACAGAAAACCAGGATAATTTTCAAATTCTCGAATTTGGAGATGCTGTGTGTTTGACTGTTTGCGACGGCATGGGAGGCGTTAAAGGAGGAAGAGTTGCAAGCACTCTTGCCCTTAAAGGATATAATGAATATATTTCTGCCAATATATCAAAAATAGTCTTCAATCAAGATAAATACGAAGATTTGATAGATGTTATAGTAAATGCCGTTGAAAACGCTCATAGAGAAATAGAAAATAAGGTTAAAGAAGCCCCTGAATATGAGGGTATGGGTACAACTCTTGTTTCTGCATTTGTTAAAGACGGAGAAGCGTTTGTTGTAAATGTTGGCGATAGCCGTTGCTATAGGCTTTTAAACGGAGTTTTTACCAAAATAACAAAGGATCATTCGTACGTACAGCAGCTTGTGGATGCCGGTGCCATTACAGAGGACGAAGCGGAGGAGCATCCTCGTAAAAATTGTATTACCAGGGCAGTTGGAGTCAGCTACGATTATACCCCTGACATTTTTTACGTCCCATCTTTTGATATGATAATGCTTTGTAGTGATGGACTTACAAATATGGTTGATAAAAATGAAATAAAAGACATTCTAAATGATACAGAAACCCCCGAAGATGCAGTAAATATTCTTATTGACAGAGCGAGGGAAAACGGTGGATATGACAACATAACCGTTGCGTTGATCAAGGAGGAATTATAATGGCAGAAATGGATGAGAAGTTAGTTAATAATACCACGTCCGATAATAATTCCGATGCAAAAAATTCGGATATTAAAAATAAAGCCGACATAAATTTTCAATCTTCTATTTTTGAGGCTAAAACCTATTCCGCTCGTGAATCGGATGAACCGTCGCAAGAATTGGCGAGGGAGGCGGAATATGAGAAGACGATGAAGCGTTTGAGAAAAGAGTATGTAGGAAATATTCTTGACGAACGCTATCAGATTCTTGAGGTAGTAGGAAAAGGCGGTATGGCTTGCGTTCTTAAAGCAAAAGATATTGCGATGAACAGGATCGTAGCTATTAAGATATTGGATTCTGAGCTTAATGAGGATCCGGCGGCTGTTGAGCGTTTCAAAAATGAATCTCAAGCGATAGCCATGATGTCCCATAAAAATATAGTAACAGTTTATGATGTGGCATTTCATGATGATATGAAATATATTGTAATGGAATTTCTTCATGGTAAAACTTTCGAAAAGTACCTTTCTCAAAAAGAGACTCTTCCGTGGAAGGAAGCCTGTTATTATATGTATAAAATCCTCGGCGCCCTTGAACATTCTCATCAAAATGGGATAATTCACAGTGATGTGAAACCCCAAAATATGATGGTGGATAAGGATGGAGAAATAATGCTCACCGATTTTGGAATAGCATCGGTTTCTTCTGAAATATCAGGAACAAATAATTTTCCTAAAGAGGCACTTGGTACGGCATATTATATGAGTCCTGAGCAAGCGCAGGGTAAACCGGTTACGGTGCAATCCGATGTGTATTCAGTAGGAGTAATTTTGTACGAAGCTATTGCGGGAAGACTTCCTTTTGTTGATAGCGACCCATATGTTGTTATGGAAAAACATATTTCGGAAACAGCTGTTTCTCCTGCTTCTTATGCAGATGATATTCCTGATGGACTTGTTCAGATAATTACAAAGGCAATGAGAAAAAATGCGGATGAGCGTTATCTTACCGCAAAAGAAATGGCAGATGCCATTGAGGAAATCTCAAAAAATCCAACAAAAACCTTTGATGGAATTGAAATTCCGGATATCGCTTTGGTGGATGATATTGAAAGTAAACAAAGAGCAAAAGCTAAAAAGGCCGAAATTAGGCGTAAAAATAGGGAAGCAAGAAGAGAGGCGAAACTTTCTTCTCCTGTTAGCCGTTCGTTTTTCCCAATTATAACAGGTGTTACTCTGGCATTTATCATTGTTTCCGAAGCAACTCTTGCAATGCTTATGTGGAAGGTTTTTGAAAGAATAAATATTGCTTCCGCCCTTGAGACATTGTTCTATACAGATAATGAAATGCTGTATACAATGCCAAAGCTTGTTGGGGAAAACGCTGCAGAAATATTAGCAGCAAGCGAAAATGGCGAGCTTGTTGATAATAAAGGAAACCGAATTTATATAAATCCCGAAGGAATAACAGCGGAATTTAATTCGGAGTATGAGCAAGGCGTCATAATACAACAGACACCTGCTCAAAATATGCAAAAAAAAGATAATGTTATCGACTCAATAGTAATATCTTTGGGCAGCGAACGCGTATTTATGCCCGATGTTATGTTTATGTCACGAATGGAAGCCGAAACCATTATAAAGAGTACTGTCGGTGATGATTATACAATAAAATTTATTGAGGCAACACATGATTTTGCCCATGCCGATCAGGTTATCCGAACAGAGCCGGAAGCGGGCAATCTTGTTGTGAAATCCAACAGTGGAGTGGATATTAAAGTTTATTACTGTGAATCCGAAAGCTTTTCCGAAATCAGAATGCCTGATCTTGTAGGATTGACTCTTGAAGAAGCAGAGCGTATTCTTAAAAATAACAATATAAACATTGGAAAAGAAATAAAAACGGTAGACACTCTTACTTCCGGCGTCATTGTTATGGAACAAAGTATCGCGCCTTATACATTGGTAATGCCTCATTCCGCAACTGTTTATCTTACCGTGTCAAAACAGGTAGACATCGCTCCTATGATAGATGTTGTTGGTTTGAAATCCGATGATGCAAAAAAACAACTGAAAGTTTTTGGACTTAAAAACGTCAAAACAGAGTATGTTTATACTTCTGCAGAAGAAGGCATTGTAATAAAACAAAGCATTGAAGAAGGCGAAAACGTAAGTGCAAATACTGTTGTTACAATTTATGTTAATGTACAAACGGAAACAAATATAGTTCCCGATATTGTGGGAAAAACTGCCGAAGAAGCAGACTCTCTGCTTTTAGAGGCGGGAATTGACAGCGTCCTTTTGCCACCTGAAAAATCATTCTTTCCTACAGGCACGGTAATATATCAGAGTGTTGCCGCAGGAGAAGAAATTGTCAAAGGCAAAAAGTTAGAGTACACCATAAGTGTGGAATCTGAATCTATTACCATGAAAAACTGCAAGGGTGAGGATCCGGAAGAGATCATAGCCTGGTTTGAAAAAGTTGGTATTTCATACACTATAGGAGACGCGGTAGATTCTAACGAAAAACCCGGTGTTATAGTATCACAAAGTGTTCCCATGTATTCGGAAGTATATAAAGGCGAAACAGTTGTGATTTATGTAAATAAATATGTTCCTGCGGAAAATTCGACTACTGAAGGTAACGAATAATGAAGGGGAAAATTTTAAAGGGATTAAAAGGACTTTATACAGTGGAAGCCGATGACGGCACTCTTTATGAGTGCCGAACGGCGACTAAAATAAGAAAGTCCGGTATAATGCCGCTGGCGGGCGATGTGGCGGAGTTCGAGGACAATAAGGATAATACAGGCTTTATTGTTGGAATAGGAGATCGAAAAAATTCTTTTGTCCGCCCTCTCGCAGCAAATGTAGATGTTTTGGCAATTGTTGTTGCCGTTTCTGAACCCGAACCATTTTTGTATAACATTGATAAATTGACCGTTGCAGCTACGGCGGGCGATGTTGAAACTTGGATAGTTATAAATAAAACCGATGTGGGCTCATCTTCTCAATTGGAGAATATTTATACATCTATAGGATTGAGATGCATCAAAGCTTGTGCCGCAAATGGCGATGTTGAAGAACTGAAAAATGCGGTAAAAGGAAAAACCGTAATTTTTGCCGGTGCATCGGGTGTGGGAAAATCCAGTTTGCTTAATGCAATGTTTCCTCAGTTTCATGCGGAAACAGGTGAGCTCAGCTTAAAGCTTATGCGTGGGAAAAACACAACGAGGCATACCGAGCTTCATAAAGTCGGTGATGGTACATACATAGGTGATTCTCCCGGCTTTACAAGGCTTGACGTTGATAAGAAGATCTCTTATGAAGAAAAGGATTCAGATCTGAAAACTCTTCTTTCAGTTGATAAAAATGAATTAAAGCTTTTATTTGTTGAAATGAAGGAGCTTGAGGGCAAGTGTCGATGGAGAGATTGTTCTCACACCAAAGAAGACGGATGCGCTGTAAAAAATATGGTTGAAAAAGGGTTAATTCCGTCATCAAGATATGAAAGTTATTTAAAAATGCTTGAAAGTATTTCTTAGTTTAATAAAAAAATATTTAGGAGAAATATAAAATGTTTATAGGTTTTTATAATCTTGCCAACACAGTTACGTTAGCAGGACTTGTTTCTTCCCTCTTGGCATGTATTTTAGCAATTCAATCAATTGGAGAAGCGGAGCCGAAAAAAATAAATATCGCCGTTTTTTTGTTTTTGCTTTCAGGACTTTGCGATATGTTTGACGGCAGAATAGCACGTGGATACGGAAGCAGAACGAGAAAAGAAAAATTATTCGGTATCCAATTGGATTCTCTTTGTGATATGGTAAGTTTTGGAATAGCACCTGTTATTATTGCTTATTGTGCCGGTTATAAAGAGATTTACCACATCATACCTTTTTGCTTATATGCTGTTTGTGGGGCAATAAGGCTGGGATATTTTAACACACAAGCAGTTGAAGAAACAAAAGATCTGAACATGAAGTTTTTTACAGGTGTTCCCATACCTGTTTGTTGCCTTACAGTTCCTCCTCTTATGCTTTTGAATAAGATATTTCATGGAGAATTATGGGTATCAATAGTTTTTGCCATGGCATTTCTTTTGACGGGCGTAGCATTTGTTATCAATGTAAAAATAAAAAAGCTTTCTCTGCTTCAAAGCTTAATACTTGTTTTAGTAGTACTTATCAGTGTTGGATTTTTGTTTTTTCTATAAGACATAAGGAGCAAAACAATGAGTAATAGTGTATCAATGAAACGTATAGGCGTTTTAACGTCAGGCGGCGACGCTCCGGGAATGAACGCCGCACTTAGGGCTATAATCAGAACCGCTCATCGCCGTAATATAGAGGTCGTGGGAATACTTAATGGTTATTCCGGGTTGCTTGAAGGTAATACACGCGTTTTAACTAAAAAAGATGGATCTTATATAATAAATCGCGGCGGCACCATATTATATACAGCTCGCAGTGAGAAATTCAAAACGCCGGAAGGAGTTAAGCAGGCGGCGGAGATGTGTCGTTCTTTGGAGCTTGACGGTGTTATTGCCATAGGCGGTGACGGTACATTTAAAGGTGCTTACGATCTGTCAAAGGAGGGCATCCCTTGTATTGGTGTGCCTTGCACTATTGATAATGATATATGGTGTACGGAAAAAACAATAGGGTTTGATACTGCAATGAATACGGTTGTGGAACTGGCAGATAAGATTCGAGATACAGGCGAAAGCCATTCAAGATGTATTATCATAGAAGTAATGGGACGAAAAGCCGGGGATATTGCGCTGCATACAGCGGTTGCCATAGGTGCTACTTGTGCAGTCGTTCCGGAATATGACTTTGACCGTGATGATCTTGTGAAAAAGATAAAATTGTCAAGAGCCGGTGGGAAAAAGAATTTTCTTATTGTCGTTGCAGAAGGACTTGGGAAAGATTACGGTGTGGAACTCGCCAAATATATTGAGGAAAATACCGGTATAGAATCACGTTTTTCTTGTTTCGGATACACACAGCGTGGTGGTTCTCCATCCCTCAGCGATAG
Organism: uncultured Oscillospiraceae bacterium; assembly: GCA_964509125.1. Taxonomy (GTDB): domain Bacteria; phylum Bacillota; class Clostridia; order Oscillospirales; family CAG-382; genus SIG653. Next base: position 5,672 of record CAZDVZ010000017.1, on the reverse strand, counting down.
GGTGCTTGCGTCTACAATGGGATGTGCGGCGGTTTATGCATTAATTGACGGTTGCGAAGCGGACGTTGTTATTTCAAAAGGAACATCCATTGAAACCGTAGAAATGAAATATGCAATTCAGCTTGACCGTTTGGCAAAGGGGAAAATGACAGAGGCTGAAAAGTCTGAAATATCACCGGGAACATTTTATGAAATGAGCAAAACAATTTCCGATAGACAGGCATATAAGTCATATCTTAAGGGCGTTGTAGAAAAGCTTTCACTTTAGGAGGATACATATTTTGATATGCAATAATATTTTAGAAGCGATAGGGCATACGCCCATGGTAAGACTAAACAGAATATGCGAAAAAGGAGCAGCAGAGATCCTTGTAAAATATGAGGGTGTTAATGTTGGCGGTTCCGTCAAAACGAGAACTGCGTATAATATGATAGTCGAAGCAGAAAAAGAAGGACTAATCAATAAAGATACGATAATCGTTGAGCCTACCAGCGGAAATCAGGGAATTGGCTTGGCACTTGTTGGTGCGGTAAGAGGCTATAAGGTGGTTATAATCATGCCCGATTCTGTAAGTGAGGAAAGAAGAAAGCTGGTAAAAAATTACGGTGCAGAGGTCATTCTTGTACATGATGCCGGCAATATAGGAAAATGTATAGCAGAATGTGTTGAAACTGCAAATAGATTGGCTGCTGCTGATCCCAAGGTGTTTATTCCCGAACAGTTTTCCAATCCCAACAATCCTTTGGTGCATAGATATCACACAGCTCTTGAAATATTGGAACAGGTTGGAGGCCCTATACACGGTTTCTGTTCAGGGATAGGAACGGGCGGTACACTTTCGGGGATTGGCAGGACATTGAAAAACCAATATCCTGATATTAAAATTTGGGCAGTTGAACCGGAGAATGCCGCAATATTGAGCGGTGGAAGCGTTGGAACTCATTTGCAAATGGGCATTGGTGACGGAATAATACCAAAAAATCTTGATCAAAATATATATGAAAAGATATGCGTTATAACAGATGAAGAAGCGATAGAAACTTCAAAAAGGCTTGCACGTGATGAAGGACTTATGTGCGGTATATCCAGCGGAACAAATGTTGCCGCTGCTGTAAAACTGGCAAGAGTGTTGGGCGAAGGCAAGCGTGTTGTCACAATACTTCCTGATACAGGAGAGCGTTATTTTAGCACAGAACTTTTTGATTAGTGAGAAAAAACTCAAATAAAAATCAAAAATTGTACAAAAATGTTGATTTTTTTAAGATTTTACTATTGCAATTTGTGAAAAACTATGTTATATTGATGTTAGACAGATAAAATTTGAAGATTGGAGGTATTATTTTTATGACAAAAGCAAACATTGTTGATTATGTAGCTGAGAATACCGGCCTTAAAAAGAAAGAAGCTGATGCTGCTGTAAATGCAGTTTTTGCTGCTATTACATCTGCTCTTTCTGAAGGAGATAAGGTTCAAATTGCTTCTTTTGGTACTTTTAAAGTAAAAGAAAGAGCTGAAAGAAAAGGCTGCAATCCTCAAAATAAAGAGGAAATCATCATTCCTGCATGCAAGGCTCCCGGCTTTACAGCGGGTAAAACTCTTAAGGAAGCTGTAAACAAATAAGTTTTTATGAGACTTGATAAGTATTTAAAGCTTTCACGAATAATAAAACGGCGTACCGTTGCAAACGAAGCTTGCGACTCGTCATATGTTTCTGTTAACGGAAGGCCTGCAAAGGCTTCTTATGATGTAAAGGTTGGAGATGTTATCGAAATACAATATGGCAACAAAACAACTAAGTTTGTAGTAAATGTTGTAAAAGACCATGTTACGAAGGATGAAGCATCTGAGATGTATACCGTTTTAGAGTAGTTCTAAGATAGGTTTTTTCGTCATATACTTGTTCAGGAGGATGAGTATATGACGGAAAACTTATTTAGACAAAATGTTAATGTTAAAGACAGAAAGTATCTTGAAGCGGACAGGGTAGACGAGGTGTTGTCTTTTGACGATACGAGTATAGTTTTATCGGCGGGGGATTTTGAGCTGATTATAGGTGGTTCTGACCTTAAAATAATTGCTCTTGACCGCGAGAAAAAAACCATAGAGGTAAAAGGGCTGATAGAAGCTGTTGTCTACGGAGAGAAGACGCATAAAAAGGGGTTATTTTCCAAGATTTTTAGGTGACTTATGGGAAGTGCAAATTTTCTTGGGCTTTATTCTTGTGCGTTTTTGTTTGGCGTCTTTCTTTGTATTTTGTATGATATTATGTGGGTCATTCGGGTTTCATTTTTGAGAAACCGTTTTGTATGGCTTACGGATATCCTTGCCACGTTGTCGGCAGGGATTTTGATTTCTGTCCTTCAGTACAATTTTTCGTCGGGAAAATTTAGATTTTTACCGTATTTGATATTTCCACTTGGCGTTTTGTTTGTCAGACTAACTTTTTCAAGGCTATTGCGCTATTTTATTAATAAGCTTGTATGTTTGGTCAGAAAAACAATTTTTAAAATAAAAATATCTGTAAAATCATTTTTATATCGAAGATGCCTTTTGTTTAAAGCTGGAAAAGGGTTTTCGTTAATGAATAAATACGAGATCTGAGCGGTGTGTTATGAAAAGGAATTTTAATATCATAATTCGTGTTGTGTTTACTTTTGTTTTGGCATATTTCCTTTTTAATTCAATTAGAATAATTTATGATGTGAATGAAGCTCAAAAGGAGACTGAAGAAGTATCGGAGGCTTTAGAAGCGGAAGAAGAGGCCGTTGCAAAACTTAAATACAGATATGAAATGCCTGTAGATGAAGAGTATATCACAAGAGTTGCCAAAGAGAATAATTATTATTTCCCAAACGAGATTATTTTTTTCAACAATTTTTCTAAATAGGAGATAACGACGTGAGGGAGATTACTGCTTTACAGATAGCAACAACCGTTAAAGATCTTTTTTTAAAGTCCAATGTTTTTTTATGTGATGATTTAAAAATCGCCATATCATCTTCAGCCGAAACTGAGAAGTCCCCCGTCGGAAAAGGAATATTAAAAAATCTTATTTTGAATTATAAGGCGGCGGAGGAAAGTAATATTCCTGTATGTCAAGATACAGGTATGGCAGTTGTTTTTGTTGAGTTGGGGCAGGATGTTCACATTATAGATGGAGACTTCACCGAGGCGGTAAATGAAGGAGTAAGAAGAGCTTACGATGAGGGATATTTTCGTAAATCTGTAGTGTCAGATCCTATTGATCGTGTAAATAGCGGTGACAATACTCCTGCGGTTATTTATTGTAACATTGTGCGTGGAGATAAAATTAGGATATCTGTAATGCCTAAAGGCTTTGGAAGCGAAAATATGAGCAGGATCAAGATGTTCAATCCTTCTTGCACAGAAGATGACATTGTAAGTTTTGTTAAGGAGACTGTTCAGCTGGCAGGTGGAAAACCTTGCCCTCCTTTGGTTATTGGCGTTGGGATTGGAGGTACGTTTGATTATGCTGCGTATCTTTCCAAAAAAGCTTTGCTTCGTCCTACGGGTAAATTGAGCAGTCGTTTTGGCGAGCTTGAACAAAAAATTTTAAAGGCAGTAAATGAAACAGGAATTGGTCCTCAGGGTCTTGGAGGTAATACTACTGCTTTGTGGGTTGCCGTGGAGGGTTTTCCTACGCATATAGCGGGTTTGCCCGTGGCTGTTAACATTGGGTGTCACGTGACAAGACATGGCGAAGCAGTAATATAGAATGATAGATATTTGTAAAGATAATATTTAAATGAAGCTGTAAAAAAACAAATTTGTTTTTTGCAGCTCTTTTATTTTGGTATAAAAACAGAGATTGCACAATAATTTGTTTTTTAACAATAATCAAATATTTTCTTAACTCGAAATTGCCACTTTAAAATGACACAAAATGACATTGAAAATATTTTTGTAATAAATTACTAAAAAGATATTGACAAAACCTGGTTTGTGTGGTACAATAATTACAGAAAAAGGAAGGAGGCATAAAAATGAAGCCGATTATCATTTCTAAAAAGTTTGAACTCACTGAGGATATTAAAGAGAGAATTTATAAAAAACTTAACAAACTTAATAAATTCTTTGATACCGAAACAGAAGCAACAGTACGTTTGAAAGAGGAACGCGGCAGAGTTATTGTTGAGATTACTATTTATAAAGGCAGCTCAATATTCAGAGCAGAAGAGATGGATAAAGATCCAATATTTGCAATCGATCACGCTGTGGATGTTATAGAGCGTCAAATTCGCAAAAACAGAACAAGGCTTTATAAAAGGCTTTACAGCAGTGACGCGCCGGCTGTTCCCGATACAGAACCTGTTGACTCTGAAATAGAAGAAGATATTAGGATATCCAAAGTTAAAAAGTTTGAGTTTGCTCCAATGACCGTTGAGGAAGCAATTATGCAAATGAACCTTTTGTCTCATGAATTCTTTATGTTCCGTAATGCCGAAACAGGTGCATATAACTTGGTTTATAAACGTAAAGAAAATGACTATGGTCTTATAGAGCCAAAAGATTGATCACTTTTGTAGAAAAATGATATCAAATGATGTACAAGAGTAAATTTAGGGCAGTAGCTTTAGTGTGAAAATTTATATACGTGAAATAGACTTTGTTGTGACATTGTTTGAAAATCATCGGCTTTTTGATTATAGAGAACGGTTTGATATCGTTGAGATTAAGGTCAAGTTTCAAAATGGAAAAAAAATAGTAAATTTGATCTGAAAAACGCATCTTTAAGATGCCATATTGGCAGAATTATCTGCAGAACGGAGGTTTGATATTATAGAGATCAATTTTTCAACTGCGGATAGCATTAGTAAAGCCTGCATCAGAATGGCATACTAAGTGGACGTATCCACGTGGTAGAAATTAAATGCCGATTTTCAGATGCAGGCTTTATTTTGTTTGCTGATATATTAACAGCATCTAATGGAATGTTATGCGTGTATCTACAAAAATAAAGCATCCGCGTGCTCATCTTCTAAGACATGACGATGTTCAAATGGATGCTTTGAATATTCAACCGCTCCTGCATATACAACGGCGATACTGTTGCCGGTAATATGTAGTATTACGGCGTATTATGTATTATCTTATGTTATGTTATGTTAACCAAATTCAGGGGCGTCTTCGACGAAGCGTGATTTCATCAGAAAGCGATTTCATCCCACGTTAGTGGGATTTATCCCGTCCGCAAGGACGGATAGTTAAAAAAGCACGCATTGTCTTGGTAGACAAATGTGTGCTTTTTTCTGGCAGGGATAGCTGGACTCGAACCAGCGCAATGCAGGAGTCAAAGTCCTGTGCCTTACCGACTTGGCTATATCCCTTCACAGCGGGAATAGTTTACCACAAATATTGACTTTTGTCAATACTTTTAGAAAAACTTTTTTAAAATTATCAAACAAATTTCCTTTAAGTAAGTTGCCAAAGTAAAATCCGTTTTGAAAAGCGGTGGATAAGAAATAGCAATTTAGTGTGGCAAATGGTATACTTAAGATGTTCCTATCTAAAAGCGGAGGTAAAAATGAACACCAAAGGAAGTAACCATTTAACAATTGCTGAAAGGCAAAAAATTCGAGAAATGCTCGAAGAAAATGAAAAATGCAAATCCATAGCCACGGTTTTGGTGAAAGATGAAAGAACCATATCG
>CAZDVZ010000016.1:20082-43264 GCA_964509125.1 uncultured Oscillospiraceae bacterium | reverse complement strand
CCATACTTGTACTTCAAGTTTGCATGCCTATCAAATATCATTAGTGAACTTTTTCTCTTGAGATATCCCATAAATTGTGATACACTAATGTGTGGCGGAATACTCACTAACATGTGGATATGATCTATGCATGCCTCTGCTTCGATAATTTCCACACCTTTCTGCTCGCACAGCTCTCGAAGTATCTCGCCTATATCCTTCTTTATTTGACCATATATCTCTTTTCGTCTGTACTTTGGTGCAAACACTATATGATATTGACATCGATACTTCGAATGCGCTGTGCTTTTTATTTCGTTTTTCTCTATCTTCTTAAACATAATTTAAACCTCCTTGTATTTCTGCGTAGTGCGGTTGTCAAGCCCTACACATTATACCATGGAGGTTTTTCTACGTAAACTAAAGTATTTTTTCTTCCCCCGGTAGAACCGGGGGTTTATTTCCACGCCTTAAAGGCACCAAAAATATCTCCCGTCTACTTTCGTAGACGGGAGAATTTTTTTAGGATTAATTCTTAGGAATTAATTTGATATTCGCCTTCTGTTGTATATTTTGCTATAGCATCTTGAATTACTGGATCGCTGATTTCTGCAGCATATTCAGTTTTTCTATATACCTGCAATACAACACGCATATCGAAGAACTCACTGTCACAGTATTGTGAACCAAGTGAAAGTCTTGGTGTAGAGATTGAGCTGTTACCAACTTTTGCAAGTGCAAGCTGATATTCTCCTTCTGCGTCCTTAATGAATAAGAAGTATTGGGTACCGTAAACAACTACTTTCCATTCCAAAACGTCGCCTGTTTTGTATGTTAATGTAGACGAACCATATTGGTCTTGGAAGCATATGTTATACACACCGTCATTTTCAGCATCCCAAATCAAGATTCTTTCGTTTGCCGCTGCATATTCATCAAAGCCAATTTGCAAGTGAGGAGCGGTATGACCATCAGTTTTCGTACCGGTTATCTTGAGCTTACCTTCAACGATGTAACCTGAATTGGTTGCTTTATCAATTTCTCCAACATTCCAGTTTGTATGCTTAATCCAGTTAACACCTGTTGAACCGTATGTAGAATCTATTACTTTGTCATTGCTAAATGATACATCCTTCAAAAGAATATCTACGTTTTTCGCTACTGTTTGAGTGAATATATAGTAGTTTGAAGGTGCAGGGTGTACACCATCTTGTTGCTGGGTATATTGAAGGAATTCTGCTCCAGTAAGATCATAACCCAATGTTGTGGTAAGAACTGTAAACCAAGGTCTTTGAGATGCCCAAACTTCCATATTGGCACTAACAGTTTTTCTATACGTATCAAAGTTTGGAACTGTACTACTCAAATCGTTTCTAGGCAATATCTTAAACCAATAGATATTTGCTTCGGGGAATCTTTCGTGAAGAACGAGCAACATTCTCTTCAACGCCAGTTCAACGGCCTCAGGGCTTTGCCACGTATCACCAAGGTTATTTGTACCGATATTAAGAACAATATTCTTGGGTGCCTTAGTATTAGAATCACTAATCCAACCATTAATTGCCGTTCTTTCCCAGTCATGAGTTGTTGCAGATGCTCTACCTAAAATCATCGCATCATCATCAGGGTAATGTTCGCTAAATGTCGACCAATAAACTTCATCAAAGATGGAGTCACCAATGAACAATGTTGTTTTGCCATCGTTAGCACCTTCGTTCCATGTTGTACCACGGTTTGTCATTTCAGTGCTATGTCTTAAGAATGACCATGGATCTCTACATTCAGAGCCATCGCCAAACCATTTGCCATCATAACCGTCGATTGTACTATACAAATAAGAAGTATCTTCAGTTATTACTGTTACATTAAAGGTTGTAAGTTCTTTACCTTTATACTTAACAGTTACAGGATATGTGCCTTCTTCAGCCGTTGTTGTAGGTCTGATGAGCTGCTTCTCAGGATCGATAGTTAACTTTGTGCTGTCATATTCATATTCGAATACGTCATTAAAGTTTGCATTGTCAATCTCAGGATAGAAGTCTGTTGCTACAGTGAAATCACCGGTATCATAATACAACGTGCCTGTATGGTTATAGTTATAAGCATCAGCATCAGCTATTGCTACTGTGCCGGGATTTTCAAGAACTGTTACTTTGAACGTTACAGTGTGATAATCTGTTGTTGCAGTTACAGTATATTCGCCGGGAATTGTTGCCGAAACTGTATCGTCAACAAATGTAAGTCCTTCTACTTCGCTATATGTAACATCATACTGTGTACCGTCAAGGAAGTTAAGAGGAATCTCTACAGCATCGTAATCATCAACAATTTCTACATCGTCAATTTCAAGGTCACCGACAACAGTAACTGTAAATGTTACTTCATGATGCAATGTTGTTGCAGTAACAGTAACAACTGCGCCTGTGGGTGCATTTGTAGAAATTACACCGTTTTCATCAATTGTAATTGCAGAAGAGTTTTCTGTGTATGTAATTTCAAACGTGTCTTCTGTAAATGTAGGATTGATTGTAGCTGTATTGCCGTTTGTTAATGTGATATCTTCGATGATAAGCTCACCAACTGCGGGATAAGATCCTTCAGGATTATTATAAGTGTAAATCTTTTCGGGAGCTTTGTAAATGAACACATTGTTAGGATGTGATGACTCTGCAACAAATCCACCGCTGTGCCAATCATATACAAAGGATGTATATGGTATATAAACAAGCTCAGTATTTACCATTCCATCGGGAATGTTCACAAGAACTGCAGAATATTCTATAAAGTAATTTCCATTTTTATCTTCAACAAGATAATAATAGTCTGCAGGCACTTTACCTTCTGCACCGCCGAAGGACATTGTATAATCTGTTGCATCTCCTGCAGTTTCTTTCCATGAAGCAAAATTGTCTTCTGCAGTAGCATTCCAATCTTCATAGAACTTTGCAAGAAGATTTAACATCATAGCTTTTTGAGAATCTGTAACAGAACCAAAGTCGCTGTACCAAGTCTCTGCCAATGTTTTTTGTGCATCTGTTCCGTTTGTTTGGATCCATGCGTAGAAATCGTTAGAATCATTCTTGTTTTTCAAGATATTTCTTAAAGGAAGGATGTACGTACCGAACTTCTTTTCACGCGTCCAGCTATTATCGGAAGCATAGTCATCAAGATACCAAACTGTTCCAAAACGGATCTTTCTTTCAGTGCCTTTGTCATAAAGTTTAACGCCCAAAGGACCAAAGTTAAGTTCACGTTTTGTTGTTTCGCCGTTATCTGCAATTTCAAAGAAAACAACGGCTTCTATATCTTCTTTATCAAATATTATATCGTCCATAGAGTCGGTTCTTCCGATATAATACTCATAAGCATTTACGCTACTGAATATTACATATCCATCGGAATTTGCCACACTGTATGTAGGATGAACTTTAACGCCGTTAAGTGTGATATAGCTACCGGCAGCAAGCTTGTAACCTGCGCCAATTTTAATTTGAAGGCTTATAGCATCATCATTGTAATAATAGATGTTATTTTCACCATCAACAGCTCTTTCACCGTCAACGTAATTTTCTACGCCTTCAAGGTAAGAAACGTCATATTCTCCACCTTTAACTATGAGTTTATAAACTCTGGGAAGGTAAGAAATTGCAAAGCCGTTAAGTGTTACTTCTGCGTCTGTTGTGTTGATAAGTTCAACCTTATAAGAATCAAACAAGAGACCTTCTGTAGCAACACCTACATCTTGTTTCATAAGTGTTTCGCCTGTTGTCATAATGAGGACTTTTTCGCCGTCCCATACGCCATACAAGTTATATTGAACTCCATTTAACGTGTCAGCCCCAACGATACCGCTGATTATCTGACCTGCATCTGCCGTAATATCAACTATTACTGTTTCACCTGCACCAATTGTTGCATTTACAACATAGTCTTTGCCAATACCGTCAGCAGGTGTTGCATCTACCAATACGTCAGAATAGATATATGCACTATATGCACTTTCTACTAACATTCCCTCATAGATGAAGTCAACTCTTATGGTGCAACCACTTAAGTCATCACCTATAGTATAAGTAGTGTTGCCTGTGTTATCTTCAATTTTCAAAGCAGAATCTTTTCCCGATACAATGTACCATTCGTATGATACTTTATCTGCGGGTATTACTATGCTGCTTTGAAGTGTGTCTTCATTATATACACCATGGTTTACTGTGAGGAAATCTCTGCTTGTGGAAATGCCGGAAATGTCAACGCCAATCCAATATGCATAAACAGTCGCATCTGCAGAAACACCTGTAATGCCTGTTACCATATCATTTTCGGTAATTCCATCTTCAAGATTTGACCATCCATAGAAGAAATGGCCATCACGAGTAGGAGTTTCAAAGGTATAATCTTTAGAATCTTCCCATTGTGCATAAAGGGTAATATTGGTACTTAATGAATATCTATCTTCTTGGAAATTGGAATAAAGCTTTTCGCCTGTAAAGAACTCTGAATTTTCAAAGGATTCACCCGTTCCGTCTTGTGCGGTATTCCAACTAAGGAAATCATATACAACAGTATCTACTACTGTGCCTTCTCCATTATTTAAAACTTGTGTAATTGTATATTCTTTTTCGTAAGTGTTTTCAGGAATTGCTCCTTCATCAGCATAGTTTAATGTAATGCCTTCTATTATGCCCGCTGAAAAAGTATTACCATCAAAAGTGAAATTATACTTGTACGGTGCAAAATATCTGTAACATACGTTTTCCTCATTATCTTCAACTATGTTGACAGAAGTGTAACCCACATACAAATATCCCGTAGGTATTGCGGACGTATAAGCATCTGCAACTTTACCACCAAGTGTTGCACCCCAAATTAATCTTTCATAGCTTCCAAGTGTGCTCATTGTACCGGTGCCACCTACATATTTTACACTTGCGTTACCGGTTGTTGAAGCGTCGTTATCGAAAACAAACTCACCAATAACCAACTCGTTGCCTTCAGCATCTGTTCTCGGCTCATATGAAACAAAGTTTCCTTCACTGTCAAGAACTTCTCTAACAAGAACGTCTTTTACAGTAAGTTGCAAATCTTCGTTAACGCTTGTAGCATCTTCGTACCCTTTGAGATAGAACAAACTTTCCCCTTCGGGAATTTTATCTAAATCTTTTAAAAGAAGCGAATTTTCATATCTTTGCTCTCTATCGGAAGTATGCATTTCATCTAATTCAGGATCATAAAGGGTATACATTCTAAAGCCGACTTCAGAATATTGTCTGTTCGTGTCACTGGCATACGTATCGTAACATGCGGGAGACAAATGATATCCTCCCGATTCTGTCATGGAATAGAATATAAAGAAGCGCTGGTTTGCAGCAGCGACAGCATTTGTGCCCGAATATGCATCAAAGAAGCCCAAGGTTGAGCTATCCCGTGATCCGAAAAGTATAGCATCAAGAGCAAGTGGGGTACTTGTATAACCATTATAGTTTATAGGAGAAATCTGCCAAGTTCCATTTCCAACAGAACCGGTCGGGTCACAAGTTAGCCGCATATTTTGCGTTCTATTGGCATCTGCATTTGCAACGTCATAATCATCAGTAAACCGAAAATAATGTGTATGTGCGGTTGTTGTACTAAAATCTGTAATATGCGTCATAGTTTTGTTTGTTGCCGCACTTACAATAGTAGTATCAAATTCATAAGTAACCGCTGAACTATCTCTGTCTTTGGTATCACATGTGGATGAATAGCCTGAAAAACCGTAAAGGGTGTTCCTATTAAAGCCTTGCAAAATGGGGTAGATATACCATTGTGATTCTGTTGGAAGCTCATCGGTTGTTTTTTTGGCAATTTGAACATAGCTATTAGTCAAGTCACAACTTTCAATCCATGACGCCTTGTTCAAATTCAAGTACAATTGGTCATCGGGTGCTTCTGCATGTTTCAAAGCTACCAACGCTCCGTTTGTATCTGAAAGCTGTTCAATTTGCCATTTAGAACCCACATTTGCTGTGTTAGTATGAGGGTTTCTATTGCTATTGGCGGAGTTTAGTCCCACGTATTGATACAATTTGTTGCCCGCACTGTCTGTTCCCGTAACCGTTTGACCATGGGTTGTGAGATAATACCCCGCATTTTCACCATAGCTCTTTAACGAATAAAACTCTCCTGACGCATCTTTTTGAAGAAGCCACACAAAACTTTCAGCACTCGGCGAGTTTGGACCGTTTTCAACAATTGCCGAGCCATCAAAAGCATGTTTCGTGTAATAAACGCCTTTGAACGGATCGGCGCCTGCCACCAAAGTCGAGGCTGTTTGTAGTGAACTTGTCAAAAACATGTTATATTTTGCATTTACAAGAACAACAAACATCTTTTCGCCGTTTTCCATTTCGTCAAATGACGTCATGTTTTTATAACCGCCATTACCATCAGAAACAGTATATTGAGGGTTAAGTCCGCCCGCATCATTTATCTCTTTATCAAGATATTGTTCGTTTTGGTAATAATCTTCGGTATATTCACCATAAATCTCTATTTCGCTAAATTGAAGATAACGTTCGTATGAATTTGCGGTTATTCTAACATATTTGGCATCAAAAGCATCGAATCTGTAAAGATAATCACCGTAATAGTTTAATTCTTTAACACCATTGGTATTTACGTTAGTATATTTCACATCACCGTTTGCATCAACATATCCACTAATACCGGACCAAACGCAGTTAGATGTTGAATCATTCACACTCTCAGGAGGGTTTTGCGCAGTAGAAGAGTTATCCCAAGTAAGTTCTGTAAAATCAACACCGTTATCAGAAATCTCTATTTTAGTTTGTTGCCACCAAAAGTCCCTTTGAGCATACTGGGAGTTAGAGTTAGAGGATTGATTATATACAAAAATTCTGACGCCTTTAAACTTTATCTGTGTAAAATTTGAAAATTTGTCATCAAGTTTAAAAACAACAGAGAAAGCCTTTTTTCCTTGATCATATCCCGTTCCGCCGGTATCCACACAAAGATGATTTGTGTTCAAGGAATAAGCTTTGTCAGTGACTCCGTCATTGAGTTTTTGTCCGTCGTCTGCAGTTTTTTCATTGTAGTAGCTTTGATCTCCAACTACAGTATAACTACCGCCATTCGCGCTTGCTGCAGCGTTAACCAACTCAGCAGTAGCAGCTTTAACAGGTTGAGACGTTGTCGGAACAACACTTACCACCATGGATAAACACATGATGACTACCAGAAGCGAAAGAACAATTCGACTTATTCTAACGCTGAATTTTTTAGATTTCATGCTTTATACCTCCACAGAGTAATGGTTATACATATTAGTATCTTATTATAGCATTTAAATGTTAACAGTTATTGCTGAGTGTGTTAACAAACTTTTAAAGTTTCGAAATAACGCAGTTTTTAAGCTGACATTTTTTTACACAAAAACCGTCGCTAAAACCGAAAAAATCATAGCGCAAACGCAAAAAAGCGTAAAACAGGCTTACATTAAATAACAAAGCCATATTGTTTTTAGGTTTATAAAGCATAATAACATATAAAGAAATAGCAAGCAGAAAAGACAGAAAAGAGTGCGAGAAAAATTCTCGCAATCTAAAAACAGTTATTTCGTTATGAAGCTAAGACGAGTTAGAAATCAGCTTATTGCTTCTTTTTAGCAAGAACTACTGCAACAACTACGCCTGCAACTACAACAACAGCAACAACAATGATTATCCAAACAGGGAATCCGCCATCAGCGTCATCGCCTTCAGAAGAAGTTGTTTCACTTGTTGTGCCTTGAGCACCGGATACGGTTTCGTCACCGCTTACAACTTCATCACTTGCATTTGGATCTTCGCTCTGGATATCGTCAGGATCAATAGGAGTTGATCCGTTTGCAAGGAAGTATCTGTATACAATGTTCTTTTCGTTATCGGGAACAATGTTTGTATATGTATAACCAACATATGTATAACCATCATATTTTTTAGCGGTTTCTTGGTTATTGGATTCCTCTTTATTTTCTCCTGCGTATTCAGGAATTCTGCCGGAAAGCACTGCACCAACAGTAAGTTTGTTAAAGGAGCTCGTCGTCGGATGCTTCGGAAGATATGTCGGAAAGAACGAATTTTTACCATTTTATTTTTCGCTCTAAGTAAATATTATATCCCATCGTACTTAGTACGCTTTGTCTCGGTTCTCAACTAAGAACACTCTAAAGGGGTGGATGGAATTTTCTCCTCATTCTCAAACCACTCTATAGCAACATTTGTCATACGGCAGTGTGGTTATTTTTCTCATCTGCTTCAAAATTTCTTCTCTTAGTTTTGTCTCATAGGGCTTCCTGCATTTTTCCTCATATACGTTTGGGCAACTTTACAAAAGATCCCATCTGAACATCTTTCATAGGTTAAATTAAAACTTTCAGCCCTTCCCGTTTTATCAATACTATGGCTTCTGCCGGCTTATCATAGTTCGTTGTTACTATTTTTGTAATTTCCTCTACTTAGTCACACCTCAACATACAGACCTTCTGCTTGGATGACGATTCCCTCCGTGGGCTTTTATTACGGAGCATTGATATCGGTCATACGAATTTTCCCCGCTTGCGGATATAATCCGTAAGCGGGGAATTTCATACTATAAATTTATTTCTTTATAGTTTCAATTCAAAGGCTCTTTGCCCTTTGATTTTAGCAAAGATATCTTCCATTTGATGAAAGTGAGTTGCTCTTTTGGATTGCATCCTGAACCTCAGCTTTCGCTTTTTCTGCTTCGTATTCATCATAGAAATGAATTCCGGTCAGAATAGTCATATCGTGGAATGTGCAGTTTGCACCTTCTGAACCAATAATCAAGTTCTTCGTGGTCAGAGTTGTTCCCATGCCCTTATAAATTGCCTTAAGAACATATGCAGAATCTTCTTTTACAAAGAAATACATATCATAACTCGTTACAACAATTTTCCATTCAATAGTAACCGGAGCAGTAAATGTTGTATTCGTTGAACCAATCTGATCTTGGAAGCAGAGATTATACGTTCCGTCGCTATTATTATCCCAGAGAAGGATTCGACTATCGATGACAGAGTTATCAGTAAAGTTGAACTGAACGTGAGCGTTGGAAACAGATGTACTCTCAAGAGTCAAGCTGCCTGTCAATACATATCGGCTTACCAGCTTTGCTCCACCAAACCAAAGTGTGTCAACACCTGTTCCACCATTAATTGTTTGATCTGATGTAAATGATTTATCCTTCATAAGGATATTAACTTTACCGTATGAAATGGCTTGGTTGAAAATGTAATAGTTAGCCGGATCGGGATGTACACCGTCAGAAGCGTAATTGGATTGGTATTCGGTAGGTGTCGAAGGGTATGCATAGGAATCTTCCAAAACATTCATCCAATCTCTTTCCGCTGCCCATGTCTCAATATTTGTACTAACCGTTTTCCTATCAGTCTCCATGGTTGTATAATCAGTCCTGGGCAATATCTTAAACCAATAAATATTTGCTTCAGGGAATCTTTCGTGGAGAATAAGGAACAACCTCTTTAATGCCAATTCAACTTCTTCGGCACTTTGACGGTTATCAGCGAAATTGTTTGTACCAATGTTAATCATAATGTTTTTAGGAGCTATTGTTGTTTGGCTGAGCCAGCCATCAATCGCTGTTCTCTCCCAATCGTGAGTTGTGGATGAGGATCTACCTAAAATTATGGCATCATAATCTGCATAATGGTTATCATCATAGAACTGTGTCCAATATGCAATATCAAATATGGAGTCTCCGATAAACATCGTTGTTTTTCCATCATTTGCGTCACTATTCCATGTGTCACCACGCTCGCTAAGGGCTGCGCTATGATTTATAAACGCCCAAGGATCTCTTGATTCAGAGCCGTCGCCCCAAAGACCGGTATATCCATCAATTGTATCTGACACATACGATGTATCAACACTCACAACATCCACATCAAAGGTTGTATACTCAACGCCCCTATATTTAACTGATACAGTTGTAGTACCCTCTGTAGCAGTGCTTGTAGGTTTAACTGTCAAGTTCGAGGCGTCAACGGAAAGTATTGCTTGGTCATATTCATACTCAAACACATCGGAGAAGTTGGCGTTGGAAACCGTGGGTTTGAAATCTGTTGATACTGTAAAGTCTCCGGTGTCATAATACACTGCGCCTGTATTAGTGTAATTGTAAGCTTCAACATTGGAGATGGAAACTGTACCCGGGTTTTCAAGAACAGTAATTTTGAATGTAACTGTATGATATTCTGTTGTTGCTGTTACAGTATATTCACCCGTAGCTTCGTATGTAATGTTGTTGTTAGAATCAATGGTAATACCCTCAACAGTGCTGTAGGTTATATCATATTCTGTTCCGTCAAGGAATTGGGGCACAACACATGCATCATATCCATCAACAACCTCAACGTCGGGGATTACAAGATCGCCAACTATTGTAACTGTAAATGTAACAGTATGATATTTTGTAGTTGCAGTAACAGTAACAACTGCGCCTTCATAAGCATCATGTGTAATTACTTTTCCGTCCGATATTGTTACTTTATCGGGATCGGAAACTGTATATGTAATATCAAATGTTTCTTCTGTGAATACAGGATTAATATCTGCAGTATTTCCATTTAAAACCTTGATATCTTCTATGGTAAGTTCTCCCCAAATGGGAAGAATTCCCTCGATTTTGTTGTATGTATAGAGTTTATCCGGTGCTCGGTATATGAATACGTTATCAGGATATGACTCTTCTTTTACAAACGAACCGCTATTCCATCCATAAACGAATGAAGAATATGGAATATAGATAAGCTCTTTATCAACCATTGCATCGGGAATGCCTGCAAGAACTGCGGAATACTCAATGAATGGATTGTTGTTTTCATCAAATAACAAATAATAGTAATCCGCTTCAACATCGCCTTCAGCGCCGCCAAAGGACATTTTGCGAATTATTCCGTTGGCTTCAGCAGTGCTGTTCCATTCTTCAATAAATGCCGCCAACAGTTCAAGCATATTTGTCTTTTGGATTCCTGTAACTGTGTTATATGAAGTATACCATATTTCCGCCAACGCTGTTTCTTCATCGGTTCCGTTTTCAAGGATCCAATTATAGAAATCATTATCTGTTTTCTTCTTCAAGATGTTTTGGAAAGGAATGATGTATGTACCATACTTCTTTTCACGCGTCCAGCTATTATCGGAAGCATAGTCATCAAGATACCAAACTGTTCCAAAACGGATCTTTCTTTCAGTGCCTTTGTCATAAAGTTTAACGCCCAAAGGACCAAAGTTAAGTTCACGTTTTGTTGTTTCGCCGTTATCTGCAATTTCAAAGAAAACAACGGCTTCTATATCTTCTTTATCAAATATTATATCGTCCATAGAGTCGGTTCTTCCGATATAATACTCATAAGCATTTACGCTACTGAATATTACATATCCATCGGAATTTGCCACACTGTATGTAGGATGAACTTTAACGCCGTTAACTGTAATATAGCTACCTGCGGCAAGCTTATTGCCTTGACCTATATAAAGGTAAAGATCAATTATATCGCCTTCATAGTAGTAAAAATTATTTTCACTGTCAGTAGCTCTTTCGCCGTTAACATAATCTTCACCTATGTTTTCAAGATATGTTACGTCAAAGTCTGTGCCCTCTACGCTTATCTTATAAACCGCAGGAAGGTAAGAAAGTGCAAAACCTTCTACTGTTACTGAAGCGTCTGTTGCGTTGGTGATCTCAACAACGTAGAAATCAAACAACAAGCCTTGTTTTGCAACGTCTACATCTTTGTCCATAAATACTTCGCCGTTATCAATTACAAGAACTTTATCTGTTCCCCAAACGCCGTATACTTTATATGTCACTCCGTTTGTAAATACATCGCTTGTATTTACAATACCGCTTATTATATGACCGTTATTAGGTGTTATGGTAATTGTTTCTGTGGATGATGCTTCAACAGTTACAGAACCGATTGAATAATCTTTTCCGGAATCTGTTGCAGGTGTTGTATCTACCAAAGCATCAGAATAGATAAGTGCGCTATAACCGCTATCTGTATAATTTCCGTCTACTATAAGGTCAACTCTTATAGCGCATCCCTTGACATCGTCGCCAACGGTGTAAGTGGATTCTCCTGCATTGGAAACGATCTCTTTTTCAGAGTCCGTTCCTGTTACGGTGTACCACTTGTAAGAAACTCTATCGGAAACATCAATGTTTTGAAGTGTGTCTTTGTTATATACACCTGAGTTTACAGAGAGGTCATTTCTGCTTGAAACAACTCCTGTGTAGTCGGCACCGATCCAATATGCATAAACATTGGTATCTTCGTCAACATCGGAAATAGTTGTCAATATATCAGAAGCAACAATACCGTCATCAAGTAAGCTCCAGCCATAGAAGACAAATCCATCTCTCAAAGCATCTGTAGGAAGTTCAAAATCCGAATCTTTAGGCTTCCATTGTGCATAAAGCGTTACGTCTGTGTTATATTCACTTGAGCCGGCGGGCTGGAATCTATCCCAGAGTTCTTGGCCTTCAAAGAAGTATCCGTCGGCAACAAATTCTCCGGAGCCGTCAGCCTTTGTATTCCAACCGACAAAATCATAACCGAAAGTTACACTTTCTGTTCCCGTACCACCGTTTAAGTTTAAAATAATGTTATGTTCTTTTACAAATGCGTTAAGAGCGAGAGAACCGCCATATACAAAGTTAAGAGTGTCTTTATACATTGCACCGTCTGTTCCGGTGTTTGCATCGAAGTCAAATGTGTATTTGTATGGTGCATAGTATCTGTAGCAAACATTTTTAGCATTGTCGCTTACTATGTTTGTACAGGTATATCCAATATAAATATAGCCATCTTTAGCCTGAGAGAAACCTGCATATTCTGCAATTTTGCCCGCCATCGTTGCACCATATACAAGTTTATTGTATGTAGACGCAACAGGTTCCGCAGAGTTACTTGAACACCAATAAACACCATATTCAATATTGTCCGTGGCGCTTGCATCGGCTGAGGTTTTGTTATTTGTGAAGATAAACTCATTAATAACTACTACGTCGCCGTTTGCGTCGGTTTGAATAGTGTAATCGATGACTTCGCCATATTCATCATATACTTCTTCAACATAAACGTCTTTAACAGTAAACTCAAGATTTGTATTAGTAGACGTTCCATTAGTGTATCCGTTTATGTAGAAAAGATTTTTCCCGTCAGCACAATCTTCTAAGTTGGCAAGAATCAAGCTGTCAGCATTATTATGTATTCTACTTGCTCTTTCCTCCTCTGTTTGTTTGTAATGATCTGAACCGGGACGCAAATATGGGTCTAAAGCAGTATCATACATAGTGTATACTCTAAAGCCTTTACCCCAATACTCGTTTGTAGGATCACTGGAGTTATTGGACTCCGTAGTGTTATAGCAAATAGGTGAAATATGATATCCGCCTGTAGAAGTCATTGAATAAAGAATGTAAAACCTTTGACACGCCTTGTTATTATCAGTTGCAAATACAACCGTTGAACCGGCGAATGTACCCCATGCTTCCGAGTCAAAACAAATTCCCTCATCAGGTGCGCTACTATCCTTGTTTACATATTCGGTAGCTTTAATCTCCCAAACGCCAAACGTATTGTCCTCAGTCTTGGTGCCGGTACGAGTATCACCGGTGGACGTTAAAGCAAATGTCTGAGAGTAATAGTTGTTTCTGTTAGCACGCACATAGTCATCAAGGAAATAAACTCTTGCTCCATAGCCGCCGGCAGTATATGTTAAGGTTGTTTGGGTTGCAATATTTACTATAGATGAGTTAATAACCTTCACATCGTTCGTACGATTGCTGGTATTACTTTCGTCAACGCCGGATTGAGCATATCCATACAAAGTATGTCTGTTAAAGCTTTGAAGGATAGGATAAACATACCAACGCGAATCGCTGGCAGCACTGTCTGCACTTGTGGTGGCATAGGCAGCGTTATTTGCAACTACATCAGTATCATAAAGACTTAAATATTTTCCTGTGCTTTTATTTTTCAAAGCAACATACGCACCATTGCTGTCGGAAAGCTCTACAATGAACCATTTTTGATTATCGGCGGTGCCGACGGTTTGCGTCGTCACAGCGGAGCCTGTATCAACCAAACAATAGCCTGTATCGTATGCGCTTTTAACCCAAAATAAATTATCATATGTCCCATCAGTAATTTTATGAAGCATCCACGAATATCTTACAAGCGAAGGAGAGACAGTACTGCCTTCGACATAACTTTCCTTAGTTAAATAACTTCCTATACATCTGCTGCTGCTGTCCGTTTTACTTGTAAGAAACCTTCCGTTTGTTTCGTTTACGGCAACTACAAACATTTTTGCATCGTTTTGCATTTGAGAGAAGGACGTCATGTTAGAGTCCAAAATACCGTCTGCGTCTGTATCAACCGCATATTGAGGGTTTATTTCTTCTATAGAATTGGAATGGAACTCCAGCTGGTCATCATGCTGATACAAATATTGTTCTTCGCCCCAAATTTCGATTTCGCTAAACTGAAGCAATGCACACCAAGAATATAAGTGTATTCTTACATATCTGGAGTCAAAGGGGTCAAAATTATATGTAGCAGTGTAAAAACCATTTTTTTCCGTTCCGGTTTTAAGGGTGTAAGTATATGAAGTAGCAGTAATAGGTGTATATGTTTCGCCATCATCTGAAACTTCAACCACCGTCATTTGATAGTATAAATCTCTTTTACCATCACCATAATGTCGCACACCATCAATTACTATTTTTTGAAAGTTTTCGTAGTGGTCCGTGAGAACAAAATCCACAATAAAAGCACTTCCAAGCGTGTTCGAATCGGTTCCGCTGTACACAAAAACCATTCCGTCATAGCTATTGTAAACGGTTGGAACATTTCCGTCGTTTAAAATGCTCCCGTCATCTTGACCGGTACCATCTGAAAAGTAATACCCGCTACCCGCCTGAACTACAGTATAGCTACCGCCGTTTACACTCGCCGCAGCGTTATAAAGCGTTTCCGCTTTAACAGGTGTAGGCTCGGGCAAAACACTTACCACCATGGACAAAGCCATGACGACTGCTAAAAACATAAGAAGAATTTTGCTCTGTCTTGTGCAAAATCTTTTTGACTTCATGCTATATACCTCCATGAAACAATTATCCGCTCTATATTAGTAATTTATTATATCATGATTTTGTGAACGCTTCTCGCTGAAAGTGTTAAAGAAAATTTAACATTGCCTCGCGCTGTATTATTTTTCAAATTATCATAAAAAAGTGTTCTTTACCAATTCTTAAAAAGCTTGACCACCAAAATACTCACTTAAAAGGTCTGATGGAAACGGTTTTCAACAGGGTTTAAAAATCAGAAAAAGTGTGGGAAGATGCATTCCCACACTTTGTTCTAATTTATTATTTTAAAATATTAATTAGCTTTGTTGTTGTTTTTCTTCGTAACAACAACTGCAGCAGCAATACCTGCAACAACTACTACAACCGCAACAACGACCACTACAATGATCCATGATGAGCTGCCCTCGGAATCGTCTTCGGAAGAGCCCGCTTCGCTTACAGTGCCGGAGATTTGATCCGACGTTTCGTTGCTTGCATCGTCTCCGCTGTTATCAGGAAGATCAGAAGGATCAATAGGAGTTGATCCGTCTGCAAGGAAGTATCTGTAAACAACATTCTTGTCATTATCAGGAACTACATTTGTATATGTATAACCAACATATGTATAACCATCATATTTTTTAGCGGTTTCTTGGTTATTGGATTCCTCTTTATTTTCTCCTGCGTATTCAGGAATTCTGCCGGAAAGCACTGCACCAACAGTAAGTTTGTTAAAGGAGCTGTCAGCAGATTTTACGTCGTCGGTTTCAAAGAAGTAAACGGGGTTGTATGCATTTGTATACCAATATTCGTCAATAACCTGAGATTCGTCCACTTTATAGAAGCTTGTGCCGTCATCATTCTTTTCAACGGTAACAACAACATCTTTGATGATGAACTGGAGATCGTCAATGGCAGTTGAGCCACCCGATATACCACTTGCAATCCAAAGGAGCTCGTCGTCGGATGCTTCGGAAGATATGTCGGAAAGAACGAATTTTCCGTCTTGGATTTTATAAACTCTAAAGCCTTTTCCAAATTTATCGCTGGAGGAGTCAGCAGAGTTTTCTCCACCGTTTTCACCTTCATTGTAGCAGATAGGCGAGAGATAGTAGCCGCCGTTTGCTGTCATGGAGTACAAAATAAGGAATCTTTGGTTTGCTTGGTTTGTGTCGGCGCCGAATGACAATGTTGCGCCTTCGTATGTGTTCCAATTATCAACTTGGAGTGCAACGGATGTGCCATCAAATGTGGAATCTACGCCGTGATCGTCAACAGAGACGAATCCGTACATAATTTCGGACTCACCAATGTAATCTGTAGCGTTGATTTCCCAAAGCATAAACTGAGCATTTTCTTTATCATCAGCTTCAGATATTTTTTGAATGCTACGGGATTCTCCATAGTTTGTGAGAACAAATGTTTGTGTTGTATAATCGTCAACAGTGGATTTTTTAATATCATTTGTCATGAAAGCTTCTGTGTCACTTGAATAAACAAGAGCAGAGCCGTCTTTCATGCTTACAATAGAAGTGCTGAGAACAAAGCTGATATAATCTCTGTCAGTAAGACGTTGGCCCGCTACAAAAGGGTCTGTATGG
Organism: uncultured Oscillospiraceae bacterium; assembly: GCA_964509125.1. Classification (GTDB taxonomy): domain Bacteria; phylum Bacillota; class Clostridia; order Oscillospirales; family CAG-382; genus SIG653. The sequence goes on along the minus strand of CAZDVZ010000016.1, from coordinate 26,525 downwards.
CTGCCGTCCTGCGCATAACCATAAGGAGTGTAAGCGTTGTTGCTTTGCAATACGGGCAACAAGTACCATTGTGCAGATGCTGCAGCGGAGCTTACATTGATCTCGGCATAAGAATCATCGCCGGAGTTATCAAAGCTAAGGTATCCACCTGTGGATTTATGCTTCAAAGCAACGAAAGCTCCGTTGTTGGAAGCAAGTTCCTCAACCTGCCAAGACCAGCTTGCCTTTTCTTGGGCAGTAGGATCTTCATAATCTTTTTCGTCTAATGTCAATGTAACACCGTCATTTTTAATACCAAGACGGCCTGCTGTAGCAAAAGCGGGTCTGAACTGGAATTCATTATCGCCAACTTTAGCCAAAAGCCACATATAACGCATCATAGAACCTTCTGCGTTGTTTTCAATATCTTCGTTATATACAGTATAATCAAGATACTTACCAACAATTTGACCACCTTTGGTCATGGAAGTCAAGAATCTTTCGGATTCAGAGTTTACAAGAATTACAAACATGGTTTCACCAACAGCCATCTCATTGAAAGAAGTCATGTTGGCATCACGAGATGTATTGCCGTCGCTATCGATGGCAAACTGATAGTTAAGGTTGCCGCTCATGGAGTTTTGCACGTACAAAGCAGCAAGTGAATCTTCCCCTTCTGCGCTAACAGCAAAAGCGGAGCCTGCGATCATGGTAAAAGCCATAACTACAGACAAACACGCGAAGAAAATTTTTGTAAAGCGAAAGCTTTTGATTTTCGATTTCATGTTTTTAACCTCCTAAACAAAATATAACTGAAAATCATGAGTAAATTTTATAATATTTTACGTTTTTTTTCCTTAACATGACGTATATAAAATGTAAATTTAATATGAACTCATGACTAAGCGTCAAATTATAAAAAAACATTTCTTAACAAAAAAACGCAAAAATCCCCATAGATACTATGTGTTTTGGCAGTTTTTTCCTCAATCAAAAGCACTATTATCTATTTTTTATTAAAAAATCGTGAAAAGAGAGCAGTTTTATCCATATAAATAAAAATCATTTTTCCCTTTTCCCCGTTAAGCAAGCATAAATAAAAAGCAAAACGAGGGAAAATGATACGACAACGGTATACATACCGCCAATGCTCACTTGAGTTTCAAAAAAATACAAATTACAATCCATAACATCGCACAACTCTTTAACCGCTTCTTCCGGAACGCCTTCCTCTTTCAAGGCGGAAACAGCACCGCGCAGGGAATGATTTCTTACCAATGAAGTGCCATATGTTCCGGGCAAAAACGAAATGATTTTTTGAAGCAAAGGAGAAAATTGTGATATGGGCATATAAGCGCCGCAGATGAATCCATATCCTGAGCTGACAATAGTTCCAACAGCGGATATTTGTCCTTGCGTAGACATAAAATGATTTACTACAGAAGAAAGCGCTGTACCGAAAAGCACGAGAATAAAAACGTCAAATGCAAGAAAAACAACGTCCACCGCGGACATAAACCACCCATTTACGGCAATGTAAATGAGGCATATACCCATTCCCGCAAAGCAGATTAAAAGAGTTGACGCAAAAGACGCGACATAATAACTCAAAGCAAGGGTTGTGCCTTTTACAGGACTTACAGTAAAGTCGCGCAAAGCACCGCTTGATTTATCCTGAACCATAAGCATATTCGAACAAAAGGAAACGGTAACACAAGAAACAGCCAAAATTGAGGAAATGAGCTGACCGCCTACTAAACCGTTCATTAATTTTTCCGATATTTCCACGCCGCCGGGTAAGCCTGACGAAAAACTGTCTTTGTAAACATTACCCAAAAAAGTTGCATACAAAACCAAAAGAATTACAGGCGTTATGAGGGAAGTAAAAAACAGGCCTTTGTCTTTAAAAAACATTTTTACATTACGCTTTATAAGGGTTTTCATTATCTTCGCCTCCCAAAAGTTTCTTTCCTGTTACCGAAAGAAAAACGTCGTCCATTGTTCCTTTTACAATCTCATAATCTCTAAATATATAGGGGTGTTTCAAAATCAAATCCGTTGCTTTTTTTGTGTTTGGTACAGATATCATGTAGCCCCCGCCGGGAAGATCTGTTCCATGTCCCAGAGTTGACTTTTCATCCGAAGATAAGCCGTAAAGAGTAATGTGATCACTCGTATATTCGTTTTTTAATTCTATGGGCGTTCCAAACGCAGAAACCTTCCCGCCGTCAATAATCAATACACGGTCAGCCTCCGAAGCCTCTTCCATATAATGAGTTGTGAGAAACACCGTCATTTTTTTCTCATTTCTCAATTTTTCGATAACTTTCCAAATTTTTTTCCTCGTCTGAGGGTCAAGCCCTGTTGTAGGCTCATCCAATATTAAAATTTTAGGATCGTGAATAAGTGCTCTGGCAATATCGATCCTTCTCACCTGCCCGCCCGAAAGCTTTCCTACGGGACGTTCCAGCAGATCTTCAAAATCCAAAAGAGCGGCAAGTTCCCTTATTTTAGTCTTTAAGGCTTTTTCGGAAATACCGTACAACGCTCCTCTGCTTTCCAAATTATCATAAACCGAAAGCACTTTATCCAAAGCGGAATTTTGAAAAACCACTCCCAACTTTCGCTTCACCTCGCTTGGAGATTTATCTATGTGGAATCCATCAATTTCTACATTTCCCCCGTCTTTTTTCAATACCCCGCAGAAAATATTTATTGTAGTAGACTTCCCTGCACCGTTTATGCCCAAAAATGCAAAAAGTTCACCTTTTTTCACATTAAAACTCAAGTCCCAAACCGCGTTTATTTCACCATAGCTTTTAAACAAATGCTCAATTTTAATTATGTCCGTCATTTTCCGCCTCCTTTAAAGCCAGAAACATTTCTGTCAACATCAAATCCGCATCCTTCATAGTAAATATCCCTGTTTTCCCGGCAAACAATACGGCAAGTCCATAGGTATATACAGAAAGATGATTGTATATACTTTCCGCCTTTTCATGAGAAATATTGTGAGTTGTTTCAAGAGAGGAGAGAACCGCGTGGTAATCAAAACTGTTTTGGGGTAAAACGTGCATTACCACATCACATTCTCTCTTAGTCATAAAGAGGAACTTAAAAAGATTAGGTTCTTCATCCGCAAATTTTATATACTGCATACCTGCGCCTTTAAAAGGCTTATCGCCACTCAGTCCCAAGGATAAATATTGTAAATATATTTTTTTTACTTCTTCTAAAAGCTCATTTTTGTAATCTTCCATACTTTTAAAATGGGAAAAGAGCGGTTGAGAAGAACAGCCAAGATACTTGCCAAGCTCCCGCGCGGTAACTTTTTCTGCCCCTCCCATTCTTATTATTTCTATTCCTGCCCCTAAAATCTGTTCTTTGGTAAATTTATTTTTTGGAGACATAACTCCCTCCTTGAATAACGCTTGTTATATAACACTTGTTATATAATATCGCAAAAAATATCCGATGTCAAGAGTTTTGATATTGACGAACGGAGATTTATTTGATAAAATAAAAAAAAATCATTCAGTGAGGCGCTATGAAAACATACGATTCTGTTGACCGGCTAATTGGAAAAACTCCGCTTTTGCGGCTTCATAATATTGAAAAACTATATAAAACCAAAGGACGCATTTTTGCAAAGCTTGAATTTTTAAATCCCACGGGATCTGCTAAAGACAGGGCATCAAAATTCATGCTGGATGACGCGGAAAAACGAGGCTTGATTAAAGAAGATACAATAATTATTGAGCCTACATCGGGCAACACGGGAATTGGACTTGCATCCGTTGCCGCATCGCGGGGATATAAGACGATAATTGTTATGCCGGAAACCATGTCGGAAGAACGAAAAAAGCTAATGGAGCTCTACGGAGCGGAGCTTGTACTTACAAAAGGGTCAGAAGGCATGGCGGGTGCAATTAAAAAAGCTATGGAGCTTAAAAGTCAATTTAAAAGCGCGTTTATTCCAAATCAGTTTGAAAATGTTTCAAATGTAAAAGCTCATTTTGAAACCACGGGCCCTGAAATTTGGGAAGACCTTGAAGGAAAGGTGGATTATTTTGTTGCAGGCGTAGGGACGGGCGGTACTATCACAGGAGTGGGAGAGTTTTTAAAGAGCCGCAACCCCGAAGTTAAGATTGTTGCCGTCGAACCTTCAGACTCTCCGGTTTTGTCCGAAGGCAAAAGCGGTCAGCACAAGATTCAAGGTATCGGGGCGGGGTTTGTTCCAAAAATCTTAAACACCAATATTTACAACGAGGTTATAACTGTTACGGGAGATGAAGCATATTCCACATTAAAAATTCTTGGAAAAAATGAGGGCATATTAGTGGGGATATCCTCCGGCGCCGCCCTTTTTGCGGCAATAGAACTCTCATTGCGAAAAGAAGCGTCGGAAAAAAATATTGTTGCGTTTCTGCCGGATACAGGAGACAGATATTTATCAATACTTTGATTTTTTAAAGGGGATGCAAAAACAAATTTTATTGCATCCCCTTTTTTTACTTTTTTAAGCTATAACTTTTCCTCAATACAGACTTTGTTGTTTTCAAAACCTCTGTGAGTGCTTTTATTTCATCAGAAGTACAATCCGAAAGAAGCTCATCTATAATTGAACAAGATACATGAGAACTTTTTATCAAACTATCATACACCAGTTCATCAAGAGTGACATTAAGTGCATTTGATATATTTACCAATGTAGGAAGACTTAACTTAGTTGCTCCTCGCTCTATGTGAGAAATATTAGACGGCTCCACTCCCGATCTTTCTGCGAGTTTTGCTTGTGTCCAACCTTTATTAATGCGGAACTCTCTTATTCTTTTTCCTATATAACAATAATCGATGTTCATTTTTTCACCACCTTTTTATGTAATATTATTGTATATCCTAATTGGATATGTTAAAATAACGCATATATCCTATTAGGACATAGTTTAATATTTTTTATAAAAGGAGATGCTACATTTGGAAGAAAAAACTTGTTGTTTTTGGGGGCACAGAAAAATATATAAAGACGAAAAATTAGAGATAACACTTGATAACATTATTGAAAACTTAATTATTCACCACAATGTCCGTACTTTTCTTTTTGGAAGCAGAAGTGAATTTGATTCATTATGTCACGAAAGAGTTAGTTTGCTTAAAATAAAATATCCTTACATAAAACGAATTTATGTAAGGGCAGAATATCCAAATATTGATCAATCGTACCTATCATTTTTGCTAAAATCATTTGAACAAACATACTATCCACCTAAAATTTCAAAAGCGGGAAAAGCAACATATATAGAAAGAAACTACGAGCTCATTAATAAAAGTTGTTTTTGTGTTGTATACTACAATGAAAGCCTACTACAGACAGGAAAACGAAGCGGAACTAAAATTGCATTGGATTATGCAAGAAAAAAAGGAAAAAAAATTATACTAATATCGTAACGATGGTTTTAAAAGCTGCTCGATGATGCTTCACCGAACAGCTTTTTGAATTGCCATTATACGAAAATGATTCGTACTTTCTTTTTTAAAGTTCCGATTTCATGTGTTCAAGGGCGTTTTTTTCAATCCTGGAAACTTGAGCTTGTGAGATTCCCACTTCGGACGCTACTTCGGTTTGCGTCTTTCCTTTAAAAAATCTCAGGTCAATAATATCTCTTTCCCTTCCGCAAAGCTTGTTAAGTGCGGAATATAGAGCTATATCGGTTATCCACTTTTCGCTTGTATCTTTTTTATCGCTTATTTGGTCAAACAGATAAATGGAGTCTGCACCATCAGAATAAACCGGCTCAAAAATCGACACAGGGTCAACGATAGCCTCAAGGGCGTTCACCACCGCTTCTATCTTCACATCCAAATGTTTTGCTATTTCTGCATTTGACGGCTCTCTGGATAACTTTACTTGAAGCTCCTCTTTAGCTTGAAGTGCCTTATACGCCAGATCTCTCACGGAACGTGATACTCGAATAGGGTTGTTATCACGTAAATAACGCCTTATTTCTCCAACGATCATGGGAACTGCATATGTGGAAAATTTCACATCGAGAGACATATCAAAGTTGTCAATTGCTTTAATCAATCCTATACACCCGACCTGAAACAGGTCATCGGGGTTTTCGCCACGATTTTGAAAGCCTTGTAAAACGCTGAGTACGAGTCTTAAGTTACCGTTTATCAGCTCTTCACGCGCCATGTTGTCGCCATTTTTTACTTTTTTCATCAAATCGGTTTTTTCTTCTTCCGACAAAACCTTGAGGGAACTTGTATTGATTCCGCATATTTCGACTTTGTTATACATTGAAAAACCTCCCTATGCATTGCAAAACTATTTTGCCCCACAAAGGGAGGAATATTTCACTATTTTATAAACAAATTAAAAAAGTATGTTGGTGTGAAAAGTTTATGTTTTCATCCAACGCTGACTTCTATATTGAGTTTTATTTAACGAGCGTTCGATT
>CAZDVZ010000016.1:0-19982 GCA_964509125.1 uncultured Oscillospiraceae bacterium | reverse complement strand
CATCCCCACAGCTATCTCATACAAAAGATAAAGCTGTAAAAAACGTATCTGTTTTCATCCAACGCTGACTTCTATATTGAGTTTTATTTAACGAGCGTTCGATTTAACATCCCCACAGCTATCTCATACAAAAGATAAAGCTGTAAAAAACGTATCTGTTTTTTACAGCTCATCTTATCAAACAAAATTAGTCTTCTTTCTTTTCTTCTTTTTCGGCTTTTTTTGCTTCTTTTTCTTTCTTCTTAGCTGCTTTTTCGTCTTCTTCTACTTTCTTGTAGACAGAATCAGCATTGAGAAGCTTAATGATTGCCATTTCTGCACCGTCGCCACGACGGGGACCGAGCTTATAAACTGCGGTATAACCGCCGTTTACATCTGCATACAAAGGAGCAATCTCGGAAAAGAGTTTATAAACTACTGTTTCCTTTTTAAGGAATGCAAAAGCCTTTCTCTTGGCTGCCAAATTATTTGTCTTACCTATGGTAATCATTTTTTCAGCCAATGCGCTAACTTCCTTAGCGCGTGTATATGTTGTTTCTATCTGTCCGACTTCAAAAAGATATGTTACCATGCCTTTAAGCATAGCCATTCTATGGTCGGTTTTTCTGCCTAACTTTCTTGTACCCGGCATTTGAGTTGCCTCCTTCTATTATTCTTCAGTCTTCCTGAGTGAAAGTCCCATGGAATCAAGCTTATGAATAACTTCTTCCAAGGATTTCTTACCCATGTTTCTTACTCTCATCATTTCTTCTTCAGTATAATTGATGAGGTCTTCAACGGTATTTATTCCTGCTCTCTTAAGGCAGTTGAAAGAACGAACAGAAAGTTCAAGATCTTCAATTGCAAGCATGAGGTCTTTTTCTTTCTTTGTTTCTTCGCCATCAACAAGAACATCTAAATTCTTTGCTTCATCAGACAAGTCTACGAACAAGGAAAGAAGATCATTCATGATTTTTGCGGCCAAGGAAACCGCTTCGTTTGCGGTTATCGTGCCGTTCGTTTCAACAGACAAAGTTAGCTTGTCGTAATCTGTAATATTACCTACTCTTGTATTTTCTACAGTATAATATGCACTGTAAACAGGAGTAAATATGGAATCAGTATAAATTGTACCGATAATAGGTTTTTGTGCTTTCTCTTTATTTTTAGAGGAAGATACATATCCTCTTCCGTGATCAAAGGTAAGCTCCATTACGAAGCGTTCGCCTTCTTCAACGGTTGCGATACAATGTTCGGGGTTACATATTTCCAAATCCGCATCGGAAATAATGTCGCCTGCAGTTACTATCTTAGGCCCCATAACATCGATAAGTACGGTTTTGGGTTCCTGAGAATGGAGCTTCGCAACAATTCCCTTTACGTTCAGAACAATTTCAGTAACATCCTCTCTGACGCCTTCTACTGTAGATATTTCATGAAGAACACCGTCAATTTTTATACTTGTAACGGCAACGCCGGGAAGTGAGCTTAAAAGGATTCTTCTGAGAGAATTTCCCAATGTTGTTCCATATCCTCTTTCAAGAGGCTCTACAACAAACTTGCCCTTTCTTCCGTATTCGCTCATTTCTTCAACTACGATATTAGGTCTTTTGATCTCAAGCATTTGTTACCTCCTTATTTGCGACACACGCATTAAAAACTATGCTAAGCGGCAATATATCGCAAAGCATTACTTGGAGTACAACTCAACAATAAGATGTTCTTCAAAGGGAAATTCAACGTCTGCTCTTGTGGGAAGTGCCACAACTGTAGCAACTGCTGTATCCTTGTTTACATCCAACCAAGCGGGTACTGACCTGTCGGAGATATTCTCGACAAGCATTTTAATTTTCGCGGAATCACGGCTCTTTTCTTTGAAAGTTATTACGTTTCCTGCTTTTACCAAGTAGGAAGGAATATTAACCTTTTTACCGTTTACCGTAAAGTGACCGTGGAGTACCAACTGTCTTGCTTCAGCACGGCTGGAAGCCATACCTGCGCGGTATACCACGTTGTCCAAACGTCTTTCGATCATCGCAAGAAGGTTTTCACCGGTTTGGCCTTCCTTCTTATCAGCTTTTTCGAAATAGTTCTTAAATTGCTTTTCGAGGATACCATAATACCTCTTTGCCTTCTGCTTCTCTCTGAGCTGCAAGCCATATTCCTTTACTCTTTTACGAGCGTTGGCTGCGCCATGTTGTCCGGGAGCAGATTCTCTATGTGTAAGAGGGCATTTGCTTGATGTGCATTTGTCGCCTTTAAGGAAAAGTTTTGTTCCTTCTCTGCGGCAGAGTCTGCAAACGGGTCCTGTATATCTTGCCATACGTCTAATTACCTCCGTTATAAATTAAACACGTCTTCTTTTAGGCGGTCTACATCCATTGTGAGGAATGGGTGTTACGTCTTTGATAAGTCTTACGTCAAGACCTGCAACTTGAAGGGCACGAATTGCGGCTTCTCTGCCTTGTCCGGGTCCTTTTACATATACTTCTACAGTCTTAAGACCGTGTTCCATTGCTGCTTTTGCAGCAGTTTCGGAAGCCATCTGTGCCGCAAAAGGAGTGGATTTTCTTGAACCTCTGTAACCCAATTCACCTGCGGATGCCCAAGAAATTGCATTACCCTTAAGGTCGGTAATAGTTACAATTGTATTGTTGAAGCTTGAGCAGATATGAGCTGCGCCTGCTTCAATATTTTTGCGTTCACGACGCTTTTTGATAGTCGTCTTTTTTTGAGCTTTCGCCATTATTTACTCCTCCGCTTACTTCTTCTTGTTAGCTATTGTTTTAACGGGTCCTTTTCTTGTACGAGCGTTTGTCTTTGTTCTCTGTCCTCTTACAGGAAGGCCCTTTCTATGTCTGATACCTCTGTAGCAATCGATTTCGATCATTCTCTTTATATTGAGAGCTACTTCTCTTCTAAGGTCACCTTCTACGATGTAATCGTTTTCGATAACTTCACGAAGTTTTGCTACGTCGTCTTCAGATAAATCTTTTACTCTGATGTCGGGATTGATTCCCGTTTTTGCCAATATTTCGTTAGAACGGCTTCTGCCGATACCATAGATGTACGTCAGACCGATTTCTACGCGTTTTGCATTTGGAAGGTCAACACCGGAAATACGTGCCATAGATTTTTACACCTCTTTCTTATCCCTGCTTTTGCTTATGCTTAGGGTTCTCGCAAATAACCATCACTTTGCCTTTTCTCTTGATGACTTTGCACTTTTCGCAAATCTTTTTTACAGAAGGTCTTACTTTCATTAAGTTTCACCATAAACCTTTCCGACTCACTGATTTTGTACTTCGGCAACCGTTCTGTGTGAGCCTTTCAAACGAATGCCGTACTCTTATAATTGACTTTTTATTTTTATTTCATTCGGAATGTGATCCTTCCCTGTGTCAGATCATACACAGATACCTCAACCGTAACTCTGTCTCCCGGCAATATTCTGATATAATGCATACGCATTTTCCCCGATATATGTGCCGTGATGATGTGGCCGTTTGTAAGCTGTACTTTGAACACAGTATTGGGCAACACTTCTGTTACCACGCCCTCACACTCTATAACATCGTCTTTTGCCAGAACTATTCCTCCTCTCGGCAATCATTCTTCACAAATTCATTTTCCAATTCTTTTGTGAATCTTCTTAAAGCTCGCCTCAACCTTCCGTCTGTAACGGAGGCATCCTCGGACATATACTTACTAAGCTTATTCTCACCAAAGCATTTTATATGCTTCTTATTTTTCATTTTAGGGCAAGAAACACGTTTATGTTTTCCATCTGCCAAAAAAACATATTTTTCGTCTTCTCTTACAACGGCATAAACATTTCCCGAATCTCTGCCTTTAATGGAAATTACTATACAACCTAAGTAAGCTTCTTTCATAATCACCTTGGGTCCGTCAAAATTATTGGACCGTTTTCGAGTATCGCTATGGTATTTTCGTAATGTGCTGTCATTGAACCATCGCAAGTTACCACCGTCCAATCGTTTGAAAGAACCTTAACCTCAAACGATCCTTCCGCAACCATGGGTTCAACAGCAATTGTCATTCCCTTTTCAAGTTTTGGGCCTCTAACCTTTGATGCATAATTCGGGACTTCAGGAGATTCATGTAGGGCTCTGCCTATTCCGTGTCCCACATAATCTCTTATCACTCCGTAACCAAAGCTCTCTATATAACTTTGAACAGCGGCGGATATATCGCCTATGCGATTTCCCGGAATCGCCTTCTTGATACCTTGGAAAAAGCTCTGTTCTGTTACTTCAATAAGCTTTTTGGCCTCCGGGCTTATGGAGCCTACGCCAAATGTTCCCGCGCAGTCTCCATGATACCCTTTAAAGTTAGCGCCAACGTCAATTTTTACAACGTCTCCTTCTTTCAGCACACGTCCCGAAGGGATTCCATGAATCAATTCTTCGTTTACGCTTATACATGCCGAAGCCGGAAACCCTGCATATCCCAAAAATGAAGGGGTAGCTCCGTGAGATTTGATTACACGCTTTACTGTCGAATCTATAAAATTGGTCGTGATACCGGGTCTGATACATTCAGCCGCAGCCTCACGAGCGAGTGCGGCAATTCTGCCTGCTTTTCGCATCAACTCTAACTCGTCGTCAGACTTTATATATATCATACCGCTCTTCCTTTCGACTTACGCATTCAACCGTCACAACTTACTTGATTTCTACACCCAAAGCTTCAAAAGCTCTGGCAGACACATCCTCAACCTTGCCTTCTCCGTCAATAACGGATAAAAGTCCCATTTTTTGATAAAAGGCTTTTAGCGGTTCGGTTTCGCTGTGGTATGTTTCAAGTCTGCTTTCAACAACATCTTTTCTATCGTCTTTGCGGATGATCAATTCACCGCCGCATGAGTCGCATTTGCCTTCAACTTTGGATGGCGCATACTTAACATGGTAAGACGCACTGCAAACAGAGCAAAGTCTTCTTCCGCTCATACGATCAACGATAGCGTTATCAGTTACTTCAAACGAAATTACCTTAGTTATTTGGACTCCCATATTTGAGAGAGCCTCTGCTTGGGGGATAGTTCTCGGGAATCCGTCTAAAATGAAGCCGCCTTTACAATCATCCTCAGCTAAACGCTCTTTGATGATTCCGATAACAACTTCATCAGGGACAAGGGCACCCGACTCTGTATACTTTTGTGCCGCCACACCCATTGGCGTGGAAGCCTTAATCGCAGCACGGATCATTTCACCTGTAGATATTGCAGGGATGCCCAACTGCTTGCTTATTATTTTAGCTTGCGTGCCCTTACCCGCGCCGGGAGGGCCAAACATTATAAGATTATACATACTTTTTGCCTCTTAATTAAGGAATCCCTTATAATTACGCATTGTGATCTGTCCTTCAAGCTCACGGAATGTTTCAAGAATAACACCTACTACGATGAGCAATGAAGATCCGCCGAATACTAAGCTGGACATTCCGGAATTGGGGAAGAGCCAGTAGATAATCTGCGGGAACACGGCAATAAAGCCGAGGAACAACGCACCAATAAGAGTAATTCTGTTAAGAACCTTAACAATATAATCGGTAGTGGGTTTACCCGGACGAATGCCTGTAATTGCACCGCCGTTTTTCTTAAGGTTATTAGCTACCTCAACAGGGTTAAAGGAAATAGTAATGTAGAAATATGAAAACGCAATAATGAGAAGGAAGTTAACTGCAACTCCGATATATGATGTCATTGAGAAATACTTAAAGAAGCCTTCATCTGTATTCCATCCAAATATCAATGCAAGAGTTGAGGGGAGAGCAACAATAGACTGAGCAAAAATGATAGGCATAACACCGCTCATGTTAAGCTTGATAGGAAGATATGTGCTTGATCCGCCGTAAACTTTTCTGCCAACTTGACGTTTTGCATACTGAATGGGAATTCTTCTTTCGGAGTTTGTAATCCAAACTACGAAGAATACTATAGCTACCATAATTACAAGGATCGCAATTACGGAAATGATAAACTTAACATCGGAATCAACAAGGCTCACAGCACGCCGGAACATTGCAGGGAAACTGGAAACGATGTTTACAAAAAGTATCATGGAGATACCGTTACCGATACCGTTATCATTGATTTTCTCGCCGAGCCACATAATGAGAGAAGCACCGGCGCAGTAAGACATTACAATTACAAGCCCTACAAATAATTTGGAGTCTCCAACTGTTTGGACAGCCCCACGTGAATCAAGGGTCTTATAGTAACCAAATGCTGTTACGAGAGCCAAAACCACTGTTACATAACGAGTGATCTGTGATATTTTTTTCTGTCCTTCAGGACCTTCCTTACTCATACGTTCAAGTGCAGGAATGGCTACTGAAAGAAGCTGCATTACAATGGATGCCGTGATATACGGAGAGATAGACAATGCAAACAATGTTGCCTGCGAGAACGCCTCGCCGTTAATGGTTTGAAAATATCCCAAAAGGTTATCACTGTTTTTGGCATCTGCAAACCACTCGGAAATTACAGAACTGTCAACAAACGGAACAGGTATAGCGCAACCCAAACGATAAAGGATCAATATAATTGCTGTGAAAATAAGCTTCTTTTTTAATTCAACAACTTTCCACGCATTCTTTAATGTTTGTAGCATCTTATACCTCCTCTGCCTTTCCTCCGGCGGCTTCAATTTTTTCCTTTGCAGATGCAGAGAATATCTTTGCTTTTACTGTAAGAGACTTTGTAAGTTCACCATCACCGAGAACTTTAAGTCCATCAAGTTCCTTACGGATAATTCTGTTTTCTACGAGCATTTCCAAAGTAACTTCGGTGCCGTTTTCGAAAACATCCAAATCGCCAACATTAATTATTGCATAATGTTTTGCAAAATGGTTTGTGAAGCCTCTCTTGGGGAGTCTTCTGTATATGGGAAGCTGACCGCCTTCAAATCCGGGTCTAACGCCACCGCCAGAACGTGCGTTTTGGCCTTTGTGACCCTTACCGGCTGTCTTTCCGTTGCCGCTTCCGATACCTCTGCCCTTTCTATACTTGGGCTTTGTTGAACCGGGAGCAGGTGAAAGCTCAAAAAGCTTCATAATTGGTTTCCTCCTTAATCAAAGTTTGTTTTAAACTTCTTCAACGCTTACAAGGTGAGAAATAACATTGATCTTGCCTTTAACGCTATCGTCAAGAGCAATTACCTTAGAATCACCGATCTTACGGAGTCCGAGTGAACGTGCTGTAAGAATCTGTTTTTCCAAACGACCGATCAAACTCTTCTTAAGGGTAATCTTTACGTTTGCCATTACATCTCACTCCTTACTTTAAAATCTCTTCAACAGTCTTTCCACGGATAGCAGCAACCTCTTCCGCTGTACGAAGTTCTTTCAATGCTTCGAAAGTAGCTTTTACAACATTTGTGGGGTTGTTGGAACGGAGAGACTTACCACGAATATCACGAATGCCTGCAACTTCGAGAACTGCTCTCATTGTGCCGCCTGCGATGATACCGGTACCGGGTGCAGCGGGTTTGAGAAGAACTCTGCCTGCGCCAAACTCACCGATTATTTCGTGAGGAATCGTTGTTCCCTTAAGGGATACGTGAACGATGTTCTTTCTTGCTTCATCAAAAGCCTTTCTAATAGCATCAGGAACTTCAGCAGCTTTGCCAAGTCCGTAGCCTACATGACCGTTTCCGTCACCAACTACTACCAATGCAGAAAATCTTCTGATTCTACCGCCCTTAACTGTTTTGGAAACGCCTTTTGTGTGGATAAGCGTTTCTTTGAGTTCGAGAACGCTATAGTCTATTTTGTTATTTTTGATAGCCATAATATCATTCTCCTTTCTCAGAACTTAAGGCCGGCTTCACGTGCGGCTTCTGCCAACGCTTGAACACGTCCGTGATAGAGGTAACCGCCTCTGTCAAACACAACCTCTGTGATACCCTTTTTGAGAGCTCTCTCAGCTGCAACCTTGCCGATTATAGCGGCTGTTTCTTTATTTCCGGGAAGCGCTTTATATTCTTTTTCGGTGCTGCTTGCGGAAACCAATGTTACGCCGGCTTCGTCATCGATGACCTGAACATAAATGTTGTTCTCAGAACGATATACATCAAATCTGGGTCTTTGTGCTGTACCGAAAATTTTGCTTCTGACTCTCTTATGTCTACGGAGTCTCTGTTTATTACTGTCAGAACGACTAACCATTTATCCTGTCCTCCTATATTACTTGGACTTACCGGACTTGCCGGCCTTACGTCTGATTTTTTCATCAACGTACTTAACGCCCTTGCCAAGGTATGGTTCCGGAGGTCTGTAACCTCTGATTTCGGAAGCTACCTGACCAACTTGCTGTTTGTCTGCGCCTTTGATTATTATCTTCAAAGGTGAAGGTACTTCAAATGTGATCCCGTCGGGGGTATCAACATTGATGGGGTGCGAATAACCAAGGTTAAGCACAAGCTGCTTGCCCTGAAGAGCTGCTTTATAACCAACACCGTTGATTTCAAGCTCTTTAGAAAAACCATTGGATACACCTTCTACCATATTAGCAAGAAGAGTTCTTGTAAGTCCGTGAAGGGATCTGTGTTCTTTATTATCAGTGGGACGGGATACAGTGATAACGGATCCGTCCTTTGTAATGATCATATCGCCGTTAAGTTTGCGGGTCAAAGTACCCTTGGGACCTTTTACGGTTACAACATTACCTTCACCAATGGTAACATCAACTCCGGATGTCAATGTTATCGGCATTTTTCCTATTCTCGACATCTCTTTCTCCTTCCTACCAAACAAAAGCAAGCACTTCGCCGCCGATTCCGGCTTTGCGAGCTTCTTTGTCGGTCATAACGCCCTTAGAAGTTGATATTATAGCGATTCCCAAACCGTTTCTTACCTTAGGGAGGTCTGCGCTGGAAGCGTAGATTCTAAGACCGGGTTTGGATACTCTGCGAAGTCCGGAAATAATCCTGGACTTACCTTCGCCGTATTTAAGAGCTATTTTTATAATTCCCTGTTTTCCGTCTTCTTCTACTTCGTAAGACTTGATATAGCCTTCATCAAGCAGGATCTGAGCTATAGCCTTTTTAAGATTGGAAGCAGGTACCATAACGCTTGCATGTTTTTCAGAATTAGCGTTGCGGATTCTTGTAAGCATATCTGCTACAACGTCTGTAACTTGCATTTAATTATCTCCTCCTGTTTGATTTTACCAGCTGGCCTTCTTAACGCCGGGTATCTGTCCACTGTAAGCCAAGTTTCTGAAGCAGATACGGCAGATACCGAACTTGCGGAGATAAGCGTGAGGTCTACCGCAAATCTTACATCTGTTATATTCTCTTGTGGAGAATTTTTGAGGTCTTTGCTGTTTAATTTTCATTGATGTTTTTGCCATTGCAGTGCCTCCTTACTTCGCAAACGGCGCGCCGAGAAGTGCAAGAAGTTCTTTTGCTTCTTCATCGTTTGTTGCCGTGGTAACAAATACTATATCCATGCCTCTGATCTTGTCGATTTTATCATACTCGATTTCAGGGAAGATAAGCTGTTCTTTAATGCCTACGGAATAGTTTCCTCTGCCGTCAAAAGCATTGGGATTAATTCCTTTAAAGTCTCTAACTCTGGGGAGAGAGATGTTGAAGAATTTGTCTACAAATTCATACATTCTTTCGCCTCTGAGCGTAACTTTTGCACCGATTTTAGAGCCTGCTCTCAACTTGAAGTTGGAGATAGACTTTTTAGCTGTTGTTGCAATAGCTTTTTGACCGGTGATGATGCCCAAATCGTTCATTGCGCTTTCCAAAGCTTTGGGATTATCCTTAGCTTCGCCAACGCCGATGTTAACAACTACTTTATCAAGCTTAGGAATTTGCATTGGGCTTGAGTAGTTGAACTTCTTCATAAGAGCATCTCTAACTTCGTTCTTATAATATTCGTTCAATCTTGACATTTCAAAACCTCCTAATTAAAGGCTTTCGCCGCACTTAACACAGAAACGGCCTTTTGCACCTGTTTCTTTGTTTATGTGACGAACTCTAACACCTTTATCGCATTTGGGACAGTAAAGCATAACTTTAGATGCGTAAATAGCGCCTTCGGTCTTTACGATGCCGCCCGCTTCGCCTTGTCTGCGAGGTTTAACGTGCTTTGTAATGATGTGTACGCCTTCAACGATAATCTTGCCTTCTTTTTTGGAAACTTCAAGAACTTTACCAATAACCGGCTTGTCGCCGTTTGCGTACTTACCGGAAACTACGATAACCTGGTCACCGGTTTTAACATGCATCTTTTGCGGTTTTGCCGCTTTTTTATTTTTACCAAACATCTCTTACGCCTCCCCAATTATACAACTTCGGGAGCCAAAGAGAGAATTTTCATATAATCTCTGTCACGTAACTCCCTTGCCACAGGCCCAAAAATACGGGTTCCTCTGGGGTTTTTGTCTTCTTTAATAAGAACTGCTGCGTTTTCATCAAATTTAACGTATGAGCCATCTTCGCGTCTGATGCTTTTAACTGTTCTAACCACAACAGCTTTAACTACTTCGCCTTTTTTTACATCGCCGCCGGGTGCTGCTTTCTTTACAGAAGCAATTATAACATCACCAACGCCGGCATATCTTCTGCCTGTGCCGCCGAGTACGCGGATGCACATCAGCTCTTTAGCGCCGGTGTTATCGGCAACCTTCATAAAGGATTGTTGCTGTATCATGAATGTACCTCCTTAATTACTTTGCGGCTTATTTAGCCTTTTCTATAATTCTAACGAGACGCCATCTTTTTTCTTTAGAAAGGGGTCTTGTTTCCATAATTTCTACTTTGTCGCCTACGCCGCACTCGTTCATTTCGTCGTGTGCTTTGTATTTAACTGTACGTTTAATAAACTTGTTGTAAAGTCCGTGCTTTACGTAGTCTGTCATGGCTACAACGATGGTTTTATCCATTTTTGTACTTACTACAGTACCTACTCTTGTTTTTCTGAGAGCTCTTTCCATTCTTCGTTACTCCTTTCGTAAGTTACTCAGCATCGGTCTCATTTTGACGTTCACGAAGAACTGTGAGGATACGAGCTATAGTTTTCTTAGTTTCAACCAGCTTCATGGGGTTGTCCAACTGATTGATGGAATGTTGAAAACGAAGGTTAAAGAGTGCTTTTTTCTGGTCCATCAACTCTTTTTCGAGCTGAGTTGAAGACATTTCTCTGATTTCGGATATATTCATTGATCACTGCCTCCTAATTACTCAGCGTCCTTAACCATAAACTTGCATTTGATAGGAAGTTTATGGGATGCAAGACGCATGGCTTCCCTTGCCTGTTCTTCAGAAATACCATCCATCTCAAAGAGAACTCTACCGGGCTTAACAACTGCTACCCAGTATTCAGGGCTACCTTTACCGGAACCCATACGGGTTTCAGCGGGTTTTTCTGTTATAGGCTTATCGGGGAATATTTTGATCCAAACGGTACCGCCTCTTTTGACGTATCTTGTCATAGCAACACGGGCTGCTTCAATCTGATTGCTCGTGATCCATGCAGGCTCCATTGCAACCAAGCCAAACTTACCGTTGCTTATTTTGTTGCCTCTCATAGCTTTACCTGTGAGACGGCCTCTTTGTACACGTCTGTATTTAACACGTTTTGGCATTAACATGATTATTTACCTCCTTCTGTGTTAGAGGTACGTTTTACTTCGGGGAGAACCTCGCCCTTGTAGATCCAAACCTTGATGCCGATCTTTCCGTAAGTTGTATTTGCTTCCGCAAATCCGTAATCGATGTCAGCTCTCAATGTCTGAAGGGGAATAGTACCTTCGTGATACTGTTCGCTTCTTGCGATTTCAGCACCGCCTAAACGGCCGGAACATTTAATTTTAATACCCTTTGCGCCTGCTTTCATTGTTCTGCCAATGGACTGTTTCATAGCACGACGGAAGGAAATACGTTTTTCAAGCTGTGTTGCAATGTTTTCTGCAACGAGCTGAGAGTTCATATCAACTGCTTTTACTTCAGCTACATTTACTCTTGTAGGAATGCCGGTTTCTGCTTCGATTGCTGCCTTGAGCTTTTCGATCTCGGAGCCTTTAGGGCCGATTACGATACCGGGTTTTGCACAGTAGATAATTACTTTGATTCTGCTGTTATCACGTTCGATCTCAATCTTAGGAACGCCTGCAGCCTTAACTTTTTCTTTAATAAATTTTCTGAGTTTATAGTCAGCAACGAGTGTGTCGCCAAATTCCTTATCGCCAACAAACCAGCGGGAATCCCAATCTTTAATTACGCCGACTCTAAGGCCGTGAGGATTAACCTTCTGTCCCATTCTTGATTTCCTCCTTTGCTACTCTTTCCTTAAGCACGATCGTTATGTGAGATGTGCGCTTAATGATTCTGTAAGCTCTGCCCTGAGCTCTGGGCATAATTCTTTTCATTCCCTTGAGCATACCGGGAGTTACGAAACATTCGGCAACGTAGAGCTTTTCTACGTCCATTCCAAAGTTATTTTCTGCGTTAGCCATAGCAGACTTTAAAAGTTTGCCCACGCTTTCGCAAGCGATCTTATTTGTATTTTTAAGGATTGCGGCTGCCATAGCAGCATCCTTGCCTCTGATCAGATCAAGAACGATTTGAACTTTCCTGGGTGAGATACGAACTTGTCTGAGATAAGCTTTTGCAACTTTTGTATTTTCCAAAATAATTGCCTCCTTACTTACCGTTGTTAGACGTCTTTGAGCCCGCATGACCCTTAAACGTACGTGTCAAGGCAAACTCGCCCAATTTATGTCCAACCATATCTTCTACGATATAAACCGGAATATGCTTTTTTCCATTGTAAACAGCTATTGTATGACCGATAAATTCAGGGAATATCGTTGATGAACGTGACCAAGTTTGAAGAACTTTCTTCTCACCGGAGTTGTTCATAGCAACAATGCGGTCAAACAGCTTTTTTTCCACAAAAGGTCCTTTTTTTGTGCTTCTGCTCATTTCTGTTTCCTCCTATTTCCCTTACTTATCGTTTCTACGTCTAACGATCATGTTATTTGTTCTTGCCTTCTTCTTTCTGGTCTTATAACCAAGAGTAGGCTTGCCCCAAGGTGTAACAGGTGTAGGACGACCGATAGGTGAACGGCCTTCACCACCACCGTGAGGGTGATCGCAAGGGTTCATTACGGAGCCGCGTACTGTAGGACGAATGCCCAAGTGACGTGTCTTACCCGCCTTACCAAGCTTAACATTTTCATGATCAAGGTTGCCAACGGTGCCGATGGTTGCAACACAGTTAAGTCTTACATATCTAACTTCGCCGGAGGGAAGTCTGATCTGTGCTTTGCCGTTTTCTTTAGCCATAAGCTGTGCAGCTGCACCTGCGGAGCGAACGAGCTGTCCGCCTTTGCCGGGATAAAGCTCAATGTTATGGATAATCGTACCAACGGGGATAGCAGAGATAGGAAGTACGTTACCGGGCTTAATATCAGAATCCGCGCCGGAATAGAGAACGTCGCCTACGGTTACGCCGTGAGGAGCAACGATATAGCTCTTTTTGCCTGCTTCATTTGCAACAAGTGCAATGTAAGCGGAACGGTTAGGATCATATTCAATTGCAGATACTGTTACGGGAGAAGTATCTCTTCTTTTGAAGTCGATAATTCTGTATTTGCGTTTATTTCCGCCGCCGTGATGACGAACGGTAATTCTACCGGTGTTATTTCTACCGGCATGCTTCTTCAATACTGTAAGAAGACTTTTCTCAGGAGACTTTTTGGTGATCTCTTCGAAGGAAGGAACCGTCATATGTCTTCTGGAAGGGGTTGTGGGTTTATATGCTTTATTTGCCATATTCCTGCTCCTTTCGATTACATCAAGCTATCGAAGAACTCGATGGTCTTGGAATTGGCAGTAAGCTTAACGATTGCCTTTTTCCATTCGCTTGTGTATCCGTAATTCATACCCAATCTCTTGGGTTTTTTCTTCATAGAAATTGTTGTAACTTTTTCAACTTCTACGCCGAAAATTTCTTCCACAGCCTTTTTGATCTCAATCTTATTAGCATCTTTAGCAACCTTGAAGGTGTACTTTTTATCCTGCATATTATCCATAGAAGCTTCGGTAACTACAGGCTTAATAATTATATCGTATGCAGTTTTCATTTACCATAAACCTCCTCGATAGCTGCTACGGCATCCTTAGCAATAACAAGTTTGTCATATTTAAGCATATCGTAAACATTAAGTGCGTTGGAAGGTGCTGTTGCAACTCCCTCGATGTTGCCTGCGGAGCGATAAACTTTTTCGTCAGCAGCTTTTGTAACAATAAGTGCTTTTCCTTCTGCGCCTACAGCTTTAAGGAATTCAACTATTGTTTTTGTTTTATATTCATCAACTTTGATGGAATCAACTACGATCATTTCGTTTTCTTTAACTTTAGCGGAGAAAACGCTTAACATAGCAAGTCTCTTAAGTTTCTTGTTAAGGGTAACTTTGTAGCTTCTGGGTTTGGGACCAAGTGCTACGCCGCCCTTGAACCATTGAGGTGATCTTGTGGAGCCCTGTCTTGCACGGCCCGTTCCTTTTTGTCTCCAAGGCTTTCTTCCGCCGCCTCTTACCTCTGTTCTTGTAAGAGTGGACTGTGTGCCCTGTCTTTTGTTAAGAAGCAATGCTCTTACTACAGCGTGAACGGCATAGTTGTTTATCTCTGCACCGAACACTTTCTCGCTAAGGTCATAAGTGCCGCAGGCTTTGCCCTGCATATCTACTACATTAATTGTTGGCATGTCTTATTCTCCTTTCGCCTTATTTAACAGTGTTACGGATGAACACTATTCCGCCACGTGCGCCGGGGATCGCTCCCTTGATCGCCAAAAGGTTGTTGGCGGCATCTATCTTGACAATTTCCAAATTCAAGGTAGTAACCTTTTCATTACCGTACTGTCCTGCCATTTTTTTGTTCTTCATAACTCTGCCGGGATCACTGATAGCGCCCATGGAGCCTACCTGTCTGTGTACAGGGCCTGTACCGTGGGTCATGCGAAGTCTGTGTCCGCCCCATCTCTTAATAAAGCCGGAGAAGCCGTGACCTTTAGAAATACCTGTTACGTCGACCTTTTCGCCTTCTGCGAATGTATCGGCTGTAATGATATCGCCAATGTTCATGTCTTCAGCATTATCCAAGCGGAACTCTTTAAGGTACTTTTTAAAAGAAACGCTGTTCTTTGTAAAATGACCTTTAGCAGCTTTGTTAAGCTTTCTTTCGGGAATATCCGTAAAGCCTAATTGAACTGCGCTATAGCCCTCTTTAGCAAGGGTCTTGACCTGGGTAACTACGCAAGGTCCTGCGCTTACAACAGTAACGGGTGTTACTTTGCCTTTGGAATCAAAAATCTGCGTCATGCCGATTTTTTTTGCGATGATTGCTTTTTTCATTAACTATTTTCCTCCTTACGGTCATTGGTTGAGTTTTCCCAACTTAACCTGTTATAATGAAAAGCTTACAACTTTATTTCGATATCAACACCTGCGGGAAGCTCAATGGTCGTGAGCGCATTTACGGCTGCCGGTGAAGGGTTGATAATGTCGATGAGACGTTTGTGTGTGCGAAGCTCAAATTGTTCTCTCGAATCTTTATACTTGTGAACCGCACGAAGTATTGTAATAATTTCCTTGTCTGTAGGAAGGGGAATAGGGCCGGAAACGGATGCGCCGTTTCTTCTTGCTGTTTCTACGATCTTTTCCGCACTCTTATCGATGAGAGTGTGATCATAGGACTTAAGTCTGATTCTAATGTTCTTTTTTGCCATGTTTGATGTTGCCTCTTTCTTTCTTTAATGTTTTTTTATTTGCTCACGGCTGACTCTGATACTCATTCGGGCGTTTTAAAATTCCCCTTTAAAAATTCGGCCTACAAATGACCTATTTTCTTAATTCCAACGAGCTTTCAGATTCGGCGCCCGATTGTACCATTGTTCCAAGCAAGTTTGGCAAAAACTGCTTTTCGCAAAGGATAACGGACATACTCCACGGAAATTACCTGCACAAACGCAGCAACCTCCCGCTTCATCGCACATCAAGCTTATGTATTATACTACAGCATTTTCCAAAAGTCAATATATATTTTCGTTTTGCCACAATAATATTTGTAAATTATTTATGACCATTTTTATCCATCCATCCTATTGACAAAGGAACCGTTATGTGATAGAATTTTTTGGGAAGAAAAAGAATAATCGCTTTTTAAAAGTGTATAATTATATATACTATATATAATAAAAAGGAAGGAAAAAATCATTTTTCAAAAAACAAAAATATTTCAAGCGGAGGATAAAATGAAGCAGAAATCGAAAATCATTTGGCTTTCAGTGAACATTTTCTTGATAGCCGGAGCATATTATATAATTTTGCCCCCATTAAACGTATATAGCAGAGAATCTTGGATGTTTTTACTCTTCTCAGCCTTCATGGTTTTATTACCCTTCGGTTTTACAAAAGAACCGTTGATACACAGTCACAAAATAGGATCTATAAATGTTAGCGGTAAAGTCACCAAGGATGTTTTCAAAAGCTTTAAGCTCGTCCCGATTTTAATTCTTCTTGTTCCCATAGTTGTTTTACTTTTGGGAAATTTAATTTCTTCCACTTTTTTCAACGCAAAGTCATATTCAAACGTAATAAATGTACAAGAAGCAATTTTTGAGGAAGATATGCCGGAAAGCGAAACCGTAACAAACATCGCACTTATGGATTCATCGTCCGCCGCCATTGTTGGCAACAGAACTTTGGGATCACTTTCAGAGGTTGTTTCTCAGTACGAGATAAGCGGAACTTATACTCAAATCAATTACCAAAAAGCGCCCCTGAAAGTGGCTAATTTGGAATATGCCGATTTTTTCAAATGGTTTAACAACCGGAATAAAGGCATCCCCGGATATGTAATGGTCGATCCTGTAAACAATAAAGCGGAATATAAAGAATCGGAAAAGCCGATTATTTATACAGAAAGCGGATATTTCGGTGATTATCTCATGAGAAAGCTCCGCTTCTCCTACCCCACTAAAATATTTGATACGCCCAAATTTGAGATAGACGAAGATGGCAACCCGAAATTTATTGTTCCGTGTCTTAAAGCAAAAGTAATGCTTTTTGGAGCAATGGACGTTTGCGGAGCGATTATTTTTGATCCCTGCACAGGCGATTCGGAATATTACGATGTGTCCGATCTTCCGTCTTGGGTTGACGCAGTTTATGACGGTAATTTAGCGGTACAAAAATACAATTGGCACGGTATGCTTTCAGGCGGCTATTGGAACAGCGTTATTGGAAATGTTGATTGTAAAGTGGCAACAGATGACTTTGGATACATCGTAATCGGCGATGATGTATGGTATTTCACAGGCGTTACGTCAATTACAAGTGACGAAAGCAATATAGGATTTATAATCAGCAACGCAAGAACAGCAGAATACAAATATTACCCGGTGGTTGGCGCAGAAGAATATTCCGCAATGCACGCCGCCGAGGGTGAAGTGCAAGAAAAGGGATATGAAGCCTCATTCCCCTCGCTGGTTAATATATCCGGAGAAGCCACATATATTATGGTTTTAAAAGATTCGGGAGGCCTTGTGAAGCTTTACGCACTTGTAAATGTGGAAAACTACAATTTAGTCACCACGGGATCAACTCAAGAAGAAGCGCTTTCTGCTTATCGTAAACTTCTCAGCGAAAACGGAATTTTGGCAAAAGATGAAACCGTTCCGAAGAAGCAAACCGCCGACATTAAAGTTTCCGAGGTCAGAATCATTCTTGTCAGCGGAGAATCAATAGCGTATATCACCGCCGAGACAGGCGAGGTGTACAAAAAAAGTGTGGAAGATGACGAAAGCCTCGTGTTAATCAGTTCGGGCGATGAAATTACAATAGAATATACAGATACAAGTATAGAAGGCATCAGGGAAATCGTCTCATGGAAGAAATAATTTCAAAATTTCCTTTTTGGAATAATTTAACTAAAACCGAGAAAGAATATATACAGAAATGCGTTGTCAGAAAAGAATATCCAAAAGGCGCATATATCCATAGCGGAGCAGACGATTGTTTAGGTCCGTCACTAATAATAAAAGGTGAAGTAAGAGTTTGCCTCCTTTCGGAAGAAGGGCGCGAGATAACACTGTACAGGCTAAGAGACGGAGATTGCGCTATTCTTTCGGCATCATGTATTATGGATAAAATCACTTTCGACACCCACATGATAGCGCAGACCGAATGCACATTGCTTACAATATTGCCCGGATCATTTAAGAAATTGAGCAATGACAATATATATGTAAAATGTTTTGTGTATGAACTTGCCACCGAGCGTTTTTCGTCCGTAGTATGGACTATGCAGAACATCATTTTTAAAGGGCTTGACCGCAGGCTTGCGGGATTTTTGATAGACGAATATGACCGTACCGGCGACGCAGAAATAAAACTTACTCATGAGGCTATCGCAGGTTATATAAGTTCCGCAAGAGAAGTTGTAGCAAGGATGGTTAAGCAATTTGTTGACGAGGGCTTGATAGAGCAGCGGCGCGGTGTTATTAAGCTTCTTGACATCAAATCCTTGCGAGACATAGTTTAACTTCGGGTGGGTATTATGGCAGTCACACCTTTAAACGAAAATAATTTTGTAAAAGCGGTAGTTGGCGACGGAGTATGTGCCGTAATTGAGTTTTATGCTTCGTGGTGCGCCCCGTGCAACAAAATGATGAATGTAATAGAAATGCTCTCGGAGGAGTTTTTTGATATTCCATTTTACAAAGTTGACGCAGACGAAGAAATACTGCTCGCCGCCGCTTTTAAAGCAACAACATTGCCTACGTTAGTCTTCGCAAAAGACGGCATTGTTTTAGACGTACTTGAAGGCAATGTGCCTAAATGTGAAATTGTTGAGTGTATCAAAAAAATCCAAAAAAACAATTAATTTCACAAAAAAAGGAGATTGAAAAATTGAAAATTTTTTGGTATAATGTAACTGTGTCACAGTGCAGATATTTTTGATGTGATATAATAGTTTCAGAAAAAACAAAAATAAAATTTTCTACAAGGAGACGTAATTATGAAGTACAAATGTTTAGTATGTGGAGTTGAATTTGAAGTTCCCGTAGGAACAGAGCCCGTATGTCCTGTTTGCGGAGTAAGCGGTACCGATCTTGAACTCATTGAAGGCGAAGCAAAGAACAAATATTCAGGCACACAAACAGAAAAGAACTTGGAAGCTGCTTTTGCAGGAGAATCCCAAGCAAGAAACAAATACACCTATTTTGCTTCCGTTGCAAAAAAAGAGGGATACGAGCAAATCGCTGCTTTGTTCCTCAAAACAGCAGACAACGAAAAAGAACACGCAAAAATGTGGTTTAAAGAACTTAAAGGCATTGGCAACACTTCCGAAAATCTTGCCGCAGCCGCCGAAGGCGAAAACTACGAATGGACCGATATGTATGACGGCTTTGCAAAAACAGCAGAAGAAGAAGGCTTCCCGGAATTAGCCGAAAAATTCAGACTCGTTGCTGCAGTCGAAAAGCATCATGAGGAACGCTACCGTGCACTTCTCAAAAATGTTGAACTTGCAGAAGTATTTGCAAAGAGCGAAGTTAAAGTTTGGGAATGCCGCAACTGCGGTCACATCGTTGTAGGTACAAATGCTCCCGAAATTTGTCCCACATGCGCACATCCACAGAGCTATTTCGAGATTCATGCCGCCAACTATTAAAAGTTCCGCACAAATGTGAGGTTTTTATCATATCTCAGGTATAGATTGCGCGATTTCATATAACAATATGCAAAAAACGGCTCATTACGAGCCGTTTTCTCTTTTATTTTTCGATTCGCGTGAGAACGAAACAATAAATATAAACATAAGAATCGCTGCCATTCGCGTGAGAACGAAACAATAAGATATATAAAAATCGAGGTGTTTCTTCTTTCGCTTCTTTTCGTTGCTTCGCGTGAGAACGAAACAATAAGATATATAAAAATCGAGGTGTTTCTTCTTTTG
>CAZDVZ010000015.1:0-43747 GCA_964509125.1 uncultured Oscillospiraceae bacterium | reverse complement strand
CAAGATAAAACTGCCCGTACTTGCCAATCTGATAATTGGTTTGTTCGGGCAGTTCTATTTTTGGAATAAGACGCCCGTTTTCTTCACGATAGGTTCCACCAAGTGTTTCATACAATGTTTTCATTACAGTATCTCCATTCAAATTATTATTTGCGATATACTGTATCGATTGTCTTTACCACTTGTTTTTGAAACCTTCGTTACGGCGCGTCAGCTAAACTCCTGCGCCATTTTTTTATAGTTTAATAAAGTTTATTTACACCAAGAAAATGCGATTTGATAGCAACATAATCAGTTGAATCAATTCTACCATTTCCGTCAACATCCGCCGCAAGGGCGGCAACATCAGTCAAAGTTGTCTGTTTTAAAAAATGTTTTTTTACGGAAAGATAGTCAGTAGAATCAATGGTGCCCGACCCGTCCACATCACCAATCATAACAACCGTTGCGCTAATTCCATCTTCAGAAGTAACGACACAACCGGTGCCTACTTCCTTTTTTACAAGTGTAACAGTGACATCTCCTTCGAACATAGCTTTTAAATCATCTTCTGTGGTTTTGGGAACTACGCCAAAAATATATCCATCCGTCACAGTGATATTATCGTTTACGGGAATAAGACCCTTAGGGATCACCGCAGCAACAGCGGAGCAAGACGAACCATTTGCGTATACTTCTGTAAGCTTTTTGTAGTTTGAAGATCCGGGATCGGTTCCTCTGCAACTTGTAGCCTCAAAAGTATACGTGCCCGACGAAACAATGGGGGTAAACATAATTTTAAACACTAATTTTCCATCTTCCTTAACGCCGTCTCCATTTTCTGCTGTTTTGTGCGCAAAACGCATATACACATTGCCCGCCTCAGTATCACAATATGTTCCAATGTCTTCCCACATAAGAGAAGAACCGGAAGCAGGAGCAGTTTGAATATAATAAGACGTGAGATCAGTTCCGGAAGGATACATGGGAGTGAAAGCAACTGCATTATAGCTAACAACAAAATCCACAGCAACAATCCCATAAGTTGCGGTTATATTGTTCACAGTGCAAAGAAGCTCAAAAGTTTCACCTTTTTTAAACTCGCTCGCTGATGAAAGCTCAATATCAAACTTCGGAGTGGGATCTATAGGATCAGGAATAACAATAGAAGAACTGGTTGTAGGAGAGCTCAAAATCTCAATTTCGCTCAATGAAAGAACATACGCGGGAGAATAAATTGTTATATAAACATATCTACCCTCAGCCTCACTGTCAAGAGTGTAAACAAAATCATAATAATTAGAGTTCACATTTTCTTCCGAAACATATGTATACGTGCTGTTAACCGGCTCCGAGCTGTTTAATGTATCGGTAGCGGCTATAACAACTTCATCCTTCCCAAAATTTCTATTACTATAAACCGCAACATTTCTAAATTTGATTATTTTTATATCGTCTCTTGTAGCTCCTAAATCAAAAACAAACGTATATGTTTTTCCTGTACCTCCGTAAGCAACTGTAACATTTTCCGTTTCTTGAAGTCCAACAACACCGTCCGTCAAAAGAGAACCCGTATCGGAAAAAGGAGAAACATAGCCTGCAGACGAAACTGTATAAGTATTACCCAAAGCATAGTTTACAGAAACCGGTTCTTCCTCTTTAACTGCGGGATTTCCGCTTCCCCATATCTCAATTTCACTTAACGAAAGAACATAAGCGGGAGAATAAATTGTTATATAAACATATCGTCCAATAGCCTCAGTACTCAAATTATAAATAAAATTAAAATACTGAGTTCCCGATTGAGATTCCGAATCATACGTGTATGTGTTAGTTTCGGGATTCGCTTTATCCGTAGTCTCTGTAACAGCAATAGACACATCATCCGCACCAAAATCCCTATTGGTACCATTGATGCAAACATTCATAAACTTAATTGTTTTAATATCGTATTTTACTTCACCTAAATCCACGAGAATAACATAAGTCTTGCCCGTTCCAACATAAGCAACCGTAACGCCCGACGTCTCCGCAGTTCCGACAGCTCCATCTGTCAAAAGAGAACCCGTATCTTTATAAGAGTCGTGATAACTTTCAGGACTTACCGTATAAGTGCACCCTTTGGCATAATTTGTAACCGTAGCGCCTACCGTAACCGTCCATGCAACAGCGGCAACTCCAAGTATCATTAATATTGCGAGCACAAATGCAACTGCTCGTCGCGCGGCATTAAGTTTCATAAAAATTCAGCCTTTCATTTATTTTTTGCTTTTCCACGATTTATGCCTATTATACAATAAAAAACTCCGCTTTTCAATATTATTCAGCACTTTTAACATATGGTTAATCATTATTTTTCATATACTTTAAGAATTGAGACAGATTCGCGCTTTCCATTTCCGCCACTATAAAATTTCCGTCATCAGTAAACTCCGAAGATATGACCGTAGC
The DNA here is from genome assembly GCA_964509125.1 of uncultured Oscillospiraceae bacterium. Lineage (GTDB taxonomy): Bacteria > Bacillota > Clostridia > Oscillospirales > CAG-382 > SIG653. The sequence goes on along the minus strand of CAZDVZ010000015.1, from coordinate 41,317 downwards.
TTTTCTGTATAGCGCATTGGAAACATCCATATTTGCATACGGAATCAAAAACTCGCAAATGATCTTTTTACTTTTTATTATTTCTTCGAGTTTCAATAAAAGGTTTTCAATCCCCTCTCCTGTTTTTGCAGAAATTCCAATTCCTTCCTTTGGGATATGTTCTCTGTTTTTGCAAGAATCGATCTTATTATAAACTCTCACTATATCTTTGGACGCACCCCCGAATTCCTCAACTAAAGATTCTGTAACGGAATTTTTTCTGAGCTGTTCTTCAACACATTCGGATGAATCCGTCAAGATAACAATAATATCGGCAAATTTGAGTTCTTCCAGCGTGGATCTGAAAGCCTTTACCAAATGGTGCGGAAGACGGTCAATAAATCCAACCGTATCCGTCAGCAAAACATCGTTTCCTTCAGGAAGCTTCATTATTCTCGTAACAGGATCAAGAGTTGCAAACAACTTGTCCTCCGCAAGTACACCTGCACCTGTCAAAGCATTAAGAAGCGTAGACTTTCCCGCGTTTGTATATCCGACAATCGCCACGGTGGGTAGTCCTTTTTTGCTTCTCGATTCTTTTTGAATGGCCCTTGTTCGTTCAATTTCAGAGAGCTTTTCTTCTAAGGCTTCAATTCTTCTTTTAATGTGACGCCTATCCGTTTCCAACTTACTTTCTCCGGGGCCTCTTGTACCGATCCCGCCACCAAGGCGGGAAAGCTCCTTACCTTTTCCCATAAGACGTGGGGCAGTATAACGCAAGCAAGCAATCTCCACCTGCAGTTTACCTGCCGCACTATTCGCATGAAGGGCAAAAATATCCAAGATAAGCATCGTTCGATCAATAACCCGAACGCCCAAAGCATCTTCCAAATTTTTAATTTGAGATGGCGAAAGCTCACCATCCGCAATAACTAAATTTATTCCTTCATTATCACTTATGAATTCTCTCAGCTCTTCCGCTTTTCCCGAACCTATATAAGTGCATACATCGGGTTTTTCACGATTTTGCGTCATAATCGCAACAACTTCACCTTCAACAGTTTCTACCAATCGTTCAAGTTCATTAAGAGTTGCATCGTCGTCGGAAATAGAGATCAAAACCGCTTTAGCGTGCTCACTTTCAAACTCTTTTGTAAGTTCCATAAAATCTCCTTTCGGACATTAATCATCAGTTTCATCTATGCCATGCTCTCGGACTAAACAAAATAATCACGGGGAATATCTCAAGCCTCCCTGCTAACATATCAATAATCAAAACGAGCTTAGAAAAAGCTCCGAATTCAGAATAATTGGATGTTGGTCCAACCGCTTCCAAACCAATGCCTGTATTATTAAAACAAGCAAGCGCAGCAGAAAAATTTGTCATTATTGAAAATCCGTCCAAAGAAAGTAGGACAGTGCTTATTACAATAATAAGTATATAAACAAAAAAATAAGCATTTGTATTTACTAAAACTTTTTCATCCACCACTTTTTTATTAACTTTAATGGCTTTGATTCTTTGAGGTCTCAAAATTTGAGAAAAATTTCTGCCTAAATTTTTGAGCAACAACAGTACGCGAGCAAGTTTCAATCCTCCGCTGGTGCTTCCCGCACACGCTCCAATCACCATTAATATCAACAAAATAGATTTTGACAAAGAAGGCCACAAATCATAGTCGGTAGTAGAAAAACCGGTGGTGGTAATAATAGACGCCACTTGAAAAGACGAATGTCGCAAAGTATCTGCAAAGTTGCCAAAGAAACTGCAAACATTTAACGCTATAACGATTATGCTTACCAAAACCACGCCTAAATACAGTCTCAATTCCTCATCTTTAAAAACATTCTTAAACTGTTTTAAGATTATGAGATAGTAACAACTAAAGTTAATGCCAAACAAAAGCATAAACACTGTTGTTACATTCTGAATGTACGGGCTATATCCTGCCATGCTATCATTTTTAATTCCAAACCCGCCTGTTCCGGCTGTTCCGAACATTGTACAAATCGCATCAAACAAAGGCATATCTCCCAAAAGAAGAAAAACCAAATTTATTAAAGACAAAGCGATGTAAGAAAAATACAACACCATTGCCGTATGTCTCATCCGAGGAACAAGTTTTCCAACATCAGGTCCCGGACTTTCGGCACGCAACAGATGCATAGTATAACCTTCGCTTTGACCGCTTGCCGGAATTATTGCCAACAGAAACACAAGAACACCCATACCGCCGAGCCAATGGCTAAAGCTACGCCAATACAGAATTCCGTTGGGCACAGGATCTAAATCCACAATAACAGAAGCTCCTGTAGTTGTAAATCCTGACACCATTTCAAACAAGGCGTCAATATAATTTGGGATAGTTCCCGATATAATAAATGGCAAGCACCCCAAAATACTCATGCTTATCCAACTCGTTCCAACACAAACAAGTCCCTCTTTTGCATAAAAATCCTTTTTAGCATTTTTCGTAGCAAGAAAAAGTGAACCTGACACAATTGAAATGACCGCAAAACTTATTAAAAAAGCATTCGCCGTTTTTGTTTCTCCATACGCCATGCTAACAAAAATCGCCGGAATCATAAATATAGCTGTCGCTGCAAGAAACATTGAGTTAAAGCGGCCGATTATTTTATAATTCATAAAGCCACCATCACCTGAAAATGTCATTTAAGCGAAGAATAACATCGCTCCCGCTTGATACAACAAGAATACTATCGCCTTTTTCAAAAAAAGACTCGCCATCGGGAATTTGTATAACTCCCCTTCTTGTTATGCAAGCAATCAAAACATCTTCCTTTAAATTCAAATTTTTTAGGTGAACTCCGCAGTTTTGTGTAGTTTCATCAACTATAAATTCCATAGCTTCCGCGTTTCCTTCCGCTATGGAATGAACGGTAACGGCGGCCCCTGCTTGGTTACCAATCGCCCGAACGTATCTTACCACATTACTACATGAAAGTTTTCGTGGGCAAACAACACTGCCCAAAGGAAGGTTATCAATAATTTTAGAGTCATCGATCCGATCGAGCTTTGTTACTATCGTGGGGATTTCTCTTTTATATCCGTAAAGAGAAGTTATAATATTTTGTTCGTCGATTCCTGTCAAAGAAACAATAGCATCGCTGTTGTAAAGTCTTTCACTTTCAAGAAGTGCTTGACTCGAAACATCGCCGCAAATTATGTTTGTATCGTCTAAAAGTTCCGCAAGTTTGTCGCAACGGCTCTTGTCTTTTTCAATTATCGTAACATCCATCTGTTTTTCCAACAATTGAGCAAGATAATAAGAAAGAGTCCCGCCTCCCGCTATAACCACTTTTTTAACTTTATGAGTTACTATACCCAAGTTTTTAAGAAGTATAGCCAAATTGTCCGTAGGCGCAGTAACAAAAATTTTGTCTCCCTCTCTCAATGTACAATTTCCATCAGGTGTTACAGACTCGCCGTTACGTATGACGGCGCAAACCAAAACTTTACATTTGATAGTTTTATACATTGTAATAAGCGGAACATCCTTCAACTTACTGTCGCTGTCTATTCTCAGCTCAACTATCTCAACTCTTCCTTTGGCAAAAGGGTCTCTTTTCAAAAATCCCGGCAACTTCAACAAACGCTCTATTTCCAGCGCAGCCTGTTTTTCCGGGTTAAATGTCATTGAAAGGCCAAAAACATTCCGCATACAATAAGCTTGATCTATATATTCCGGGTTTCTGATTCTTGCAATTGTATGTATTTTGGGATTCATCCCTTTCGCCGTCATAGCGCAAAGCAAATTAACCTCATCGCTCCCGGTCGCAGCTATGAGCATATCCATTCTTTCTATGCCACACTGTTTAAGAGTCTCCATGGAAGCGCAATTTCCTTTTACGCCGATACAATCATACGTTTCAGACATTTCCTCCAGCCTTTGGGTATTATGATCTATCAACGTCAAATTGTTCCCTTCTGCGGATAATTGTCTCACTAAAGTTTCACCCATTTTTCCGCTTCCTGCAACAAGAATTTCCACAAATCATCCCTCCATTTTTACAGGCACATTATATCACTTAAGAATTCCATTGTCAATCCATAAAAGTGAGCTGTAAAAGCATATTTTACAGCCCCATTTATTATTTATTTTTCCGCGTACATACCGACCATGGCAAACTGCATTATGGGCATTGAAGGATAATTTTTCCACAATATTTCCAATTTTTTGCAGTTTTTAATATCGACCCTTATTTTTTCAATTTCTCCTGCATACATATCTTTGCAAAACACCAAATCGCCGTCCGCGAAAATTGAAAGGTTGGCAACGCCGCCTTCGACATTTTCAAAATTATCTATAACCCCTGCGGTGAAAGAAAGATGGGAAAACTTACCATCCGGGTAAAAAAAGGCGTACATTTCATTTGACCATTCTTTCAATGACGGAATAGAAAAAATCAAAGCATCTGTATATTCCTCTCCGCCCAAATTGCAAATTTCGTTTTCATCCGAATAAACACAGCTCACACTGCCATCAGGAGAAACATAATATGGTTTTATTTTTTCCACAAGTTTTACCGCATTCTGATCCCATTCCTGCGTTTCTTCCAACTCAACCTCTCCCTGCCATGCAGTAAGTGCCCCGACAGCCAAAACTATGTCTGCACCACTTGTTTTGAAGCTAATGCTTTTTGCGTTTTCCACGGAAAAACTATAATACGAAGGAACATCGCTGTTTTGTATTTTTTCTTCTAAAACAATTTTATCGTCAATATAAAAATAAACCGTTTCGTAAAGTTGATAATAAGACTTTTCAGAATGTGTGCTGCCTATGTAAAAGCTGACATTTTTAATCGTTTCTTCCAACGGAAACGATACGAAAGGCAACGGATCATCAACTCCCGCCTCCGCAAAAATAAAGCTGCCTTTAAACGACTTGCCGCCCATAATCACCGCTTCATCCAAACCACAAATTCTGACGTTTCTAATTTCCAACGGAACGGTTACATCGGTCAAAAACGCTTTATCAGACCATGCACTGCTTTCATTTTCCCCACTGCAATCATATAGAAACAAACAGAACAAAAGCAACACCGGCAATAGCAGCTTCGGCTTATTCTTTACAGCTTGGTGGTTTTCTTTCAATTTCACAAAATCCCCCGCTAAATTCATCGTCTTTTATTTCGACACTGGTTTTCTTCTTTTTTTCCCCTATGTTAAGAAGAGTGTTATATTTTTCCTCCCCTAATAAACTGTAAAAGTAATTTTTTGAAACCTCATAATACCCATAAAACGGTATATCATACGTAGAGAAAAAATCATTCAATCCTTTGGCTCGCTCAAGCCCATGCGTGCCGGGAAAATATTTTATCGACTCGGTATACGAAAAAACTATAACACCACTTATTTCAAATCCGATAACACTTTTATAAGAGAGAAAATCCAATATGGTTTTTTCATTTTTCCCTTCAATTTCCGATGCAAAAAATAAGTTGCCTTTATTACTCACATAAATAACGTATAGTCCTTCTTTATCCACTTGAGAAGATAATTTGGCAACGCTTTTACTACAAAGATCATAGCCTTTATTAAAAGAATACTTTTCTTTTATATTTGACTTTCTCTTATTCATCTCGCAAATTGCTTTTAAAAGAGCAACGCTGCTTTGCTTTATATACGGAATCGTTTCAAGTTCTTCCCGACTTGCTTCGATAACTCGCTTTATGCTTCCAAACTTGTTTATGAGCTCATGTGAAATTTCGTTTGTATTTCTTCTCGGAATACTATAAAACAATAATATTTCCAAAAGTTCATGGTCTTCAAGAAAACTTTTAGGACTGTTTATAAGCTTAGCTTTCAATCTTTCACGATGTCCCGAATGAACTTGACTCTTTCCGCGGTTGGAATCTCTTTTTATCTGCTTCATTTTAAATCTTCTTTCGAATAACGGCCCAAAAGCCCAATATAACCACGTGATGTTACTATATAATGTTCTTTCAAACATAATCCGACTTTTTCCACGTGTTTTTTAAGGTTTTCCGTAACACACAAATCGTTCATGGATGGAGTCAAAACTCCGCTTGGATGATTATGAGCGACAACCATGCTTTTTGTATCTAAAGCTAATGCTCTGTTTGCAATGCTGCAACAATCTACTCCAACTCCATCAATGCTTCCTTCGTTCATTTTCTCGATCTTTAAAACTCGTCCATTCTCCGATAAAAAAGCAACAAAAAACGTCTCGCAAGCTTCATCGCCAATATTTTTTCTAAAGAACTCGCCTGCATCATCAAAATCATTAAAAACTATGTTTTCATTTTCCAAAGTGTTTTTGGCATCAATCTCTTTCAGCACTTTAAAAAATGACATTGCCTTTTTGTCTTTCTTGGCAAAAGACAAAAACATAGCATCTGAGTTGAACAAACATTTCTTTTCAACAGTTTTATCATAAACCTCCCGCGCCATATCAATGTACTCATCTGTACCCATACCGTATGATAAAACAAGTTCTAAAAGCTGTAAGTCGCTTAACGATGACGGATCTGCTAAAATCTGCTTTTCAAGTTCCTTTTTTCGTTTCTTGCCTAAATGTTTTTTCTCTTTTTTATCATTCATAATTTGCTCCGAATACATTTTGACGTATTGTAAAAACCACCATTTTCAAAAATCCCATTAAACCTCTCTCATAATTTCACTAAATTCCGCAAACATTTCCATAAATCTTGCTGTGCTTTGCAAGTACGGATCATGCAACCGCAATGGGAGGATATTTTCCTCCGGAATCGTAAAAATAAAATGCAAGCCTTTTTCATCTTTGCATACATTAAAACCCCAAAAATACTTTGAAGCTAAAAAACTTATAGTTTCATAATAAAGGGCTCTTTCATCAAAGAACAACTGAGAATCAAAACATCTTTTTACCTCATCAGGCGAGACATCGCTTTTCACAAACATACTTATCCTTCCCACAGAGGAAGTGAAATTTTTGTAAATGCTTAATTCTAAAACAGGTCTTTTGGCGTTGGAACATTTTACGCAAAGGAATATAGTCATATTTAATATTACGGCAAGATCGGAAGACATACAATTTACAAATATATCGATGTCGCGCGGAAAATTCTTAGCCCTGATCTTACAGCCCAATTCTGCAGAAGAATTATTCACCGCTTTTATCATTTCTTCAAGAACACCTACTATATTGTGTCGCTTTTTCATCATCTCTTTTAAAAAGATACCGGAAACCTTATCACTGTATGAACAACGCATTCTGTAAAATTTCTCAAAATTGCACTTAAATCTACCCCAAGACTCTTTTTGCTCCTTGGAAAAACTATCATTAGGTGCAATGCCCCGTTTTTCGAAGAAGTTTTCTTCGGGAATATCTCCCAACCGTTCATAAATAAACGAAACAGAAGCCTCAGTAAGCTCAAAAGATGGCATAAAAACCAAAAAGAAAAATTCGTCTATTTTCAACACAGCAACACCCATGTTACAAACAAATATAGCATTGTAACTGCCGCATTTTGTAGACAATATACTAAAAAATGTCTCTTTACCCACATATCTCAAAACACAAGCGTTCAAACGCCATTTACAATTGATCAGATGTAGCTTTGAATTTTTATAAACGATAACTCCATCGCTTTGCAAAACAACAACGGGATACGGCAAGCTTTCGGAATATATCTTACATACCTCCAACGGATCAAAAGTCAAAATATCTTTAACATCGTCGGACTTTTTAAAAACTTCTATATTTTTTCCATTCTCCGAATTAAGCAAGTTTAACCCCACCTTTTTTCTAAAAATTAAACATCTCAAATTTAACAGATTCTGTTTAAATATGAGATGTTAATACGCCTGCAATTACATAAATATAATTTAATTTTTCATCCACTGACTGAATTTAAAGCTGTTTCACATTCTACATGCACCGCATCACTATAAACTCCATTAAAGGATTATTTGTCTCCAAAATCCTTGTGGACGAATGAACAGTCCTACTGAAAAATTTCAATCAAAGCATAAAACCTCAAGTTTTCACCATAAAGTCGACTAATTATTCCGCTATTTCAGGAAGTCTTTTAACTTGATTCTTGCTTTTCCTGATGAGTAGGTCATTGGAAATCATTTGAACAATTATCTCTTTTATAAGTGTATCCAAATAGCTACCCGCGCAATAGTTCGCCGGAGCAAGATAATCAACTCTGCCATGCCTTAAAAGATCCTCTACCTTGGACTTTTGTGTATAAACAGCGATAGATTTACCTCCATTCGTTTTTACCAGCTTCATACATGGAACATCTGTAAGTCCATCGCCTATATAGATCATATTCCTAAAAGGAACAGGTCTGTCGTCTTTGGGAACAAAATTATTTAAGTCGGCGTCATTTGAAATATCCAAAACACCCTTATTGATTCTGTAAGGAAATTGAGTTTTGGCAGTATAATTTACAGCGAGGAGCGGCCAATCAGCGATTCCATTTTCGTCGTAGTGAAATTCGCACGCATATATCTTTTTAAACTCTCTGCAAATTTTTGATCCTTCTATTATTTCTTTAAGTCCTGAGGAAATAATATAATGCTGTACCTCTGCGCCATGTTCCCTTCCGAAGGCATTTATCCTTTCAAACCAAGTTGTGACGCCCGGCAAAAACTCAATATCACGACCAAGCTGAACAAAGTCCTCTCTTCTGATGGGAACACCTTTAGCTTTCGCCTTTTTTATCATCAAATACATATAAGCAAGTATTCTATCCATTCCCAAGCCAACAGAAATGTCGTTGGCACCTTGCCAAAACTCACCTGCGGACATTCCCAAATTCGGAATGAATGAATATTCTTGCATATCTCTCGTAGAGAGAGTTTTATCAAAATCATATAACAACGCAATTTTAGGTATTTTCTTTGACACGCAAGAACCTCCTCTTCAAAATACTTATACCTACCCAATAATAATCCAATTTCTTTAAATTGTCAATACAAAAATGAAATTTTTTACCTTTTTTCACTGATTAAATATTTTTTTACTTACTTGGCAAAAAATCTTTATCCACCGGATACACATCTGTATCACCATAGTGCCACCATTCTGTGGTAGACGGACGGAAGCCGGACTTTATCATAATCTCTCTAAGCATAAGTGCATTTTGTGCAGTTTCCCTGTTTTCCTCATTTGAATAATCATATTTCGCCATATCCTCAAAACAGTCGAAACCCGTAGGCATTTTCAGTTCAACTCCGTTCATATCCGTCAAAGTAATATCCACGGTATTTCCTCTGCTATGATTTGAAAATCCCTTTGTGGGATCCGCCACAAAATCGTCATTCGGGTAAACCTCCCACATAACGAACTGTGCTTTTATCGGGCGGAACGCATCCCAAATTTTGAGTCTGAACCCTTTTTCCCTAAAAAGAGACTGTGCGTACAACAGTTTTTTCACAGTCCCATACCTTAGCCAAGGTTGTGAAAAATCATATATAACCTTTCCCGTAAAATTATCGGTAGTAGAGTATTTCATATCAAAAGAAATATCATCAATATATTCAATCACAGGAACCATCCTCAGATTTTCCGTTTGATCATCCTTTTTGTTCATTTTTTTCTCCATTTAAAAAGATATCTTGCCCAAGATCGCAGGGTATTTTGCTCCTGTAGCACTTTGAAGATTGTTTGGCAGTTTTCTCAATGTGTAAAAAGCAAGCAGAGCAAACGCCACAGCCTCTTTTGCGTCGCTGTTTTGTCCTTTTTCATCTTGAGTAAATACTTTAACTCCGTAATAACTCATTTCGGCAGCTAAAAACCGCATTAATGTTCTGTTATAACTACCGCCTCCACCAACAATAAGCTCATCTGCTTTGCATACAGGAAAAATAAAATCTCTATAGCTGTTTGCAATAACCTTTGCCGTAAGCATGGTTAATGTAGCTACTACATCTTCCGGTTTTATATTTTCCGAAAGTGCTATTATTTTCTTTACGTATTCATCTCCAAAAAGCTCACGCCCTGTGGTTTTGGGCGGAAGCTTTTTGTAATAAGGCTCTGTTAGCAATTTTTCAAGCAGAGGAATATTAATCGTTCCCGAAGAGGATATACTTCCATTTTCATCCATTTTCATTCCAAAATAGTGACTTGTTAACGAGTCTATAATCATATTCCCCGGACCATTGTCAAATGCAAAAACCTCTTCGGGCGCACTTCCGCGCGGCAAAACTGTGCTGTTGGAAATTCCGCCAATATTTTGAAGGATGAGGCTTTTGCTATCGCTTGAAAACAAAGCATACTCAGTAAAAGGCACAAGAGGCGCACCGTTTCCACCGGCAGCGATGTCCGCTACTCTGAAATCGGAAACGCAAACATGCCCGGTTACGCGGGAGATAACGCTTCCCTCACCTATTTGAACAGTACAGGGGATTTCTCCTTCGGGTGCGTGATATATAGTTTGACCGTGCGACCCTATTGCCGCTATACGAGATCGGTCTATCCCAAATTTGTTTATAAGGGTATTTGCAGCCTCGCCATACAGCTTACCCAAAAGAAAATTCATTTCTCCCAAATTATCAACGGTAGCTTTTTCCCGCTCAAAAAGATTAAATATACGTTTTCTTACGCGATCTTCATAAGGAATATTTAAAAATGCCACAAGCCTGCATGATGGATGTGCTACATCTCCCTTTATCTCTACTGCGGCAGCATCGATCCCATCCACACTTGTACCGGACATCAATCCTATATAAATGTCTTGCGAGCCGAAGGTCATCATCAAGCATCACCTTTTTTTATCTTATTCCGTATTTTTCAATAATATAGTCCATATCTTTATCGCCTCTTCCGGAAAGGTTAATGAGAACGGACCCTTTTCCCATGGTTTTTGCAAGTTTCATTCCGTAAGCAACAGCATGAGCACTTTCTATAGCCGGAATTATGCCTTCGAGTCGGGAAAGAGTAAAGAAAGCATCTATTGTTTCATCGTCATTTATTACGTCATATTTAACTCGACCCAAGTCATGTAGAAAGGCGTGTTCAGGGCCACTCGAAGGATAATCAAGTCCGCTTGCAACAGAATAAACAGGTGCCGGCTCGCCGTCTTCATCCTTCAACATAATACTGTTAAAACCGTGCATAATACCCTCTTCGCCATATGTGAGACTTGCTGCGTGATCGCCCAACGATGTTCCTCTTCCTAAAGGCTCTACGCCGTATATATCAACGGGATCGTTAAGGAATCCCGAGAAAAATCCCATGGAGTTAGAGCCTCCTCCAACACACGCAACAATAGCATCGGGAAGTTCTCCTGTCATCCCCAAAAATTGCTCTCTTGCCTCAATTCCGATAACGCTTTGAAAATCTCTCACCATCATGGGGAAAGGGTGAGGTCCAACCACAGAGCCTATACAATATATAGCATCCTTATATTCCTTGCTGTACGCATCAAAAGCAGCGTCTACAGCCTCTTTGAGGGTTGCAAGTCCATGTGTTACTTCAACAACATTTGCGCCAAGTATTTTCATTCTTGCAACATTGGGAGCTTGTTTTTTTATATCAACCGTTCCCATGTATATATCACATTCCAAGCCAAAATACGCAGCGGCGGTGGCAAGAGCAACTCCATGCTGTCCTGCACCTGTTTCCGCAATGACCTTTTTTTTGCCCATATATTTCGCCAAGAGAGCCTCACCCATACAATGGTTGATTTTGTGAGCACCCGAATGATTAAGGTCTTCTCTCTTTACATAAAGCTGGACGTTGCCCAAGGATTTTGAGAGACGTTCAAGGTAAGAAATAGGTGTGGGTCTTCCCTGAAACTCTTTTCTTATTTTTCGAAGCTCGCCTACAAATTTTGAAGACTTGCATATGGTAAAATACGCCTCTGTAATTTCTTCCATAGCCTTTTGAAGTTCAGGAGAGATATAGCATCCTCCGTACTTTCCAAAATACCCATTGCTGTCAGGATAATTTTTAAAATATGTGTCAAAATCGATTTCGTTGTATTTCATTATACTGTTCCTTTCATTACTTCTGCGTTTTGCAGATCAATCTAAAATCTAACTTTTCACTATTAGTAATTATCTACGCCATCGTTTGGTAAAAAGCTTCATAAAAAATTCTCCTAATATTTTATCCGAAAAAGTTGCAAACAAAAAAATCCCCGACAGAAAACAGCTCTCGCTTTTTCTGCCAAGGACGAATAAACTTTATTTATCCGCGGTGCCACCTTGATTCATACCTTTGGTATGCCCCTTCAGGAGATACAACCATATCCCCGACAACTGACGTATGCCTTCACGTTGCAGAATACTCAGCGCACAAAAACGCACAGCCTTTGACTGCACCCTCAGCGGTCCATTTGCCAAAAAGTTTCCAACCCGACTCTCAGCACCACGGGCTCTCTGTATAGCCTTTGATTGACTTTATCTCCGCCTCAACGGTTTATCTGAGCAAATTATATCATCCTTTATTTTAGTTGTCAATACCTTTTTTACTTTTTTTAAAAATAACGGGATATATACAATCGAAAAATAATTTAAATAAGTCTTTTACAAACCCATTCGCGTATAAAAAACAGTTTTTATATCATGATATATTGTCTCCATTCAAGTCGAAGTTAAAATTATCTCTCAAATTTTGTAGTCAAAACACTAAAAAAAGTCTTCAAATTCAGTTGTCAAAATTTTGCGTCCTAAGAGCTGTTTTGGGTTTGTTAAAGATGGATTCCACTGTTAGTAGAGTCGCTTTTTTTAAATTCTACCGGGCGATTTTTTTTCGTAGAGATAAAAACATCATCTGTTCCGTGATTTTTTTAAAAACCCGTGTATAATAAAAGTGTCCAGAAGAAATTTATTTTTGACGAAGATGAAATTTTCACTGAGAAACATATACAGAAAGGATTTCCCATGAATAACGTAAAAACCAATTCTCTCATAACATCAAAACATACTATCACCGGTTTCCCGAAAATAAGAACCCCATTAAAAGATAGAGTGCTTCCCACATATACAAAATCGGAAGAACTCATTAATATGATAACACATATTGTTGGTGCCGCCCTTGGGGTTGTTGCTCTTGTACTTTGTGTAGTTTTCCCGGCGATTTCAGGCAATGTTTGGGGCGTTGTGTCCGGTGCTATATACGGGGCTTCACTCGTTTTATTATACACTATGTCAAGCATTTATCACGGTCTTCGTAAAGAATATCCCAAAAAAGTTATGCAAGTTGTTGATCACTGTACGATATACTTTTTGATTGCAGGGTCATATACACCTATAGTTCTTTGCGCCATGAGAGAAGTCGATCCCAGAACTTCATGGACGCTTTTTGGGATTGTTTGGGGACTTGCTTTGATTGCCGCAACATTTACAGCCATTGACTTGAAAAAATATTCCGTATTTTCTATGATTTGTTATATTGGCATGGGATGGAGCATCGTATTTGCCGCTAAAACAGCGCTTGCCGCTGTACCGCTTGCGGGACTCGGAGCTCTTTTAGCGGGCGGCATTGCCTATACCATAGGTGCTATTCTTTACGGACTTGGAAAAAAGCATAAATATATGCATTCGGTTTTTCATGTTTTTGTTGTTACCGGAAGTGTTTTACAGTTTATTTGCATTTTCTTTTACGTATTATAACAGCAATTATTTTCAAACGAAATATCCCTTTGAAAGGCAGTTGATTTATGCCCATTCAAAGGGATATTTCATTTATATAATTATCTTTCGTCGTATTGTTTAATGTTAACGCTCCTGTTTTCAAAATCTATAAACACCTGATATGCAAAGTTATCTTCACTTGTGTCCCAAATTTCCACAAATTTTGGCGTTACTTCAATAATTATTTCACTACTTTCATGAGAATACTTGTTGTAACTTCCCCATAAATACTTTTTGTAAAGCTGTTCAAACTTTCTGTCTTTCTCATCAACAACAAGTCCTTTATTTTCAGCTACGCCTTCAACCTGAACCCCGCTCCAACAAAGAGCCACATTGGGATTTTCAAAAAGCTGTTTTGTTTTTCTGAAATTCTTATCAGTTTTAAACCATATTTTGCCGTCATAAAACAAACAACTTACGTTTCTCACCATAACATGATTTTCATGAGAGCTTGCAAGAGCCATTATCTTCCAGTCCCCCAACTTTTCAAACATAATTCCCACAGCGTCTTCAAAAGTAATATTTTTGTTTTCCAAAAAATTCATGTGCTTATCCCCATAACTATAAAATCATTTTTTTAAGCGGAATGCTTATTTTTTTGTACGTAAAAAATGCAATAACGGAAACCACTGTCCGCGATATTATATTAAAAGGAAGAATTGACAAAGCAATAATAGCAGGGATGTTGTTTATCATAGGATTAACAGCATTATACATATTTATTATCCCATCCCAATCCATTTGAAAAAGTTTCATGTAAAACGGGAAAATCAAAAATATGTTAGTAAATACAGAAACAATAACGCTTGTAACGCCGCCAAAAACCAAGCCGAGAGCAGCGCCTTTTTTCGTTTTGTGTCTTCTATAATATATAACAGACGGTAAAACGTAAGCTGTACTTAGAATAATATTTTGCACCTCACCCACCAACATGGATTCGCTCCCCTGCACAAGAAGCTTTAAAAGCAATTTTATCAAAATAACCTCCAAAGCTCCAACCGGCCCCAATATATATCCACCCAATATTTCAGGCAAAGCAGAAAGGTCAAACTCGGCAAAAGGAGACAAAAAAGGAACAGAAAAATTAAAATAGATTAAGATAAACGATACCGCGCCAAGCGTTGCCGCAAGTGCCGTGCGTTTTATTGAACTGCTACGCATATTAGAATTTCCTCCAAAAAATCCCAAAGCTATTCAGCCTTGGGATAAAAAACACTACCATTTCACAATCTTTTCTCATCCGGACTTTACCGTCGGTCTCGGATTCTCACCGAGTCAACCTGAAAATTACAGGCTCATGGACTTTCACATAAATGATAACCATCGGTGGGGAATTTCGCCCCGCCCCAAAGACTGATATTATTAAATTTCGCTTGTAATTATACCACCCACACAAATTAAAGTCAATAGAAAAAGCACACTTTAAAGTAAAAATATAAATCTTTCTTTCCTATTTTTTTTGAAATTTTTTCCACAAATATTGATTTTTTGAGCAATAAAGAGTATAATATAATTACAAACTTTAAAGGAGGTCATTTTTATGGCATCAGTAAAAAAATACGTTGCGGAATTTATAGGTACTTTTGTACTTGTTCTATTTGCTTGTGGCACAGCGGTTGTTGTTGGATGTAATTCAAATTTTGGAACAGGTTATCTTCTCACTGCCTTAGCTTTTGGATTGGTTATTGTCGCTATGGCATATTCCATTGGCAACATTTCCGGCTGTCATATCAATCCCGCTGTTTCCATAGCCATGCTTGTTAGCGGAAAAATGTCTGTTAAAGATTTCATTGGGTACGTTATAGCTCAATTTGCAGGTGCAATTGCAGGTGCGGCTGTTCTAATGGCTCTTACCAAAGAAAAGGTTAATGATGTTTGGCAGCTTGGACAAAACGCACTTTACAACGACAACATACCACTTTCTCTCGTTGTTGAAATTATATTGACTTTTGTATTTGTTATCACTATTTTAGGCGTAACTTCAAAAAAAGAAAACAGCGCCGTTTCCGGTATCGTTATTGGTCTCACCCTAACTCTTGTTCACATTTTTGGAATCCACTTCACAGGAACATCTGTAAACCCCGCAAGAAGCTTTGGACCTGCTTTGTTTGCAGGCGGAAAAGCTCTCTCCAATGTTTGGGTATTTATTGTTGCTCCCTTAATCGGTGGCGTCCTCGCCGCTCTCGTTTATGATCTTCTCAGCACAAAGGAAGATAAAGAATAGTTAATACTTTAACCCATACATTTAGAGATTAAATCCGAATTACAGTAAAAAGCCGATGCGAACTTCGTGTCGGCTTTTTGATTTTTTATAATATTAATTTTATCGAATATATACATCTCTCTATTTTGGTATATACTTATGTAAATATATATTTTGAGGAAGAATTTATTCAACTGTGTAATATTAACATTTTTTTGTTGACAGTATAAATGAAGGAGATATTTTCCATTTAATCTTAACAAGGAGGAAACAGATGATGAAATATTTACAAGCGATACTGTTGGCATTTGTTATAATGCTTTCTGGATGTTCAGGAGATGCAACAAATTCATCTCAAACCATATCGCAAAATGAACTTTCCGAAGATGATACCTCGGCAGGAATTGCTGATAGCAAAAAGACTCTCGCTGTTGACCTTATGAAGAATATCATTGGCGCAGAGATTGAGGTTTCAAACGATCTTTCACAGGGAAACGACGCTTACAGAGAGTTTGCCGCAAAATTGTTTAAAAAATCTCTTTCTGATGAGGGCAAAAATTCTCTTATATCTCCCTTGTCAGTCATTTTTGCTTTAGGACTAACCGCAAACGGCGCGGGCGGCGAAACCTTAAAGCAAATGGAAGAAGTTTTTGGCATTACCGCAGAAGAACTCAACCTTTATCTTTATTCATACGCAAAATCAAAGGATGAAAACGATTTATCCAAATTCGAAATAGCCAACTCAATATGGTTTACCGATAACGAAATGATGTTAACGATAAACAACGACTTTTTGCAAACTAACGCGGATTATTATAATGCATCGGCATATAAGTCAAATTTCTCCGACCCGCAAACTGTTACAGACATCAACAATTGGGTATATGCAAAAACTAACGGGATGATTTCTGAAATAATTCAACAAATCGAACCTGATAATGTGATGTTTTTGATAAACGCTCTTGCTTTCGAAGGGGAATGGAGTGAACAATACGATAAAAATTCCGTGGTAGATGGCCATTTTACCCTTGAAAACAGTGAAGAAGTTAATGTTGAGTTTATGCATTCCGAAGAAAATGTATACCTTAAAGATGATAATGCAGAGGGCTTTTTGAAATATTACAAGGACGGATATGCATTTGTGGCACTTTTGCCAAACGAAGGCGTTACCGTTGAAGAATACGTTTCTTTCCTGACAGGGGAAAAGATTAAATCAATATTAAACAATAAGTCTTTTGAAACTCTAATAACGTCCATGCCAAAATTTGAAACGGAATATGACATTGAAATGACAGAAATATTTAAAGATGTAATGCCCAACGCTTTTAATGACACGGATGCAGATTTTTCAAAAATAGGTCAAGCAGACAATATTTATATATCTCAAATATTGCACAAGACCTTTATTTCCGTTGCTGAAAAAGGGACAAAAGCAGGCGCAGTTACAGCCGTTGTTGTGAACGCTGAATGCGTGGCACCCTCGACTCCAAAGGAAATACACCTTACACGCCCGTTTGTCTATATGCTAATTGATACAGGAACAAACACTCCATTCTTCATGGGAACTATGATGGATCCTTCATAAAACTCTTTGTACTCATTATAAAACAGGATGATATATCCTAAAGAAAAAGCGTCGAAGCAAGTTTGTTTCGGCGCTTTTTTCTGAAAATTTCAATTTTCATATTTACTTTTTGTACTTTAAATGATATACTACAAATTGAAGAAAGCTCTTTTCTTTTTAGTTTTTTCTTTCAAAAAAAGAAAAAGAACTAAAATAAACAAAAGAAAAAAACAAAGAGGGAAAACATGAAACTTAATTTTATAACAAAAAACAAAACCCAACCCGATCCATATGTTTTCGAAGACGGCGGAAAATTTTATATGTACGTCACATCCCTTGCAGGTGTCGAAGCGTACTCCTCAGATGATTTATTTGGAGAATGGAAATTTGAAGGAATTGTTTGCACCGTTGATGGAAGACACGATTATTGGGCACCTTGCATTATGAAATATGAAAACAAATTCTATTTGTATTTCTCTTGTGAAGCAATTGATCGCCCGCAAACACCCGATTGTTTGCAATTTCTCTATGTTGCAAGTGCAAACTCTCCACTTGGACCTTTTACAAACCCAAAAATGCTTTATGACAGATTTACCATCGATGCTCACGTAGTTGAAACATCAAAAGGACTTTTCCTTTTCTATGCTGAAGACAATGTTGATACTGATAGAGTGGGCACAAGGCTTTTTATCGACAAACTTATTGATCCATACACCCCGGCAAACCTCAAGATAGAGATTCTGTCGCCTTCTTTTGATGAAGAGATATTCCAAAGGAATAGATTCGGCGACGGAAGAGATTGGCACACATTGGAAGGCGGTTTTTGGTTTGAGGAAGACGGTTGGCAATATTTGATGTACAGCGGTGGATGTTTTGAAAACGATACATACCACATCGGGTACGCTTCCGCTAAAAGCACAGACGATGATCTTACGAAAATAAAATTTGAAAAAGCAACAAAAGACGGAGGTTTTTGTCCGGTTATCATTAAAAACGAAGTGGAAGAAGGCACAGGTCACCACAGTGTTATTAAATACAAGGGAGATTGGTACGCCGTTTACCATGCAAGAGACATTAAAGAAAAGAAAAACGAAGTATACGTTGAAGAACGTACAGCGAGAATTTGCAAACTCATTGTAAAAGACGGTAAGATTTCCGCCGAAAGATAGCAAAGCACAAAACATTTTTTTATTTTTTCAAAAAAATTATACAAAGAACGCCCGATAACTCCGTCCAACCCAATGTTTGACGTTTTTTCGGGCGTTACCTTTTCAATACATCCGAAAGAAGCGACCGCTATATATAGTGCGTTTTTTAATGTTTTTATTTTTTTCTCTTCAATATATAGTGTCCACCCTATTGACAAACCTTTTTTTATATGTTATACTTTCTTCCGAAGCCATTAAGAATTAAGGAGATTTGTAATGTATCAGGTTTCTAAAAGAACAGGTAAAGTTGTAGATTTTGATTTAAGTAAAATTCATTCTGCCATTACGTTAGCTTTTGATGCTTTGGAAAAGGAGTATCACCCTTCTGTAATAGATTTTTTGGCACTTAAAGTTACTGCTGATTTTGAACCCAAAATAAAAAATTCCCTCATATCAGTTGAAGACATTCAAGACAGTGTTGAGTCTGTGCTTGTTCAAAGTGGGTACGGCGATGTAGCCAAGGCTTACATTCTATACCGACGTCAGCACGAAAAGCTAAGAAACATTAACAGCACCATATTGGACTACAAAGAACTTGTAGACAACTATGTAAAAATAAACGATTGGAGAGTTAAAGAAAACTCCACAGTTACATATTCGGTCGGCGGTTTGATTTTGTCAAACTCCGGAGCGATCACTGCGAACTATTGGCTTTCAGAGGTTTATGATGACGATATAGCAAATGCTCACAGAAACGCAGATATCCATATTCACGATCTTTCAATGCTGACAGGGTATTGTGCGGGCTGGTCTTTGAAGCAGCTTATAAAAGAGGGTTTGGGAGGTGTTACAGGAAAGATCACGTCTTCGCCCGCAAGTCATCTTGCAACCCTTTGCAACCAGATGGTAAACTTTTTAGGTATTATGCAAAACGAATGGGCGGGCGCGCAAGCGTTTTCATCATTTGACACGTACCTCGCACCCTTTGTTAAAGCGGATAACTTAGATTATAATCAAACCAAAAAATGCATTGAGTCCTTTGTATACGGTGTAAATACTCCAAGCCGTTGGGGAACACAGGCGCCATTTTCCAACATTACCCTTGATTGGGTTGTACCTGCCGACTTAGCCGAACAGCAGGCTATAGTAGGAGGCAAAGATATGCCCTTCAAATATAAAGATTGTCAAAAAGAAATGGACATGGTCAACAAAGCTTTCATTGAAGTCATGATTGAGGGCGATGCTCACGGAAGAGGTTTCCAATACCCCATCCCCACATACTCCATAACAAAAGATTTTGATTGGTCAGAAACAGAAAACACAAAGTTACTTTTTGAAATGACTTCAAAATATGGAACTCCTTATTTTTCCAACTATATTAATTCCGATATGGAGCCGAGTGATGTTAGAAGTATGTGTTGCCGTTTGCGTCTTGATCTTCGTGAATTGAGAAAGAAGTCCGGAGGATATTTCGGAAGTGGTGAAAGCACAGGATCTGTTGGTGTTGTTACTATAAATATGCCAAGAATTGCATATTTGGCAAAAGATAAAGAAGATTTTTACACACGTCTTGACCGCATGATGGATATTTCCGCAAGATCTCTTAAAATCAAGCGTAACATAATTTCCAAACTTCTCGATGCCGGTCTTTATCCCTACACAAAACGATATTTAGGCGGATTTGACAACCACTTCTCCACCATCGGTCTTGTAGGAATGAATGAAGCGGGCCTTAATGCAAAATGGATAGGTAAAGATCTCACCCATGAAGAAACACAAGAATTTACAAAAGAAGTTCTTACCCACATGAGAGATAAACTTTCCGATTATCAAGAAATGTATGGCGATTTGTACAATTTGGAAGCAACTCCCGCAGAATCCACCGCTTTCAGACTTGCAAAGCATGATGTTAAACGCTTTGGGGATATTAAAACTGCGCAAAATGAAAGTAACACCCCTTATTATACCAATAGCTCTCATTTGCCCGTCGGTTTTACGGAAGATATTTTTGAAGCATTGGATATCCAAGACGAGCTCCAAGGGCTTTACACATCAGGAACTGTTTTCCATGCATTTTTGGGCGAAAAACTCCCCGATTGGCGTTCTGCCGCAAACCTTGTAAGGAAAATTGCAGAAAATTACACGCTTCCCTACTATACACTTTCGCCAACTTATTCTGTATGCCGCAACCACGGTTACATTACGGGTGAAGTTTACACTTGTCCAAATTGCGGAGAGAAAACAGAAGTTTACAGCCGTATCACGGGATATTATCGTCCTGTTCAAAACTGGAACGACGGAAAATCAGCAGAATTCAAAGAACGTAAAACATATAATGTTAATGATGTAATATACGATTTCTCAAAAAAAGAAGAAGAAAAATGCGAAAAGGCGAACAAGCTTATGTTGATAACAACAAAGACTTGCCCAAATTGTCGTGTAGCCACAATGATGTTGGATAAAGAAGGGGTAAATTACATAAAATGTATTGCGGATGATGATCCCGAAACAGCAAAAAAATATGGAGTTACAAACGCGCCCACATTGATTGCCGTTTCAACCAACGGATTTAAAAAATACGTCGGCGTTGCAGGCGTAAAAGATTTTTTGGCAAACATGGAGAAATAATATGTACGACAGCATTATAATTGGAGGTGGCCCGGCAGGCATGACTGCCGCCCTCTACCTTTTAAGAAGCAATAAAAAAGTGCTTCTCGTGGAGAAAAACGGATTTGGAGGAAAAATCGCTCTTGCCCACTCCATCGAAAACTATCCCGGAAACATTAAAATGTCCGGTGTAGAATTTTCAGACAAACTCCTTGAACAAATAACACTCGCAGGATGCGATATCGAATTTGATGAAGCTACGGGAATTTCTAAAATCGAAAACGGATTCGCCGTTGCTTGTTCTTCTTCCTCTTTTAGTGGAAAAACGGTTATTATTGCCGCAGGTACGGAAAATCGCCCTCTCGGCATTGATAAAGAAAAGGATTATATTGGAAAAGGCGTTTCATATTGTGCTCTTTGCGACGGCGCTTTTTTCAAAGATAAAACCGTAGCCGTTGTAGGCGGCGGCAACACCGCAATTGGCGATGCTTTAATGCTTTCTGAAATTGCAAAAACCGTTTACCTTATCCACCGCCGTGACGAGTTTCGCGCAGAGCCTACAGTCGTTGACTCCCTTAGAACAAAAAACAATGTAAAAATAATAACAAACGCAAAAGTTACAAAGCTACTCGGAGAAGGTAAGCTTTCCGAAATTGAAATTCACGTTGGAAACGAGGCACAAAACATATCGGTAGACGGCGTATTTGTTGCTATAGGCTTAATTTCCGCAATTAGACCTTTTGAAGGAAGCATAGCTTTGGACGAAAGCGGTTATGCAGCTTCGGACGAAACCTGCAAAACATCGACGCAGGGCATATTTGTTGCGGGAGATTGCCGCAGAAAATCCGTCCGTCAGCTTACAACCGCTGTATCAGACGGCACAGTGGCAGCGATTGCCGCATATGAATTTTTAAGTAAATAACTTTTTTTCATGTATAAGTTTCCTTTCAATTCAAAAAAGCACAGTACCGCATGGTATATTCCATATGGTGCTCATACCGCTGACAAAGTAAAAGTCAGCGGTACTTTTTTGCCCAAAGACATGAAAAAGAACAATAAATATGATATAACAAAAGCATAGAAAACAAGGCTGAACAAGGTGAAAATATGCTTTTAGAAAAAAACTTCCTCGCTCGGCATGATTTATGTGCTTAACTCATGCAAGGGGAATAAATAATAAACACAAAATAGTACTATTTCATTAAAAGTCCATAAAAAGTCAAATGAGGTTGATACAAATGTGAATTTCGCATTTGTATCAGCCTCGTTATTATGCTATGCTTTTTTTATAATTTCAAGGAAGGATTTGCGCTTTTCTTCATCCGAAAGAAACTCTAACACAGCTTCAAGATTTTCACGTTCAATATTTTTATGACAACGCTTAATTTACAAATTCTTCTTTTACTTTTTGAATGAGTGCAGATTTTTCGTTTGGAATCTCTCCCGCCAAAACAAGCGATAGCAAGCTTTGGAGCACGTCTCCCACAGAACTGCCGCTGTTTATTCCGCACGACAAAAGATCATTGCCATCTATGTCAAGTGTTTTAAGGTTTACACATTCACCGTTTCTCTCCGATTCGTCAACAAGAGCAATTATCTTTTCTGCATAGTCAGACTCAAAACGAAACTGAGGTGCATGAGAAAACATATCAGCGTATCTGATTTTGGCAATGAGTCTTGCTTCGTCGTATGAAACCAAAGACAAAAATTTGTTCACCGATGCTTTTTCGGGAATTACTTTATAATCATGATAAAGCACAAGCCGCGTTATGGTTTTTAGCGTTTTGTTGTCGCATTTAAGACGTAATAATGCCTCTCTTGCCATTTTTTCGCTAACAATCTCGTGTCCTTTAAAATGTCTTGCACCATTTTCGTCCTCAGTGCATACATAAGGCTTACCGCAATCGTGGAAAAGAAGAGATAACCTTATCAGCAAGTGGTTTTCCGATACTTCAAGAGCCTTTAAAGTGTGAGTGTAAACATCGTAAACATGATATTTGCTTTTTTGCGAGAATCCAACACTTGCAGATAATTCGGGAATGACCTGAGTTATTATTTCGGGAAATTCTTCCATAACCTTCCCTACATTTCTTCCGCAAATGAGCTTTTTCAGCTCGGAAAAAACACGCTCGGCAGAAACATTTTCCAAAAGATGTGCATATTTTTTCGCATTATCCTTTGTTTCCTGTTCCACGTCGAAACCCAAAACGGAAGCAAATCTCACGAGGCGCAAAATTCTCAAAGCGTCTTCGCGAAAACGCTTTTCAGGATTCCCCACTGCGCGAAGAATATTATTATTCAAATCTTGGATTCCACCAAAAGGGTCAACTATTCCTATGCGCGGGTTATACGCAATGGCGTTGACGGTGAAATCACGCCTTGATAAGTCATCTTCGATTTTAGAAGTAAAAACAACATTTTCGGGGTGGCGGTTATCTGTGTATTCTCCATCCACCCGATAAGTAGTTATTTCAACGGGAGAGTCATTGATCAAAACTGTTACCGTTCCATGTTTAATTCCCGTTTCAATTACCTTATAGTCTGAAAAAACTATTTTTGTTTCTTCGGGAAGGGCAGACGTTGTGATATCAAAATCCGTTACTTCTGCTCCAAGAAGCTGATCTCTCACCGCTCCTCCCACAGCAAAAGCCTGAAACCCTGCATTTTCCAAAAGGTGCAAAGCAAAAATTACATTTTGGGGTAAATTAATCATATGCTCACCTAAAAATCAAAAAGTGATAGCTGTGCGGATTTTGGCATATTTTTAAGGCAACCCGCCGCATCTAAAGTTTCTATCAATGTTTTTGAAAGCCCGGCAACGGTTTTAAGTTCTTCAACTGTTGTTGCCTCACCGGAAGTTACCGACTCTCTTATCTTCTTTGCGGCATTTTCTCCAAGACCTTTCAAAGAAGACAAAGGAAGCCTTATTTTCCCATCTTCGGGAACAAATGCGAAGGATTCGGATTTATATATATCAACAGGCAAGAAATCAATACCTCTCGCATACATTTCCAAGACAAGCTGCATAACAGCCAAAAGTTCTTTATCCTTTGCAATAAGATTCGGGGTAGAATCAAGGGTTTTAACCAAGTTCTTCAAATTCTTTTTATCAAGAGCAATCTCCGCATCGAAACCTGATTGTTTTACGGTGAAATGAGCAGCATAAAACGCCAAAGGTTTGTATACCTTATACCACCCCAACCTCAAAGCCGAAATCATATACGCCGCGGCGTGCGCTTTTGGAAACATATATTTTATTTTTTTACAAGAAGCTATATACCATTCGGGAACATTATTGGCCCTCATCGCCTCTTCGAACTGAGGTGTAAGACCTTTACCTTTACGAACTGATTCCATTATTTTAAACGCAAGTCCGTTTTCAACGCCTTTATTCGCAAGATAAAGCATAATACTATCACGAGTTCCAATAATCTCAGAAATTGTACAAGTACCCGCTTTAATTAGTTCTTCGCCATTGCCGAGCCAAATTCCCGTACCGTGAGAAAGCCCGGAAATTTGAAGGAGGTCAGAAAAACATTTCGGCTTTGCCGCTTCCATCATCTGCCTTACATAGGATGTCCCACATTCAGGCATTCCGTAAGTACCAATTGTACTGAAAATATCATCGGGAGTAACGCCCAAAGGCTCTGTTGACGTAAACAGCTTCATAACATTTGCATCATTAGTTGGAACCGTTCTAACGTCTATTCCGGTAAAATCCTGAAGCATTTTATATTCCGTAGGAACATCGTGGCCTAAAATATCAAGCTTCAAAAGCGTGTCATGCAAATATTCGAAAGCAAAGTGAGTTGTAATTACGTTACTTGTATTATCATCTGCGGGATGTTGAACAGGAGTAAAATCGTATATTTCATATTCTTTAGGAATAACAACGATTCCGCCGGGATGTTGTCCCGTTGTGCGTTTAATACCTTCAACGCCCGCTGTCAAACGGTTTTCTTCTGCTCTTGTCAATGTTATGTTTTGTTCCTCAAGGAACTTCTTAACAAACCCATAAGCCGTTTTGCTTGCGATGGTGGAAACAGTTCCCGCACGGAAAATATTTTCTGCGCCGAAAAGCACTTCGGTATATTTGTGCGCTTCGCCTTGAACGTCGCCTGAGAAGTTAAGGTCTATATCGGGCGCTTTTTCGCCATGAAACCCCAAAAATGTTTCGAAAGGTATGTCGTGTCCATCGCATAGCATATTTTCTCCACACTTAGGACATGGTTTGTCGGGAAGGTCAAATCCGCTTCCCACGCCTTTTACAAATTCAACCACGTGACATTTTTCGCATCTGTAATGAGGAGGTAAAGGGTTAACTTCGGAAACTCCGGAAAAAGTAGCAACAGCAGAAGAACCTACAGATCCACGAGAGCCTACTAAATATCCATGTTCCTCGCTATTTTGAACAAGACGTCTTGCGATAATATACAACGGAGCATATCCATTTTTTATAACGGATGAAAGTTCTCTATCGAGACGGGTTGCAACAATTTCAGGAAGCGGATCGCCATACATTTTCTTCGCTGTCTCGTAACAAATGTCTTCTAATTCCTTATCCGCGCCCGGAACATCAGGAGAGAAAGATCCATCCGGAATGGGCAAAATACGCTCAATCATGTCCGCAATTTTTCTTGTGTTTGTAACGACGACCTCAAAAGCTTTTTCTTTTCCTAAATATGAAAAATCACGAAGCATTTCGTCTGTGGTTTTGAGATACAACGGAATGTGACGCATTGCGTCCTTATATTTCATTCCGAAACACATTATTTGCCTGTAAATTTCGTCTTCCGGCTCAAGAAAATGCACGTCACCCGTGGCAACCACCAATTTGTTTTGTTTCTCTCCGATTTTTATTATCTGTCTGTTTATATCAGATAGTTTGTCATAGGCTTTATTTTCATCGTCGCCAAGTTCACCTTTATCAAATAAAAACCAGTTATTTCCATGAGGTTGAATTTCAAAATAATCGTAAAAATCAGCGATTTTCAATATATCCCCATAAGCTCGTCCGCCTAAAACTGCGGTGTAAAGTTCACCGCTTTCACAAGCAGACCCAATTATGAGTCCCTCCCTATGCTCTGCAAGTACGGTTTTGGGAATAAGGGGATGACGATGGAAATAATCTAAATAAGACTTGGAAATCAGCTTATACAGATTTTTAAGTCCCACAAGATTTTTAACAAGCAATGTTATATGGTAAGATCTGAGCTTTTTTGGATCGGATTTACTTTCCATGGCGGAAAGCACATCTCCTATTGTACGCACACCCATTTTTGAAAATTTTCTGCACATACAGTCAAAAATCTTTGCAAGCATTTTTGTATCGTCGCTTGCTCTGTGATGGTTGAATTCGCCCAATTTATAATAATCAGCAAGAATGTTAAGCCTATGACGGGAAAGGTCGGGGTTTATGTACCTTGAAAGAGACACTGTATCAAGATACGAATTATTAAATTTTAATCCGTGTTGGTTGGCAACGCGTTTTATAAAAGATGTATCAAAAGTTGCGTTATGAGCAACAAGGATTCTGTCACCGCAAAATT
Organism: uncultured Oscillospiraceae bacterium; assembly: GCA_964509125.1. Taxonomy (GTDB): domain Bacteria; phylum Bacillota; class Clostridia; order Oscillospirales; family CAG-382; genus SIG653. The sequence continues at coordinate 14,649 of CAZDVZ010000015.1, read as the reverse complement.
CCAAAAAACTTGATACAGCACTTTTCTCGTCAGGAGCATCTTTCACCATATCATCGGTGATACCTGTAAGCTCTGTTATGTTTTTAGGAATAGGCATTCCGGGGTTTACATATGTTTCAAAAACATCTAAAACCTCGCCATTTTTATATTTAACCGCACCTATTTCTGTAATGCCACAATTTGTAGCAGAAAGACCGGTGGTTTCTAAGTCAAATATAATAAATTCATCTTCAAACAGACTTTTTTCTTCAAATCCTTTATAGTCATAAATCGCTCGTTCAGTATCGTCAACAAGATATCCTTCCATGCCGTAAATAGGTTTAACGGAACTTTTTCTCGAATGCGCCATTATCAAAGGATATGACTGCGCGTTTCCGTGATCGGTAACGGCAATAGCAGGCATATTCCAATATTCGGCAGTAGAAATAACTTTATCCGGCAAGCACAACCCATCAGTTTGACTCATATTTGTATGTAAGTGAAGCTCAACTCTGGGAGTAGGGTGAGTGTCACGACGAGGGATTTTTTTCACCGTAGCAATAGCATATGCACGAACAATAACTTCCTCTTCGTATTTGTCATATGATGCTTTACCTTCAATTATAACCGCTTTTCCTGACAGTTTTTGAGGGGTTTCGGAAGTGAACCTTACAGTTATTGAACACTCCATATCGGTAACGCCCAATTTATAATTTGTAGCGTCACCCGTTTTGGTGTCTTTCCCTTCAGAAGCAAAAACAATGCAAGGAAAACGAACACTTTTTCCTTCTTCAATATTTTTAATGGAATTAAGCCTTGTGGGACTTATCTTTGTAATTTCCTCGGAAATAATATTTCCTTCTCCATCTTTTTTCTCCACTGTCACCTTTTTTGTAGATTTCATTTCACCAAAAACAAGACTCAAAGAAGAAATGTCAAAAACTATCCTTCCCGATTGTATATGTTCTTTCTCCGCATCAATAATCTGTATAGTTCCATCATTATCAAGTGGTGAAAATGCTCTGGATTTTTCAGATTTGGGTAAAGCGTTCTCACGTGCGGTATACGCAACATAGCTTTTCATGGTTTCGATTCGCATCGCTTCTTCGTCAGCAGAAACAAAATCTGCAGCCGTTTCCCCAACAAAATCTGTTTCAATAGCTCTTCCATATTCTTTTAAAGAACATTCTCTGATAAACTCTGCAATTCCGGAGAATTTTAAAAATTCCGAAGATAAATTCTCCCTCAATGAAACAACAAATTTTCCTTCACGTTCATTCCATTCCGCACGGGAATCTTCAAAAAAACCTTTTGAAAATCCGCTGTCGTATTTTTTTTCCAAAGTTAGAATAATATCATAAAAAACATCAGAAGTGATAACAGCATCTTCGAATGTGCAAGCTATATCAACAAAATCAATTCCGTATGCCTTTTTTATGGAATCTTCTGCTTTGAATATAAGCTTTTTAGGTACAACACCGTCAAAAACCGCCTCAATCCTTAATGCCTTAACTGCATCATTTTGAACCTTTACGGTAAATTTCTTTAATTTGTCAAAAATCGCCGACTCGGTTTTAGTCGGCGCATATTTTGATAATTTTTTTAAAAAAAGGTCTTTTACTTGTTCCATTATGTATTCCCTTCCGCCAACTTTTTAATTTCGGTCAGCAGAGTTTCTTTTATCTCTTCTTCTTTTATCTTTCTGACGGTTTTACCGTTTTTAAAAATAATGGCTTCACCATTGCCACCCGCTACACCAATATCTGCTTCTGACGCCTCTCCCGGCCCATTTACAACGCACCCCATAAGTGCAGCGGTAATAGGCTTATCTGTGTGAATTTTATTTATTTCGCCTTGAAGCTCAGTAGCTATGGAAATGAGGTCGATCTTACATCTTCCGCACGTCGGACATGAAACAAGCGTGACTCCCGGTATAAGCTTCAACGCCAAAAGTATCTCTCTTGCCGCTCTTACTTCTTCTGTAACGGGAGCAGTTAGAGATACCCTTATGGTATCTCCAATTCCATCGGCTAAAAGCGAACCGATCCCAATTGCGGATTTATATACACCCTTTTCCATTGTGCCTGACTCCGTAACTCCCAAATGAAGCGGATAAGGTATGGCATCTGCGGCAATTCTATTTGCCTTAATTGTATCCGCAACAGAAGACGACTTCAAGGACAAAACAATGTTATCAAAATCAAACCTCTCCAAAGTTCTGACAGCATTAATGCCGCTCTCAGCAATAGCTTCTGCAGTTGGACTTCCGTATTTTTCAAGCAAATTTTTTTCTAAAGACCCACCGTTGATTCCTATTCTTATGGGGATACCACGCCTTCTGCACTCATCGGTCACCGCCTTTATTCTGCTGTCTTCACCGATATTGCCCGGATTGATTCTAATTTTATCAATACCCGCAGCGGCTGCCTCCAATGCCAATTTATAATCAAAATGGATATCTGCAACCAATGGTATTGATGAATTTTCTTTATAGTAAGCTATATTTCTTGCCGCTTCATGAGTATTCACAGTAAAACGAACAATGTGACATCCTGCATTTTCCAATGCTTTTATCTGTTTTAATGTTTTTTCTCTATCTGCTGTATCAGAATTTGTCATCGACTGAATCGCAATAGGATTATTTCCACCAATAGCAATTTTTCCGATTTTTATCTCTTTGGATATCCTTCTCATAATATCACCTAAATCAATCCTATAATATCTTTAAACGCAACAAATACCATTAACAGTAAAACAAACGCCATACTCACTGCCATTATAGCCGACTCTACTTTTGGATTCAATGGTTTTCTTCTAATAGCTTCGATAATAAAAAGCAAAACTCTGCCGCCATCAAGAACCGGCAAAGGCAAAAGATTACATACACCAAGGCTTAAAGAAACAAGAACCATGAGCGTTAAAAGATTCATAATAGGAAATTCGCTTTCCACCATTTCTCCAACCTGTTCTCCAATTCCTATAGGGCCCGAAAGAGCTTCAACGCCATAACGTCCTGTGAACGTGTCAGTAACAGAAGAAACTGTCATTTTGAGAGTTGCAATACTTTTGAAAAACGCCTCATGAACAAGTGTTCCAACATTTTTTTCCTTTGTATATACTCTAAAATCGCTCTCGCCAAACAGCACGCCTTTATCGGAACACATTGGGAAAATAACATTTTCAACAACCGTTTCCTTCCCGTCTCTTTCCACAGTAACAGAAATTGGTTTTATTCCCAATCGTGAAATCTGATATGCCATATCTGTGTAAACACGTACGTTTCTGCCATCCAACTCCAAAATCGTATCTTTTTCTTCAAGCGCTCCGCTGATACCAAGACCCGAACTGTCGGGAAGTAACGGAGAAGAAAGAGTTTCGATGAGATTTTTTCTCATAACTTTAACGATTTTCGGAGTTCCGTATTTTTTAACGGCTTCGTCCATGGTGAGACCGTCAACAGTAAATTTCTCACCGTCCACTTCAACAATGACGTCTCCTTCAATAAATCCGCTTTCATCTGTATTGCCCGTCATTGACACATAAAGCATATTTTCGCCACTTGTTACATACCCAACACTTGTTTGGGTTTCAAAGTCGTATATTGTGAGAGAACCTATAACATCGGAGCCGAGAACAACGCAAAACATTATAATAACTCCCAACAATATATTCATAGCGGGGCCTGCAAGAACTACCAAAAGTCGTTGCCAAATGGGCTTTTTATTAAATGTGGGCTTGTTTTTGTCCTCTTCGGAAAGCTTTTCGTCCTCTGAACCATATTCACCTACCATATTAACATATCCACCAATAGGGAAAAGTCTGATGGAGAAAACATTCTTTTTTCCTTCCCACGAAATAATCTTTGGGCCCATTCCAATGGAAAATTCTATAATGCCCACATTAAAAAGTCTTGCGACTATATAATGTCCAAATTCATGAATGGTAATAAGTATACCAAACATAAATAAAGTTAAAAGTACGATTCCTAAAGTTGAAAAAAACGATGCCAAGTTCTGCTCCTTTCCAAATAGAAAAAACTATCCGACACGGCTTCTTACGTATTCACGAGCCGCTTTGTCTGTTTCGAATATTTCTGTTTCCGTGGGATTTTTTATAAATTTTACATCTTCTGCCGCATCTGCAACAACATCAAATATATCAAGATATTTAATTTTACCTTTGAGAAAAAGTGATACCGCTTCTTCATTTGCTCCATTCATTGCCGAAGGAATATTTCCGCCTTTTTTAAAAGCATTTACCGCCGTATCAAGAAGAGAAAATGTATCTCTGTCAGGTTTATGAAATGTAAGACTTCCAATTTCGGCAAAGTTTAATGGTTTGACCGAAGACGGCATTCTGTCAGGATATGTAGCGGCATACTGTATACAAAGGCGCATATCGGGTGATCCCAATTGCGCTATTACAGCACCATCACAAAATTCCACCATTGAATGTATAATACTTTCTCTATGAACGACAACTTCGATATCATCGGGAGACATATTGAACAGATGCGCTGCTTCGATTATTTCCAGTCCTTTATTCATCATAGTAGATGAATCTATAGTAATTTTTGCGCCCATGCTCCAATTAGGATGCTTAAGCGCATCTTCCGGACGTATATTTTCAAGATCCTTACGCTTTTTTCCGAAGAAAGGTCCACCTGACGCTGTAAGAAAAATCTTTTTAGCCTTCCCCCCACCTTGCAAACATTGAAAAATAGCGGAATGCTCACTGTCAACAGGTAAAAGGGTAACACCTTTTTCCCGCGCTTCCTTCATAACAATAGTGCCACCTGCAACAAGCGTTTCTTTGTTTGCAAAAGCAATTTTTTTAACGCCGCCTCGAATTGCCGCAAGGGTTGGTTTCATGCCGGCGATTCCCATTACAGAATTATAAAGCACGTCGGAAGTGCAATCGTACGCAAGCTGGGAAACGCCATCTTCTCCCGCAACAACTATGGTGTCAGTATCCCTGAGAGCCGTTTTTAACTTCTTGTAATATTTTTCCCCGATACAACAGCGTTTTATTCCAAATTTTCTGCATTGTTCTTCTGCAAGCTCCACGTTTGAATATGCAGAAATTCCATCAACTGTATATCCAAAACGCTCTGCCACGTCTAAAGTTTGAACGCCGATAGAGCCTGTAGAACCTAAAACAGTTATCGTTTTACTCATTGTAACCGATCCTTTTAAATTAAATTTAAACCACACTAAAATCGGGATACGAAGGTGCGTTGAGCACCAAAGCATCCCGTTTAAGCCATGAGGATTTATCCTCAAAATCAAATCAATATCAAAATCTTATTATATGCCGTAAGAAAAATGAAAGCGCAGGCAAAAGCGGCAAGGATGCTATCAAATCTATCCATAATTCCACCATGACCGGGGAACACATTTCCAAAATCTTTAACACCACTGCTACGTTTCATAAGCGAGGCAACAAGATCTCCAAATTGCCCCACTACAGATATACCTATGCCCGCAACTACAAGCAGAAGGAACTTGAAATTACCGTCTGTGGCAAAATATCTCACAGCACCGTAAATAAGGGCGCCTACAACGCTTCCCAAAACTCCCGCTATAGAACCCTCAACCGTTTTATGTTGACTAACGGCAGGACAAAGCTTCTTTTTTCCAAACAATTTACCGCCATACATAGCAAAAATGTCAGTAAAGCACGGGCAAATTATCAAAAGCAAATAACCAAGTGGGACTCTTTCTTTGATAAACGGAATGGAAAACATCGCAAGAGAAACATAAGAGATGCATACACAAAGATATGTAACGTCCGAAAAATCAACTTTTCTATTGAAAAGAACAGCTACGAACAGCAAATAAATCATATAAGACGGAAATGCCACTACTAAAAAATTATAGCTTTTGGATGTGAAGATTTCAAACCAATCCGTTCCCGAAACAAGAGGACAAACCATAGCCAAAGCTAAAGATGGTATTAATAAATACAGTTTTTTATGAAGACCTCTGATGTACAAAATTTCAAAAGCCGCAATGCCCCCCATAACAGAAACCGCCAAGGGAAACACTATAGTGTGAGAAAAAATGAGAATGGGAACAAAAATTGCTATTATAACTATAGCTGTAATTATTCGTTTCATACCAAAATACCTGCAATTTTACCGCAAATTAATAATTATACCAACTTATTGTCGATTAATAGTTGTCAATTTGCTCTTATTTTTCTTTCCCGTAACGTCTTTTACGCTTAGAGTAATCCTCAAGTGCCGCCTCAAGAGAATCAACGTCAAAATCAGGCCACAGAATATCAGTAAAATAATACTCCGCATAAGCACTCTGCCAAAGTAAAAAGTTAGAAATTCTCTTTTCACCGCCTGTTCTTATAACCAGATCCGGATCAGGAATTCCATCGGTAAACAAAGCAGAAGAAAAATCCTCTTCCGTAATTTCCGTTTTTCCTTGAGAGATCAATTTTTTAGCGGCATTTACAATTTCATCCCTGCCGCCATAGCTCAAACAAATACCAAGCGTCATACCCGTGTTGTTTTTTAAAAGTTCTTCGCTTTCCAAAAGCTTTTCACGTGATCTTTCATCAAAGCGGGAGAGATCTCCAAAAAGCTTCAAACGGATATTTTTCCTTTTTAATTCAGGAACATATTTAGTAATATATGCGTGCATTATTTTCATAAGCCCGCCAATTTCTTCATCACTTCTGTTCCAATTCTCCGTAGACAAAGCATAAACCGTCAAAAATTCAAGTCCTGCTTCATTGCATATATCTACAGTCTTAACAAAAGTTTCGCTTCCTGCAGAGTGACCAAAGGTGCGGGGCATCAGACGTTTTTTCGCCCAACGCCCATTACCGTCCATAATAATAGCAATATGTCTGAGCGATTCCGGAATTATAACCTTACCCATTATATTTCCATTATTTCCTTTTGTTTCTTTGAAGTAACATCATCTGCAATTTTGATGTATTTATCAGTGAGGTCTTGAATCTCTTTTTCGCTTTGCTTTTGTTCATCTTCTGTCATTTCAGAATTTTTCTTCATTTCTTTGCATTTGTCATTTGCATCACGACGAATATTTCTCAAAGCAACTTTAGCATTTTCGCCCATTTTTGATGTTTGTTTTGTAAGTTCTTTACGACGTTCCTCAGTAAGAGGAGGAAAAACGAGCCTTATGCATTTTCCGTCATTTGCAGGGGTGATTCCAACATCTGACGCCTGAATAGCCTTTTCGATAGCCTTAAGAGAAGTTGCATCCCAAGGAGTAACAACAAGTGTTCTTGGATCGGGCACTTTGATCTCAGCCATTTGGTTTACAGGTGTAGGAGTACCATAATAAAGGACTTCTACCTTATCAAGCACTTTGGCGTTAGCTCTCCCAACACGAATAGATGCTAATTCTTCTTCATAAACAGAAATGCTTTTTTTCATTCTTTCTTCAAATTGCTTTACATCAAGTTTCATTGGTCTTTTCTTCCTTTCACAATTGTTCCGACATCTTCACCCATAATGGCCCTATATATATTTTCGGGATCCTTAAGTGCAAAAATGAGAGATTTTATATTATTTTCAATTCCTAATGATGATGCGGCGCTATCAATTATTCTCAAATTTTTTTCAAGAAGTTCTTCATATGTTACCGTATCGTATTTAACAGCAGAAGGATTTTTTTTCGGATCGCTATCGTAAACGCCATCGATATTTTTCGCAAGCAATGCTACATCTGCATGAATTTCCGCCGCACGAAGAATAGCACCTGTATCTGTGGAAAAAAATGGATTTCCCGTACCGCAAGCAATGATAACGGTTTTTCCTTCATCTAAATACTCGTTGGCTTTATACTGAGTATAAGGCTCTGCGAGCCTCTGCATATCAAGGGCAGTCATCACATGAGCATCGACTCCGCATTTTATAAGAATATCCTGCAATGCAAGAGAGTTGATCACGGTTGCAAGCATTCCCATATGATCGCTTCTTGATCGTTCAACTTGAACGCCAACAGCACCTCTCCATATGTTTCCGCCTCCGATAACTATGCCAAAAGCAACGCCCTCATCGGACGCACGCTTAATAACCTCACTTATCTTCTTCACAAAAGAAAAATCAATAATTCCGTCGGTGCCGCCCATGGCCTCACCTGAAAGCTTTAGTAAAACTCTCTTATATTTCGCCATACTTTTTTTCCTTCCATTGCTTTTTACGTCACTACTATGTTAGCATATTTTATTTCATATTTCAATACATTTTTTAAAAATGTCTAATGCTTGCTAAAACTTTGCCAATAATTTTCGTATCTTCCCCGCATACACAAGGCCTTTTTTCTTCTGTAATTCCAATATCTCCTTCCTCTGCGAAAGAACACGACACTGCAATCAAGACATCGCCTTTAAGAATACTTTTTTCCGGAAAATCCTCATGGATTTTTACAGCAAAAACCCCTTTTCGTCCTTCCAACAGACTTTTTGGTATATCCACAAAACCAAAATTAATATCTTTTCCATTATGGCTGATCAGCGGAATGCTGTAAATTCCGCTTTCGGAATTTATGCTTGAAAGGACTGTGCTTCTGCTTTGCTTACTGTCTCTGTTAATATATCCCTTTTGTTCCAAAGCATTGAGTGCAGAATGCACGGTAGAAGTAGATTTAATATCTGTCCCCGCCGCAATTTCACGCACCGTAGGCGGATATCCGTAATTGTTTATAAAAGATTTCACAAAAGTCAAGACGCGCTTTTGAAGCATACTCAAGTCATCCATTCCGCTCATACCCGCACCCCATAAATATTTTCAAAAAGCCATTTCGCACGGTCATGTTTTCCGGAAAGATACAAATATCCAAAAACCGCTTCAAGACCTGTAGCTCTATGATAATCTTTAATATCAGAACTGCGTGGAGGATGGACTATTCTTGTGTTTTTTCCACGACGAAAAATCGTTGCTTCTTCCTCATCAAACAATTCCTCTGCTTTTATGCTCGCCTCACTTTGACTTTTAGCGGTAACAAAACGTCTGCATTTTTCGTTCATAACAGAAAGCTGAGCCTCTTCGTTTAAAACAAGACTTTCACGCGCCAAAAGTTCAATTACCGCATCACCCACATATGCCAAAACCAAAGGGCTGTATTTACTCACACCCTTTTCCATTTCACACCTTGTCTTGTATCTTCAATAACAACGCCCATAGACTTAAGAATGTCTCTGATCTCATCGGCTCTACCGAAATTCTTCAGCTTTTTCGCCTCTGTGCGTTCCAGTATAAGCTTTTCTATCTCATCATCATCTCCGCTTGATGAATTTTTCTTTTCAAATCCCAAAAGGGAAAGCAGTTCATAGTACAAACTGTACGCACCATTGCAAAACTCGGCGGAAACTTCGCTCAACGCAAGTTGCGAATTAATACGTCTCGCCATCTCGAAAACGCATCCTAATGCATCAGCTGTATTAAAATCCTCTTCCATTGCATTAATAAAATCCTTTTTCTTATCTTCAAGGTAAGAAAGACTTTCTTTTTCGCTGTCGCTCAAAGGAGCATCTTGCGCACTTTGCTTTCTAAAAAGTAAATTTTCTTCACAATTTTGCAAACGCTCAACGCCCGCCTGTGCCTGTCTTAAAATATCAGCGCTGTAATTTATAGGGCTTCTATAATGAGACGCCAAAACAAAATATCTTACCGCATCGTAACCAAATTCCTCAGCCGCATCACGAACCATAAAGAAATTTCCCGCAGATTTTGACATTTTTTTGTTATCAACATTTATATATCCGTTGTGAAGCCAAAATCTTGCAAGAGGCTTTCCGGTAGCACATTCAGTTTGTGCGATTTCGTTTTCATGGTGTGGGAAAATAAGATCGGGCCCCCCGCCATGAATATCGATATCGGATCCAAACAACTTATCTATCATGGCAGAACACTCAATATGCCAGCCCGGTCGCCCCATGCTCCAAGGGGATTCCCACGCAATTTCACTTTCTTCTTTCCTTGCCTTCCAAAGCGCAAAATCGAAGGGATGACGTTTTATGTCATTAACGCTGATTCTTGCTCCCGCTTCCAAATTATCAGAATCCAGATGAGAAAGCTTCCCATAATCTTTATAGCTTTCGGCGGAAAAATATACATCTCCGTTTTCTGCTACATAAGCGTGTCCCTTATCAATGAGCTTTCCAACCATATCAATAATTTCATTCATCGTTTCTGTAGCTCTGGGATGATAAGTAGCTTTTTTAATTCCTAACCCTTCCGCATCTATAAAATACTCTTTTATATACTTTTCCGCAAGTTCGGGAACCGTTGTACCTTCTTCTGCGGCCTTTTTTATCAATTTATCGTCAACATCCGTAAAATTCTGTGCAAAAAACACCTTTATGCCTCTGTACTCCAAATACCTTCTCAGCATATCAAAAACAACAAAACAACGTGAATTACCAATATGAAAGCGGTTATAAACCGTTGGTCCGCAAGCATACATACGCACGGTGTTATCTTTTATTTCAAATTCCTCCAAGGAACGGGTAAGAGAATTATAAAGTTTCATAGGAAAATTCCTTTCGTTTTTTAAGGTTTAATTGCGCTCCAATAGCTTTTTAAATATGTCATTCCGGAAAAAATCGAACTTATCGCCGCAAAGCAAACGGCAACAATGCTAAAATACATATTTCCGCCGAGAAAACCGCCTTCTACTCCCGCGAGAAGTAAAATATCATCAAGTAGACTTTCTGCGAGGGTTACAAGAGTTGCAACGATCTGAGAAACAGTTTTCATCTTTCCCCAAATATTTGCAGGTACAACCACTCCGGATTCTCCCGCAACCACAAGACGCATCGTGGTAACAGCCAGTTCACGGAAGATAATAACAAGACCGCACCAAAGATAAAAATGCTTAAAAACAATAGCACTTTCACCGATATATCTTGAAGCGAAAATACCTATCATGGCGCTGAAAATCATAAATTTATCCGCTAAAGGATCAATAAATATACCAAATTTTGTTATTATATTGTCTCTTCTTGCAATTTTTCCGTCATAATAATCCGTAAGGGCTGCCGCGCCAAATATAGCTGCCGACAAAAGAGTGGAAAAAATATGTGCAATATGGCTGTCTCCAAAAAATGAATACACAAGAAAAAGTGTAAATATTGGAGTTAATATTACTCTTGCGAGAGATAGTTTATTAGGAATATTCATTAATTCTCCTTCACTTCCTTGCCTACCAGATCATAGTCAAGCACCTCGGCTATTTTTACATTCACCATTTCTCCGTCCTTGATCCTTCTATGGGAGGTAAAATAAATCTTCCCATCAATATCGGGAGCGTCTGCATATGTTCTGCCAAAATAACTCTCTGCTGCGGAATCATACCCTTCGCAAAGAACGGTAAACACTTCGCCCACCAAAGAATCGTTCCTTTCGTCGTGAATCTTTTGCTGAGCTCTCATGATCAAATCCCTGCGACTCTTTTTTTTCTTGGCGGGAATTTGATCAAGCATATCATAAGCCGCAGTACCTTCTTCGCGCGAATATTCAAACGCGCCCAAACGCTCAAAACGTGTTTCCTTGACAAACGCCAAAAGTTCGTTAAACTCTTTTTCGGTTTCGCCGGGAAATCCTGTTATAACAGTAGTTCTTAAAACGACACCGGGTATACGGTCACGAATTTTCTTAATGACGGTTTTTATAGACTCAGACGTATCTCTTCTGTTCATGCGACGCAAAACGCTATCGGAAATGTGCTGTATTGGCATATCGATATATTTAACCACTTTGGGATTAGTCGCAATTTCTTCTATCAAAGAGTCTGTTATTCTTTCGGGATAACAATAGAGTATCCTTATCCACTCGATGCCTTTTATTTTAGAAAGCTCTTTCAATAGAGAATCCAGCGCATATGTACCAAAAATATCTTTCCCGTAAGCCGTTGTATCTTGAGCGATAAGACACAATTCTTTTACTCCCATTTCCGCTAAGTCATTTGCTTCTTCAATTATCTCAAGCATGGAGCGGCTTCTGAAATTCCCCCTTATGGAAGGAATAACACAATAAGCACATTTATTGTCACACCCTTCGGCAATTTTCAAATATGCAAAATATTCGGGAGTTGTAACAACGCGGCTTCCATCAAGAGGTATCTCGGCAGGATTGGGAATGAAAACAAACTTTTCACCATTGTACGCAGCCGTCACCGCATCAACTATCTTCAAGGCGCCTCCAACGCCTATTATGGCATCGACTTCGGGAAGTTCTTTTAACACTTCCTCGCCAAATCGTTGAACCAAACAGCCTGTTACAACAATACCCTTTAAACTTCTGTTTTTCTTAAGCCAAGCAACATCCAAAATGTTATCGATAGCTTCTTGTTTTGCATCCAATATAAATGCGCAAGTGTTTATAACAACTACATCCGCATCAATATCTTCGGGCACAACTTCAAAACCCGCCTCTGATAACTTGTACAGCATTATCTCAGTATCAATAAGATTTTTAGGACAACCAAGGGACACGAATCCCACTTTTATTTTCTGTTCTGACATTATTTTTCTCCGTTTTTACCATTGTTCGGATTTTAATATAAAATCTCTCGCATCGTCGTAGGAATATCCCCACCTTACCAAATAATCGATGGCGTTTCCACGATCAGATTTTTCAATCTCTTCACCGAATTTTCGATATATAAGTGTTTCCATATTAGTCCACACCATCGAATCTTCAAATTCAAAATTTTCAAAAACTTCATTTATGACATTGCGAGAAAACTGCTTTTGATAAAGCTTCGACTTCACCTTCATCGGCCCCATGAGGTAATTTGAAAAATATTCTTCGCACAAGTCCGTCGCAAGACGAACATCGTTGATATATCCGTTATCAATAAGTATATCCAAAGCCGCATCAATCGCCTCCGCGGAAAACTTTCCGTGCAGCTTCGTTCTAATTTTTTTTTCGGACATGGCGGAATATTCCAAATGTTTCAACGCTTTTTGAATACAGGAGAGCTTTTCCGCTGACAGTTCCAAATCATACATCGTCTCCTCATCCATAACAGCACCTTGGCACAAAACATCCTCACCAATGCGAGAAAAATCTGCCGAAGTTATTGTATAACGAGAACTTTCCGTTTGAATAACATATTCCAAGCCACCGTGTGTGGGTCTAACGCTTTTTATGAATCTCCCGGAAACACGCGCAAAAAAGCCATGTTTATTATCCATATAACCGCTCGCCTTTTAATTTCTTCCAAAAACATTTTAAAAAAAGTTTAATAAAGATCAGGAGATTCCTCAATTTCATCTTCTTTATCGAAAATGTCGTCTTCACTTTTAGGAAGATCAATAGAATTTTTTCGTTCTCTGATCTTAGCCTCAATTTCATCTGACAACGCCTTATCGCTCTCGAATAGCTTTCTGATGGCCTCTTTACCTTGTCCAAGCCTTTGACCTTCGTATGAAAACCATGACCCACTCTTATCAAGGATCTCCATTTGAGTTGCAAGCTCAACGATCTCGCTTTCTTTTGAGATTCCCTTTCCGTAAAGTATATCAAACTCCGCTTGTTTAAATGGAGGCGCAACTTTATTTTTAACAACTTTACATCTTGTGTGGTTACCAATAACCTCTCCACCTTGTTTAATCGCATCGGCACGCCTCACATCAATTCTTACAGATGCATAAAACTTAAGTGCAACTCCCCCGGTTGTAACTTCCGGGTTCCCGTACATAACACCTATCTTTTGTCTAAGCTGATTTATAAATATAACAGTGCATCCCGACTTGGAAACTACGCCGCTCAATTTTCTAAGAGCCTGGGACATAAGTCTCGCTTGAACGCCCACGGAAGATTGCCCCATGTTTCCTTCAATCTCACTTCTCGGAACAAGAGCAGCAACAGAGTCAATAACAATAATATCAACGGCTCCCGATCTTGCAAGCGCCTCTGTAATCTCCAAAGCTTGCTCTCCACAATCCGGCTGTGAAACGAGAAGTCTGTCAAGATTAACGCCAAGCGCACCTGCATACACAGGGTCAAGAGCGTGTTCAGCATCAATAAACGCAGCTTCTCCGCCGTTTTTCTGAACCTCAGCAATAGCATGAAGAGCTATAGTTGTTTTACCTGACGATTCAGGGCCGTAAATTTCAGTAATCCTCCCTTTTGGAATGCCGCCAATGCCCAAAGCCAAATCCAAGGTTAAAGAACCTGTGGAAACGCCCACAACTTCCATACCCATAGCCTCTCCCAAACGCATTATAGAACCTTTTCCGCATTCTCTTTCTATTTGAGTTATGCAAGCACTAAGCGCCGCTGCCTTTTTATCTTCGGGATTTTCTGCTTCTTTACGTTTCTTTGATTCTGCCATTTTATTTATCCGCGGAAAATTCCGCACCCTTTCTATACTATTCCACTGAACATAATACCACATTTACCTCACTTTGTCAATATAAAGTTACGCATAATAACCCCATAAAAATGCGAAGATAATTCCCAAAATAAATTCTACCTAAGCCCCCAAGGTAGAATTTGATTTAGGATCATCTAAAACCGAAAAATAAATGTATTTTACGTATTTTTTTATTTTTTTCAAAAAAACCCTTGACAATAACTTCCGATTGTGATATTATACTTAAGCTTTCGAGAGTACAAAGCGTTTGTGCCTTTAGCTCAGCTGGATAGAGCAACTGCCTTCTAAGCAGTAGGTCGGG
>CAZDVZ010000014.1:0-44539 GCA_964509125.1 uncultured Oscillospiraceae bacterium | reverse complement strand
CGGCACTCAGCCGTTCGGCTTTCTCTTCACGGCTTGCCTTGGTTCGTCCGTCTATCGGTTTCTTTGCATCTTTGGGTATCATCCACGCTCTGCCAAAGCGGGTTGCTCCTTCAATTTTTCCCTCTGCACAGAGGATTTGCAATCTGCGTGAGGAGATGCCCCACTGCGCTGCAACCTCATCTATCTTCAAAAAATCCATACTAAATCTTTCTCCCAAACCGCTATTTCGATGCGGTTTAAATGTTCGTTTTTACGTCGTTCTTTTGTTCGGAATACCGAATACTATATTATTCGTTTTGCGGAATAATGTATTATTCGGTATTCCGATGCTTATTATACATCGTTTATGCGAATAACACAAGGAGATTTCGTAAACTTTTGCGAACACTTTTAGGTGATAGAAAGCCGGATGAACATATACGCTCACCCGGCTTGTTATTATGCAGCTTTACAACTCGCTTTTTTGACCGGAAAACCGATTTCGACCGGATTTTGTGCAAGTTGAGTTGGACAAAAATCAGCGAAAACCCTAATGTTTATGCTGTTTTTTCGACTTTTGTCCCATTATAACGCATTTCTCTGTTCTTCTCACGATTCCTGTTGCTTTCATAATATATAATTCTCTTTTTTTCAGAATACGCCGTATAGGCTTTTCTATAAATTTTCCGGCAACTATCGTCGCAACAAATGTTCCATTCTCTTTTGCCTACCCGTGATGAGGGCAAAATTTCTCCGCCGCTTCGCTATGGCGATATTCTTCGGTGGTGCCAAAAAATATTTCTTCACCCAAATGCAAAATGTGGCTTGAATAATGAAGCGCGGCGCCAATATCGTGAGAGATCATAATTACAGTAATGTTTTCTTTTTCGTTGATTTCTTTCACCAAGGAATACATATCCTCTGTAACTTTCGGATCAAGTCCCGCCGTTGGCTCGTCAAGCAAAAGCACCTTTGTTGTTGCACAAAGAGCACGTGCGAGCAGCACCCTCTGCTGTTGACCACCCGAAAGCTCACGGTAACATCTGTCACGGAAAGGTAGTATATTCATTTTTTTCATATTTTCCAAAGCCTGCCGCTTTTCTTCCTTGGAATAAAACGGTCGAAGCCCTTTTTTGCCTTGGAATCCCGAAATTACTATTTCCTCCACCGAGGCAGGAAAATCACGCTGGACAAGGGTCTGCTGAGGCAAATACCCCACGTCGCCCGCTCCCACTCCGTCGCCAAATGTAATTTTCCCCTTTAACTGTTTGTGGATGCCCAAAAGCGCCTTCATCAATGTGGATTTTCCCGATCCGTTTTCTCCGACTATGCAAAGATAATCGCCCTTATTCACTTCAAAGTTAATGTTGCTTATTATCTCCTTGGATTCATATCCCAAAGCAAGGTTCTCGCATTTGATTTGTGCCATAATCCCCTCAAAATTCCGCAAACTTGATCACTAAGCTATAGTCATAGCTTCCGCTTTCCAGCTCGAAAGCCGTATCGTACCAAAACAACTCTACAAAAAGCTCACCCTCGGTGAATACGGATGACCATTGATACTTTCCGTCATTCACCGTAGTTGAAACATTCTCTTCAAGTCCAAAATCCTTTAACTGTTCAATATAAGACTCCACCTCGTCAAGTGTGGCTTCTTTATAGTAAACAGTAACCATTTCATAATCTTTATCCACCTTGGCATGGTACTGCTCTCCGTTAAATTCGGGTACGCCTTCCATAAAATCAAAAGCATCAGCCGGCCACTCTTTTACAAGGTCGTCATCATCGTTGTCTGCGCAAGCGGAAAAAGTTAAGGTGGAAACGAGCACCAAAAGAAAAGATAAAAGTTTTTTTATCATTTCTCCCACCGCTTTTAGTGTATCTTCGTTCCCGCGGGAACAGAATCGTCCACAAAGACCACTTTGCAATCCTCGCCAAACGATGCGGCAAGAAGCATTCCGTTGCTTTGAACTCCCATGAGTTTGGCGGGTTTAAGATTTGTTATAACTATAATATTTTTCCCGACAAGCTGTTCCGGGGTGTAATAATTTTTTATGCTCGAAACAATGACCCTCTCCCCCGTGCCGTCATTAAGAGTCAGTTTATAACAGCTTCTGGATTTTTTGATCTCCTCACAATTTTCTACCTTGCATACCGTAAGCTCAACCTTATCAAAATCATCTATTGAAATTTGAGGTTTCGCCATATCCTCCTCTTTTTCCTCAGACGCATGGGCAGGAGCGGAAACGCCCTTTTCTTCTTCTGTCATGGGTGTGCTGAAATCCAAGAGAGGCAAATATCCTTCGGGATCGACAGCAAAGAGGAACAAATAAAGTCTGGGTCCTTTTTCCTTGTCTATAAGAAGCTTATATACATTTTTGAAAAACGCACCCTGAACCGTCTTGCAAGCCTTGTCATCCATTTCCCCGAAAACTTCCTTAGGAATGGCGTAAAGCTTTGTATTAAGCTCTTCAAGGGTATATCCGCCCTGTTTTAAATAATCGTGAAGAAGTGTTATTTCCTTCTTTTCGTTTTCATCAAGAGAATTGTATACTTCAAAATTTCTTGTCTTTCTAAGTCTGTTTACGTTTTCCGGCGAGCATTGCTCAAGCCAATATTTAGCAAGAGAAAGTCTTTCCTTAAAGTTTTCCAATTTATAAGGAGTTCCTATTTTTTTAAACACCGTTTCAAGCATGGGAACATTGAAATTTACAATAGAGCCGAGAGACACAATAAGTTGAACGGGAACCGTTTGTATTTCTCTGTCCGAAAGCAAAGAATAATACATAATGTCCTTTGTTCTTTCGTCGGCCTTTCCTTCTCTCATGTCGTTAAGCTGCTTGTCAAACTCAAAATACTGCCTTAAAATGCCGTCATCGAAGCAGAAGTCAAACGCCTTCATAGGATCTGTTTTTGCGTAAAGCCAAAGAATTATTTCAGGCTGATAAAGCTTAAGAAGCGTTGCGGGAGTAAGGTTAAGTCCGCTCGAACCGCTCATCTTTCCTACAGAGCCTTTAATACCGATAAATTCGTACCCCTGGAAAAGAGGCGGCTCGTATCCAAATATCTTTTGGGAAATAATACGACTTGTCTGATAGCTTCCGGTTTGGCTTGCATGATCTTTTCCACCCGGCTCAAAATCCACCTGCTCATACATCCAGCGCATAGGCCAATCGGTTTTCCATGCAAGTTTGCAATTGAAATTTGTTGTAAAATCGAACTGCCCCTTATGTCCGCAGGTACATTCTATTTCCGCAACGGTACATTCATCGTTCACAGAAAGTATTTTAACATTATCCTTTCCGCAAGCGGGACAATAAACACTTACAGGATAATATGCATCCCTCTCGCCCTCTGCCGCATCTTGCGTGCGGAAAGAATCCAAAATATCGAAGATCTCTTTTCTGTGCTTTATAGCGTGGATAACGTGAGAAGCGTATTTGCCCGAACGGTACATCTTAGACTGATACCTAAAATCCATGTCGATGCCAAATTTGGCAATTGACTCCTCAAATTCCTTTTGGAAGTGAACAGCGTAGTTCTCGTGGCATCCAAAAGGGTCTTTCACATCCACATATGGCATTCCGATATATTTTTCCATGTCGCTGTCAATTGCGGCAACATTAACGGGAACTTTACGAAACCTGTCAAATTCATCCCAAGAAAAAAGAAGCTTTGCTTTTTTGCCCAAACGACGAAGAGATTTTACTACAAACCAGCTTGTAGCAATATCTCTGAAATTTCCAATATGAATAGAGCCGGAGGGACTGATGCCTGCCGCACAAACATATTCTTCCTTTTCGGGGTTTCTCTCTATAATTTTTCTTGCAATCTCTTCTGACCAATGCATAATCGTGCCTCCGTTTTTTTA
Source organism: uncultured Oscillospiraceae bacterium (assembly GCA_964509125.1). Classification (GTDB taxonomy): domain Bacteria; phylum Bacillota; class Clostridia; order Oscillospirales; family CAG-382; genus SIG653. The sequence continues at coordinate 40,689 of CAZDVZ010000014.1, read as the reverse complement.
CTTATTATAAATTATCACTTTCTGCCAATTATAACATTCCTCTCATATTTTGTCAAGTCTAAAAGCCATTTTTACACACGCGACAGGCAACCAAATGCAATGTAAAACCTCTGCAAGTAGCCCGATCCCATATTTTGCGAAATATTGATTTTTCACACAATTAGGGCATTTTCCACAAAATACTCCTTGACAAAACTGTAAAGATATTGTATAATTGACTTACCGAATACATATGGAAGGAAAAATTGCTATGAAAAAATTATTATCGATCGCGTTTTCTCTCGTTTTGCTTATCTCCTGCTTTGCAGTTTCCGCATCCGCAGAAAGTGTAAACGTAGCAGAAGGCAAAGTTTACGCATATCTTACAGATGTCAGCACACGTTTTTATTCGTCCGGTGCCAACGATTCTGCCTGCACTCTCCTTACAGACGGTGACATCCCCACTTTTGAAAACAGCATTCAAAGCGTTTCCTTTAGCGGAAGCGGCAATGCTGTATCCCTTGTTATTGACCTCGGAGCGGTTTATTCCGATATTAACGCAATCAACTTCTGCTGCGTAGGCGACTCTCTAACAGACGGTACAGCTGGTGCCAACAGAGGCTTTAACACAGATGTTCTTATGATAGAGCTTTCTGCGGACGGCGTTACCTACACAAGATACAAAGATTATGATTTTGACAGAGTTAAGATAAATCCTGACAACGCAAATGACAGCCACTATAACTTCAACTTTAACTTTGATGATGAACAAACAGCTAAATCAGTTAGAATCACAATGGTGAGCCAGTCTTACATTCTTACTCTCGGCGAAATTCAAGTTATGAGCGCAAGCGGCGTTGGTCAAGAGCCTGAAGAACCTTCCTCTGAAGAAGAATCTTCCGAAGAAGATCCTGTTGATGACACAACATCCGAAGAAGAACCCTCCGATGACGCAACATCCGATGACGCAACATCCGATGACGCAACATCCAATGACGCAACATCCAATGATGAAACATCTGAGGATAAAACTACCGGCACAACATCTTCTAAAGCGGATGAATCCAAAGCAGATGATTCCAAAGATGATACTTCTGCTACATCATCCGACGATGAAGGCTCTCTCGGTATAGGTGCCATTGTTGGTATCTCAGCTGCAGTGATAGTTGTAGTAGCTATCGTTGTTGTAGTTCTTCTTTCAAAGAAAAAGAACAACACAGCAGCATAACCAAACGAAAATAAAATCTTTTTAGATTATTCAATGGAGGACGGATGGTGACATCCGTCCTTTTCTATTATAATGATTAAAGCTTATTTTAAACAAAATATGATACATAAAGGATGGGACAAAAAAATGAAAGCGGTAATTTCAGTTACAGGAAAAGACAACATGGGAATCATAGCCAAAGTATCGGCGCTTTGTTCTGAATACGGAGCGAATATTTCCGATATATCTCAAACTGTACTTTCCGACTATTTTGCAATGATCATGCTTGTGGACATCAAAGCACTTACGGTAGAATTTGGAACATTTTCCGACGCTTTAAATAATTTAGGTGCAGAAAATTCTTTATCTATACACACCATGCACGAAGATATTTTCAACTCTATGCACAAAATTTAGTTTAAAGGAAGGGCTGTTAAATGTTTGACACAAAAGATATTCTCGAAACCATACGCATGATAGAAACGCAACACTTGGATATACGAACAGTAACCATGGGTATATCATTGCTCGATTGCGCTTCAAATGACAAAAAGGTTTTTGCCGACAGGATCTACGATAAAATAACGCAAAACGCAAAAGACCTTGTATCTACTTGCGACATTATTGAAAAGAAATACGGCATCCCCATTATAAACAAAAGGGTTTCCGTAACCCCCATTGCCATAGCGGGCGGCGGACTTAAGGAAGACGGGTTTGTTATGGCGGCAGAGGCACTGGAGCGTGCTGCAAAAACCGTTGGAATTAACTTTATTGGCGGTTTTTCTGCATTGGTACAAAAAGGGATGACCCCATCCGATGTTGCGCTTATAAATTCCATTCCCGAAGCACTTTCAAGAACAAACATAGTATGCTCATCCGTCAACGTAGCATCCACAAAAGCGGGAATTAACATGGACGCCGTATCCATGATGGGAAAAACAATAAAAGACCTTGCATATATAACGAGGGATGAGGATTCCATTGGATGTGCAAAGCTGGTAGTTTTTGCAAACGCTCCCGATGACAACCCGTTCATGGCGGGCGCATTTCACGGTGTGGGCGAAGGCGGAAACGTAATCAACGTAGGCGTAAGCGGGCCGGGCGTTGTAAAAAGCGCTTTGGAAACCATTCCCGGTGCGCCGCTTTCAGAAGTAGCGGAGGTAATAAAACGCACAGCGTTCAAGATTACTCGCGTAGGGTGTCTTGTGGCAAACGAAGCAAGCAAGATGCTTAATGTTCCTTTTGGGATAGTTGACCTTTCCCTTGCGCCCACCCCTGCGGTTGGCGACTCCGTTGCAAGGATTTTGGAAGAAATGGGGCTTGACTGCTGTGGATGTCCGGGAACTACAGCGGCACTCGCCATGCTCAATGACGCTGTAAAAAAAGGCGGCGTTATGGCATCGTCATCCGTTGGGGGACTTTCGGGTGCATTTATCCCCGTTTCTGAAGACGAGGGAATGATTGCCGCCGCGGAAAGCGGATGTCTTACCCTTGAGAAGTTAGAAGCGATGACAGCGGTATGCTCCGTCGGTCTTGATATGATTGCAATTCCCGGCGATGTTTCCGCGGAAACCGTTTCCGGAATTATTGCAGACGAAATGGCAATAGGCGTTGTAAACTGTAAAACTACAGCAGTGAGAGTTATTCCGGCATACGGTAAAAAATCAGGAGAAAAAGTTGTATTTGGCGGACTTTTGGGAGAAGCACCCATCATGCCCGTAAACTGTGCATCACCCGAAAAATTCATACATAGAGGTGGAAGAATACCCGCCCCGATGCACTCTCTGAAAAACTAAGGAACTTTGTTATGCTGAGGAAATTTGTTAAATACTACAAGCCGTATAAGCTTTTGTTTTCTCTCGATTTAGGCGCAGCATTCCTTGTCGCACTTTGCGATCTTTTATATCCCATAATTACCCGTGAAATGATGAACGAATACATCCCCAAAGGAAATGTAAACGCCGTCTTGATTTGCGGCGGAATACTTATAGGGGTGTATCTTGTTCGACTTTTGTTTTATTATTTTATAAACTATTATGGGCATTTAGTAGGTGTGTATATGCAAGCGGATATGCGTCGTGACTTGTTTTCACACTTTCAAAGGATTCCTTTTTCATATTTCGACAAGCACGAAACAGGAGAGCTTTTATCAAGGTTGACGAACGATCTTATGGACGTTTGCGAACTTGCACACCACGGCCCGGAAGATTTGTTTATTTCTATTGTAACACTTGTAGCTTCGTTCATTTATCTTTGCACCATAAACGTACAGATGACCCTTGTTATTTTTGCTTTTATTCCCGTCTTGCTTCTTTTTTCCATAAAGTTGAGGCGAAACATGAGCAAAGCATTTTTAGAAAGCAGAAAAAAGATAGGCGTCATTAACGCCGTTGCGGAAAACAGCATTTCGGGAATCCGCGTCGCACGCGCGTTTAACAACGAAAAAACAGAGAAAACTAAATTTGAACAAGGCAACAAAGAATACATCAGCGCAAGAAAGCAGGCATACAAAGCCATGGCGATATTTTTCAGCGGAACAGGATTTATTATCAGTATGCTTAATGTCGCCGTACTTGTTTCGGGAGGAATATGCATAAGCAAAGGCATGATAAACGCTGCTGATTTTGCGTCATTTATCATTTTAGTAAATATTTTTGTCACCCCGTTAAGGTCGCTTGTAAACTTCACCGAGCAATATCAAAACGGAATGACAGGATTTAAACGCTTTATTGAAATTATGGAAACAGCGTGCGAAAAAGAAGATGAAAACGCCGTTGAGCTTAAAGACGTAAAGGGCGAGATAGAATTTAGAAACGTCAGCTTTGACTATGGAAACGGCGATGTGTTACACAATGTCAGTTTTAAAGTCGAATCGGGGAAAAGCGTTGCTTTAGCCGGAGCAAGCGGCGGTGGAAAAACTACTGTTTGTCAGCTCATTCCAAAGTTTTATCCCATTTCTGAGGGAGAGATTCTAATTGACGGGATTTCCATTGATAAAATAAAAAACAGTTCTCTGAGAGAACACATTGGAATTGTTCAGCAAGATGTTTTCTTGTTTTCGGGCACGGTAAAAGACAACATCGAATACGGAAAACCCGGCGCATCAATGGAAGAAATTAAAGAAGCCGCAAGAAAAGCTAATATTTTAGACTTTGTTGAAACCCTTGAAAACGGCTTTGACACCCAAGTAGGAGAACGCGGCGTTAGACTTTCCGGCGGTCAAAAGCAAAGAATAAGTATTGCCAGAGCATTTTTGAAAGATCCCAAGATACTAATTCTTGACGAAGCCACAAGCGCTCTTGACAACATTTCGGAAAAATTAATCCAAGAATCTTTGGAAGAACTTTGCGTAGGAAGAACATCCATTACAGTCGCACACAGACTTTCCACCATTGCCGAAGCCGATGAAATAATTGTAATAAACGAAGGAAAAATAACAGAAAGAGGTACACACGCATCCCTTGTTAAAAACGGCGGCGAGTACGCCATGATGGCGCGTAAGCTTTAAAGATACGAGACAGGAGGTCAATTATGAAGCAATGTCAAAACTGCGGAACAAAAAATGCAGATTCATCCAAACAATGTAATTTTTGCAATGCCACACTCTCAGAAAAAGAAGCCTGCCTTCCCAAAGAAAACAATTATGTTCACGATGAAAAAACCGAAAAAAAGAAAGTTAAACGCAAAAAAATGTGGTTTGTCATTATTGGCGTTTTGATACTTTCAGCGCTGGTGTGCATTTTTATTGCCGTATTTTCGGCAGAAAAAACCGTAAAGGGCGAAGAAATTTATTCTGCTGTCACTTCTGCCTTTAGCGACGGCAATAAATTTTCAGGAACTCTAAAGGGTAAGGGCACCGACATTTCTTTTGAGGGCACGATAAGCGGAAAGACGATTACCGTAACGCTGTCAGGCGGTGATTACAGCAGCGTTATATTCTCAGAAGAAGGGATGATTCTTACAAAAGACGGCAACGAAACAAAGGCGGACAAAAGCATGGATTGCTATAAGCTATACACAGCGTATCTCCTTCTTACGTCCACCGATAAAAGTCCTTTTGAATTTAAAACAGATGATATTAAAGGGAACATTTTGCCCATTGTAAAAGAGCAGATATTCACCGAATTTGACGAAAAATTTATTGAAGATAATTTCACGGGAGCAATAGCCAAAACAGTTTCGTTTTTCGAAAACGACACAAACCTTGAAACTTATTTAAATATCAGCTTTCCCGAAGATGTTAAAAACGGTGAATTTTCTTTCAACATATCCACCTACGATCTTCAAAACGAGCTTTTGAAACAATTTAAAAATGCATTTATAAATTCAGCGGACTACGACAAAGTAAACCAAGATCTGAAAGACTCCAAAAGCGACATTAACAAAAAATACGGAGCAGAAGGATCTTTTACCGTGGAAGACGGAATGCTTAAAACTGCAAACTGCGACTTGAAATACGACGGTGTTAGTTATAATTTGTCCTTCCAAATAAACTAAAACAAAACGCAAAACGAGCACGGCATCTCGGTTGTTCCGAGTGCCGTGCTCTCGCTTTTTACAAAATTATTGTCAAATTACAAAAAACAACAAATATTAAATATCAAACGTATATTCTACAAGTGTGTAACGGTCAATGATTTCAAAGGCGGATTTTATTATGTCATCGTCAGATGTTATTCTAACGGTATAAAAATCACCGTATTGATCCATGTAAACAAGCTCGTCGTCCAAAGTGTAAAACTTCACCTGATCATAATACTCCAAAGACGAGTCTTCTTCGGGAACGAAAAAGTCATCGTAATCGTAATCATAATCAAATACGAAAATATCGACAGTATATAAAACTCCATCAATTTCTTCTGTAGTGGTTTCTTTATAAGATAGATCGCCAAAGAAAGTGAACCATGAAATGTCTTCAAACTCGGCATTTTCCTCAACAATGTAGTATGTTTTGTCATCCGGGTAAACATCGTAAGATACGCCGTCTCTCAACATATAAATATTTCTGAAAACCGAAAAGGGATTTCCGTTTTCATCAAATTCCTTTTGCTCAAAATCTATTCTTATATTATCGCCCTTTACATAATATGTATCAGCAATAGAATATGGGTCGCCGCCAAATTCATCAGCAGAATAATTCACCAACATATATATTGTATATCCCTTTTCCACTGTATATTTTGACAGTGCCTTTGCAACGGCAAGATCCTCGCACCCTTCGGGCAATTTTAAAATATCCTCTGTGGTCAAAGGTACTATTTCCTCATAATCATCGGGAATTTGGAAGACATCGTCGGAAACATCGTCTACCACTTCAACAGAAACCATCACTTCATCATCCGCGCTGACGAACTTTAAATCACCGTCAAGGAAATAATATTTTTCTATATATTCGTAATCTTCAAACTCTGACGAACTTGAAAAAGTTTCAACAAGATATGTAACGCCACCAATTATTTCGTCACTTGTTCCTTTAAAAATTATAGCGGCGTTCCAATCGAAAAAATCAAGTTCTGCATCCTTAGCATCGTTCTCCACTCTGAAAGTTTTGTCGCTATGATAAATGGAATAAAATACGCCGTCCTTATACATGGAGGAAGTTGAATACAATCCATCACCAAAACTATAAGAATTGTTTAATAGTAAATCGCCGTTTTTAAAATAGCAACTCGCTTCCACAAAAAAATCAAGATCTTCTTCCTGTTGAGAAAATGAAAATTTCAAGCCAAAGCTATTTTTGCTTTCAAACTGGGAAAGGAATCTTCCTATGTTATATTCTTTATATTCATCGGGAACTTTAATAAATTGACCGATATCAAAAGAATCGTCATCCTCGGAGCCATCCTCGGAGCTTTCCTCAGAGGTGTCGTCAGAGGCATCGTCTGAAATATCTTCGGACGAATTCTCAGAAGAAACGTCATCGCTCTCTTTCGAAGAATCGGTTGCAGCATATTCTGACATTACAGCCTCTTTTGCGCTTTCGTCGGAAGAATCATCACCGCCGCAAGAAGACAGAAGAACTGTTCCTGATAAAAGTACGGACGCAAGTAAAAATGAAATCGTTTTTTTCATGCGGTTTCTCCTTATTCAAAAAATCTTTTTAACATTGTATCATCACCTACAGGCAATGTCAAGCATTTTTACAAATAATAGTAGTTAACAATATTTGGGGATGTAAGCAAAAGTTTTACATCCCCTAAATATCAGCCTTTTAGAGCTTATTCACAGTCAGATTCTTTACGGCTTCTCTTCGCGGTCACTGTCGCAAATCCGAACACGGAAACAAACATGAGAACCATCCAAGGAGAAACGGGGGAATCGTCGCCGGGAGTAGCGGGAGGTGTGTAAATGTTTTTAAAAACAATATATTCCGCATCAACCGCTATGCCGTCTTCCTTCGATATGTAAGAAACATCGGCAATAAGTTTTCCTTTTCCGTCATCTTCAACGGTAACTGTTACACAATAAACAGTCTTATCGAAAACCACGTGGGAAACAGAGCTGTTTTCCCTTTCTACAACAACGTAGTGATACACACCTGCTGTTTGGAAAGTTATGCCATCGAACACAAAGCTACCGTCAGCACTGTTTACAGCTACAGAAGGAGCCTTGCCACCAATAGTGGCAAATTCGTCGTTTGCTTCGTAAATCTCAAATGTAAATTCGCCTTCTACAAGATCTCTGCCTGTAAGCTCTTTTGTTCCGCCTATTGTTACAGTAACGTCTGATGCGCTGTACTTGTTGTAGAACGTGATCTCGTCTTTAGCGTCGCCCTCTACCTCATATGTAACAGAATCCCAAAGATTGCCCAAAAGATCATCTGTTACAACAACAGTTACTTTGTATACCGTATCATCATAAGTGATTCCGTCTGAAACTGCACTTTCGTAAACCTCTTTTACAAGATAGTAGTATGTGCCGTCATCAGAGAAATTAAAGGGAACAAAGCTAAACTTGCCGTTTGCATCGTTTTTCGCTATATCAACAACCTCGCCCACGCTCCAATTCTCGTCAGAGCTTATAATTGCAAAGGAGAATTCTTCCGCTGACAGATTTTTGCCCGTCAACTCTTTTGTTCCTTCAATTATGGTTTCGGTATATGTTGCATAGTACTCATTTACAAACTTGATTTCCTCGCATACCGTTCCGTTTTCAAGGAATAAATAGGTTTTCGGAACGAGTGCGCCTTCGCCGTTGTCCGTAACTTCAATCATTACTCTGTACACGTTTTCATCAAATAAAACGCCATTTTCCACGTAAGCGGTATACAGCTCTTTAACTGTGTAATAATACTTGCCTTCTTCTGTGAACGCAAGTGAACGGAACCGGAAGCTTCCATCTTCGTTGTTTTTCACCTTTTGGATCTCGTATAACTGTTTCCAATTTTCATCCGCAGACCAAAGTGCGAAAGTAAACTCTTCATTCTCCAGATCTCTGCCTGTAAGCTCTTTTACGCCCTCAAGGTATACTTCTGCATATACGGGGTCATATGTGTTGGTAAAGTTGATCGTATCAACAACAGCACCTTCTACGGAAATTTCAACGGTAGTTTCAATTCCGCCCTTGCCGTCGTCATCCACGGTAACTTTAACATCATAATGTGTTCCGTCGTAAATAATGCCGCCGATCTCTCCCTTTAATTCATAAAGTTCGTAAAGGAAAACTTTTCCAAGATCATCTGCAGTATATTCTAAAACAAACTCAAATGTACCATTTTCATTTACAGTGCTTAAAATTTCTTCGGTTTCAAGATTCTTAAGAATAAAGGTGAAATCTCCGTCTTTAAGCTCTTTGTTCACAAGCACCTTAGTGCCTTTGATAACAACATTTTCTCCTTGCGTTACAGCATACTTGTTTACAAATTCAATGTTTGGAAGAGGTGTACCTTCTTCGTCATAAATATGAACAGATGAATGGAGCGTTCCTTTGAGATCATCGTTTATATCGATTCTCACTCTGAAAACTGTGTCATCATAAGTAATACCGTCCACAACAAGTTCGTCGTATACCTCTTTTACAAGGTAGTAATAAGAATCTGCGGTTTCATACTCAATATCTGAAAACGTAATTCTTCCGTCTTCGCTATTTTTTACGGTTTCAATAACATTTCCTTCGTTCCAATTTGAATCCGATTCAATGAGAACAAATTCAAACTGTCCGCTTCCCATTACTTTTCCTTCGAGGAACTTAATTCCGGGGATGAACGCCGTTGTGGGGTCGGGAGAATATTCGTTTACAAATTTGACTATCTCCGAAGTCTCTCCTCCAAGCAAGGAAATATTTTCTTCAACGATCAACGCACCCAATCCATTATCAGAAACAGTGACTTTAACAATATATTTTCTTTCGTCGAAAATTATTCCCTTTGCAGAAGCCTGCGCAACTTCAGAAACTACGTAATAATGTTCGCCTTCTTTATAGTATATAAATTCACCAAAAGAGAAGTGACCATCTGTAAAGTTTTTGGCGGTACGAACGGTTGCGCCTTCAATTTCGTTGCCGTTCTCATCGCTTTCCGTAAGAGTGAATGTAAATTCATCATTCAAAAGGGGCTTGCCCGCCAACTCTTTTATTCCGCGGAGAGTATATTTTGCAGGTGTTGTTTCATATTTGTTTTTAAAAGTAATCACATTCCCAACAACCTGCGCAACCGATACATTTGCCAAAAGTTTGCCGTTTTCACCATCGTACACGGTTATTTTAACGTCAAATACTGTTTTGTCTACAGTTATTCCGTTTCCACTCTCACTTGTTTCGATGACGGTGTAGTTATAAACACCAACCTCATAAAATTCAAGTGTTCCGTTAAACGTAACTTTTCCGGTTTCATCATTTTGACCTACCAAAATCGTATCACCGTTTTCACGAATCTCAAACGTGAAAATATCGTTTGCGGTAAGCGGTCTGCCATCAATGGTTTTTCTTACATCAAGCTCAACGGTTGCGGCAGTAAGGTCATATTTATTAGTGAAAACAATTTCTCCATCAACCAAAGAAACATCATAATTCACATCAGCGATAAGCTTTCCACCAACGCCTTCGGATGTTACAGACACATCTACCCTAACTACTTGTGCGTCGTAAATCATACCGGGAACGCCTTTATCAATTTCTTTGATGTAGAAAGTATATTCGCCCACCTTATCGAAAAGCATATCGATCATTGCTTCACCAACACCATCAGTGGGAGCAATTTCCAATTTTTGAAGTCCGTTTTCAACAGCCGCCGCCACTGTGCAATCGACATCGGTATAAACTCCAAATTCGTGATGAGCAAGAGATGCGACCGTACTTTGCGAATTGTTAACAAGCACCTTTTGGACAGGTATTTCAACAACCGCGGGAACAGTATTATATTGGACGTTGGTAAAATCCGTGATTAATACCCAATAACCGCTTTCGTCCTTCGTAAATTCTTTGAGAGAATGTTCCGAATGTATTCTTGAAATTTCAAGTCCGCCCGCCATATCTTCATCGCTAACAACTACTGAGAATGTATGATAAACACGGTCATAATACATTCCTTCAATCTTTTCTTCGGGAACAAGCTCATAAATTTGATATGAATACATACCGGGAGCATCGTAGGTTTCTGTGGACAAATTGAAACTAAATGTACGAGATGAATTATTTACCGTTTCTCTGTCTATCTCCACCCAACCTTCGTTTACATATTTTTCAAAAACGATGGTAAATTCTGCGTCGCCCCAGTCGGCAATTGCGTTTCCTTCTTCGTCGTTGAGATATTTTGTACCGTTTATCTTAACCATGTCACCTGTTTCTTCGCCATGATCATAGGTATTTACTACCTCAACAGACGTAGGAGTGCTTACTATAGTTACAATTCCGTCTCCTACCACGTTATTTTCCCTATACGATGGGGTAAAGCCGGCGGGAGGAGTGGTTTCAACAACAGTTGCTACAACACCAACGGGAAGATCAAAAAATTCGATCTGCTCATCATTTTTCAAAACGATAACAGGGAATTTTCCGTTTTCATCAGTTGTAAGTGATGATATTGTGCTATCACCCGAATGTTCCGCTTTAAATGTTGCGTTTTGGGTTCCAACGCCGGAAAGTGAAACGGTGATCTCAAACGCTTTATCGTCGGGAATCTGATAATTTACACCAAGTTGATGTTCAACGGTCTTTGTTACAGTGAGATCGCCCGTGCCCCTCGTGGCATTTACAAATGTCGCCTCCACTATTTCTGTAGAAACCGTTATAAGATTTGCATCGGACGCATTTTTGTTTCCGTTTACCGACTCAAGGATATATTTTACGCTTGCCACTTCGCTTACAACGTATGTTTTACCTTCGTCAAGTCCTGATATAATAATAGATTCGTCAGCCTTAAGAGATACTGTTGCCACTCCGTTTTTGAAAGAAACGTACAAAATTTCGTGGTTTCCTTCAGCATCTATTTTCAAGGATTTATAGCTTCCGTCAGTCTCATCCGCACTTGAAACGGTAAATGTAAATTCATCGTCCCCGCTATCTGTGCCTTCAACCAACTTATTGATTTTGATACCTGTAGCAGGATAAAGCTTAGTCACCCCATTATTTCCCAATGTTGCGCCAACAACAAATGTATGATCGACTTCGTTTACCTTATGTCCGTCAATATCAACAAACGGAACATTTGCAAGCCCTTTATCATTGGAAGCATCATCGTCGCCAAAAGTTTCTGTTAAAGTGTTTGTAAGGTTTTCGGTTTTATAAATCGTGTAACCTTCCAAGTTAACGTGCACTGTTCCAATGGGAACATACCATGATCCATCGGATTGTTGTTCTGCAACGCCAACCGCTTCGGTAGACAATTTCCTGTACGAATTTTTTATTTCAAGTCCGTTTTCGTTGGAATAAATTCGAACAAGCTGATAATATGTTCCGTTTACATCAGGCGCTGTATCACCTGTGTATTTTACATATTCCCCATTGATATATTCATATATATATGTGTTTTCTTGGAAATAATATTTTTCGTTTTGATGTGAAGGCTTGAAATATGAAAATGTATTAACTTTTCCATATCCCATAGAGTTGTCAACTTCATATTGGTTTGTATAGAAGTTTACAGATCCGTCTGCATTGGTATTATTCTTAATATATTCAGGGGAAACAATGGCGGGATCGTTTATGGTAATATCGTTAACCTCTTCGTTAAGTCCAACTTCATAAACCAAACGCATAGGCCCTGTTGCGCCTGTTACCAAAAATTCGGACAGGTTTCCGTTTTCATCCAGAGTAATGTCATAACTGGTCATAGGTACAAGCGAAGCAGGCACAGAGAAAATAACCGTTTGTTCACCTGATACAATATTTTCACGAACCTGTACCATTGCATACATCATATCTGATTTTGAAATGCCGTGTTCTTCGTCAAGCTGTCCCAAATAGCCGTAGCTTTTCATGATATATACAGGTCTTGTTGCATCGGTAAGGGTATCATCGGATGGATCCGGCATTGTTTCAATGCCTTCGTACCAAAATCCCAAAAACTCCCCTTGCGCATTAGCATACCATCCAATGTAGTTGGAGAAGTTAGAAGCATCGGTGTAGCTCAACTGTCCGTGATTGTATGCTTGGAAGATCAAGGTCTCCGCAAGAGCCATATCATCTATGCCCAAACGCGCTTGAACGGCTTTAACCATTTCCTGACCCAATTCTGTGGGCGTAGAGCCCGTTCCAAGGCTTCCGCCGCTTTCAACAAAGTTTGAAGAAAGGTCGGCTCCGGAGAAAAGAGCATCGCCAATGATTATTCCCTTTATATCTGTGACGCTCATATATTTGCCAATGTTATCTGTGAAAGTTACGTAACCATCAAGATCTTCGTCACCCTCAACGAGAGTTGGGAAATAACGTGATTGCAAAGCAATTTTATCTACAATGGATTTGAACGCATCCGCGAGGTCTGATGCGTTTTCGGCGGTAAACGATTCGTCAACATAATATTTTTGATTTATGCTTGACGGGAACAAAACGCCTTCACCCGCTGTACTGAGCATCGTTTTACTTACGTTGTATGTATAGTTTGTTTTGTTGATAAAAGAATTATAATTATAATTCTGAACCGTAATATTAACACTACCATATGTCATGAGAGTGTTCCAATATTCTTTAATTTTGGCATTATTGTTCGCCTTTGTCACTTCGTCATCAGTGTATGCACCGGGATTTGCCAAAATCGCCTCTGATACTTTATCGTTGGATTCAGGATCCATAATATCCATGCTTATACTGTTTCCAAGGCTGAGTGTGTAGAATAACGGTGTTGTTTCCACATACTTTGCATCAATCTTTTCTTTTGCATAAGCAGCGGTAAGTTGGGTTACAAAATCAGTTTCCGCAGGGTTTCTGCTTTTAACTTGGTTGTTTCCCATTTTCGAATTTTCTTTTACAGTATAATTATTCGTTGCGGCAGTAGGCTCGCCGTCAGACATGAGCATGATTACGGGAACTCTCGTAACGCCCGCTTGATATTCTGCATTTGCAGGAATCTTTGTATCAATGTCACTTCTAAGGAATTGATTCATGGCATCCAAAATTCCAAGCTGTGCAAATGTTCCTGCAACATCTTTAACGCTATGAGAACCTGTAACGGTAACATTTGCCGAGTTTTTAACGCCCGAATTAACGTCTACAGATTCAAAATAAGTTCCGTTTGAGCCGGAAGTGGTCTTCAAAAATGCGTTGGATGAATGAGTGTATCGATCAAGAGGCAAAAGCACCTTACTGCTATCGCTTTTGGACTCCCACAAAGTTTCACCGCCAAAATACACGGTAACGCCAACTCTGTTGTGAATATTTAAAGCCTGAAGATCTTTTATCGTTGCGTTAACTGCCTCTACCATTGTATTTACTGTGGCAGGATTTCTCGAAGGATACATTGAGCTGGAAAGATCCAACACAAGCATAGTATCCGTCGGAACATTTGAAAGTCCCGAAACAGATTTATTTGAAGCAATTACTGAAAGTGCTACCAAAAAATTATCTTCGTCATCTAAAGTGATGCCATATTGAGAAAAAGCTTCTGCGTTTTCGAAAACGGATTTATCCGTCCAAACGCCACCCGCGTTTTCTGTGTTGAGCACATCTGCACCAAATATACTCTTCCATGCATCCATGGTGCTTGGATCTGCAACCTTTGTAGTTTGGGTCACCGTTTTTGCTTCAGCTTCGGCAGATGCCGCTTGTGCTATAACATTAGGTACAGAGATCAACATACAAAGGACCAAAACAAGAGATAATATCCTGTTCCAATTTGTTGTTTTTGTTTTCATGCGTCTTTTTCCTTTCTCACTTTAAACTTTTCGTTAACACATATTCCTATAAGATCGCCCGATTTTTCACACACATAAAATTCGCACGAGCCGCAGTCGCCATATTTTTCATCAGCAAACTGACAATCAGTTTGCGTTGCATTTACCCAACGCCTGCCTTGGGGAGTTATCCGCGGATGAGCAACAAAATCGGGATATTCGTAAACGAAGCCGCCAATTTCTTCGTCATATGCAGATGTTACTTCAACCACGTCTTCGTCCAATTTGAAAGTTCGTGTTTTTGACGCGCTCATCGTATCGCTCCTTTGTTCTTATTTCTTTAACATATTACCACGTTTTTGAACAAATAGCATGAGTAGTTTTCAAAAAAAAATACGCACATCTTATTTTTTCATTTTGCGCCCAAAAAAGGCTTAAATAGCAAAATATCGCTTTAAATCCGTTAAAAATAAACATTCAAGGAAAAAATCTCCTGTTCGTTTAAACGAACAGGAGGTTAATATTTCAAAATATTACTCATCTAAGCATATACTTTTCCAGATCTTTTTTGCTGTTTATCTGCAATTTATCATAAATATATGAAATGTAATTTGTTATGGTTCGCTCCGAAAGATTCATATGGGCCGCAATCTCTTTAACCCGCCAATTTCGGCTATAGAGCATTGCAATGGTAAATTCCACGTTTGTCAAATTCGTTGCAACCGCCCTTTCGCTTTTTTTGTTGTACACCTCGTACCACGAGCTGTTATATTGCTTGGACAAAAAGATAATCTTATTGTAAAAATCCAAATGATCCTTTTTGAAATTGCCTTCCAAAAGTCCTTGAAACAAATTGTAATGCTCCACAAACGGCATTATAAAATCATTGGGATAAGCAAGTTCCCATGCGCTTTCAATACATTTTTTTGCTTTATCGGTTTCCAAAAGATTGATATGAGCTATCGCGGAAAGCAGATACAAGTATATTGTGGGCAAAACATAACATTCGCGCTCTAAATTCAAAGCCGTATCCACTATCCCCAAAGCCTTCGCATAATTTTTTTGCATATATTCATCATACGCCACGAGATAACAGCCAAACAGCCGCGTTCCGCCGTCAAGATATTTCAAGTATCCTCTCATACGAGGTACGTTTTCCAGCGGAAGATGAAGCTGAAGCTTTGCGGAAAGAGAAGACATTACACAAAATGCTCGAACTTTCGGCGGGGTGTTATCACCCATAGAGTTATCCAACGAACTCTTCATAACATCGGAAGAATAACTTGTTTTGGTTAAATGCCCCCTGCACAAATTGGAGAATGCACAATAAAGTGCCGCCATGGAACGCAAAGCACGATTGGGAGAATCCAAATACGGCTCCACAGTGATGGTACACTCCTTTAGCTGCCCCGTCATATAATAATACTCGCACAGAGACATCTTTCGCTGATCCTCATCAGCCACCAAATTAATTTGATCCATAATGTTTCCCGATGTAAAAGAATGCATCAAAGGAAAAACAGCATTGCATTTTTCCTCAAAAGCACCCCCTTGGCCTCCGGGTCTCGATGCACTAATGGGAATCATCCAATCACGCCCCACCTTGTGAGAATAGGGAATCTTCCCTTCTTTAGCCCATTTTTGAATCGCCCGTACCGACACCCCAAGACGGGCTGCCGCTTTATCTGCAGTTTCAAATGTCAAAACCTCGCCCCCAATGTTTTTGCCGTAGCGCCGCTAATAAGAAACAACTTCACCTTTGATCAGATCTGTCAAATATTCCTTGCAATTCGATATTTCTTCTGCTGTTTTTACATTTGCTTCTCCCGTGTTGGGATCGAACAAATATTGATAACAAAATATGGCATATCCCCCATAATTGTCTTGTTCCAGCGCATATTCAAAGCATTTTTTAAATACGTCCTTATTTTCTATCCATTCATTCTTACCCGTACCGGCGTAAGGATCCACTGTTCCGTCATATCCGTTGACCGCTTTTCCCAAAGTCATTCCCGTCATAAACTTTATGTGAGGATTTGTCGTTATTGCAGACCAACGCTCGTATGTTGCATCAAAGCTCCACGTTTGATGCTCCATTCCAAAATATATTTGCGGCATTATATAATCCAGATAACCATCCTCCGACAGCCATGTTCTGACATCCGCATAATAATTCGTCGCCATGCTGTCAAGATTACCCGCCGGAGCAATTCCAAACATTACGTTTTCATTTTCCGCTTTTATCGCGGAATAAATACCCGATACCAAAGTGTTTAGATTATTATATCTGAACTTTTGCAGCGTCAAAGAAGCATCCGCTGCTTTTGCCAACGCATATTCCTCGTTGTCGAAATCTGCCGTTTCCCCGAAATAAAAATAATCGTCCATATGAACGCCGTCTACATTGTAATTTCTCACAATTTCCGCCGCTCCGTTTATAATAAGCTGTCTTACGTCCTCATAAGCTATATTCAGATAGTTTATGGAATTGTATGTATATAGCTTCCGTGTACCTATCCACTCTGTAATAATATATTCGTCAGACAATAAATTTAAATTGGACGTTGACATTCCCCTCATTGGATTTATCCAAGCGTGAAAGCTCAAACCTCTTTCATGCGCTTCGTTTATCATAATATCAACAGGGTCATATGAAGCAAACCGTCCGTATTTATACAACACATATGACGACCACGGATAATATGCCGATGGATAAAAACTATCAGCATTAGGACGAACTTGTACAATTATAGTATTGAAGCCCAAAGACTTTACGTTATCAAAAGCAGTTTCCACAAGGGAAGTAAACTTACTTTCGGATCTTTGTTTTCTGCTTGAATAATAAACAGAATCAAAGTCAAACTGTGATATCCACACCGCCTTCATTTTGTCATAATTCAACGGCGCATAATCCTTATTCGCCCCTTTATCCTTAAACCCTCGTTCGCTTAAAACGCTATCGATGGCGGCTACCTTAAGATATTGTTCGTATCCCTCCACATCAACTATCTTGCCGTCCCCACTCGTATCTCCGGAAGTGTCTTCACTTACGTCGGAAGATGCCCCTTCAGAAGTCACGCCGGATATATCGCCGCTTGTTTCCACATCGGGAACTCCCGTTTGTCCGCAAGCGGTAGAAAGTATAAATGTCATTAGAAAAACCATAAATGTGCTAACAAACCGTTCCACGCTATTGACCCTCCGTTTCTGTGGACGTGCGCATACTTTGTTTTGTGAAACTTACACAATCACATTATATATCATTATTGCATTTTTGTCAAGTTGTTCAAATTAATTTTACAATAGCAAACACGCCGCAAAAGAAGACCCGCCCATAAAGGTTGGAAGATATCCAACAACTTTAGAGCGGGGGAATAATAGGGAGGGTTGCAAGCTCAACAGCCGATAAGTGCAAGCGTCTCTTTATTTTTCAGTCTTAAATTGTCTGCTATCATTGCTATAAATTCTGAATTCGTAGGCTTACCCCGCGCCGTTTGCACGGTGTAACCAAAGAATGAGTTTAAAACATCCACGTCGCCTCTGTCCCATGCCACCTCTATAGCGTGTCGTATTGCTCTTTCCACTCTGGACGATGTGGTGTTATATTCCTTTGCTACAGACGGATACAAGGTTTTTGTAACAGAGTTTATGTAGTCCGAATTGCTTACGGTCATTATTATCGCCGTTCTCAAATATTGATATCCTTTAATGTGAGCGGGCACACCGATTTGATGAATTATTTTCGTTACCTGCGCTTCAATATCAACAGGATCACCTTCGGGAGGCGTGGCAGGCCCTCTCCTTTTACCCGCATAAGCACATTTTTCAATACGTTCTGCCAACATTCCAAAATCCACAGGTTTCAACATGCAGTACGCCGCGCCATTTTGACAGCATTCCTCAAACAGGCCTTGATTATTAAAAGACGAAAGCATTATAAATGCGGGAAAATATTCCCCAAACTTGCGCTTGCTCTCTTTGATAAGTTGTAATCCGTCAATTCTCCCCAAATACAAGTCCGAAACAACGGCGTTTGGCCTAAATCTTGCAATTTTTGAAAATGCATCCATGCCGTCAATAGCTTCAGCAACCACGTCTATATCAAGCCTTCTCAAATTCTGCACGCAGGCTCTCCTAAACTCAACATTGCTGTCAACAACAATTACTTTCGTTTTGTTTGGCATCATTGCTCCCATTTGAATGCCATGAATGTTTTGATTATTTTCCATATTATGCCTCTCTCTTTGTTTTTTTCGGCAGCACAACCACAAACCGCCGTTTTATCGGCGTTTTGCGTTTTGCGCTGTCATTCTTTTACATTTCTGTCATATTATACCATTTTTAAAATAGAAAATCAAGTGTTTTTCCAAAAAACACGAAAAAACATTTCGACATTTTTCGCTGAACAAAAAACGACAAAAGAAAAATGACCTTGACAAATGTCAAAGTCACATTTTTTCTATTATCAATGCAATTTTCTCAGCGGACTCAACTTTATTTATTTCGTCACGCAAGGCGGCACTTCCGTATCTGCCCTTTGTGTACCAGCTTAAATGCTTTCTTGCCTCTCTGACGGCAATATATTCGCCCTTATTCTCTATCATCATATAAATTTGATTAAGAATTGTTTTCTTAAATTCTTCGTCCGTAGGAGGGATATACTCCTTGCCCTCCATTGCGGCTTTTATTTTTTTAAATATCCACGGGTTTCCCATACAAGCGCGACCGATCATAATGCCATCGCATCCCGTTTCTGCAATCATGCGAAAAGCGTCCTCCGGATTTTTCACGTCGCCATTTCCAATAACAGGGCATTTTACATTTTCCTTTATACGCTTTATAATATTCCAATCCGCTTTTCCGCTGTACATCTGAACGGTAGTTCTTCCATGAACGAAAATGGCGTCTGCCCCCGCGGCTTCCACCGCCAAAGACACATCAAACCCGCCGCAGGAGTCTTTTTCAAAGCCTTTTCTTATCTTTGCCGTTACAGGTACGGAAACCTCCTTTTTAACAGCGGATATTATTTCTCCGCAAAGCTTTGGGTTTTTCAAAAGTGCGCTTCCCTCTCCCGACTTAACCGCCTTTGGAACGGGACAACCCATGTTTATATCAATAGCATCCGGTTTAAGTTCCATAAGAAGATACGCCGCCTTTGATATGTGATATGCATCGCTTCCAAAAAGTTGGATTGAAATTGGACGTTCTTCCTCATTAAACGATGCATACGTTTTTGTTTTTTTATCTCCAAAACAAACCGCTTTGCCGGATATCAACTCAGTTGTTACAAATTCCGCGCCGTTCCGTTTGCAGATCCTTCTATATGCAGAATCCGTCACACCTGCCATGGGAGCGACGAATATTCCGTTTTTTATTTCTATATCTTTTATTTTCATGTCAATTTACTGTATTTTCCACAAAGTCCTTTATGAAAAATTTATTTGCCTCTTCTATAATGAGCTGATTTTCGATATTTTGGACGGATACAACATGGTTTGCCAACGCCTGAGTTTTTTTCAATATATCGAAAGTTGCAAAAGAAGCGGTTTTAAACTTAATTTCGCCTCTTTGTCTCTTTCCGAAAAAGTCGCCCGGCCCTCTTGAAGCCAAATCAGCCTCTGCGACCTTGAAGCCGTCGTTGGTATCACACAGTACTTTCAGACGTTCGGCAGTTTTTTGCGCTTTATTATCGCTCATAAGTACGCAGTACGACTGTTTTTGTCCCCTACCGACACGGCCTCTCAGCTGATGAAGCTGTGATAGCCCAAAACATTCCGCGTTTTCTATAAACATCACCGTGGCTTCGGGAACATCCACGCCCACCTCCACAACGGTGGTACTAATAAGAAGATCAGTGTCCCCGTATTTAAAACCTTGCATAACCTTTTCTTTTTCCGCTGTGGACATTTTTCCGTGAAGGATATCCCACTTTAAGCTTTCGGCAGCGGTGCCTTTTAAAGATGCGGCATATTCCGTAGCATTTTTCTTTTCACTTTTTTCTTCGCCGTCTTCAACAAGAGGACAAACAATATAAGCCTTTCCACCCGCATCCACATTCTTTTTTATAAATTTATAAATTCGTTCCCTATACGAAGAGTCTACCCTATAAGTTTCAACCTTTTTTCTCCCCTTGGGCATAGCATCGATGATGCTCACGTCCATATCCCCATATAAAACGAAGGAAAGAGAACGGGGAATCGGCGTGGCGCTCATCACAAGGGTGTGAGGATACACAAATCCGTCACCGCCGGTGAGAAACGCCCGTTGATCTACTCCAAAACGATGCTGCTCATCAATAACCGCAAGCCCCAAAGCAGAAAACCTAACATCCTTTTGAATTAGAGCGTGGGTACCCACAATGACATCCACCTCGCCCGACGAAATTCTCTGCTTCATCTCTTTTTTCTGTTTCGCCGTCATGGAGCCGCAAAGCAAAGCGACGGAAACGCCTGTGTTTTCAAACATTTTTTTGAAAGTTTCATAATGCTGCGTTGCGAGGATCGCCGTAGGAGCAAGCACCGCTGTTTGAAAACCGTTTTTTGCCGTAAAAAACGCAGCCGCCGCAGCGACAGCGGTTTTTCCGCTTCCCACGTCACCCTGTACCATTCTTACCATGGGATTGCCTTTACACATATCGGGAACAATTTCACCAATTGCACGCTTTTGTGCATCTGTCAGCCTAAAAGGCAAAAGACTTTCGTATTCTGAAATATACCCATCATCATGCATCTCAAAAGCTTTTTGCTTTTCTTTTTCTTTTTTCAATCCTCGAAGCGCCACCTGAAAAAGCAAAAGCTCTGTAAACGCCAAAGTTTCCTTTGCTTTTTGGAGTTCCTCTTGGCTTTTTGGAAAATGCATCGTCCAAAGTGACTCTCCCGTGGGGACGAGAGAATATTTTTCTCTCCAAGAAAGGGGCAAAACGTCCTGTATATTCAAGCATTCAGCCTCAAGAGAAGATATGATCCTGCTTATAACAGAAGAAGTAATTCCCGCCGTTAAAGGATAAACAGGGTATAAATTTTTCATCCCTTCCCGGTAAAGCTCGACAGTTGGAGAAAGCATTTCATAGCCGTATCTCCCAAAAACCACCTTACCGAAAAGCCTGTATTTCTCACCGACGGCAAGCGCTTTCGCGGTTAATTCCCTGTTAAAAAGAGTTACCGCAATACTACCCGTGTTGTCTTGAAAAAACACCCTGGAATATCTCAAATTATTTTTTGCCATATGAAATGTAGGCGGAGACGACACCTTGGCAACAATGGAGCACACTTCTCCGTCTTCAAGGTCACAAACGCTTTTTACATTTCCTCTGTCCTCGTATCTGTGTGGGAAATAACGCAAAAGGTCTCCCGCTGTATGTATTCCCAGCTTTTCCAGCTTTTTGCCTCTCGCTTCGCCAACGCCTTTTACATACCTTATGGAACGGTTATCCATTACATATACCTCGAAGGAGTTTTATTTCTTCCGCATATCCATCCACATCATTTGGCGTCTCAAGCACAAATGGCAGATGCTTTAACGCGCTATGAGTTAATATTTTCACAATCGCTTCAAGTCCGATATTCCCTTGTCCAATCTTTTCGTGTCTATCTTTTTTGCTTCCCAAACCATTCATGCTGTCATTTAAATGGATCGCCTTCAGGTTTTCCAACCCCAAAATTTTGTCAAACTCCAAAAGCACTCCGTCTAAATCGTTTACAACATCATATCCGCCGTCAAAGATGTGGCAAGTGTCAAGGCAATATCCCACTTTATCTTTCAAATGGATTTGATCATATATCTGTCTCAATTCTTCAAAACGTCCGCCTATCTCCGAACCTTTTCCCGCCATGGTTTCCAAAAGTACCGTAGTGGTCATGTCCTCATAAATCACTTCGTTTAAGCTCATGGCAATTTTCGAAACACCCACGTCCACTCCTTGCCCCGTATGCGCTCCCGGATGGAGATTATAATAATTGTTGGGTAAAAGTTCCATCCTCATTATATCATCTGAAAGAACGCTTACAGCATACTGACGTTTTGATTCCTCTTTTGCCGCCAAATTCATTATAAACGGTGCGTGAGCCACGATTTTGGCGAAAGAATTCTCCTTCATATATTCATTAAGGTTAGAAATATCCTCTGTGTTTATGGGTTTTACAGATCCGCCTCGCGGATTTCTCGTAAAAAACTGAAAAGTATTTGCATTTATAGATGTCGCCAGAGCGCCCATTTCAAGATATCCGTCACCCACGGACAAATGGCATCCTAAATTCATGAGAGGTTCCTTTCCCGTTGTATCACAATTTAATAAACGCTGTTTTATATTTATCATAAGTTACATATCCCGGCTTGCTGTGAGGTGGTTTTTTCACATAACGTACCAAGGTGTAGTCAACCGATACCACAGATCCCACCACGGCTTTTGAATGTTTCGCCGCGATTGTTGCCGCTTCTGTCAGGTCATCATCGGATGGCGTAAGTCCATCGGTATAAAGCACGGTATGAGAGCCGGGGATATTTTTAACATGAAACCAATAATCATTTTTATCGGCGCTAAAAGTAATAAAATCGTTTTGAATATTATTTTTTCCCACCTTAACAACAAAACCACCGGCGGTAACAAATTTCATCGGCTTTGTTTTCTGTTTTTTTGCGCCCTTGTTTCTTCTTCCCTTCAAATAGCCCGCCGATGCCAGCTCATCCTTAACCTCTTCAAAATCATCCGCTGTGACGAGACGCGAAATAATGTCGAATACCGATTCTATATATAAAATTTCTTTTTCCGTTTGAGCTATCTGATCTTTAAGTGCTGCTTCCGCACGCTTCATTTTGGCGTATTTTTTATAATAACGCTCTGCGTTTTTGGAAGGTGAAAGCCTTTTGTCCAGCTTAACCATCACTGTGCCGCCGTTTTCATAATCGGGAAGAGAAGCACTCTCCATCCCTTGCTTCAGCATATAAATACTTCCGATTATTGCATCTCCTGCCCTTCTGCACTCCTCTTTTGAATCACATTCAAAAAGATCGTTTCTTTGGGCGGCAAGCTTTTTTTCAAGCCTTGAGTGTATATTCTTTACAGTCTTTGTAAGGTCTCTCGACCTTGCCGCAATACGCTCCGCGCGGCTTTTTTCTTCATAATATAAATTAAGGGCACATGACAAAGTTTCGGGATGTTCCTTCGGCATATCACCATACTGCATTATATCGGTAAATGATATTTCAACAGCTTTGCCCTCGCCGTCAAAAATAACAGTTGGCGTTGGAACGCAGTTCAACATATCTGTAAAATGACGGTACAGCTCCTTTTTATCGGAATTTTTACAAACCGCATCTACAGTTCCGCAAGAACGGTAAACCACCTCTCTCGCAACGAGAGGTGAAAAAGACAAGAAGTTTTCAAGGATAACCTTATGACAAAGTTTATCTCCGTTTTCCTCCAGAAGCGCACAAAAATCCCGTTCTGTCACGACGACAGGCGACATTTTTTGCTGTTTGGGCGGTTCTTCATACTTAAGCCCCGCCATTATCCTTCTTGTGGGAGAAGTAATATCAGACTGATACAAAGCAGAAACAACTACATCTTCACCGTTACATAAAATTATGTTGCTATGTTTTCCCATTATTTCCGCATATATCCTCTTTTTTTGGATATATCCCATTTCGTCTGCCGAATCGAAATCAAAACAGATGATCCTCTCGTTCTCAACGGCAAAAACGTCAGTTATTCTCGCGCCTACAAGATGCTTTCTCATAAGCATAATAAACGCATCGGGATCGGACGGATGTTCTCTTTCCCCCGAAAAAACCGAAACTCTCGGACTTGACATGGAAGCGGAAATGATTAAAAATTTCTTTTCCCTCTCAGGGGTATAGATAAGGAAATCAAGTTCAACCGCTTCGGGGCGAAAAATTTTATCAACACGGCTCCCCACATATTTCTTAAGTTCGGGAGCGAGGCGAGCGCAATACAAAGCATCAAAAGGCATATTACTGAAGCACCTTTCCTTCCGAGGTATAAAGACACAGTCTTGTAATTTTGCTATCCTCCACGCCTTCGCCCAAAGACGCAACAACATAAGAAGGATTAAGCACGGTTTGAGGGGTGGAGACGACCGTTACTTCCAAAACACCGTTTTCCGACACGGAATATTCTTTTATCAAAGGTTTTATATCCACCGTTTCTGTTTTGCTTTTTGTCTTTTTAAGCACGGGTAAGCTGCCGTTCAGCTTGTTTTCAATATCAGTTTTTGAAAGAGACGTTTTCAACTCAATGCGATATTTTGCAAATCCCAAGGATTTTAACTTTTCTACGGGAGAGGCAACTTTCACAATTTCAAACCCCGCGGGGAAAACGGCAGACAACTTTTGAAAAACGGTTTCGTATGTCACGCCGTCCTCAACCGCAATGTCGAATATTTCATATTCACTTTCCTGATAAATTGAAAGCGGCAACGCGAAAACCAATTTTACATGGGGATTAAACCCCTCAGTATATATAACGGGAAGCTCACTTCTCATAAGCGCACGTGTCACGGCACGCATAAGATCCAAATGAGAAATATATTTAAGATTTCCCCTTTTTTTAAAAAATACTCTTACAGGAAGCATATACAACTCCTTTTTCTCTCGATATGAGAGAAGCAATTTATAAATTCCAACAATTAAACTCCGTGTTTTGTACACTTATGCCCGCAAGCGGAACATTTTGTACGACAATCCGGGGTTGTTTCTTCTCCATAGGCTTTTCGGGCTTCTCTTATTAAAAACTCCTTACTAACTCCGCAATCGATATGATCCCACGGGAGCACTTCTTCAAACGGTATTCTTCGTTCTGTAAAGAATTTCGGGTCAATTCCCGCTTCCTCAAATGTAGACAGCCACTTTTCATAATCAAAATATTCGTCCCAGCTATCAAGTCTCACGCCTTTTTCTGCGGCGATCTCCAAAGCGCGGGAAATTTTTCTGTTTCCTCTTGCAAAAACGGCTTCAATGGCACTTGTTTTTGCATCATGATATTTATATGAAATTTTTCTTGAACGAATGGCATTTTTCAAAAGCTGTTGTTTGCGTTCAAATTCTTCCACTGAATTTTGAGGTTCCCACTGAAAAGGAGTAAACGGCTTTGGAACAAAACAAGAAACGCTCATTCCGATCTGTATGCCCTTAACAGGGCGTTTTTTGGAAAAATATGCGTCCAATATCTTCTCGCCCACATCTGCAATTCCCAAAACATCGTCATCGGTCTCCGTTGGAAGTCCGTTCATAAAATATAATTTCATGGAATTTCTGCCCGCATCAAACGCCGCTTCGCAAGATGTAAGTATATTTTCCATTGTAATGTTTTTGTTTATAACATCCCTCAGCCTTTGCGTTCCCGCTTCGGGTGCAAAAGTGAGTCCGCTTTGCCTTACATTCATTGCTTTTTTAAGTAATTCTTCATAAAAGCTATCCAAACGCATTGAAGGCAAAGAAAGATTGATCTTTTTCTGCTCTGTCCAAGAAAGAAGCTTATCCAACAGAGAATCAAGCTGTGTATAGTCGCTGATGCTCAAAGCAGAAAGAGAAATTTCTCCATAACCCGTATTTTTAACATTCTCCCTTGCATATTTGTCAAGCACCTCAGCAGAACGCTCTCTGTACGGACGATAAACAAACCCCGCCTGACAAAAACGGCATCCTCTGATACAACCTCTGAAAACTTCCAAAACCACGCGGTCGTGGACAACCTCCACAAAAGGCACAATAGGGCAAGTGGGATAAAAAGATGAATCCATATCAGAAACTATAGTTTTCTGAACTTTGGCGGGAACATCGGAAAACTTTGGTGTAACGCTTTCCACCGTTCCGTCTTCTTTGTATTTCACATCATAAAGAGACGGAACATACATTCCGCAAGACTTACAAATGTGACGAAGATATTCTCCTTTGCTTTTACCTTCGGTTTTAAATTTCAAATATTCCTTCGCCATATGAGGAATCGCTTCTTCTCCCTCGCCTATGCTGAACAGATCAATAAAATCCGCCACAGGTTCGGGATTGTATGCACAAGGACCGCCTGCAACAATAAGAGGAAATTTGTCTCCTCGCTCGTCGCTTCTAAGGGGAATACCCGCCAATTTAAGCATATCAAGCATTGTAGTGTAACAAAGCTCGTACTGCAAAGTGAAGCATATTATATCAAAATCACGAAGAGCATCTCCACTTTCTATGGCGGAAAGCAAAATACCCCTCTCCAGCATAAGAGAACGCATATCCTCCGCGGGAGCAAAGGTGCGTTCGCACCAAATGTCTTCTTCTTTATTAAGACATCCCATAAGGATCTTCATTCCCAAATTGGATTCGCCAATTTCGTAAACATCGGGGAAACAAAATGCAACGCGCAATTTTATCTTTGATTTATCTTTAATAACTTCTCCAAACTCCCCGCCGCAATATCTGCCGGGACGCTCAACAAGTTTAAGCAAGCTTTTCATATTTCATGTCCTACTTCACATTAATAATAGATGAAAGGTTTTCAAAAATCTTTCTCGCTGTATCGGGCTTATTCATAGTGTATATATGTATATTATTCACACCGTTTGCAATGAGATCTATAATTTGTTCTGTAGCATAAGCGATCCCCGCCTGCTTCATAGCTTCGGGGTCGTGAGCAAAACGATCTGCAATGCGTCTAAACCTTTCGGGAACATTAGTGCCCGAAAGTGAACATATTCTACTGATTTGCGAAACGCTGGTTACGGGCATGATACCCGCAAAAACAGGAACATTAATTCCTGCTTTCAACATTTTTAAAAGATATGCATACAAAACATGATTTTCAAAAAACATTTGGGTAGTTAAAAACTCGCACCCGGCATCAATTTTGTATTTTAAATTTTCAATGTCCGCATCCAAAGATGAAGCTTCGGGATGACCTTCGGGATAGCAAGCACCACCCACGCAAAAATCTCCAAAAGACTTTATCTCTTTTGTAAGATCGCTTGCGTGAATAAAATCCTTTTCAGGCTCTTTATCAATGGGAGCATCACCTCTGAGGGCTAACACATTTTGTATACCTTTGCTTTGAAGATCGCTTAATACTTCACGGGCTTTTTCTCTGTTGCAGCTAACACAAGTAAGGTGCGCCAAAGCGGTAACTCCCCTTGTGTTTTGTATCTCGTCCGCAACATCCACCGTTGTTTTTCTCGTTCCTCCGCCCGCGCCGTATGTAACACTCATATAAGCAGGTGACAGCTTTGATATTTCCTCCACTACCGTCTTCACCTCCGTGAGAGAAGTTCCCGCCTTTGGAGGAAACATTTCGCAAGAAAGGGTGATTTTGTTATTTTTTACTATTTCAGAAATTTTCATCTTTCCATTTCCTTTCTTACGGCGTCTATGGCATCTATAATTTGTCCACCCGACGCCTTAACCGCCTCTGCCGCCATATCATATTCACATCCCGTTTGAGATATTACAATCCTTGCGGCTCTGTCAAGAAGTTTTTTATTTGTAGGACGCATATAAGCAAGATAATTTCCGATAACCCTTCCGATTCTCACCATAGCACCGGTGGAAATCATGTTGAGTATCAGCTTTTGAGCAGTTCCGGCTTTCATTCTTGTAGATCCGCTTACTACCTCAGGGCCAACTACCGCAACGATGGAAACATCCGCAAACTCTGCCGCCGCAGGATTTACATTACAAGCAATGGATGCGGTTTTTGCTCCCAATTCTTTCGCAAACTTTAAAGCCCCTTTAACGCACGGGGCAGAGCCGCTTGCGGATAAACCGATGCACACATCTTTTTCACAAAAATTTGCCGCTTCAAGCTGAATTATAACAGAATTTGTGTCATCCTCCGCTTTTTCAATTGCTCTGAATGCCGCCTCTTTTCCCCCTGCAATTATACCTTGAACCATTTCGGGAGATGTGCCGTAAGTGGGCGGACATTCAGACGCGTCAAGCACACCAAGTCTACCCGATGTACCTGCGCCTACATAAAATATTCTTCCGCCGTTTTTCATCGCGTCGGCGCACATATCAATAACTTTCGCAATTTCAGGAATCGCCTTTTCCACCGCATAAGGCACGGTTTTGTCTTCGTTGTTTATAAGAGTTGCAATTTCCATTGCATTCATTTTGTCAATATTTTTGCTATTTTCGTTATTTCCCTCTGTTGTAAGAATGCTGTAATTATTCATAAAGCTACACCTACCCATATTCATTTTATCATAAGTTAGATTATATCAGCAGAAGCAAAAATTGTCAAGGGAAAACACGCAAAGAAACGATTTTACCTCTGATAAATTTAACTTTCAAGGCTATCCTTATTAAGCAAGAAATCCTTAACCCCCATCATAACATATCCTTTTTCGTCATAACGTGGTTTCATGCTCTTTTCTGCAACAATAAGCGTAGCTAATAACAAAACTGACACCGCTTGAAAAACGATGTCAGTTCGTTGCTTAAATTTAATATTTCCTACCACAATGTGCTTTTTTGTATTGTCCGCACAATTTGGGGCAGTTCAATAATTTAAGAAGGCATTTTTATAATTTAATTTCAATTTTCCAGCAAAATATTTCTAATGGAATTAATTTCTTCTTCTGTAACGCCCACATCGTTTATGAGAAAGCTTACTATCTGTTCTTGAACGGTATCGCCTTCATAGCTTTGAAATCGGTGCTTTAATGCGTCGATCTTAGAAACAGGAAGCTCTGACAAGGTATAATCGTTGATCATATCGCGCTCATCCATGTTCAATATGCCGCCAATAAGATATACGATTCCGCCTGTTCTGTCAGCGCCGTGGGTGCAATGAATATACATGGGATAATTTTCTTCGTTAGCAAGGGCTTTGAAAATTTCTCTCAGGTATTCACGGTTTCCTTCTTCAAATATCCCTTGATAAGCGGGGCAATTGAAAAATTGATGCCTTACGTCGGCACCCAATCTGGATACGTAATTATTATACCCCTTGGAGCTTTCACGCAGATCAAGTTCAAAAACGAACGAAAAATCCTTCGCCATTTCCACACCCTCATCGGTGAGAAAATATGAACTCTCCGTAAGGTCATCAAGCTCCGTTCCTCGGATGATCATGCCTTGCTTCACTTTTTTTCCGTCAAGAGTGGTATATCCACCCACGTCACGGGTATTGTATACCCCCGGAAGTTTTATAAACCTTATGCCGTCCGCGGTTTTAAATGACCCATTATATTCTTCGTCATCCACCGTAACTTTGTAATAATACGTCGTGCCTGTTTTTAGATTATGAATATACAAATGCCTTTGCGAGATGTCAAGCTCATACTCTTTTGCAAAAGAAAGATCTTTATTTTCGCTAAGATAAAGAATTGCTTCACCTTTACTTATAAAATACTCAAAATCAAGCGGCATATAAAGATCATCACCGTCAAGGCCTGCTTCGCTGCCAATTAATCCGTTATAAAGCTTTTGAGCGTCATCACTGCACAAAACCACCTCTTTTGAAAAGGTAGGTATAGAAACCGTGTCGACGCTACCCGTCACAGTCTCGTCAGCCTTCATGCGGTGAATTAAATAAGCAACTCCGGACGACATCAAAAACAGAACAATAATTGCCGCCAAAGCAGAAACGAAAACTATCGCAGCTTTTTTCTTGTTAAAATTCTTCTTTCTTCTACCTTTGCGCGGAGAAACGTAAGATCCTTTAATAAGCTTACCATCTTCACCAAACGTATAAATTCCTCTGTCCAAAATTCCGTGAGCCATACTTCTATGAACAGCGTGTTTACCCGTGGCAACCTCTCCACCGCTTCCCGCATAATATATATCGTCATCTATTTTAATAACACCCGCATGAGTGGGAACATCATCTACATAATATATCAATTTTCCGTCTTCACGAATAATTCCGTTTTTCTTTTGAGAATCCACTTTATCACTCTCCCATCTGATTCCCACAATTTTATTTTAACAGATTATTTCCGGTAAGTCAATAGTATAAAATGGAATGTAAAAACGCTCCGGAGGGTTATATAATGTTAAAAATCAAAAATCCCACAAGCTCTTTTGAGAATTTTGCAGGATTTTTCCAAATTTATTTATCTTTCATCAACTTAGCGTTTTCCTTCATGCGTGTAGCATTATCAAGAATACGCTTACGCATACGTATGCTTTTGGGAGTAACTTCGATAAGTTCGTCGTCTGCAATAAACTCCATAGCTTCTTCCAAAGTCATCTTCTTAGGAGGTACAAGACGAAGTGCCTCATCAGCACCGCTTGATCGAATCGCAGTAAGGTGTTTCTTTTTGCAAACATTTACAACAATATCGTTACCCTTGGGAGAAATTCCTACAAGCATTCCCATATAAACCTTGTCCGCGGGATCAACAAACATAATTCCCCTGTCTTGAGCATTAAAGATACCATAAGATGTGGCTTCGCCGTCCTCATAAGAGATAAGCGACCCTGTAAAACGCTTTGTAACGTCTCCGCGTTCTTTGTCATATTTTTCAAATACCGAGCTCATTATACCTTCGCCCTTTGTATCTGTGAGAAATTCTGTCTTATATCCGAAAAGTCCACGTGTAGGAACGAGAAATTCAAGCTGTGATCTTGTATCGCCCTTAGGTCCCATGTCAATAAGCACGCCTTTACGATAACCCATTTTTTCCATAACAACGCCCACAAATTCCGTTGGAACGTCGAAAACCGCTCTGTCAATAGGCTCACATAAAACACCGTCTATAGTTTTATATATAATCCTCGGCGTGGAAACCAAAAATTCATATCCGGCTCTGCGCATATTTTCCATAAGAATGGAAAGGTGCATTTCTCCTCTGCCTCTTACGTTGAAGGAATCTGTGGAATCGGTTTCATAAACCTTCAAAGACATATCCTTCATAGCTTCTTTAAAGAGATAATCTCTGATATGGCGGGAAGTTACATATTTTCCTTCTTTGCCCGCAAAGGGTCCGTTATTTACGGAGAATGTCATTTCCATTGTTGGCTCGCCTATCTTAACAAAAGGAAGCGGGTCGGCTCCGCCTTCAACAGAGCAAAGAGTTTTACCAATAGTAACATCTTCCGCGCCGGAAATACATACAATATCGCCCACAGATGCAGATTCTACAGGATCTCTGCCTAAACCGTCGATGGCATACATAGCGGTGATCTTACCCTTTGTACTGTTTCCGTCTACGTCGCAAACTATAATATCCTGCTTCACCTTAAAGGAGCCGCGTTCAATACGGCCGATGGCGATCTTGCCCACATAGTCATTATAATCCACAGCGGAAACGAGCATTTGTGCCTCGCCGTTTTCATCACCTTCGGGTGACGGTATATGCTCCAGTATCTTTTCAAACAAAGGCGCAAGATCAGTTCCGGGATGATCCGGCGAGAAAGAAGCGGTTCCGTTTCTGCCCGAACAGAACACAACAGGGCTGTCAAGCTGTTCGTTAGACGCCTCAAGATCCATAAGCAACTCTAAAACCTCGTCGCTCACTTCATAAACCCTCGCATCCGGCTTGTCTATTTTATTTATAACAACAATAATTTTATGCCCCAGCTCTATCGCTTTCTGAAGCACAAAACGGGTTTGAGGCATGGGGCCCTCTGCCGCATCAACCAACAGCAGCACTCCGTTTACCATTTTCAAAATACGCTCTACTTCGCCGCCGAAGTCCGCGTGGCCCGGAGTGTCAACTATGTTAACTTTAACGCCTTTATAAAAAGCGGAGGTATTTTTAGCAAGAATGGTAATGCCTCTCTCTTTTTCCAAGTCGTTGGAATCCATCACTCTTTCTTCTACCACACTGTTGTCACGAAAAGTTCCGCTGAATTTTAACATTTCATCAACAAGAGTGGTTTTACCATGGTCAACGTGGGCTATAATAGCTATGTTACGCAAATCTGTTCTAATCAAAATTATTTTTCTCCCAACAATTTTTCAACATTCTTCAAATCTTCTTCGGTGTTAACGCCTACGAATTCATTAATATCGCCATAACTGAACGCATCTACCTTAAATCCCATTTTTTTCATTATATGGGGAACATCGGTAATGTAATACTCGCCGGTGGCTCTGCTGGCGGAAACATTTTTCAATGCTTCAAACAGCTTTTTGCTATTGAAAACATACATTCCAACATTAAGCTCTCTTACAAGACGTTCTTCATCTGTTGCGTCCTTCTGTTCGATAACGCTTATAAATTCTCCGTTTTCATTTCTCATAACTCTACCGTAGGGCATTATTTCACCCTCGGATTGAACACAAGTCAAAATGGTGCAGTCGTTGGCACAAGACTCATGATGAGCTGCCAATTTTTCAAGAGTTTCCCTTTTTACAAGCGGCATATCTCCGTTTACTACCATAACATCACCGTCATAATCGGAGAGAATATCAGAAGCACACATAACGGCATGACCGGTTCCTTTTTGCTCTGCCTGGTGAGCATAAGCCAAGTTAGGATACGCTTCGAGAATAACCTCTTTCATAAAGCCAACGATAAGCACCGTATCTTCGGGGGCAATGAATCCTGCGCTGTTTAAAACATACTGAAGCAACGGCTTTCCGCACGCTTTTCGCATAGCTTTTGGTATTCCGGTAGCTTCACTGTTAAGACGTTTTCCTTTTCCTCCTGCAAGAACGACTAATTTCATAATGTTGTCTCCTAAAAATGTATTTTTTATGTTTAATGTCACTTATGAGATATTTAGCATATTATACAACGAGAATTATCATGTTCTTATAATTATATCCCTTTTTACACCAAAAATCAACAGAAAAAAATCAAAATATTTAATAAATAGTGCGTCTATATTTTAAACTTTTTTGACAAATTTATATCAGGGGGTTTCAAATGACAAAAGACAGACCTTTTGTGTCAGCATATTTTGCCGGCGCTTTCAGCGGAAACGGATTTACAAATTACCTTCCCGACGCCATAAAGGATATGCAAAAAATCTATATAATAAAGGGGACGCCGGGTTCGGGAAAATCCACGCTCATGAAAAAAATTTCCGCTTCAGCGGAAGAATGCGGCATGGCAACGGAAAAAATTTATTGTTCGTCCGACCCAAATTCTCTTGATGGTGTAGTTATTCCCGCCATATCCTTTGCCATGATTGACGGGACGGCGCCGCACGTTATGGATGCAACATACCCTGTTGCGGTTGAAACCATAATAAACACGGCTGATTTTTTATCTCACGTCAAGGTTGAGGAACATCGAGAAGAGATAATTTCGCTTTCTAATCGCAAAAAAAGACTATTTTCTCACGCCGAAACACTTTTAAAAGCAGAGCTTTCTTTAAGAAAGTTAAAAAATGAGCTTTTAGAAGATTCTTACAACGCCAACAAAGGATTTAAATTTTGCAGAAACATAATTCTAAAAGAAAGGAAATTTAAAAAAGAAGGCACGGTAACGCAAAGAAGCTGTTATGCCTTTTACAGAAGCGGAGTTTCGCGCTTGCCCTCTTTTGATGATGCAAAAAAAATATATTCAGTAAATGAAGATTTTGCACCCTTCATTTTAGGAACATTGAGGCTGTTAGCCCTTGAATACAAAATACCCGCCATATGCTCCCCCGATCCTTTCGAGTCCTCTCAAACGGCGTCAATTTATTTTCCTCTGTCAGGGAAACTTTTCCAAAACGCAGAGTTTGGGGGCAAAAAAGGAGAAAAAATAAGCAGCGAAAGGTTTTCAAACCGGGAGGTTTCCCAAAAAAGGAAAGAAAAAATCAAATTTCTTTCCAAGACAGAAAATTTAATTCTCAGCGAAGCGAAAGAATATCTTACCATGGCGATGGAGCATCACAAAGAGCTTGAAAAGCTATATATTTCTGCCATGAACAAAGAAGGGCTTGATTGCCTTGCAAATTCTATTATAATTTCTTTGTTTGAGAACCAAAAATAATTTCAAATTATGTATCACCTCTTGAATTTTCTTTTTTTTAATGATATAATCATTTTAAAGAGACTATTTGGGAGGTATTTTTATGAAAAACTATGTAATTACAATAGGTAGAGAACACGGCTCAGGCGGTCACATGGTGGCAAGAAAACTCTCCGAACTTTTGGGCATTCCCTGCTACGATAAAGAAATGATTACTCTCGCTGCAAAAGACAGCGGGCTTTCAGAAGAGATCGTAAAAATGCACGAACAGAAAAAAACAAGCAGTTTTTTATATTCTCTTCAAATGTCCACTCAAACCTTACCCATTTCCGATATGGTTTACATCGCACAATCAAATGTTATAAAAAACCTTGCCAAAACCGAAAGCTGCATCATTGTAGGGAGATGCGCAGACTACATATTAAAGGATTTTGAAAATTGCTTTAACCTCTTTATATACGCACCGTTTGAACACAGAATGATGCGTGTGAGAGAATATTACGGCTGCGAAGAAAAAAATCTTGAACGCCGAATAACGAGAAAAGACAGAGAAAGAGCAGATTATTATAGGTTTAACACCCACATGAAATGGGGCGATTATAAAAACTATGATCTGTTACTTAACAGTGAAGCGGGAATAGATGCAACAGCAAGGATCGCCGCAGCAGCAGCAAAAGAATTTTTAGCGGGAAAGGCTAAGGTGTAAGGATGGAACTTCTTGTAACGGGCGCATTGAAACTGTCCGAAGAAGAGCTTTTCGCTTTCAAAAATATTGCGGGCAATGTTGTTTTTTTGCCGGATGAACGCCCTGAAACAGATATAGATGTAAGTAACTTTGAATGTGTTATTTGCAACTCCTTGTTTGTAAACAACGACATTGATAAATTCAAATCGCTTAAATACATTCAGCTCACAAGCGCGGGAACAGACAGGATACCCATGGAAAAAGTTACAAACAAAGGGATAACGCTTCACACGGCAAGAGGCGTTTACAGTGTTCCCATGGCGGAATGGGCACTTTGCAAGGCGCTGGAGCATTGTAAAAAATCGCGCTTTTTTGTTGAGAATCAAAAACTCAAAAAATGGGAAAAAAACCGTTCATTAACGGAGCTGTGCGGCAAAAATGTTTGCATCGTTGGCTTTGGGAGTATTGGTACAGAATGTGGAAAAAGATTTTCCGCTTTCGGATGCAACGTAACCGCAGTTGATATATTTCCCGTGGAATCTCCGTACATCAACTCCTATTTTAATGTTTCAAGCCTTAAAGACGCTATAAAGGATGCAGATGTCATAGTGCTCACACTCCCTCTTACAAGCATAACAAAAGGACTTTTCAACAAAGATGTACTTATGTGCTTAAAGGAAGGAAGCCTTCTTATCAACATCGCCCGCGGCGGACTTATTGACCAAAAGGCGCTTGAATACGTTTTGGCGCAAGGCAAAGTATATGCCGCTTTAGATGTTTTTGAAGCAGAGCCTTTATGCGAAGATTCTCCCCTTTGGGAAATGGAAAATGTTTCAATATCGCCGCATAATTCTTTTGTTTCCGACGGAAACGACAAACGGCTCAAAAATTTGATTTTCGAAAACCTTAAGACGTACGCAGAGAGACGCATCGTGGGATTCGATGGCAAGTGCAAAGGCCACGATTAAGTCCTCGTTCTATTTTTAAAAACGGAGTTTTATATGAAAAAAATATATTTATGCGGTCACACAGGAAGCGCAAACAGAGGATGTGAAGCTATTGTTCGCTCAACGGTGATAATATTAAAATCCTGTGGTGTTACGAATATCTCTCTGATTTCTTCGGGAGAACATGACGACAAAAGGCTTGGCGTGGACGAAATCGTGGATATTATTCCTCATCCTAAAAAAAGTTTGGTTTCAAAAGGCGTTACCTTCATTAAAAGAAAGCTTTTCAAAGACAACATTTGGGGCGCAAAGCAAAGCTACAACAAAATTTTTAAAGGGATAAAAAACGATGTTGTATTTTTCAATATTGGAGGGGATACATATTGTTACAGGGGTATCCCTACTTTTAGTTTTGCTCTAAATGAGATTGCAGAAGAGAGAAATATTCCCAATGTGTTTTGGGGATGTTCCGTTGAAGAAAACATTTTGACGGACAAAGCTTTTTCTCATGATATAAATAAATATTCATACATAACTCCAAGAGAAAAATATTCTTTCGAAACCATGTGCAAATGCGTAAAGGACACAAAAAAAATATACAAGGTGTGCGATCCTGCGTTTCATCTTAACATAAAAGAAACCGCCCTTCCGGAAAACTTTAAAGAAAACAACACTTTGGGGCTTAACATTAGCTTTTTTGTTTTCGGAAACGACAAAGACGAAAGCAGCATTATGTACAAAAACATATACAATTTAATTGACTATGTTTTGGAAAACACGGATATGAATGTTTGTCTCATTCCTCACGTGTACAATGTTGCGGAGCAGTCCCATGACTGTGCGCCATTGGGAGTGATTTTCAACCACTATAAAGATAACAGTAGAATTTCTTATATAAACAAAGAGCTTTCCTGTACAGAACTTAAATACATCATTTCCAAATGCAGGTTTTTCATAGGGGCAAGGACGCACTCTACAATAGCGGCATATTCCACGGGGGTTCCGTGCATTGCCCTTAGTTATTCTGTAAAGTCAAGAGGGATTGCAGAAGACCTTTTCGGAACGTATGAGGGTTTCGCCTTGCCGCACAAAGATATCAAACAAGAAGATGAAGTCAAAAATGCTTTCATCTCCCTCTCACAAAAAGAAAGCGAGATAAGAAAAACATACGAAAAAGTTTTACCGGCTTACAAAGAGAGCATTATAAACGCCACCAAAGATATTCTTTCCAAAGTCAATAAATAAGGAATCGCAAAAATGATCAAGATAACGAACGATGCGCTTTGCACAGGATGTGGCTCGTGCGAAAGTATATGTCCCCAAAATTGCATTCAGATGTCAAAATCAGAAGAGGGGTTTTTGTATCCCAAAGTAAACGATAAGCTCTGTATAAAATGCGGAGCTTGCATTCAACGCTGTCCCGTTTTATCACCCGCCGAAATCAAAAAAACAACGGAAGACATAAGGTCATATGCCATGTATTCCAAAAATGAGAACTTAAGAAAAACCAGTTCTTCCGGCGGAATATTTCCGGAACTCGCTTCTTTTGTTTTAAAAAACGGCGGCGTTGTTTTCGGTGCGGCTTTGGATAAAGATGTTAACGTGCATCACATATGCATCGAAACAGAAGAAGAATTGAAAAAGCTTCAAGGAACAAAGTATGTACAAAGCGTCATTGGGGATTCGTATAAAAAAGCCAAAGAGTTTTTAGATAATGGAAGATATGTACTGTTTTCGGGCACTCCATGCCAAACGGCGGGACTTCTTTCGTACTTAAAAAAAGATTACGAAAACTTATTCACGCAAGACCTGATATGTCACGGCGTGCCTTCTCCTCTTGTTTGGGAAAAATACAAGGAATATATAAAAAAAGAACATTCTTCTCCTGTAGAATCCGTCTCATTTAGAGATAAAAAACAAGGTTGGAGGGGATACTCCATATCGTTTCAATTTAAAAATGGGTCACATCATTCTCACCCATCAAGAAACGATTGGTACATGAATGCGTTCCTTCGTGATCTTTGCCTTCGCCCGTCCTGCTACGAATGTAAATTCAAAAAATTTGTTCGCCCCACAGACATCACTATTGCCGATTTTTGGGGCGTAAACAAAATTGTTCCCGAAATGGATGACAACAAAGGAACATCTCTCGTTTTCATAAATTCAAAAAAAGGAGAAGCTCTTTTAAACGGAATAAAACCCAACGTCCGTTTAATGGAAACAGACCCAATAGAATCTGTTAAACACAATCCCTCCATGACATCTTCCGCTTCCATTCCAAAAGAAAGAGCAAAATTCATGAAGGAAATATGCCATAACGATTTTGAATTTGTAATAAACAAATATCTAAAGGTGTCTTTTTGGGGAAAAGTTAAACGTATCGCTGTGAAAAAACTAAAAAGACTATTCAGACGCAAATAGTTTTTATTCGTTATAAAAAGACATAAAAACGCTGTACATCTGTTATTTGGTGTACAGCGTTTTTTGTTTATATAATTTTAAGCAATTTTAAAAAACCGGGGATTTCGTTTTCGAAATTAACACCGTATTTTATATCAGTGTTTTCGCGGTTTGTACGCTCTATGCAGTTGCAAGTGTAATCAACAGCAATGCGAGAAGCGTCTGCCAAGTCAAAACCGTTAAGAAGAGCCGACCCAAGCGCGCTTCCAAAAATATCACCCGTGCCGTGGTAATACCCTTCTATCTTCTTTCTAAAGTAATAATTTGGCTTTTCTCCGGCAACTACCGACGCCGCGCCCAAATTATAATCATCATAGTAAACGCCGGTAAGTACGACGCCTTTAACCCCAAGGGAGAGAAGCATCTCCAAAAGATTGTTAATGTAGCTTTCCGTATATGGCCCTTCTACATATTGTTCTCCCAAGAGGAAACAAGCCTCTGTAATGTTTGGAACAATAATATCCGCTTTGGAGCACAAACCCGCCATACGTTTTGCAAAGTCTTCGTTGAATATGGAATAAAACTTCCCATTGTCTGCCATAACAGGATCAACGAGTTTTATACACCCTTCATCCGAGAAGTCCTTAAAAAGGTTTTCTACAATCTCAATTTGTTTTTCCGATCCCAAATATCCGCTATATATACAATCAAATTTTCTGCCAAGTGTTTTCCAATGGTTAGCAATTGGAGTAAGCTCATCTGTAAAATCAGAAAAAGTATATCCCTCAAATCCACCCGTATGCGTGGAGAGCATGGCGGTAGGCAAAACGGAGGTTTCTATCCCTGCCGCGGACATTATAGGAAGCGCAACAGTCATAGAGCATCGTCCTATACAAGAAATATCATGCACCGCAAGCGCCTTTTTTTGAATAAACATAAAATTTCACCTCTTATTCGCTTAAATCCGACTCGATAGTTATCGAAGTATCTTTATTCATTTTGACCTATATGAGGTATCTTATCACTTTTGCACCGCGTTGTCAAGTATCATCTTGCATATTTAATATTTGACACAACGATTGTTGTCGAAATAAAAAACTTATTCATTTTTTTGATTTTTTTACATGGATTATCGCTTTTGCGCTGCCTATAATAATCAGCAAGGACACAAAAAAGATAAATCCAAAAACAGCAACCCCGGAAATCAAAGTGATATTTTTTCTTGCAGTGAATCCTTCGCCCAAAAGAGAAAGAATGGAAGTCTCCAGGAAAACAACACACATAAGTGCCTCAACGAGGTTTACCCACTCCGACGTCAAAATAATAGGACTTTGATGGTTTCTATAACGAACAAGGTTCATTATGGTAAATGTAACAATAAAAAATGCATACACCGCTATGGAGGCAGTAATCAGATAATTATACGACAACCCCTTTCCTTCTGCGATTATATAACGCATAATGGCAAAAACAGCGGCTTCCATGAGGCAAAGCAATATTCCGCACGCCAAACAAAACTTATATTCCCTTTTTATGTTTTGGCCGAGGGTGTTTTTTCTCGCCTCAAACACAAGTATAAACCGAATAAGCACCAATGAAAAGTAATATATGCCCAAAACTATAAGCCAAGACGAATTTTCCAATATGCCCAAAGTAATTTGAATTGCCGCAAAAACTAAATTTATGGCAATGGAATACCAAAGCACAAGCTTTACACGCATATTAACGTCTGTAAGATATTTTTGAACATAAATATTTTCGTCTTTAAATGTCTTTGCCATTTTTAAAGCAGACGGTATTCTGGCAAATACAAGTATAAGCGCATATACAATTATAAAATATGATGAATATGTAATCCAAATATTTGTATACTCATGAAAAATTCGCCACACTATAATTCCCGCCGCAAACACGGCAAATAAAATTGAAACAGCGCCGGAAGGAAAAAGTATATACCGAAATATGTTTTTTATTTTTTTCATATTTACGTTCCTTTAGATAAATCGTTATACTATTTTTGCCAGTTTAAACAAAGCATACAATCTAAAAAAATAAAAGCCCCTTTGCTCTCGCATTAACAAAACTCGTATCCAAACACGGGTAATTACAAGGAACTTTAAAACTGTATGTGAAATATTTTACCACAGTCAAACAAAAAAGTCAATCCTTAATAAATATGTATCATAAACCGCCCCTCGGAATCAACGCCAAAGCACGGCTAAAACGCTACTGATGACGATAAATACTAAAAGACACAAAAAAGCCGCGGGCGGTTTTCCATCCGTGGCTTTGCATATATAGATTCAAAAATAAACGATAAAGGCGAATCCATCTCCCAAGGGAAATGGGTTCGCCTTTAACT
>CAZDVZ010000013.1:0-45487 GCA_964509125.1 uncultured Oscillospiraceae bacterium | reverse complement strand
ATTTTCGCTCATAAGGGCAAAAACAAGGGAAAATACATAACAGTTGAGTTTGTAAAAGGCGAAAAACCCAGTAATATCAAGGGCTTTTAGAGTATAGGACAGTTAATGTCTGATAAATAACAATTTATTGTACTACTACCGATTTTCTGATAATTATTTGAAAATATAATAAAGTCAGTTTTTTCTTTCAAAAATGAATTGCTTGAAATAAAAATTTTCAATTTTGACATTGAATTTTTTAATAATATGTGATATAGTTTAAATGTTCATTTGAAGTTTTGGAGGGATATTTTGGATAAACAAAGTCTAATTTGTGATAAGATGTCAGATGAGATAGTTTTTGCCGCCAAAGCTTTAATTACCGAGAACGGCCGTTCCGGCGTAACGGTAAGAAAAGTTTTGCAAAAATTAGGAATCACAAACAGAGTTTTTTATAATAGATTTCACAACATAGAGGAAGTGCTTGAGATCGTATATGAAAATACGGCTTTGGAAATCAGAAAAAGCATTTCCAAACCAATTGACCTAACGAAAGATTTTTTTGAGCAAATCATAGACATAGTTGCAGATACTCTCGCTCTTTGTTATGATAAAAAGAAAAGCTTTAATGATTATTTTTTTCAAAGTGATTCTGTTTCTTGTTCAAATTACGATTGGTGGAAAAATGAGATCAAACGTCTAATTTCTTTGGCGATAGAGCGTGATCTTATTAAAAGTGTTGATGTTGATGGAATGAGTTATGCCATATGGTGCTTTTGCAGGGGTTATAATGCAGATGCGGTTAGCAGAAATATTCCTCGTGATGAAGCCATAAATAATTTTAAATATTGTTTTGGTTTTCTCCTTGACGGTTTAAGGAAAGGTAATTAAATAGCAAAGACGGTTTTCCGTTTTTTAAAAATAAGCACACTTTGTGCTGACAAGCGAAAATGCTGTTAAAATTCGGCATAAAGGTTAGAATGGTAACGATGTTACATTTTTTGGGGAAAGGAAAATTAGAAATGAGAAAAGAGGTATTGCACGAAAAGAGGACTTTTGAGAATGTGCGGGAATTGATAGAGTTTGTGGGAGAAGAATATGTTGATAAGTGTGCGTATTCCTTTAAGCCCAATCCAAACAAAAGTGATATTAAAAGAATATCGTTTAATCAGTTGAGAGATGATGTCAGGGCTTTGGGAAGCCAGCTTATATCGATGGGCGTTCCCGGAAAACATTGTGTTGTTATAGGTAAATTTTCGTATCAATGGGCGTTGACTTATTTTTCAGTGCTTTCAGTGGGAGGAGTTCTTGTTCCTCTTGACAGCGAGTGGAGCGGAGAGGATCTTGCAGACACCGCCTTTAAGGCTGATGCTTCTTTTTTGTTTTGCGACGAAGCTTTGAGCGAAAAGGCGAAAATAATAGAAGAAAAGGTTGATTTAAAAGAGCCGACAGTGTACCTTTGCGCTAAAGAAAATGAAAGAAATATGTCTTCTCTCATAGCAAAGGGTGAAATGAAGTTCAATAAAAATCCCGATGAATACTATAATGCTGAGGTTGATTCCCAAAAAATGGCACTTCTTGTATTTACATCGGGCACAACGGGAAAAGGAAAGGGAGTTATGCTTAATCAGACCGCTATTTTGTCTGACCTTTCTGATATTATTCCATATATAGATTTTTCAAATAAGACTGTGGGAGTACTTCCTCCGCATCACACTTATGGGTCATCTGTAATGCTTATAGGTCATGCCATGATAGGATGTGAGGTATATATTTCAGCAGGGCTTAAATACATTACAAAAGAACTCAAGGAGCAAAAGCCGGGACACCTTGTTCTTGTTCCTCTTTATCTCGAGACCTTCTACAGAAAAATACTTGCAACTGTAAAGAGACAAGGAAAAGAAGAGATGCTTTCGAAAATGATGAAATTGAGCAACACGATGAGAAAGGCAAAAATTGATGTTCGTAAAAAGCTTTTCTCTTCCGTCCGTGAGGCATTCGGCGGTGAGCTTAAAATGATAATTTCGGGAGGCGCTCCCGTAAATTCTGAAATTGTAGACTTTTTCGAAGCTATCGGCATTTCGACCTTAAACGGATACGGAATAACAGAGTGTGCTCCCATTGTTGCGGTAAACAGAAGCCGCAGGGTAGTTAAGGGGAGCGTTGGTAATGTTTTGGAGATTGATACGGTTAAGATCGATGATCCCAATGAAGATGGCGAGGGAGAGATCCTCGTTAAAGGCTCTAATGTAATGATGGGGTATTACAATGATAAGGCGGAAACCTCCAAAGCATTTGACAAAAACGGATATTTCAGAACGGGAGATTACGGAAAGCTGGATAAAAACGGAGTTCTTTACATTACCGGAAGAAAGAAAAACCTTATTATACTTTCCAACGGGAAAAATGTTTATCCCGAGGAAATTGAAAACGATTTGATTGCCACTCCCGGAGTTTTGGAGATCGTTGTTTATGAAGGTCAAAGCAGAAGGGGACTTGCGCAAAACGCAATAGTGGCCGAAATCTATCCGGACTATGATTTTTGTGAAAAGAACGGAATTACTGATGTTAAAAAATATTTGAAATCCTATGTGGATGATTATAATAAAACTGCCGTTTCATACAAGCGTATAAGCGTAATAAAGGTGAGAAAAGATGAATTTCCAAAAAACACCTTGAAAAAGATACAGCGTTTTAAGCTTGATACTACCATAGACTAATAAAATCATAAAATCTAATTTCACCTGTGCTTTATGTTCAGGTGAAATTTATTTAGAACAAAAAACTGTTTTTTTAAAAATTCCGTTGACTTTTTATGCTTTTTGATATATACTTAATGGGGTAATTTAGAAATGGAGTAGTTTGCTTACTTTGGAGGGAAAAACATTGGCTAAAATATATACGTTGGGTGAAAAATCAAAATTTGTAGATCGTTTTTTTCTTTCGTATACAGAAGAAGAAAAGTGGTTGAATGAGATGGCATCAAAAGGGATGCTTCTTTCAAAAAAAACATTTTATAGATATTATTTCACCAACGCATCCAATTTGGATGCAAAATATACGGTGGAGCTGTTAGATCATCCTGCCACTAATCCTCTCTCGGAGAGCTATATTAAAAGCAAGAAAGATAACGGCGTTGAGCTTGTTGCACACTATAAATGCAGAGCATATTTCAAAATGTCTTCGGAAATGTATGAGTCAGAAAAATCCGTTGCCGCAATGACAAGAACAAAATCGGTTGCTTGTATGTTTGTGGGGTATTTTTTGGCATTCATTACTTCTGTTATAATGTTTTGCTATCATTGTGTTTCTTGTTTGAATTTTACCGCTGAGCTTTCGGCTGAAACCATGAGCTCGCTATCTTCTAAATTCCCGGTTTTCAAGCTGTTTGAAAATATAGCCAGGCTGATTAAACTTGATAAGCTTTTGGGCGATTATCAATCCACGTCTGTGGTTGTATTATTTTTTATCCTACTTGCGATTTTTTCTTTTCCAACCACTCTTTATTTCAGAGAGCTTCTTTTGGGAAGAAAACATAAAAAGAAAATTAAATCCGCATCGAAAAATAAGGCTGTGGAAAAAAATAAAAGGATCTGACGGCATATTGTCGGGATGATGAGACCGTTATGGGTAAAAATGATAAGATTTTGCTTGGACTTTCAGGCGGTATCGACAGCGAATATTCTGCAAAATTACTTAAAGAAAAAGGATATTCTGTTGAAGGTATGTATATAAATATGCTTCAAAAGAGCGCGGAAAAAGTAAGGTTTGTTGCTGAATCATTGGGAATACCTTTGCATATACGGGAAATGAATGATGCTTTTTTAAAATGTGTAATTTCGCCTTTTGTAAAGGCATACACTCTTGGAAAAACTCCAAACCCATGTGTTGAGTGCAATCGTTTTGTTAAAATCCAAACCCTTTTGGAAGAAAGC
This sequence comes from uncultured Oscillospiraceae bacterium, assembly GCA_964509125.1. Taxonomy (GTDB): domain Bacteria; phylum Bacillota; class Clostridia; order Oscillospirales; family CAG-382; genus SIG653. Next base: position 41,573 of record CAZDVZ010000013.1, on the reverse strand, counting down.
GAAAAATTAAAGATACCTTATATTGCCACAGGGCATTATGCGAACATATCAATGGTAGGTGATCGCTATGCTGTTTCAAGAGCACGTGACACTAAAAAAGATCAAAGTTATTTTCTTTGGAAGTTGACACAAAGTCAGTTGAAACGCCTTGTGTTTCCTTTGGGAACCATAATTAAAGAAGATGTTTTAAAAGAAGCTTCAAAGCAATATAAAGAAAGCCAAGATATTTGTTTTGTTGAAGGTGATTACCGCGACTTCCTGCGAAATATGGGGGTGAATTTCCCTACGGGCAAATTTGTTGACACAGAAGGAAATGTTGTGGGAGAACATTCGGGCATCCATAACTACACCAGAGGTCAAAGAAAAGGCTTGGGGGTGGCATTGGGCTATCCCGCATTTGTAACCGAGATCGATCCTAAAAATAATACTGTTGTTTTGGGAAAAAGAGATGATTTAAAAATACATTCATTTAAGATACATAATTTAAATTTTGTAAGTGTAGAGCCATGTGAAGTTGCTGGTGAATACAGCGTGAAAACGCGTTACAGAGCAACGCCTGTTCCGGCTTTTGTTAAAATCGAAGGTAAAGAGGCGTATGTTGAACTTGCCGCAGGGGATGACCTTGTAACACCGGGGCAGTCCGCTGTGTTTTATAACGGAGATTATGTGGCATTTGGCGGTGAAATATTACAAGAGGATATGAAATGAAAGAAGAAAAATATTCTATACCACTTAAATCGGTGGAGAGTGAATTTGAATTAGAGCCTGTTTGGGTTCCTGAAAATATGGATGAATGTTTGGTGGAAAGAGCTGATATAAGCCGCCCCGGACTTCCCCTTGCCGGGTATTATGAAAACTTTGAGGAAGCTCGTTTACAGCTTATAGGGTTTATGGAGCATAGCTATTTGGAAAATTTGTCTTCTGAGGACAGAAAAAAGACTCTTGACAAATTTTTTTCTCACCAAATGCCGGCAGTCATAGTTACAAGCTCTCTTGAAGTCTTTGACGAAATGAAGGAGATGGCATCCAAGCATGGAGTTCCATTGTATTCTACGGAAAAATTCACATCTCCTTTGATGGCGGCACTCATCGGTTCTCTTTCCGTATCTCTCGCAGAGAGGATCACAACACACGGGGTTTTTGTTGAAGTTTATGGTGAGGGCGTTTTAATTTTAGGCGATAGCGGAATTGGGAAAAGTGAAACCGCCATCGAGCTTATAAAAAGAGGGCATCGTTTGATTGCCGATGATTCTGTTGAAATAAAAAAGACTTCGGCAAGGGCTTTGGTGGGGTCTGCCCCTGAGCTTATTCGACATTATATAGAGCTTCGCGGAATTGGAGTTGTGGACGTAAGACGCCTTTTTGGTATGGGATCCATAAAGCTTTCCGAAAAAATCGATATGGCTATCAACCTTGAGGCATGGGAACAAGGTAAACTTTATGAGAGAATGGGTCTCGATGAAGAGTATATGGAGATTTTAGGTATAAAGATACCTTCAATAACCATTCCCGTAAAGCCGGGAAGAAACCTTGCTGTAATAATTGAGATTGCAGCGATGAATAACAGACAGAAGAAAATGGGATATAATACACCAATGGAACTTGCGAATAAAATTGCCGCATTGTACGAACAAGATAAAAAATTATAATTATTTTTGGAGGACATAATCATGTATTATTTAGGTGTTGATCTGGGCGGAACCAATATAGCTGTGGGGATTTGTGATGACGAAGGAAAAATTATAGTAAAAGGATCTGTTCCAACTCCGTATTCTTTACATAATCATGAATCACTTTCTAATGAGGAAAGAAATTCTTTGGCAGATGTTATAACCAAAGCCATGGCAGATCTTTCAAAAAAACTTATAAAAGACGCAGGCCTTGGTGTAAATGATATAGAATATGCAGGTATAGCAACTCCGGGTGTTGCTGATAACCAAAAAAGGATGATAGTTTTTGCAAGCACACTTCCTTTCAAGGAATACCCGATGAATGATAAATTTGCGGAATTTTCAGGCGTAAAAACCGTTTATATAGAGAATGATGCAAATGCCGCCGCAAAGGGAGAGGTTGTTTGCGGGTGCGCTAAAGGTGCAAAAAATGCGGTTATGATAACATTGGGAACGGGTATTGGCGGCGGAATAATTATCGATGGTAAGATATATTCCGGAAATAACTGTGCGGGAGCAGAGGTTGGACATTCTGTAATTGTTGTTGATGGAGATGAATGCACTTGCGGAAGAAAAGGCTGCTATGAAGCATTGGCTTCTGCAACGGCGCTTGTTAAGCAAACTAAAGCTGCTATGTTGCAAAATAAAGATAGCAAAATGTGGGAACTTTGCGACGGAGACATTTCAAAGGTTAACGGTAGAGTAGCATTTGACGGAATGCGTCTTGGGGACGAAACAGCAAAAGCTGTTGTTGATACATATATCAAATATGTTGCAATAGGAGTCGTGAACCTTATTAATATTTTCCAACCCGAAATATTTATTATCGGCGGTGGAATTTCAAACGAGAAAGATACGCTTCTTGAGCTTTTGAGACCACACATTGATAGAGAAGATTATTCCAGGTATAATAACCAGAGAGTTCGACTTATGATTGCAACTCTTAAAAATGATGCAGGCATAATCGGAGCGTCTATGCTTGGCAAATAAATTTACGGCAAATACACAAAAGGATTATTATATAGAATTATGAATGAATTTGGTATCCCGAGTAATGGGGAAATTGGAACATACAGAACAATAGTTCTAAGGGGATTGACACTGCTTCCCGGCACAAGAGGAACTTTTGAAATCGGAAGAGAACGGTCGGTAAACACGTTGCGGCAAGCTTTTGCTACGGATAAGAATATTTTTTTGATATCGCAAAAAGATGTTTTTGTTGTCGAACCTGAAAGAAACGATATATGCCAAACCGGAGTTATGGCTGTTATTGAAAGCTGCAAAAAGCTTTCGGGCGGAAATTATCAGGTCGTTGTTTATTGTAGTGATCGTGCAAAGGTTTTAAACTATAAAGTAGAAAAAAATATAACATATTGTACCGTTGAGCTTATTCCTATCGCTGTTAGTTCCAACGAAAAAGAGGAAAAGGCATTAAATAAGCTTTGGAGTTTTATTGACGGATATATTTCGGCGGCACAGATGGAACGCTATGACGGTGTTGAAAAAGCAAGAAAACTAACTTCGTTAAGCATCGTGGTGGATTATCTTGCGTCACATTTGATACAAAACGCGGAAAAAAAACAATTAATTTTGGATGAATATGACCCTGTTTTGAGATCGGATCTATTTATGAAGCTTTTTTTGCAAGAATTGACTGATATAGAATTGGAAAAGGAGTTTTTTGCAAAAACTGTTGCATCCATCAAGGAGGCTGAAAAGGAGCATTTTCTGCGAGAACAGTTGAAAATAATCCGCGCAGAGTTAAATGAACTTGAGGGTGAAAATGGTGAATCGGACGAGGATGATTATATATCCAAGGTTTTAAAAGCATCGCTTCCGAAAGAAATTGAAGAAAAGCTTTTAAAAGAAGCCGTAAAGCTTAGAAAATTACCATACGGTTCAATGGAGAGCAGCGTAATTTCCACATATATCGATCTTTGCCTTGAACTTCCGTGGACAACTTTGTCCAAAGACAGTATAGACATTGAAAAAGCGAGAGAAATTCTTGATAAACAGCATACCGGGATGGAAAAAGTTAAGGAAAGAATTATAGAATATCTTTCCGTTAAACTTTTGCAAAAAGAGCCGGCGGGACAGATACTTTGCTTGGTTGGTGCACCCGGCGTGGGCAAAACTTCTATTGTTAGCTCTATTGCAGAAGCGATGAATAGAAAATATGTGCGTGTTTCTCTTGGCGGCATTCGTGATGAAGCAGAGATAAGAGGTCACAGAAAAACATATGTTGGAGCAATGCCGGGAAGGATAATAAATGCAATTAAAAATTCCGGTGTTAAAAATCCGCTGATCCTTCTTGATGAGATCGATAAATTGACTGCTGATGCTCACGGCGATCCAACTTCCGCCCTTTTAGAGGTTTTGGATAGTGAACAAAATCATACTTTCAGAGACCATTTCGTGGAACTTCCCTTCGATCTTTCAAATTGCTTTTTTATCGCTACGGCAAACACTCTTTCAACTGTTCCGAAACCGCTTTTGGACAGAATGGAAATAATTGAGCTGGAGTCGTATACAGAGCTTGAAAAATTGGCAATCGCTAAAAATCATCTTATATTAAAGCAGTTAACTCGTCACGGCCTTAAAAAAACGCAGGTAAGGTTTACTGACGATGCTATAAGTAAAATAATTAATTCTTATACTCGTGAGTCCGGCGTTAGAAATTTGGAGCGTGAAATTGCATCTGTTTGCAGAAAATGTGCTAAGATGATTGTTTCGGGAGAAAAGAAAAGGATTACTGTAAATGCCAAGGCGGTTACTGAGCTTTTGGGGCCGGAGTTATTTATGGAGGATCTCATTTATGAAAAAGATTCTGTAGGCTCTGTAAACGGGCTTGCGTGGACTTCTGTAGGCGGCGAACTTTTGCGTATCGAGGCTTTGTCCATGGATGGAAACGGAAAAGTTGAGCTTACAGGCTCTTTGGGTGATGTAATGAAAGAGTCTGCAATGGCTGCAATAAGTTATATCAGAAAACATTCTGCGGAATATGAAATCGATCCCACGTTCCATTCTAAAAAGGATATACATATTCACGTTCCCGAAGGAGCGGTTCCAAAGGATGGCCCCTCTGCGGGTATTGCCATTACGACAGCTATACTCTCTGAGCTTTCAGGAAGAAAGGTAAGACGTGATATAGCAATGACGGGCGAAATTACTCTTACAGGCAGAGTTTTACCCATTGGCGGCTTGAAGGAAAAAACAATGGCAGCATATAAAGCGGGTGCAAAAACCGTAATTCTTCCGAAGGCAAATGAAAAAGATATACTCAAATTAGATAACTTTATTAAGGAGAAGCTGGAGTTCCGCTATGTTTCAGAATATGAACAGGTAGCAGCTTTGGCTTTTGCAGATTAATTTATGGAAATGAATGTGGGAGGTCTTAACCTCCATAATACAGAGTTGATAATAACAGCGGGGCTTCCCAAACAACTTATAAAACAAGGAGTGCCTCAGGTTGCATTTTCCGGTAGATCAAATGTGGGTAAAAGCTCACTTATAAATTGTCTTTTGGGACGTAAAAAGCTTGCAAGAACGAGTTCCACTCCCGGCAAGACAATTACCGTTAATTATTATTGCGTTGACAAAAAAATTAATTTGGTGGATTTACCCGGATATGGCTATGCCAGCCGTTCGCATGAATCTAAAAAGCAATGGTCGGCTTTGACTCAGGGTTATTTTGAAAGTAACTCTGCTCTTACGCTGGTTGCGCAGCTTGTTGATGCGAAGGTGGGCGTAACAAAAGATGATAGGGATATGATACAATGGCTAAATTATTATAATGTCCCTTATGTTATTGTTGCAACAAAGTGTGATAAGCTTAATAAGACAGAATTAAATGAAGCTGCTGAACGACTTTTGTCTACAGATTGTTTTAAAGAAGAAACTCCACTTATTCTTTTCTCGTCTGAAAAAAAATTAGGGAGAGAAGTTTTGTGGGAGTTGATCTTAAAAAAAGCTTTGGTTAAGGAGTAAGTTATGTTACATAATAATTTAAGTGTTGGTCAAAACGGGCACTTGTATTTTGCGGGAATGGACACAGTAGAGCTGGGTAAAAAATACGGAACGCCTTTATATCTTATAGATGAAGAAAAGATAAGAGAAAACTGCAGAATGTATAAAAAATATATGGATAAATATTTTTCCGGCAAGGGAAGGATCCTTTTTGCAAGTAAATCTCTTTCCTATAAAAATATCTATGAAATCGTTGGAAGCGAAGGACTTTATATCGATGTAGTTTCGGGCGGCGAACTTTATACGGCGTATAAAGCGGGTTTTGATACATCCAAAATGTATTTTCACGGCAACAATAAAACCGATAAAGATATTGTGGATGCTATCGAAAAAGGTGTTGGATATTTTGTTGCCGATAACCGTGAAGAACTTGAAAGTATAAACAGAATTGCGGGAGAAAAGGGAATAAGGCAAAAGGTGCTTCTCCGCATCACTCCGGGAATTGATCCTCATACTCACAAAGCGGTAGTGACGGGATCTGTAGATTCAAAATTCGGATCTGCTATTGAAACAGGTCAAGCTCTTGATATAGTAAAGCTTGCTCTCTCTTTACCTGCTGTTGATCTTAAAGGACTTCATTGTCACGTGGGTTCTCAGATATTTGATTCTCAACCCTTTGTGGATGCATCGAGAATAATGTGTGATTTTATAAAAGAAATAAAAAATGTTACGGGCTACAAAACCGAGTTCTTGAATTTGGGCGGTGGTTTAGGGGTTAAATATACTGCAGAAGATCCTGATCTTGATTATGATGATGTATTTTCAAGTATAGCTCATACGGTTGCTAATGCATTTTCAGATGATGAAATGAATGCTCCCACACTTTGCTTTGAGCCGGGTCGTTCGATTGTGGCGAACGCAGGATTGACCCTTTATACAGTTGGATCTTTTAAGAGTATAACGGGATATAAAAATTATGTTTCCATCGATGGTGGAATGCCGGATAACCCAAGATATGCTCTTTATCAGTCGAAATATACTGTAGTGATAGCAGACAGAGCAGGAGAAGAAGCTACAGTTTGTGCAACCATCGCAGGGCGTTGCTGCGAGAGCGGTGACCTTATTGGCGAGAATATGATGATTCAGCCGTGCGGCAGGGGGGACACTCTTGCGGTTTTGGTAACGGGTGCTTATAATTATTCTATGGCTTCGAATTATAACAGACTTCCTCGTCCTGCTATTGTCAACATTTATAAGGGCGAAACAAGGGAAGTTGTAAAACGCGAATCATACGAAGACCTTATAAGGAATGACCTTTAATAATGGAAACTATATATGTAGGTAAAAACGATAGCGGGCAAAGGCTTGATAAATTTTTGAGTAAAAAATTCAAAACCTTGCCGCTTCCTTTGATGAATAAATATATTAGAAAAAAGGACATTAAAATAAACGGAAAACGTGCGCAAAATTCAACGATGTTATCAGAAGGTGATAAGATAACTCTGTATATTCCGGAAGAATTTATTGCGGCAATCCCACGTGAGGACACGTTTAAAACATTGATCCCAAAGTTGTCTGTTGCTTATGAGGATGATAATATTATTGTTGCTGACAAGCCTGTAGGACTTATATGCCATTCTGATGAAAAAGAAACTCATAATACGCTTATTGATCATATAAAGGCGTATCTTTACCGAAAAGGTGAGTTTGATCCTGATACAGAAAATTCTTTTGCTCCCGCTTTGTGTAACAGAATAGACCGAAACACTTGCGGACTTGTTATTGCGGCTAAAAACGCGGAATCTCTCAGAATGCTAAATGAGCTGATAAAAGAAAAAAAGATAACAAAGACCTATCTTGCAGCGGTACATGGGAAATTTAATGAAAAAAAAGGAACGTATCGTTCTTTTATGAAAAAAGATTCTTCTCAAAACAAGGTACATTCAAGGTCAAATGGGAATGATAAAGGCTTTAAAGAAGCAATAACAGAGTACAAAGTTATAGATTGTTGTAATGATCTTTCTTTGGTAGAAATTAACCTTGTTACAGGAAGAACACATCAGATAAGAGTTCATTTTTCCGAAAACGGACATCCGCTTTTGGGGGACGGAAAGTATTCTGTAAATAAATCCGATAGAGAAAAAGGATATAAATTTCAGGCACTTTGCTCCCACAAGTTAAAATTCAGTGTACCCGCGGGTGGATCGTTGTCATATCTTAACGGAAAAATAGTAACAAGCAAGGAACCCGATTTTTTAAAACTTTTTAAATAATATTTTGGAGGACATATGGTAGATATAAAATTTTTTGACAAAATGGAAGACGGCAGAAAAGTTGATATGGTTTCTTTAAAAGGCAAAGGTGGACTTGAGGTGGTTGTTTTGAATTATGGCGCCACCATTAAGAATATATTTTTTGAAGGCAAAGACGTTTGCTTGGGATTCGATTCACTTGAAGGTTACACAAAAAATTTGGGAGGCTATCAAGGCGCAACTGTTGGAAGATATGCAAACAGAATTGCAAAAGGTAAATTCGCTTTGTGCGGCGTTGAGTATGACGTTGGATGCAATGATGGTGGAAAGGCCCATTTACACGGCGGATATCAAGGCTTTAACCAAAAAATTTGGGATGTGGAGATTATTTCCGAGTCCACACCTAAAGTTCGGTTTTCATGTAAATCCGAAGACGGTGAAATGGGATATCCCGGTAATATGAATATTTCTGTAACCTTTACAGTGACAGATGAAAACAGCTTGAAGCTTGAGTATTATGCCGACACAGATAAAGATACCGTTGTAAATCTTACAAACCACGCATATTTTAATCCAAACGGTGTGGATGGTGGAGATGCCACAACTGTTTCCATGCAGGTAAATGCAGATAAAATTACAGCGATAGATTCTTCGTTCATTCCTTGTGATTATATGGATGTTGAAGGCACCCCGTTCGATTTTAGAACACTTACAAAGGTGGGGGACAGGCTGGATTCCAATCATCCTCAAATTAAAATTGCCGGTGGTATCGATCACAATTATGTTTTGGGTATGACGCGTGAAGTGCGCCATGCCGCAACTCTTAAGAGCGAAGAGACGGGTATTGAAATAAAATGTTTCACAGATCTTCCGGGCGTTCAAGTTTATACAAGCAATTTTCTTGGGTGCAACATTGGAAAAGACGGCATTAATTTATACAAGCATCATGGAATATGCCTTGAAACTCAATTTTTCCCCAACTCACCCAATACCCCCGAATATCCTTCTTGTACCCTCAAAGCGGGTGAAACATTTAAGAGCGTAACAGAATATAAATTCACTAAATAATATAAAGAAAAATAAGTCAGGATCGGGGATGTTCTTCGATCCTGATTTGCATGGTGATGAAATGAAAAAAATAATGTTTGTTTGCCATGGCAATATATGCAGAAGTCCCATGGCAGAGTTCGTTTTTAAAAAGATGATGGAAGAAAAAGGCGTGTCAAATGATTTTTATGTTTCGTCTTGCGCAACCAGCAGTGAAGAAATATATTGTGGCGTTGGAAATCCGGTATATCCTCCCGCAAAAGCGGAACTTAAAAAACACGGCATTTCTTGTGAGGGAAAACGGGCTGTTCAGCTAAAAAAGAGCGATTATGATTTGTATGATTTTTTTGTATGTATGGATGATAACAATACAACAAACGCATATAGAATATTTGGGGCAGACAGTAAATCAAAGATAGTCAAGTTGATGAATTTTACAATTAAAAGAGGGAATGTGGCAGATCCTTGGTATACAGGAGATTTTGAAAAAACATATACGGACATTTGTGAAGGATGCAGTTGCCTTTTAAAATTTCTTTTGGACGAAAAATATTCCACGTAAAATTGATAACGATAATAAAATTATGTTATTTGACAATAAAAATAAAAAATATAATTTTATTAAAAAAAATACATGAAAATCGGGAAAATATAATGCTTTTCAGTTAAGTTTAATTAAAGGAAAATTCTAACAAACATATTGAGCTGTAAATTTTGAAATGAAAAAGTTTAGAAAAAAGTAACAAATAAAAATATGTACATTTGTTGAAAAATGCTAATTTGTATGGTAAGATTAGGGCGTACATTTGTACGAATAAAATAAATTTTAGAGAGAGGACAAATTATGAGAACATCATCCAAAAAGCGTTTTTTGTCTGCAATGCTCACATTGGTAATGTGTCTTTCAGTGCTGACGGTGATTCCTTCAACTGTTTCTGCGGCTTATGAAGCATATTTCCTTGATGGAACAGTTGCAACAGAAGCTACATTCATTCTCGATCCGGGTCATGGAGGCGATGATTCGGGTGCCTTAGGTCCCGATGACGGAAGCGGCGTTAGACGTGAAGAAGCAGATGATAACCTTGCAATGGCACTTGAAGTTGCAAAACAGCTTGAGGCAAGGGGCGAAACGGTTGCTCTTACAAGAATAACAGATAAAACCGTTGCTCTTATTGACAGATCTTACATTGCTAATGCGGGTAATTATCAAATTTTCTGTAGCTTACATAGAAACTCATATAATGAGTCATCTAAAGGTCTCAGCACATTCTATTACAATGCTCTTTTCTCAAATTCAGCATCTGAAAAGATTGCAACAGCAGTTCATAATAAAATGATGGCTTGTAGCTCTGATATATACAATAGAGGAGTTAAAACAGAAAACTTCTCTGTTCTCAGAGAGACAGATACATGTGCTATTCTTATTGAAACACTTTTCATAAGTAACCCTGATGATAACATTCTTTACGATCAAGTGAAAGATAAATTTGCGGTTGCAATTGCAGAAGGGCTTATAGAATCCAAACCTTATGCAGTGAACGGTGAATGTCGTCCTGCAGATCTGGGTACAAGTTTTACAGCTGCAATTGTAAACCCTGCAACAGGTATGGCTTTAACTAACGAAGGCACGTACAACGTAGGCCTTAGCAAAGCTGTTTATGATGAATCACAGCTTTGGACATTTGAGATGCTTGATTCTGCAAATTCTTATAAACAGAATGCATACAGACTTCAAAGCCACCTTGATTCCAGATGTCTTGATATTGCGTCCGCAGGCACTGCAGACGGAACAAATGTTATGGTTTGGGATGACAATGGCGGTGACTGTCAGAGGTATTATTTCTATGAGATCAATGGCAATTATTTTATCAGACCTGTTCATTGCACAAACGAACGTGTAATTGACTTTGATACCTCGACAAATAATTCTTACATTCAACTGATCAACACTTCTTCTACAACACAGCAGTTCCAAATTATTAAGGAAGAAGACATTCCTAAAGATGACACTTCAATAGAAGATACTCCCAGTGTTTCGGATAAAAAGCTTGAACTTAACGAAAGCAGCAAATATTCTCTTGGTAACGCTTTTGTTTCAAAGGTCATTTCTGATACGACAATATCATCCTTCGCCGGAAACTTTAAGCATACCGTAAATGTTTCGGATCAAAATGGTGCTGTAGTTACCGACAGTGCGAAAGTCGGTACAGGTTATACCGTTACAGAGCCTGAAAGCGGCGAAAGCGCTACAGTCGTTATACTTGGTGATATAAACGGCGACGGAGCTGTTGATTCTACGGACTACTTAAGAATTAAAAGCGCATTTTTAGGTAAAATCACTTTGGACGGCGCGTATTTTTCTGCTGCAGACGTTGACGGAAGCACTGTTATTGACTCTACAGACTATTTGAAAGTTAAGTCTCACTTCCTCGCTATTATAAATCTTTTTGATTTTAGCGATGATTCTTGGGATACATCGTCGGAAGATACAACATCTGAGGATACAACGTCTGAGGACGCTTCTTCCGGTGTGGAATCGGAGTCGAGAACAAACTATGCTCTTGGTAAAACATATACAACTAACGGTTCATTCCTTAGCGGTAAGGAGGATAACGGCACAATACTTACAGATGGTTATGCAGCTTCTACTGAAACATCAGGTGCAACTGTAGCATTCACGGGAACGGGGGCCACATCTTCCGTGACGGTAAATCTTGGTTCTATCTATGTTGACATAGATGAAATCAATGTTTGCGGCGTTATCGAAGGCGGAAACCGTCAATATGGTACAGTAACTCTTGAAATTTCAACAAATGGTGCAACATTTACCACGCTCACAGACTATCAAACATTGGCATTAGGCGGAAAATATTCTTACCGTCTTAACTCGAAAGTTTCGGCTATGTTTGTAAGAGTTACTTTTGTAAGCAGCACTTTTGTTTTGGCTATAGGTGAAATTGAAGTTTACGGCGGAAACGCAGAGTCTGTTGCTCCTACTATTCCGGAGGCGGGCGGTACAGATAAGCTTTATCTTGCGGATAATATTTCAAATCTTTGGACAACCAATTATGTGAACGAAACACATATGGTATATCCCGGTCAGTATGTACAGGGACTGTATCAATACAAATTGGTTGCAGAATACAGCGCAGTAGTTGACGGTTATATTGTAACAGAAATTGTTGCATCTCATCGTAATCTTTATAAACAAGTTTCTTCAACGGGTATAGCGATAGTGTTTGCATACGATCCTTCAAAGGGAGAGGGAAGAACATTTGGTAAAGAACAGTTTAAGGTTTGGTCAAAGATTCGTCCCGGCGATATTCTTCGTCCAAGCGGTATTGACTTTACAAATAAAACTCTTGATCTTACGGGAACACTTGAAGCAGGTAACCTTGTAACTAACGCATATTTTACAGTTGAATACATTGAAAGAACTGTTCCCACAACAAAGTATAATGACATGACTATTGTTGCTCTTGGTGATAGCGTTACGGCAAACGGTGGATGGACAGAAGCGGTTTCCGATAGAATCGGTACATATATCATTAACTCCGGTGTTGGCGGCGACAGAACAACAGAAGCACTTAAGAGATTCGATGCAGATGTTACAACGTATAATCCTGATATCGTCCTCATCATGTTTGGTATTAACGATTGTATTCAATATTATTATGATGCAACGATTCTCGAAACATATAGAAGTGAACTTTTGCAACTTTGTGATAAATGTGCAGCAATTGGTGCGAAGGTAGTTTATATGGCTCCCAACGACATTAACATTGCAAGTCTTGATTATGACCGTTATGCAGCTTATGGCGGACTTGCAACAGTATATCCTCAGTTTATCCAAACAATGAAGAATGTTGCCGCTTCGGTACAATGTCCGTTGGTTGACATTTATTCTCAATTCCACAGCAAATCAAATGTAAAAGATTATCTTTGCGATACAGTTCATCCCAACGATGCGGGATATGATATTTTCAACGATACAATTGCAAATTATCTTCTTGATAATCAAGATTGGATCTGTGGATAATTAAATTAACGGTATTTGGAGTTGCAAACTTGTTTTGCAACTCCATTTTTTTTAGGCAAAAACTCTTGAAAACTAAAACATGGTGTGATATACTGTGTTAGAAAAACGGAAAAGAGGAAATGAAAATGAAATATCAAATCGATTCGAAATATCTTATAGATTCTTTGGAAAAATTGATATCTGTACCAAGTCCCACGGGATATTATGTAAAAATGGAACCTATCATAGCTGAAATGGCAAAACAGATTGGGTTTGAAGTTTCAGTTGATAATAAACATACGGCGTATATCAAAATAGCAGGGGAAGATACTTCCAAAACTGTACTTGTAGGCTCTCATCTTGACACTTTGGGCTTTGTTGTACGAAGCATAGATAGTGACGGCACTCTTCGTCTTAAAAAGTTGGGCGGCGGTCTTATTCCGAGCATGGAAGGTGAATCTGTTGTGATCCATACGAGAGATGGTAAAGAATATACAGGACTTATTATTTGCCAGTCTCATTCTGTTCATGTGTTCGATGATGCCAATTCTTTGGTGAGAGACGAAAATACATTACGAGTACTAATTGATGAAGATGTAAATACAAAAGAAGATGTAAAATCTTTAGGCATCCAAAACGGAGACTATATTTCCATTGACCCCCGCTTCACATTTACACAAAGCGGATATGTAAAAACACGCTTTATTGATGATAAAGGCGGCGTCGCTTGCTGCTTGTCTGCACTTAAATATATGAAAGAAAACGGACTTAAGCCGAAATATAACACTGTTTTTGCGTTCCCATATTACGAAGAGATCGGCATGGGGGGAACATATATTCCCGAAGGAATATCTGAGTTTATTTCATTGGATATTTGTCTTGTAGGTCCTGAACATGATGGCACAGAGCGCTCTGTAAGTATATGTGCAAAGGATTCTGCGATGCCGTATGATTATGAATTGACAAACCACCTTATTTCTCTTGCTAAAAAGGTGGACGTAAAATATGCTGTGGATGTGTATAATCATTATAGCACTGATGCCGCAGCCTCTGTGAGAGCGGGTAACAATTTGAAAAACGCAGTGTTCGGGATGGCAGTATATTGTAGTCACGGCCTTGAAAGAACACATATAGATGGTTTAACAAGTACGGTTAATTTGCTTATTGCATATTTACTTGATATCTAATCTTGGACAAAAGGGGATGCAAAAATTATTGCACCCTCTTTTTGAATTTTTGAAAAATCAGTGTAAGATTTCATTTTAAATGTTGACATAATGGGTGAAAAGGTTATTTGGAGGTTTGCCATGGAAGACGTAAGAATAACTGAAATGTTTCATTCCCGATGCGAAAATGCTGTTGACGAGCTTTTGAAAAAGTATGGCCGACTTTTGAAAAGCGTTGCTATAAATGTGTTGAGAAACGAAGAAGACGCAGAAGAATGTGTGAACGATGCTTGTCTTGCCATCTGGAACGCAATTCCTCCCGCAAAGCCTGAAAGCCTTATGGCGTTTTCTTGCAAAATAGTTCGTAGAACAGCTATAAATCGGTTGAGATTCAATACAAGACAAAAAAGAGATGCGGATTCTACCTTGCCCCTCGGAGAGCTGGAAGAATGTATTTCTATTACAGACGGTGTTGCAGAACATATTAATTCTGAACATTTAAATAGGGTGTTAAATGACTTTGTATCTCATCTTTCCGGTGGTGATAAAGCAATTTTTGTCAGAAGATATTTTCTTCTTGAATCGGTAAACGAAATTGCAGAGCGGTTCGGCATTTCTGAAAATAGGTTATCCGTAAAGCTTCACAGATTGAGGAAAAAGCTTGCTGTGAAGCTGAAAGAGGAGGGTGTATATGAGTAACGAAAATAATAGAGCCTCAAACAAAAATTTAGATAATATGGTTGACCAAATCGGTGAAATTGATGATGAAATAATAGAATCTGCCCTTGGCGTGACTTCCATAAAACCTGCTGTTCCGTGGAAAAAATTGATGTCGGTTGCGGCTTGTTTTGTCCTTGTTGTAATTGGTGTTGTTGCGGCGATGAATCTACCGTTTTTTCACGACGGCAAAGTGGTAGGCGATGAAAGCGGTACACATACTTCTTCCCGAAAAGAAGCCTCAGAGGATGAAGATTTTTTCACACATCCAAATGTGTCGGAAAGCGATGGACTGAACGAAAATTCTATTCAAGCAGAAGAAACACCAACATATTCGGCTGATGACTTTAAGGCCGATCAAATGGATTCGTACGTTCCTTCCGTTGAAGGCGGTTTGTCGAGTGATAATGATATTCTCTTTCCGCCGATGAATACAGAATCCGAGTCGTCCATTATTGAGCAAGTGGAGATTGACAGCCTTGATAAGTTGGCGTATTATTCCGGTTGGCTGCTTTTGAGAGAAAACAATGAAAAGAAATCTTATTCTTTAAATAGCTCTTTTGGCATCGATGTTTCCGTCGATGATGTTTCAATACCGTTGGTAGGTGATCCTATAGCAGATGAATGGACTTTTCCACCTGAAGATGTATGTCTTCCACCTGAAGATGTATGTCTTCCACCTGAAGATGTATGGACTCTCATTCCAATAGATCCGGATTATGACGGCGAAATATATGCGTATGCCATTTATCAAATAACCGTTTGCAACGTAAAGTATTTTAAAATGGAAGTAACCTCCCAAATGGACTTCCTTGCAGAAAATGTGGGCGTTGGTGAATGTGACGTAATGGTTTTAAAGGTTGAGATCGAAGGCGTTGGAGTGGAGTTTATGTTGGTAGTAAAAAACGGTGACAGATTTTATTCTTGCCTTTCATCGGGCTATGAAAGATACGAAAATGGAATCGAAACATTTTACTTCTCCGCATCTAAATACGTTTCATATTTCAGCATTGTTAAACAGCCTGACCTTGAAAAATATTTTTTCGAATTAAATTTGTCTGATTATGCTTCAGAAATTCTTTTCAAAACGAGTGAAGGCGCATATGCCACTGCTAACCCTTCAACATTTGCCAAAATTGATGAAATGGATCCACAAGTGTTTACCGCTATGGGGCTGGACGAAAAAATGTATAAGATATACCTTGAAGAGGTAGCCGCAGGAATAATAGAGCCTGAAATGCCCAATATTCCAACCACCCCGGTTGATGGTACACCGCTGCTTGTTGAATCTCCCGACATTTTCGTGTTCGAGGGCGTTGGTAGCTTTGCGGAGCATAATGGATTTTATTCCTTTACTAAAACAACAGAAGAATATGAAACGCTAAAATCACTTTTTGCCAATGATGAAATGTTCCAAATGATAGAGTCATTTCCCCAAGATTCAAGCTTTACAGCTGTGTATTTAAAGGGGAGAGCAAGAACATCTCACCATAAGCTTACCGCTATGGACGGAGGCTTCTTACTTCAAATGGACTATGTTCAGTTTGACAATACTGCCGAAACATATACTGTTTTCCTGCTTCCGTATGCGCTAAAAAGCGTGGAACTTTACGAAACGGAGTATTCTAATGCTACTGTTGCCACGTTCTCCACAAATAATGACCTTGACACGGGAGAGACGGAAATGGTCATCAACCTTAGTAACGATGCAACATATTTCCTTTACGAAAACGGAATATTGGTATATGAATCAGAATATAAGATCTCCGAAGGTATGATCTGTCTCGTCGTGCCGAATGATACCTTGTATATTGAATTGCAACCCAATGCAACATTTACCTTGAATAATAGAATATTTAAGCTTGTTTAAGCATTAATAAGCTTGCGAAAAAAAGCAATTCCTTTGGAGAGTAACAGCGCTCCAAAGGAATTGTTTATTGATTATGCTATTTTTTTAAGATTCTCTTTCATCTTGACTTTGGGAAAATACCATGATATAATCTAAAAAAACATATGGAGATGATAAGATGTATAAATACAGAACAAGAGGAGTTTGCGCTTCCACAATACAGTTTGAGCTTACAGAGGACGATTGTGTTAAAAATGTTTCTTTTAGCGGCGGCTGCAACGGAAACCTTAAAGCTATAGGAAAGCTTGTGGACGGCATGAAGGCACAGGAGGTCATTCGCATTTTAAAGGGTAATACTTGCGGATTTAAATCCACTTCCTGCGCAGATCAGCTTGCCGCAGCTCTTGAAGAGGCATTAGGAAATAATTAAATTTGCAAAAGCTTCACCCAAAAAACGTGATGCCGTTTGGGCTTCTTCGGGCGTATTGCCCGATGTGCCGATTTCAACAGTAATAAAACCCGGACAAGTATATTGACCATATCCCGAAGGCATGAGAGAAACTCCTCTCGTGAGCTTCGGGTTGTTTTTTTTAAGTTCATTTTCAAGAGCAACCGTCAACGCAAGGTTGCTTTTCCAATTTGGAAAATCTGCTCCGTTTTCATCACTTCCGGAAATAAAAGCAATTTGTGCCGAAAATCCTTTTTCTGTTTTGGCTACTGATTTTATACAGTTTCCGTTTTGAGAAAAAACAGAATCCCTTTGTATATCTATGACATATTTTATGGATGGATTTTCTTTCATATGTTTTTCAACCGCTTCTATTGAAAGGGTATATGCTTTGCTATAGCTTATTTCATCATAAAGTGTTTTGTCGTGAAGAACGGGTATGCCTTTTTCTGTAAGTGTTTGCGCCAACGCTTCTCCGGCACAAATCACATTAAGGGAGCTGTCCGCGCTTTTGAGTGTTGAACTCGCTGTGATATATCCTTCGGAAGAATATCCCTCTGTTCCGTATGTATGTATTATTAATACGATGGGGCCTGTTGTGGATATCTCGAAAGGCGAAAATTTGAGACTTTCCATATTTACGTTGTATTTTGTGTTGTTTTCAAAACTTTTTCCCGAAAGGTCTGCCGGAATTATGGCGGTTGCCCCTTGGGGCAAAGAAACATCCTCCCACTCTATACCCGCTAAAACATCGGTAGCTTCCAAAAGCGAAAACTGGGCGTCTGATGAATTGATTTCATTATTTTCATTTGGAAAATAATAAACTCCCAAAGGAATTGCAATAAGTACTGCGGCAGCAAAAATTAATGTGTAAAAATTCTCTTTTTTAAATCTCATTTTTTCATACCTCCTTACAGTATATTTTATTTCGGGGGAAAATAAATTATATCTATTTGGCAAAATCTATTGCAAAAAACTTTTTTTTATGATAAAATACGAAATGTGGCAAAGTGTTTATGCGCTTTGTTTAATATAATAAAAAGGTTGGTGACATTTTAAATGGACGACGGCAGTCCTATAGGGCGAAGTTTTTTAGCCTTATCAGGAAACACTCCCACAGACAGTAATTTACTGACTTACTTTATTTGTTTTGCGGTTCTTATGGTATTTAGTGCCTTTTTTTCCGGTGCGGAAACATCACTCTCGGTTGTTAATAAGATTAGAATGATGGCTCTTGCAGATGATGGAAAAAAAAGCGCAAAACGCGTTTTGTATATTATGGATAATTATGAAGATGCGCTTACTACCATACTTATTGGAAACAATATTGTAAACATTTCCATGGCAACGCTTTCTACACTTATTGCAGGGCTTATTGGCGGAATGAATGTTTCGGTATCTACTTTGATAACTGCTGTGGCGATTTTCTTCTTTGGGGAAATGATCCCCAAATGCTTTGCAAAAGATTGTAATGAAAAATTCGCTCTTTTTGCTTCAGCCCCCATTGTAATACTTTTTAAAGTATTCAAGCCTTTAGTGTTCGTTTTTGGAAAAGTTTCGGGTTTAGTTAAAAAACCATTTAACAAAATGACAGAAGAAACTCCGACGGTTACAGAAGATGAAATTTATGGCATTGTAGACAACTATGTTGAGGAAAACGCCTCTGAAGATGAGGAAATGGCACAGTTGTTTTCTTCTGCCCTTGAGTTTTCTGACCTGCTTTCAGGAGAAATAGTTACTCCGTGGGAACAAGTTGAAACGCTATATATGTACGACGATCTTCACGAAACCGTCAGTAAGGTAAAGTCTTCCGGACATTCTCGCTTTCCCGTAATAGGAAAGAATGGTAACGTATTGGGAATAATCCAAATTCGAAAATTACTCAAGAGATATATAGAGACCGGCGGCGAGGGCATGACTCTCAGAAGTGTTATGGATCCACCGTATTTCATTTCCGATAAAGTTCCTCTTGATGAACTTTTGTCTCAAATGAGTTCTAAGAAGATAACCCTTGCAGTTGTTAAAAACTCCGAAAATAAGCTTATTGGAGTTCTTACTGTTGAGGATATCTTAGAAGAACTTGTCGGCGAAATATATGATGAAGAGGATGCAACGAGGGGCGGTGAGGCGGTATGATGATAAATATATTGCTTATTGTCTTTCTTGTTGCGCTTTCCGCTTTTTTCTCATCATCTGAAATGGCGTTTTTATCTGCCAATAAGATGAGAATGAAACAGAAATACGAAGATTCACCCACATTTCTTGTTAAGTGTGCAAAAGGAATTACAGATAAATTTGAGGATACTCTTTCCACTATTTTAATTTGCAACAATTTGGTTAATACGGCTTCGTCTTCCCTTGCAACACTTGTTGTAATTGGAGCGTTGGGCGAAAGCTTTGCGTGGATAGCAACCATTGTAATGACATTGATAGTTCTTATTTTTGGTGAGATCGTTCCGAAAATTGTAGCCAAAGCGTTGGCAGATAAAGTTGTTTACTTTTTTGCTTTCCCAATGAAAATATTGAATACCGTTTTCTTTCCTCTAAACAAAATTGTTGTTTTTATCGTCTCCGTGCTCTCTAAAATTTGGAAGCGCGCGGCAGAACGGTCAGACATTGTAACGGAGGACGATCTTGAAAGCATGATTGAACTTGCAGAAAGTGAAGGCGTTATTGAAGAAGACAGAAGCGATCTTTTACAAAATGCTTTGAATTTTGATGAAGTTTTAGCTTATCAAATAATAACTCCGCGTGTTGATATGGTTTATCTTGATATTGATGACGATTATAGTGACATTGTTGAAGTTATTACAGGGTCTAAATTTTCTCGAATCCCATTTTATGAGGATACGGTAGATAATATAATTGGCATATTGCATCTTAACAGATTTTATAAAGCTCTTGCTTCTATAGGAGAAGATCAAAGAGTTAATATTCGAAGCATTCTAATGGAGCCTGTTTTTGTCCATAAAACAATGCCTTTACCTCAGGTTCTTTCAAAAATGAAGGAAACCAAAGTTCATATGGTTATCGTTACCGACGAATATGGAGGAACCATGGGAATTTTGACCATGGAAGATGTCCTTGAACAAATTGTTGGTGAGATTTGGGACGAGTCCGACGATGTTGAGGTGGAAGTGACCGAAATAAGTGAAAGCGAATATGACATAAGCGGCGATATGCGTATTTTCGATTTTTTCGATTTCTTCGATTTAGAGGATGCGGAATTCGATGACGATAACGCTACCGTGGGCGGCTGGATCACCGATATGCTTGAAGGTGATGTAGTAGAAAAATCTACGCTCACCTTTGAAAATTTGACTATCACCGTTACGGAAATGTCTTCACGCCGTATAGACCGTCTTCATGTTCACGTTGGCGAGATTGAAGAGGAAGAGATAGATCTTTTTTAATTATTTAAAATTTGAGGTAAAAAATTGATAAACCGTTTGTATGAAAATGACAGTCATTTAAAGCTTTTTACAGCAAAAGTTGAGAGCTGTGAAAAAGAAAAAAATATGTATAAGATCGTGCTTGATCAAACAGCATTTTTCCCTGAGGGCGGCGGTCAAAAGGGAGATGAAGGATATATTCTCACGGGTGATAGAACAGAATCGGATTTTTATTGTGTCACCGAAGAAGGAACAAAAGTTCAACAAGATGTTGTGTTGGTTTTGGACACACAAGAACAAAATGGGATAATTTATCATTATTGTTCGAAAGAGCTTCCTTTGGGTGAGGATGTTACAGGGCTTCTCAATTATGACATTCGTTTTCGAAGAATGCAAAATCATACGGGAGAACATATCGTTTCCGGTTTGATACACAAACATTTTGGGTTTGACAATGTGGGTTTCCATATGGGAAGTGACGATGTGACTCTTGATATAAACGGCGTTTTAACCGAGGAACAGCTTTTGTTTGTTGAGCATATTGCAAATACAGCGGTTGTTTCCGATGTTCCTGTATATGCACAGGTATTTTCAGGGGAAGAACTTTTGTCTTTGAATTATCGCAGCAAGCTGGATCTAACGGAAAATGTTCGAATTGTGACCGTGGAAGGATATGACAAATGTGCTTGTTGCGCTCCTCATGTATGTAAAACAGGCGAGATAGGAATAATAAAAATAACAGGGTTTATAAATTACAAAGGCGGCGTCCGCATTCATATGCTTTGCGGCTTTGATGCATTGGATCGCTATAATAAAATGGTGACTTTGGTTTCTTCTTCAAGCGCACTTCTTTCTGTAAAGCAAGATGAGCTTTACATAGCTGTGGAGCGTCTTATGGAGGAAAACAAAAAGTTGAAGCAAGACGGAAACGGCCTCAAAAATAAAATTTCGTCGCTCATGCTTGAAAAGGCGAAAGAAGATGGAAGACGATGTTTGTTTACAGACATAAACGATCCTATTTTCATGCGTTATCTTGCTACGGGAGGCTGCGAAATTTTTGGACTTTGCGGTGTCTTTTGCGCTTTGGGGGGCGACAATTATCGATATGTCGTCGTCGGAAAAGACTTGGATATGAGGCAGTTTGCAAGAGAAATGAATTCTGCGCTATGCGGAAGAGGCGGCGGAGATAGTGAACTTGTTCAAGGTAGCATTAATGCGGAAAAATCTAAAATCGAGGAATTTTTCAAAAGATGAAAATTCGATACCTTTGGATCATTTTTATCACCGTGATGTCTGCTATCATTACCGTTTTTGATAAGTATGCGTCTAAACATTTTAAAAAAAGACGCGTGCCGGAAAGAAATTTTTTCCTTTTGTCAATAATGGGCGGCTCTTTAGGCATCTTTGTGACAATGAAGCTTATTCGTCATAAAACACGCCATAAACGCTTTATGATCGGTATTCCTGTTATAATGATCATTCAAATAGTATTTTTGTTATATATTGAAAGGTTTATAGTATGAAAAAATTTTTTATAATTTTCCTTTCTGCAATAGTAATTTTCTCTTTGACTTCGTGTTCAAAAAAGGACGGATCATCAAGCGATGACGAGTCATCATCTGAGTCGGCTAAAGATTTTTCTGAAGCATCTGAAGTTTCCGAAGTTTCTGAAGATAAAAGCAATGAAGATATTTCTGTGGCTCCGGGTGCGGTTGAAAAATTTCCTGATGAAAAAATGTCTCATTCTGTTATTGATGATGGTGATTACTATCTTAAAGTGCGTACCGTTAGCGGAAGCAATACTTGTTTAAGAGAAATTGCCATAAAAGGTGAAGACGCTTTTGCAACTGTTAGAGAAGGCGATATATATAAATGGTATTACAGTAACGGAAGGGCAACATTTGTGTTTGATGACGATTCCAAAACTTATGAAGTTGCTTCTTTTAGCCCGCTTTTTATTGAATTGTTCAGCGACGAAATTATAGAAGAGGGAAACTGCGTTTTCTTTGACGTTGAATGCAGATATGTAAAGTATGCTTTGGATGAAAAAACTTCTATAATCCATTTATACAGAAAAACCGATGATTCGTGGTTAGGATTTCAGTATATGGTTGGAGATGAGTATTGTGATGCAAATTTAATTCTTTGTTCGTCCGACTCGTATCCCGAATACGCAGTTTTTGAAATTCCCGAAGATTATACGTTCTATTATGAAACGGGAGAAAATGAATTGAGCGTGGATGACGATTTTTGGAATTAATGATTTAGAATATAATTTGGTATTTTGTTTATACTATCTTTGGTGAAAGCCAACTAAAATTTAAGAGGAATAGTATGAACAGAATATTCAAAACATTAATTTTTGTAATATCACTTTGTTCGGTTTCGTTGCTTTTTGTTTCTTGCGGTGATGGCGATGACGGAGATACCTCCGGTAATGCTCAAAATGGAGTTATCACTCAAGAAGACTCTGACGGCGGAGTGGTATCACAGGTTATTTCCGGCGGTGAAGATGTAGTTTCTCGCGTGGAAGATGACGTTTCGGAGTTTTTCTCCGATATTATGCCCGATAGTTCTTTCGTTTCCGATGAGAGTATAGATGAAAATGTTTCTTTCTCGTCGGAAGGAGAGGTAAGCGAACTTTAGTGTATTGAAGGGGAATGGGACATTCTTTGATATTAAAGGATTTAAGTTTCAATAGATGGGAATGTCCTTTCAGCTCCCTATACAAATATTTCTTAAAAGAGAGGTACATATGAAAAGCGCAAAAAAATTAGCATTTATGTTAGCGATGTTCATGGTAGTTTCCGCTGTTGCTTCTTGCGGATCCGGAGACCGATCCGAGAGCAGCCTCGATTCTTCGTCTGTGGAAAGTAGCGATGCTACAGAAGAATCAACAGATGAATCGTCGGACGTTTCCGACGAATTTAGCATTTCGGACGATCTTGACGGCCATTTAACAAATACGATTGCGTCTTCCCAAAATGATGGAAAAGCTAATGGTAAAAATATTATTATGATTCAGCTTAATTCCATTTCTAATTCAATCATGAATGCGGATTCCGGAAGCGTTACGCCTTTTCTTAACGGTTTAAAGGACGAAGGAATTTATTTCAGCAACTTTTATAATCAGGCTACCGATAGAGGAGATATAGAGTATTCAGTTTTTAATTCTCTTCTTTCTCCGTTGGCATATTCCATTGAAGATAAAAGCGGCGTGAAGTTTAATTCTTTGGCAAATGTTTTAAAAAATAACGGATATGCATCATTAGCATTTACGGGCAATGACGATAGATTTGCTTCTGCAGATGATATGCTTTCAAGATACGGCTTCGATGAAGTGAACACGCTGGACGGTTCCGACAATGCCATCTACAGTGCTGCCTTGAAGGAGATAAAATCATCTAACGGAAAGAGCTTTTACTTTATTTCCAATATAGATTCTCTTTATCCTTACATCCCTTCTGAATACTCAGAGCAGTCTGTAACAAATGCAGGACTTCTTACAGGATATGCCAATGCTGCTGCAAAGGCTGACACGGCTCTTAAAGCCTTTATAGAAGGATTAAAATCAGCAGGACTTTATGACGATTCTTTGATTGTGATTTATGGTTCTTCACCCATGCTTGATTATACATATGATGAGATCGATAAATCTTGTGCAACCTTCCTTAACGGTGGATTTAATGCAGCAACTGCGCATAATGTTCCATTGATGATTATTGGGCTTGAAAACTCTGAATACACCGATTTGGCCACTGTATATGATGTATATCCCACGTTGGTAGCTCTTACAGGCGCTTCGTATGAAAACATTTTAATATACGGTGAAAATCTTTTCTCTGAGGCTGACAGAAGTGAAAAAATATTCCCTGTTCAGGATAGTTTGTGCAGAGGATCTCATATTTCCAACAAGATTTATTATATGAGATTCAGCAAATCTTCGGCGGAATGCTACGACCGAGTAACGGGAGAAAAGTACAAAATAGCAGATTATAAAGCAGGCGATACGCTTTGTAAACACATTGCAAACGAATCGGAGTATGTTGTTACTTATAACTACTTTTCTAAAATAGGTAAATATGGCGAGGTGTCTAGTTTGACAAGTATGTATGATGCTGTTCCTTCTACAGGTAAACTCACTCTCGTTAAGGAGGGAACTGAACCTATAGAGGCCAAAACTGCTCTCATGTCGTATCATACACAATTCTACTATGCTTACGATTGCACCGGAGGACTTTACGGTACAAAGATCTACGGTAGACAAATGATACTTGATGATGGCAAAAAAGAAGGTATGTATATCTCTTCTGCAATTGATGCGGGCTCATTTGAGGTTTTGTATACCGGTTGGGATATAACATACAACGGCGGTTCCGCTGAGATATACGTTTCTGTGGCTGATGGGAACGGAATATCTTCTTCTTGGTTGCAGATAGCAACGATTACCGAAAATGTTCTTAATTGTACTCCTTACGAAGATGATATGGTTAAAGTTACATCTTCAAGAGTTTATATGAAAAACGGCGCATCCAACGGTAAGGTTAGAATAAAAATAAAACTTATTGCTTCTGCCGATGGAAAATCTCCGGAACTTGATTATTTTACATTCACTACTGATAGTGTTAAAGTATTTGACTCCAATTATGCAGATAATGTAAAAATTGAAAAATCAGAATTAAAGGTTTCACGAGTTAGTGCAACGTCCGCTGAAAAATCAGGTGTTGCGGGAGTTGCTTGTCTTGTTTCTTCAACGACTGGTCTTGAACCTGACATCACAGGTACAACATCAAAAATTTTCGACGAAGCTTCCGGTTCTTATAACAATCTTGCGGCAATTTGCGAGTATATTCATTCTTTGGGCATAGATTCTTTTATAGATTACCTTGATGCAGAAGGCGTAGCAAGAGTTTTTGAAAAAAATCAACAAGTTCTCTGCTATAATGATGAAACACAAACATTCTACATAATCTACGGTTTTGAAGGAAAGAAAAAAGCAGAGACATATTATGTTTATGATATTTTGACAGGTAAAACCAAAAAAATCTCTGTAGATGAATTTGCTTCCAGTTGGAATGGTTATGCGGTTATAATGAACACATATGTAGAGAATATCGTTCCCAAAACAGAGATTAATGGTGTATCCTCAATAATGGCGGAGGGCTCACAGGATCGTCCCGGTACAATCGCGGAAAAGACCTGTATTATAATTCATAATACAGGAAACTATTCAAGTGGTTCAGGCGCCGCAAATCATGCTCTTTATAAGTTAAATCATGACGCTGTATGGACTTCTTGGCACTTTACTGTTGACAATAACGAGATATACCAGCATCTTCCTACAGATGAAGTTGCGTGGCACGCAAGCGACGGAGCTGAAGGTCAAGGAAATAAGAATGGAATAGGAATTGAAATTTGTGTAAATGGATTCCCTGCAAGTGATGGTTCCGGCGCAGTATCGTCTGACTATTGGGGTGCTGAATATGAAGCGTGGGAAAAACAGTTTAAACTTGCATATGAAAACGCCGCGCAGCTCGTTGCACAGCTTCTTATTGAGCATGACATAGGCTTGGACAGCATTTTCCAACATTATGATATGGCACCTAATAAGAAAAATTGTCCTATGCAAATGAGATATTCTTTTGCTACGGGAACATTCGTACACGATGGTGATCTCTGGCTTGATTTCTTGACAATGGTTGAAATTCGTTATAACAGACTTCTTGCCACCGGTGACAAATTTGACACAGTTAATGTTGACTGATAAATTCTGGAGGTCCTAAAAATTGAAAAAATTCTTTTTAAGTTCTGACATTGAGGGCACTTGTGGAATTGCCAATTGGCAGGAAACAAATACTGATAACGAATATTCATCGTATTTTTTGAAGCAAATGTCAAACGAGGTTCGGTCTGCTTGTGAAGGCGCAATCGAATCGGGGTATAGCGATGTGGTGGTTAAAGACGCCCATGATTCTGCAAGAAATATCTATCCCGATATGCTTCCTTCCCAAGTTAAGATTATTCGTGATTGGTCAAAGCATCCATTTAGCATGATGGCAGGCATAGACGGAACATTTAACGCGGCGGGTTTTACGGGATATCACAGTGCTGCAAGTACAAACGGTAACCCTCTTGCACACACAATGAATCGTTCCGTTGCCAAAGTAACAATAAACGGTATCGTCACAAGTGAGTTTGTAATGAATGCCTATACAGCCGCATATTTGGGAGTGCCAACAGTTTTTTTATCAGGCGATAAACAGCTTTGTGAAAGTGCAAAAAAGCTTGTACCGGAAATAACAACCGTTGCTGTTTCCGAGGGTATGGGCGGTGCTTCCATGTCGTTGCAACCTCAAGTAGCTTGTGATTTGATCAAAGAAAAAATGAAAGAAGCATTAAGCAAAGATGTTTCCAAATGCTTAATAAAACTTCCGGAAACATTTGAGGTAACAGTTCAGCATAAGGAACATTTGAAAGCATACAGAGCTTCTTTTTATCCCGGCGTTAAAGCAATAGATGAAACGACAAACTTATTTGTTGCAAAAGATTATATGGAAGTTTTGAAATTCTTTATGTTTACTCTTTAATTTGAAAATACAGACGAAAACGGCGATTTACGCCGTTTTCGTCTGTTAAAAGGTGTATTATGATTTTAATTATAGCCGAAAAACCAAGTCTTGGCAGAAATATTGCATCTGCTATAGGGAATATGACAAAGCGAAGCGGATACTATGAAAACGAAACATATATTGTTACATGGGCATTCGGCCATTTGTTTTCCCTTGCAGATATTGAATATTACACCAAAACTCCTGTGGGCAAATGGACGATGGATACAATTCCATGTTTCCCTTCGGATTTTCATTTTGTGCTTAAGGGAAAAGGTGGAAATGCAGATGAAGGTGTTTCGAAACAGTTTGCATTAATAAAAATGTTAAGTAATAGGGAAGATGTAACTTGTATTGTGAACGCGGGAGACGCAGACAGGGAAGGCGAAATAATCATTCGAATCTGTGTGGAAAAAGCTCTTGCCGGAAAAAACAAAAAATTTATGCGTTTGTGGATGCCCGATCAAACTCCCGAAACAATAGGTGCTTCTCTCGACTCTTTGCGGGATGAAAAAGATTATGACAATCTCGCCAATGAAGGATTTGCAAGAACGTATATAGATTGGTTATACGGCGTTAATTTAACACGATTTGCAACTTTGAAGACGGGGACGCTTCTCCGAGTTGGACGTGTCATAGTTCCTGTGGTAAAGGCTATATACGACAGGGATATGGCAATAAGAAATTTTGTTAAGGATAAATACTTTGTAATTTCAAGCAAGGAAAAAACTAAAGATACTGAAGTTGAGCTTGTAAGCAAAACAAAATTTAAAAAAGAAGAATATAAGTTATCAGAGCAGCTTGCTCAAAAATACAATGATGCAGGTGCGGTCGTTACGGATGTCAAACGCAAAAATGACAAAATTCATCCTGGAAAGTTGTATTCTTTGTCTAAACTTCAAAATTATCTTGGAAAAAAATATAAAATGCCCATGGAGGAAAGTCTTGCAATTTTGCAAAAGCTTTATGAATCGGGCTATATTACATATCCAAGAACAAATTCAGAGTATCTTGCCACAACAGAAAAAGATAAAATCAAAAAAATCCTTTTAAATGTTAAAAATTTAGGATATCCTGTTGAGTTCAAAGAAGGCAAAAATATATTTGACGATTCTAAAATAGAGTCTCACTCCGCACTTACGCCAACGTATAAAATTCCTTCTAAGGAGCATCTTAGCGAAAAAGAAATGATAGTCTATAAGGCGGTTTTTCGCCGATTTGTCGCTGTTTTTTGCTCTGAGGAGTGCACGGCACAGAAAACAGAAATCAAGATAAAAGTAGGCGACTACGAAGAATTTGTTCTTAAAGGAATGGTAATAACACAAGCAGGATGGACAAAATTTGATGACTATTCCGGTAAAGATAAAGTATTGCCCCCTCTTGAAAAAGGGGAAAATGTAAATATTTGCTTTAAGCCTACAGAGAAAGAAACAACTCCGCCAAAGCATTATACTATAGAAACATTGAACAACTATCTTAAAAACCCTTTTAGAGACGAAAAAAGCAATGCTTCGGAAAAGAGTGATGAAGAAGAATATAGGGCTATTTTCGAGGGCCTTGAGCTTGGTACAGAGGCAACACGAACGGGCATAATTAATAACGCCATAACGAGCGGATATATCCAATTAAAAAAAGATGTTTATACAATTCTTCCGGGCGGTGAGTTTCTTGTAGAATCGCTTGAACTTCTGGGAATTGAAATGGACAAGTATAAAACATCACAGTTAGGACAAGCTCTTAAGAAAGTGTATAGGGGCGAAATGGAAATTTCACAAAGTGTAAAATTGGCTAAAGAAGAAATCGCCGCTGTTTTTGGCAAGGGTGAGAAAGCAAATTTTGGAATTTATGGTGATATTTGCGGCATTTGTCCAACTTGTGGAAAAAATATAAAGCGAGGTAAATTTGGATATTACTGTGAAGGGTATAAGGAAGGATGCAAACTGTCTGTACCTTTCAGACTTTGCGGAAGGATAATAACACTTTCTGACCTTGCTTCTCTTTTGGAAAATGGGAGCACTGAAAAATTAAATGGGTTTATATCCAAAAATGGAAAACCATTTGATGCGGTTTTAAAACTAAAAGATGGAAAAGTTGAATTTGATTTTAATGATAGTGGTGAAAAACAAAAAAATCTCTTCGGATGATAAATGTCCGAAGAGGTTTTTTATATCCCTAAAAGCTCAAGAAATTTGTCTGTTGCTGCACTTGTCGTAACTTCTTCGAGTGTGCAAACCCCTATGCTCCTTGGAGGTATAGGTGACGTTGTTTGAATTTCAAAAATTTTTCCACTGTCAATGGGAATCTTGGCAAATTCTTTAATTACACAAGAAACACCCAAATTGGATGAAGCGAATTCCAATAAAAGGTCATGGCTTCCAAGCTCAATTTCGGGTTGTAGCTTTATGTCTAATTGAGAGAAAAAATTATCAACGTAAAGTCTGGAATTTGATTTTTCTTCAAGCATTATAAGGGGAAGATCAGAAATTTCTTTAGGAGTGAGAATTGTGTTTTTTAAATAGTCAAACTTGTTTCCGGAAACAAAAATGTCGTGAAGAGTAAATGCTTTTTTTATATTCAACTTTCCGTGTTTTTGTACGTCTTCTTCAAATGGAAGATTAATAACTGCAATATCGGCTTTCCCCGTACGTAAAAGGTCAATAGCTTCCGAAGTTACACGGTTTATGATTTTTAATTTAACCTTTGGGTATATGGTGTTGAATTTTTCCAGAGCGGGGAGTAGGTAATGCTTTGATATGGTATCTCCGGCGGCAATTATAAGAGAACCTGATTCAAGTTCTGAAAGCTTCGCCAGATGATTTTCAGCAGATGTAAAAAGCTCAAGTGCTTTTTCTACATATCCCAAAAGAAGCTTGCCTTGAGGAGTTAATGTAGCTCCGTTTCTTCCTCTTATAAAAAGCGTTACGCCCAAGGAGTCTTCAAGTGATTTAATTTGTTGGCTGATAGCGCTTTGCGTCATGTACAGCTCGCTTGCAGCTATGGAAAAACTGGCGCATTTTGCTACTGCGCTGAAAGCCTTATATTGATCAAGTTTTATATCCATAAACAACCCTTATAAACATCATTAAGTTTTGTAATTTGACTAATTTACTAAAATATAATATAATATAAATGCTTGAAAGTCAAGTATTTTTTTAAGCAGAAATGGAGAAACTGAAATGGAAAGACTTATTGGTACAGTATCCCGCGGTGTACGTGCACCTATAATAAGAAGCGGTGATGATATAGCAAAAATAGTTGCTGACAGCGTATTGTCTGCCGCCGCCTCTGAAAATCTTGAGATTAGAGATAAAGATGTTGTCGCTGTAACAGAAGCGGTTGTTGCCAGAGCTCAGGGTAACTATGCTACTGTGGAACAAATTGCAAAAGATATAAAGACAAAATTTCCCACGGGCGAATTTGCCGTTATTTTCCCTATAATGAGCCGTAACCGCTTTGCAATGTGCTTAAAAGGAATTGCAATGGGCGCAAAGAAAGTTTATATTATGCTCAGCTATCCTTCCGATGAGGTGGGCAATCATTTGGTCGATTTGGATTCTCTTGATGCTGCAGGGGTTAATCCTTGGACAGATGTTTTAACAGAAGCAAAATTCAGGGAACTTTTTGGTTATAAAAAGCATCGTTTCACAGGAGTTGATTATATCGAGTATTACAAAGAGCTTGTTTCTTCTGTAGGCGCAGAAGTTGAGATTGTTTTGGCAAATGATTGCCGTTCAATTCTTAAATATACCAAAAATGTTCTTTGCGCAGATATTCACACAAGAGCAAGAACAAAACGCCTTCTTAAAGCTGCAGGCGCAGAAACGGTTTATTGTCTTGATGAAATCTTGACGGAGTCCGTTGACGGAAGTGGATTCAATGCAGACTTTGGACTTTTGGGCAGCAATAAATCAACAGAAACATCTGTAAAGCTTTTCCCGAAAGATTGTCAGGCGGTAGTTGATAATATTCAAAAATATATTAAAGACGCAACAGGCAAGAACATTGAAGTAATGGTTTACGGTGACGGCGCTTTCAAAGATCCTGTCGGAAAAATTTGGGAACTTGCGGACCCTGTTGTTGCTCCCGCATATACAGCAGGCCTCGTGGGACAGCCTAATGAAATTAAACTTAAATATTTGGCAGATAATGATTTTGCCACCCTTTCGGGCGATGCCCTTAAAGCAGCTATTTCCGAACGCATCAAAAATAAAGAAGATAACCTTGTAGGCAATATGGCTTCCCAAGGAACAACTCCAAGACAGCTCACCGATCTTATCGGCTCCCTTTGTGACCTTACATCCGGGAGCGGCGATAAGGGCACACCAATTGTTTGGATTCAAGGTTATTTCGACAACTACACATCTGAAAAAGCATAATAGAATAAATAACAAATGCCACATGACATCTTAAAAAAATGTTATGCGGCATTTTTACGTGAATTATTTTTTTAAATAAACCATATACAAAAAAACGAGGTCCGCCCGAAAATGGCGAACCTTGTTTTATCTAAATCAAGTTTTAGTCTTCCCAAACAGCTTTTTTGGTAAATATGGAGTAAAGTCTGTCTTTGGGGAATTTAAGTTTTCTGTGATAGGTATAAAGCCCGTTTTGTTCTTGTTCAACGTCTGTAAGCTGCGTATAACAGAAGCCGGTAAATGCTGAATTTTGGAGAAGAACATCTGTAAGGCCTTCAAGTCTATCAAGAAGCTCCTCTTCGGATTTTGGAGCGTTTCCATATCCCCAGCCTGTATTGTCGTTTGCCCATTGAATTCCGCCATATTCACTCATAAATGTGGTGTAACCTTTATCGTGTCTTACTCTGCATTCAACTTTTTCTCCGTTTTCAAGAGGAGCAAAATGTTCTCTAAAGGTTTTGGGATTTTGGTCGTAATCGTGCATACACCAAAAATCTGAAATGTTATCAACGTGATACCATCCGGAACAATCAATAACGGGTCTGTATGGGTCAAAAGCCCTTGTCAAATTTACGACATATCTAACAAAATCCGGGTCTTGATTTTTTCCTGTTTCATTATCCGGGTCTGGATTTTTTCCTGTTTCATTGAGAGGACACCATCCAATAATTGAAGGGTGGTTATAATCTCTTTGTAGTTCTTCCGTCCATTCGGGGATAAATCCTTTCCATGCTTCGGGCTTGCCAATGTTAAGTCCCCAGTTCGCGTGTTCTCCCCAAACAATGTAACCTAAGCGATCGCAATGGTAAAGAAATCTTTCTTCAAAGATCTTTTCATGAAGCCTTGCACCGTTAAAGCCCACTTCCATGGAGCGTTTAATGTCGCCTATAAGTTCTTCATCGGATGGCGCTGTATAAATGCCGTCGGGGTAGAAGCCTTGGTCAAGAACAAGTCTTTGATACGTTCCTTTTCCGTTGATGTATAGCTTTCCGTCAACTGCACAAACACTTCTCATTCCAAAATAGCTTTCAACTTTATCCTCTCCCAATGTGAGAGTAAGATCGTAAAGAAGAGGACTACCTATTTCCCAAAGGTGAAGCTCTGCGAGATGAAGATCAAAAATTGCTGTTCTGCCGCAAACTTTTCCAATTGCCGCTCCTGTATCAATGCCGTCAAATTGACTTTCGGCTTTTATCTCCATGCCGTTTGCATCAATACATTCTGCTTCAATATGAAGAAGTTTTCTATCAATATCCGGAGTCGCTTTTATCATTTTAATGTAAGACTTCGGCACCTCTTCAAGCCAAACTGTCTGCCAAATGCCCGTGGTTCTCGTATAAAAACAACCGAATGAGCCAAATTTGTGACATTGTTTGCCTGCGGGTTGGTTTTGCGAACGCAGATCGTCTGTTGCGCAAACGGTAATTATGTTTTTTCCGTTTTCCAACTTATCCGTTATATCAAATGAAAAAGAGATATATCCTCCGATATGCGTGCCCACGGATTTTCCGTTTATCCAAACTTCAGTGTGATAGTCACACGCTCCAAAGTGAAGAATGTAACGGGAATTTTCTTTCTTTTCAATATTTATTTCTTTCTTGTACCAACATGCGGGAATAAAATCTTTATATCCGATTCCAGAAAGATCACTTTCGGGACAAAAAGGAACTGTTATCTCTTTGGAAAGGGTGTCTGCTTCATGAAGCTTTTTTTCTCTGCCTGTAAGTCCAAAATCAAAATCAAATTGCCATGTTCCGTTAAGGTTTGTCCAGTTATCTCTTTTAAATTGAGGACGTGGATATTCCGGGCGTGGAATGCTCATAGTTGTTTACTCCTTTAAATTTTTGAATATTTGGTATTGAAATTATTCCGTTTCACAGTCAATGCATTTTCCATAAATAACGGTTTTAAAATGATCGATGGAAAAATTGTGCTTTTCTTTCACGTGGATGGAAAGCTTTGAAAGTTCGTTGCAATCCATGTGGATAACTTTGCCGCACTCAATACACATTAGAGAACAATGCTGGTGAGGGCGGGAATTGCATTTGTTGTACTGATATAAGAAAATTCCCGATTGAGTGGGGATCTTAGCAACTTTACCGCTTTTAACCAACGAATCAAGATGACGGTATACGGTTGCGCTGCTGACAGAAATCCCGCCTTGTTTTAAAAGGGTAACGATATTTTCTGCGGTAAAGCATTCTCCTTGGTGGAATTCGAATATTTCCTCCACTGTCTTTTTTTGTTTCGTTTCGTAAGCCATAAAATACATCCTACAAAATGCTAAAAAATAATTATATATATGCCTAATTATACATGTTTTAAAGCGCAAAATCAAGTAAAAACTTCAAAAATATATTTTTTGTGCAAAATGCACATTTTGCGAGCGCAATTTTTGTTTATTTAAACGAATATAATTTTTTGGAATGTTTTTGATTGATTGTTTGGAAAAAAAGTGATATAATGAGTTATCATTAACCGAAAAAATGTTTTTTTCGAAATTCATGGAGGTCTTTACATGAGCAAGTCAAAAATTGTTGCGCTTATTATTGTTGTTGCGTTAGTAGGCGGATTGTGCGCATATGGGTTTATTTCCAGCTATTCAACCCTTTCGGACGGCGACAAGGGAGCGAGAATCCCCATTCGTCTTGCAAGCTTTCCTGAATCATTTGATCCTGCTTCACAACAATACGATGAAGATACAATGCAGTTCTATAGCTTGATATATAGTGGTCTTACCCGTATAGACTCTGATGGTGACGTTAAAGGGCTTTTGGCGGATGAGTGGTATGGTGAGTACAACGAACGCGATGAAGTATACAGAATTTACTTTGAACTTAACGAAACTTATTGGAGCGACGGCTCACGCGTTTCTGCAGATGATGTAGTTTTTGCGTGGAAGCGTATACTTTCTCCCGATTTTGAAAGTCCGTATGCATCTATGCTTTATCCCATTATGAATGCGGAGGAAGTTAAGGCCGGTAACATGACAAGCGACGATCTTAAAGTTGCAGCTTTGGACTGGAATCTTCTTGAGGTCACAATAGATCCCGAATGTTATACCGAATCGATAGATGATAGAAACGGAGAATATGATGCCGATCTTTTTGCGAGAATAGTGGCATCTCCTGCTTTTACTCCTCTTAAAGAAGATGTTGTTACAAGAAACCCCGATACATGGGATGTGAAGGCAACAGATCTTCGTACAAATGGTCCTTTCAAAGTAGCAAGTATTGAGCAGGATGTTCAAATTGTTCTTGAGCGTAACCAATTTTTCATGCGTGATCCGGATAAGGAAGATGACATTCCTCTTGACAAATATGTTCTTCCTCACAGACTTATTTGTTACTACGGAGCATCTGATGATTCAGGAAAAAATGCTAAATTATATGAGGTTTCCGAGTTTATAGATTTATACGATAAAAATGATCTTTTCTATCTCAATGCTTTTGATAAAGAAACATATGAAAAGTACGAAGTGACAACAAAAGAGGTCATGTCTACTTATGCGTTTTTCTTTAACACAAACAATGCGACTTTGGCAGATGCGGAAGTAAGAAGTGCTCTTTCTGCTGCTCTCGATAGAAAAGCAATAGTTGATAAGTTGGGTACAGGTCAAGTTGCTGCAACAGGAGTTGTTCCTCACAGTGTATTCTACTCTGATAACAAAAAGACATTCAGAGAAGAAGTGGGCGAAGTTATATCTACATCGGCTGACACTTCCAAGATTTCTTCTATCTCAGGCAGTGGTAAATTCACCATTTCTTACCTTAAGAGCGATGAGGATCCTTCTGCACAGATTGTAGCTGAGTATGCGGCAGAGGTTTGGAGCCAATATGGATTTACAGTTAGCACAAAGGGCTTAAATGCCACCGAGTACGAAAGAGTGCTTAGCACAAAACCCGAATATGCAGAATACACATATGATGTTATCGGTGTGGATCTTGCAATGCATTGTACAGACGCGCTTTCATATCTTGCTCAGTTTTCTACAGTGTGCAGCGGTGGATATATATCTTTAGAGGAAGGTGCGGACTCTTTTGCGGTTCATTCCACCGGTCTTAAAGATGACGCCTTTGATGCTCTTGTAAGAGAAGCAATTTATTGTGGAAATGCAGAAAAGAGAGCGGAGATTGCAAAAAATATTGAACAAAAACTTTTAGAGCTTTGTCCTGTTGCACCAATTTATTTTAGCACAATGTCTTATACTATCAATGATGATCTTGATAAGGTAGAAGAATGGTACGGCGGTTATATGGATTTTGACAGAGCTAAGCTTGATGGTTATTTGGAAAGAAACCAAAAAGAAGACGAAAATAAATGATATAGAATGGTTTGTTTTCGGTAAAAGTTATAAGGTTAGATTTAATATTAGCAGAAAATTGAGCGTTTGCTCAATTTTTTGCTTTATAGGAAAGGAATAAAGAATGAATATTGGTATAATGGGAAACGGATATATTGTAAATGTTCTCCTCGAAACCTGTTCTTGTATAGAAAATATAAAATTTGTATCTCTTTGTGTCAGACCGGGATCCAAAGAAAAAGGCGAAGATATTTCGAAAAAATACGGAATAGAAAAGGTTCATTTTGATATCGATGATTTCCTAAATGATGATTGTGTTGATACGGTTTATATAGGTGTTATTAACAGCTTGCACTATGAATATGCTATGAAATGTCTATTGGCGGGGAAAAATGTAATATGTGAAAAGCCGTTCACAAAAACTTTTAAAGAAGCTGACGAGCTTTTTAAAACCGCTGATAAAATGGGTGTATATCTTTTCGAGGCAATAACAACAATCCATATGCCCATGTATAAAAAGGTGAGAGAGCATATTAAAAATATTGGAACGCCTCGCATCATTAATTGTTCTTTCTGTCAATATTCTTCAAGATATGATAAATATTTATCCGGTGATGTTGCACCCGTTTTCAAAAAAGAACTTTTTGGCGGTGCTCTTGTCGATTTGAATATCTATAACATCCATTTCACCGTTTCTATTTTCGGAGAGCCTAAAAATGTTTTCTATTTTCCCAATTATGGAAAAAACGGCGTTGATGTTTCAGGCGTTTTGATTATGGATTATGGAGAATTTAAGGCGGTTTGCATTGCGTCAAAAGATTCTCAATCAGAATCATATGCTATAATACAAGGTGAAAATGGCTTTATTAAAATAGGATCTTCTCTCAACAATTGTGAAAATTGCATTATTGATACAAGTAATTGTAAAGAAATTTTCGATGGATTCCAAGATCATGGCAGAATGTATTATGAGTTTTCCGCGTTTATTCGCATTATAGAAAAAAACGATAAGACTACGTATGATGTTTTGAAAAATGAAACATTGCTAACAATGAAGGTGCTGGAAAAAGCATATAAAAGTATGTAAAATGCGGGGATGCAAGAACCTTTTGGTTTTTACATCCCCGTTTTAAAAAACAATAATTATAGGCTAAAAGGCATTGTGACATGCAGATAATGATGGTTATAAATATTTAGTAATGACTATGCAATGGAAGGCTTTGAAATTTACGGAGCTTCTATATATGCTATCTTTTCTCTTTTCTAATGATTTTGACATTGCTTTTTATTATTGACCGTTTTTTGCTGTCTCTTTGTTCTGCTTTGCTTTGTGCTTTTTGAAGTTTTTGAAACAACTTTTTTAAAGGCGGGTGCATCTTTTTTGTTTTGCGCTTGCGGCGGATTTTTTTCGGATTTTTTGCTGTATGGCCTATATCCGATAAGACAGTCTTTACCGTTTCCGATAAGGTCTTCACGCCCGGCTTTGAGAAGTGCTTTTTTTACAGTATCATAGTTTTCTTTGCGAGAAAATTGTAAAAGCGCACGTTGCATTCTTTTTTCTTCATACGTTTTTGGAACATAAACCTTTTCAAGGGTGAATGGATCAAGCTCTGTGTAAAACATACAAGTGGAAGCAGTGCCGGGTGTAGGATAAAAATCTTGCACCTGTTCGGGATTTATTTTGTTTCTTTTCAGATACAATGAAAGCTCAATGGCATCTTCTAAACGGCTCCCCGGATGAGATGACATTAAATACGGAACAAGATACTGTTCCTTGCCAGCACTTTTTGAAAGCGCATAAAACTTTTCGGAAAACTTTTTGTAAACATCAAAAGACGGTTTTCCCATATATTTAAGTACGTTATCGGAACAATGTTCCGGAGCGACCTTAAGCTGTCCGCTTGTGTGGTCGGATATAAGCTGTTTTAAGAATTTATCGTTTGCGCAAAGGGCATAGTCATATCTAACTCCTGAACGCACAAAAACTTTTTTAACGCCCTTAACTTCCTTAATATGGTTTAAAAGCTCGATATATTCGCTATGATCGACATTTAAATTTTTACATGGCTTTGGAAAAAGGCAACGCTTGTGAATGCACATTCCGCTTTTCTTTTGCTTTTCACATGATGAGTTTCTGAAATTTGCCGTCGGTCCGCCAACGTCGTGAATATACCCCTTAAAATCGGGCATATTTGCAATAATTTCCGCTTCCTTCACAACAGATTCAATGCTTCTTGAAGTAACTGTTCGCCCTTGATTAAATGTTATTGCGCAGAAATTGCAACCTCCAAAGCAACCTCTGTTGTGGGCGATGGAAAACTTTACCTCTTTAATTGCAGGTACACCGCCTTCTTTTTCATATATTGGGTGATAATCTCTCATAAATGGTAGTGAATAAACCGCATCAAGCTCTTTTCGTGTTAATGGCGGCATCGGTGGGTTTTGCACCAAAATACATTTGTCATATTCTTCAATAATAGCTTTTCCTGTAACGTGGTCTTGATTTTCATATTGAATTTTAAACGCATTTGCATACGCTTTTTTATCGGTTTTTAATGTATTGTAATTATATGTTGTTACATAATCGTACTTGGGAATATAATCCTTTTCAGCCGTAATGCAAGTGCCTCTGACATCGCGTATTTTTTTTATGGGAACACCTTTGTCAAGGAGAAAAGCGATTCTTTTAAGAATATTTTCACCCATTCCAAACGCCAAAATATCGGCGGTGGAATCAATAAGAATACTTCTCCGCACTTTATTTGTCCAATAGTCATAATGAGCAAAACGTCTTGTTGATGCTTCGATTCCACCAATAACAATGGGAACATCCCCGTATGCTTCGCGTATTCTGTTGCAATAAACAATTACAGCTCTGTCGGGGCGTTTCCCTTTCACACCGCCGGGAGAGTAATAATCTTCACTTCTTGGTTTCCCTGAAGCTGTATAATGAGCCACCATGGAATCTATATTTCCACTGTTTACCAAAAATGCAAGACGTGGTTTTCCAAACTTTTTGAATTCTTCTGCGCTTTTATAATCAGGCTGCGCAATTATAGCAACGGAATAACCCTCTGCTTCCAAAACTCTGGAAAGGATAGCTGTACCAAAAGATGGGTGATCGACATATGCATCTCCGGTAACAAATATAAAATCAGGTTGACTTTGCCCTGATAATTCAAATTCTTCTTTTGTGAGTGGCAAAAACATTTCGTAACTCCTTTTGTGTTTTTTGCATTTAATAAATATGGAAAGGGGGTGACTTTATGGGGTGTGGTTGTAATAATAGTGCACGTAGTTTTAGTACTACGAGCAATTTAAGTACCGGCTGCGGAATTAACTCACATGATACTTGCGGTCGTTCTTTAGCAACATCAAATAGTAATTTTGACGGCGTTTCCACAAGAGTATACAGTTCGTGCGGGTGCATTTCTTGTATGTGTCCCGATTTTACATCAAATAGTAGTTGCGGGTGCAATTCAAGCTGCGGATGCAATTCAAGCTGCGGATGCAATTCAAGTTGCGGATGCAATTCAAGTTGCGGATGCAGTGGTAGTACACTTAGTAGAAGTTCCGGATGCAGTACTTGTTCAAGCTGCAGCACTTGTAATGGGGGTTGTAGCACTTGTAGCGGAAACTGTGGATCAAGTAACACTTGCGGTAGTTGTTCGGGATGCGGAACGTGCGGCGGAAGTTGTGTTGGAACACTGCTTCCTTTATCGCCTGTCGGCTTGCCATTTTGGTATGGCGGTTACTATAATGATGGATGTCTTTGCTGTGATGATACAGAATGCACTTGATCTGAAATATTACAGTACCATATTAAAACAAAAATATCAATTATAATTCTATCATAAAGGAAGATTTACTTCAATAGTAAAATGTAAAATACTTTTCATTGAATAAATATATAAAAAATGTTTGGAAAATAATTTGTTATATATTGCATTTTGGGTAAAGGTATGATAAAATTGTATAAAGAATACATAAGACGGAGGAAATAATATGCAAGATTTTTATCATCTCAAATGTCCGGAAGGCAGTATAGGTAAATATTGTTTTTTGCCGGGAGATCCTGGTAGATGCGAGAAAATTGCTTCATTTTTTGATACAGCTGAATTTATATCTTCTAACAGGGAATATACGCTTTATACAGGAACGATAAACGGAGCCAAGGTTTCTGTATGCTCCACGGGTATAGGAGGTCCTTCTTCTGCTATAGCAATGGAAGAATTGGTTATGGGCGGGGCGGATACTTTTATACGTGTGGGAACTTGCGGAGGTATACAACTTGATGTTGTCGGCGGCGATATTGTTGTTGCTACGGGTGCCGTGAGGCAAGATGGCACAAGTTTGGAATATGCTCCTATAGAATTCCCTGCGGTTGGTGATTTTGACGTAGCTTATGCCCTCAGAGAAGCCGCTAAAAAAGAAGGTCAAAAGTGCCATGTGGGTGTTTGTCAAAGTAAAGATTCTTTCTACGGTCAGCACTCTCCCAAAAGAATGGCGACTTCTACCGCTCTCCTTGAAAAATGGGAAGCCTGGAAACGTCTTGGGGTACTTTGTTCAGAAATGGAAGCAGCGGCACTATATACCGTGGCGGCAACTTTGGGCGTTAGAGCGGGTTCTGTTTTCCAAGTGGTTTGGAATCAAGAGAGAGCAGATGCAGGCATGAGTAACCCCGAAGTACATGATACCGAAGCGGCAATCAGAACAGCTATTGAGGCCGTTAGAATTTTGATTGAAATGGACGGCAAATAAAAGGGAAACGAGTTCACATTTTTTTTACAATATTAAGGGGCGGTTTTTGAGATATTATCTTGACAACCGCCTTGATTTTTGTTATAATCGATAAGCCGCATGTATGGGGTTTTTAAGTGCGCAAGCCGCCCTAAGGTACAGCGAGACATATAAAGAAAGTGAGGTGCTTTTCGTGTTTGCGATTATAGAAACAGGCGGAAAGCAGTACAAAGTTAGCGAAGGAGATATTCTCTTCGTAGAAAAACTTAATGTAGAGGACGGACAGGCTATCGTTTTTGATAAGGTTCTTGCTGTGTCCGGTGCTGACGGTTTTAAAGTTGGCGCACCTTTGTTGAACTGCAAAGTTAACGCAAATGTTATAAAAAACGGCAAAGGTAAAAAGATCGATATTTATCGTTACAAATCCAAGAAAAACGAGAGAAGACATATTGGTCATAGACAACCTTATACAAAAGTTCAAATCACAACTATCGAAGCATAATTTTTGGTAGACATGATTAGGGCAACTTTCTACAAAGATGGAGAAAATTATTTTGGGTTTGATATAAAAGGGCATTCAGGATATGCAGAGTCGGGAAGTGACATAGTTTGCGCTTCCATCAGCTCTATGGCAATGCTTTTTGTTAATATGGCAAACGATGTTTTTAGAGTACCTTTTGATTTTTCGTCGAAAGAAGATACGGCAGAGATGTCATTTTCAATAAAAACCGAAAGTGAAGCAATGTCAAAGGCTTTGGACACTTTTATGAAGTGTGTAAGCTTTGTTGCAGATGAATATCCGGAATTTGTAGATGTGAAAAATAAAACCGTAAGGTTTAAAGCGAAAACGTAGGCTTGGTTTTTACCGAAAGGTACGAATTCCGAAAATACAGATAAGGAGAGTATCAGAAATGATTAGAATATCAATTCAATTTTTTGCTCATAAAAAAGGTGTAGGTTCTACTAAAAACGGTAGAGATTC
>CAZDVZ010000012.1:7031-48045 GCA_964509125.1 uncultured Oscillospiraceae bacterium | reverse complement strand
CTATTTTTATACCAACAATGACTTACTTAAATTTGCAAGATTTGCCTTTGATAGAGCAAAAACTATGGCAGGAACTAAAATAATATGACAAACAATACCGGGCAAACAAGTTATGAAAGATGTGGTTATCCAAACAGACAAAGAATATTCTCCCGCGTCGAATATTATCGCCTTGAAAACACCCGAAGCTATTCTCCCGATTATCATGGAAGATATTAAACTTATATAAATCTTTGCATATGTATTCTTGACTTTTGCATATTTTGCGATTATGCCGGATACAAAGCCGTAAAATGCCAACTCAACAATCATTGGATATAAATTTCCAACAGACGGCATCCCTGTAAACAGATGAGAAAGAACAGGGCCGAATACACCGCAAAGCGTTCCGTATATAGGGCCGAGGGAAAGACCGCAAACCAAAACCGGAATATGCATAGGACAAAATACGGTTCCGGCTTCTTTTCCTCCCAATGCATGAAACGACATGGGCAGGATAACACACAATGCCATAAAAGCGCCTGCAAATACTATGTTTTTAAGATGTATTTTTTTCATACACTTCACTTAACTTCCTCGGAAGAAATAACCTCTCTCCCGGATTTCCAATCGCCAAAGAAGAGTCCCGCGTCTTCAAACTCTGCCTCTCCCATTTGATTGTCATAAGGATCGCATCTCATAAACGATTTCGGAGGCTCAAACTGTTTTTGAAAATCGTTGCAAGTTACCGTTCTGAACGGGTCAAGATTACCAAAATAATGGTTATAAAGAATTTTTTCGCCGCATCTTGCTGTGGATTCACCCATGGAAAGATCTGCGTATAACCAACCATAAGGCTCTACATAGAACATTGCCCAATCGTGACATCCAATCTCATATGGCGTTGTGTACAATCCCGACTGCCATTTTGCAGGAACGCCCAATGCTCTGCAAAGTGTGATAAACAAGGTTGACATTACACCGCAGTCTCCCCTTCTGTTTATTGCAGCAAACTCTGAAATGTTTTCAATGCAAACATATGGACGCACATACGAGTATCCCACATTGTGTGTGACCCATTCATAAGCTCTTCTTGCAAGGAGGAGCGGATTTGTATCATTTCCTTTAAGCTCTTTTGCAATCATTTTTATATAAGGAGTAAATCTCACGTGAGGATATTGCTCCTCAAGGAAAAATCCGGGGTTTCCCTCCTTAGCTATCAAAGGAGTTATATCCTTATAA
This sequence comes from uncultured Oscillospiraceae bacterium, assembly GCA_964509125.1. Classification (GTDB taxonomy): domain Bacteria; phylum Bacillota; class Clostridia; order Oscillospirales; family CAG-382; genus SIG653. The sequence continues at coordinate 46,824 of CAZDVZ010000012.1, read as the reverse complement.
ACAGCCTTATTTATGTAAGAATACTCAACAAAAAACTCTTCTCCGGGCACATACGGCTTTTCAAAGAAAACGGTACGTTGTTCCGCTTTGGAAATATATGGGTCTTCAGTTGAAGATAATAACTTTATCTCAAATTGTTCCGGACATTCTGCCGGAAACGGAAGATGAACACGAATAAGTTTTCCTGCATATTCCTCGGAAACCGTAGGTTTTATCCATTCTCTTATGGTGTACCTAAATGCGCGATGCCCTTTTTCACACATTATCCCATGATTTTCATTTCTGAGTTCAAAATTTGATTTATCATAGTATTCCGGATCTGCCAGCTTGCGAAGATAATCTCCCTTAATGCGCTTTAAATTAATGTACGCCGAATCTTCAAAAAGTCGATTTCCGTCTTTAACAATAAAGTCTCCGTGCCCGTTGTCTATAAATGTTTCCAGCATTTCCTCTGTCAGATTAGGAAATTCTGATTTAAGACGATTGAAAATGTTATAAAAATCAGTTTTATAATTATCCTTCATTTCTCCTGCAATAAATTTTTCAATGTTAAGACGTGCAACGAGTTCATCGGGAAGCGAATTTTTAGAAAGATATCTATCTATAGCCGCGATCTCACCTTCAAAGTCACCTGCGTACTTATAACAGTTGATCTCAAGCGGCATTTCAATTGCTAATGATTTTATATCGCTATAATCAAATTTTTCAAAAAGCATACAATCCTCCATAAGTCTTTCATATGAAAATTATACCACACATACTAAACTTCGTCAATAGTTTTGAAAACAATATTTATACCTCTTAATACTTGACATAAGAAGCGAAAAAATATATAATGTTATCAATAAATACCTTAGAGGAAACATAGATATGAAAATATTGTACACCAATGAAGGCGAAGATTTACCAAACATCCCTTTAGAAGAATATCCAAGGCCCACTTTAGTCAGAGACTCTTATATAAATCTTAACGGAACGTGGGATTTTTCAGTTTGTAAAAAAGACGAAAAACCATCGTTTGATCAAAAGATACTGGTGCCTTTCTCGCCTGAATCTATTTTATCGGGTGTTGGTAAGCATTTTCCCGACGGAACAGAACTTCACTACCGTAAATCTTTTACCATTCCCGAAGGTTTTAAAAAGGACAGGGTCATTTTACATATAGGTGCTGTTGATCAATATTCCACAGTTTTTTTGAATGATGCTGAAGTTGGTTTTCACATTGGAGGTTATGACAGCTTTTCTTTTGATATTACAGATTTTTTAAAATGCGGAGAAAACACTCTTCACATACGAGCCGTTGACAACTTAAATACATCAAGGTTACCATATGGCAAACAAAAGGAAAAACGAGGCGGTATGTGGTATACTCCCGTTTCGGGAATTTGGCAAACAGTATGGATGGAAAGCGTTCCCGAAAAACATATTAAATTTGTAGAAATTACAACAAATAAAAATAATGTTTCAATCTACCTAAATGACTCTTTAAACGGTGTTGCATTTATTAAAACACCCACCGGAGAAAATAAATGTGAAATAAATGACGGTGTTGGAAACATAGAAATTGACGCGCCGATTTTTTGGTCACCTGAAAATCCATATTTATACTATGTTACAGTAAAAACGGACGCAGATAAAATTGAAACCTATTTCGCATTCAGAACACTTGAAATTTTGGAATTTGATGGTATAAAACGCTTGTGTCTTAACGGCAAGCCCTATTTCTTCCACGGGCTTTTGGATCAAGGATATTGGAGCGACGGAATTTTCACACCCGCATCATACAAATGCTTTGAAAACGATATAAAAACAGCCAAAAGCTTGGGCTTTAATATGCTTAGAAAACATATCAAAACAGAACCTGAACGCTTTTATTATGACTGTGACAGACTTGGCATGGTCGTTTTTCAAGATATGATAAACAATGGCAATTATTCTTTTATAAGAGATACTGCGTTACCCACCATTGGGATAAAAAAAAGGAATGACAAAAAGCTTCACAAAGATTCTGCAACGCGAAGAGCTTTTACCGATTGTACAGAACGAATTATTAAGTCATTAAAAAAACACCCCTCAATTTGTCTTTGGACTATTTTCAACGAGGGGTGGGGACAATTCGAAGGAAACATAATGTTTGGATTTGTTAAATCTTTAGATGACACACGTTTTGTGGATACCGCGTCAGGATGGTATGAGTGCAGTGAGTCCGACGTTGACAGCATCCACACATATTTTAAAAAGTATGTACACAAACAAGCTCAAAAACCAGTAATACTTTCCGAATTTGGTGGATATTCTTATAAAATTGAGAATCACTCTTTCAATACCAAAAAAACATATGGATACGGGAAATTTAAAAGTGCCGATGATTTCACAAAAGCCGTTGAGAATTTATATTACAACGAGATCATTCCTTCGGTTGAAATGGGTCTTTGCGCTTCTGTTTACACACAACTTTCTGATGTTGAAGACGAAACAAACGGAATTATGACATATGACAGAAAAATATTAAAGCTATCCAAAGAAACCATGCTTCCTATTAAAAATACCATTTACGAAAAAATTGAATCCGTTTTAAAAGAGCATTGATTTATCGTTTGTTGTCTTATCTCTGTTACATATTCCCATAAAAAGCAAAATTTCATTAAAGATAATCAGGTCATTTGTTTACAACCTATTGACATTTGTTTTGAAACAATGTATAATGTAACAAAATTAAACGAATTTTTTGTGATCTCGGGAGGCTATCAAATGTCATATTTAAAATGTCGATTTTGCGGGTCAAAAGTGAATCCTATCGGGAACAATCATGTTGGAACTTGCGAATTATGTTTGAACACACAATCCATTCCGTTTACAACAGAAGAAAAATACATCGAAATGTTTAATCATGCAAGAGATCTTATTACAAAAAAAGATTTTGATAAAGCTGAAGAAATTTATGACGAAATTTTAAAAGACCTGCCTAATGAAGCAGAAGCGTATTTAATGAAAGGCTTTTGCAAGTATCATGTATCTTATGATGAAGAAAAACAAACCTTCATATGTGGTATATCTTCAGACACGCCTTTCTCACAAGACGAAAACGCCCTTTTAACTTTACAAAATGCCCATTTAACTGTTTTAGAAAGATATAAAAAAACTATAGATCAAGTTGAAAAGGCCAGAATCAAAGCTTTTGATTTATGGACATCAGAAGAGGAAAAAAAACAAACACGTCTAATTAAAAAAGCATATCAAGCCTTGGAAATCGGTGATTGGGCATCTGCAAGTGAATATGCGGAAGAGGAAATAGCTATACATCACGATAGCTCTGAGGCATATTTATGCAAACTCCTCTCAACGCTCAAAGTACCTTCTTTGGAAAAATTGGAAAGTGTGGAAACTCCTTTTGATTCTTTGATCAGTTTTGAATTTGCATTTAAATATGCTGATGACGAAACCAAAACAAAACTTAGCAACTTTTCAAAAAAAGCAACCGAAAAACACAATGAGAAAATTTATAATTCCGCAATTCATCTTGAAGACAGCACTTCAATTGGCGCTGTCAAAAAAGCAATTGAGATTTTCAAGTCAATTGAACATTATAAAGATTCGAAAGAAAGAATCAAAAAATGCAAATTTCAGTTGGAAATTTTGGAATATAGATATAGAATTTATGACGCTGTTGCTACAATTAATGCAGACAAAGGTAATTTTTTTGATGCCGCTGTTTTATATCAGAGGGCAGAAGACGGAAAGCTCACGAGAAGATTTATTTCATATCTCCCCCGCCCCGTTTCTGCATCCAATCACACGGTGGTGCTTCAAGACGGAAGAAAAGCCGTTGCTGTTGGCGAAAACAAATATTTGCAATGCAACATTGAAGAATGGAGCGACATCATTGCTGCTGCTTGCTCATACAGCCACACATTAGGTTTAAAAGCCGACGGAACTGTTATTGCTGTGGGAGGAACTGGTAGCGGAAAATGCGAAGTTGATTCGTGGAAAAACATCATTGCCGTTGCCGCCGGTCCCGGACATTCTGTAGGACTCAAAAGCGATAAAACCGTTGTTGCTGTTGGATTTCGTCATGATGACAGATGCAAAGTGTCTGAATGGGATGATATTGTATCAATAAAGGCAGGAGATACACATACTGTCGGACTCAAAAGTGACGGAACGGTTGTATCTGTAGGAACAAACGACTATGGTCAATGTAATGTAGACACATGGAAAGACATTATTGCAATTTCCGTCGGAGAATTTCACACGGTTGGATTAAAAAGGAACGGAAGTGTTGTTGCTACGGGAAAAAACACCTATGGCGAATGTAATGTTTCTGTTTGGAGCAACATTATTGGTATTGCAGCGGGCGATGATCACACTGTCGGTCTGCGAAACGATGGAACTGTTATTTCCGTAGGTAGCAACGAATTTGGACAATGCAATCTTTCTTCTTGGGGCGAAATAATTAATGTTGTTGCAGGCTCTCACCATACAGTCGGAGTTCGCGCAGATGGAACACTTATAGCTGCGGGGCTTAACGATGACGGAAGGTGCAATGTTTTAGACATTGTTGCAAACTTCCAATTATCATCCGAAACGAAAGCGCTTTTTCATACTGTTGACAATGAAACAGATATTAATAAGCTAAAAGCTATTGCGGAAGAACATGAAAAAGTCTCTCATATCATACTTGAGCGCATTATAAAAGAAGATGAGGAGGCTGAACAAAGACGAATTGAGATTGAACATAAAGAAGCCGAATTAAAAAGACTTCAAAAAGCAGAATCTGCTGAGAAAATCAAAGCTGCAAAAATTGGCTTTGAAGAAAGAAAAAAAGCAGAAAAAGCTTTAGTAGAAGAAAGAATATCAAAAGGCCTTTGTCCCCACTGTGGAGGAGTATTTAAAGGTATCTTCACAAAGAAGTGCGAAAACTGCGGAAGACCGCAAAAAGGTTAAAATGAAATTTTTGCTATAAACAAAAAAGCTTATACCGCACATATTCTATACCAAATTTTAGAGCATAACATTTTCGTCTCAGAGTTTGTTATGCTCTTTTTTTACGAAAAAATTTGTTTTAAAATTACCTTTTATAAAAGAACAAAAGCCGCAAAAGCATGATGCTTTTGCAGCTCCGATTCTTTTCACATATCAGGATGTTTTTTATTTACCCAAAAACTTAAGCGCGCCCGTTGGGCAAACATCAACACATTTATGACAATCTTTACAATATGTAATGACGCTTTCCTTATTAAATTCGGGTTTGATGACGGTTTTAAAGCCTCTGCCAACAAGACCAAGTATGCCTTTCCCCACAACCTCATCACAAACTCTGACGCAAAGTCCGCAGAGGATACATTTGCCTTGGTTACGTTCAATGCTTACAAGCTTTCTTTCAGTTTCATGCAAATGCTTTTCACCGCTAAACTTTGAAGGATTGAGCTTATATCGATTTGCATGTCTGATAAGACGGCAATTTTTATATTCGTGACAACCGCATTCAAGACAACGCTTTGCCTCTTTAATTGCCTGTTCATCCGAGAAACCTAAATTGACCTCTTTAAAATCATGCTTCCTTTCCTCAGCACTTCTGCAAGGCATTACAGCACGAGGAATCACTTCCCTATCTGCAAACATTTCCTTAGTTACTTTTCTTTCAGAAACGTAAGGTGCTATATATGGAACGATATCACCCATTAAGAAAGAATCCACAACATCAGCGGCTTTATTGGCCTCGCCAATTGCGGCAATAGCAATAGACGCGCCTTTATTTGTAGCGTCACCTACAGCAAATACCTTTGGATTGGATGTTCTGAAAGTAAATTCATCGGCGGAAATTATGCCTTTCCTATTAAGTTCCAAAGATTCAAAGCCGGTAACATTCACCTTCTGACCTATGGCAGAAATTACTGTATCAACGTCCAATATTTCATATTTACCTTCAACGGGAACAGGAGACCTTCTTCCACTTGCGTCAGGCTCGCCAAGTTCCATAACCTGAAGCTTTACTTTGACAACTTTTCCGTTTTCACCAATAATCTCCGCGGGATTTGTAAGGAATTTAAATGTAACGCCTTCTTCCTTTGCTTCGGAAATTTCAATTTTTTCCGCAGGCATTTCTTTTTCGGTACGTCTGTAAATTACATAAACATTTTCTGCGCCAAGTCTTATAGCGGTACGGCAAGCGTCCATAGCAGTATTACCACCACCGACGATAGCAACATTTTTGCCAAGATCTACCTGCTCTCCAAGACTTACTTTTCTAAGGAAGTCTATACCGCCCCAAACGCCTTCAAGATCTTCACCTGTACAACCAACACCCATACTTTTCCATGCACCGATGGCAACGATTACCGCATCGTATTTTTCACAAAATTCATCAAAGGTCATAGAGACGCCGATTTTGAAATTGTTTTTCATTTCAACGCCGAGAGAAGCTATTTCTGCAATTTCTTTATCCAAAACAGCCTTGGGAAGCCTATATTCCGGGATGCCATATCTAAGCATACCGCCCATTTTAGGCATTGCATCGCAAATTGTAACTTTATGTCCCTTTGCAGAAAGATAATATGCGGCAGTTAAGCCCGCCGGACCTCCACCAATGATACCAACAGTTTTACCTGTAGACGCTTTTCTGGATGCAACTACACTTTTACCGGACGCTAAAACTTTATCGGCGGCAAAATATTTAAGAAACGCAATGGAGATAGGTTCTTCAACATTTTCTCTTCTGCAAGCCTTTTCACAAGGATGAGGGCACACGCGTCCAATAGATGCGGGAAGAGGCAACTTTTCTTTAATTATCTCAACAGCGCCAACATTGTCGCCAAGTGAGATTTTTTTCACATATCCCTGACAGTCCGTCCCCGCAGGACAGTTAAGTGTACAAGGACCTTTACAGTCACCGTCATGGTCGCTCATAAGAAGCTCTAAAGCGGTTTTTCTTGCTTTAATTACTCTTTCGGATTCTGTATTTATAACTTGGCCGTCCATTGCAACGGTAGAACAAGCTCTCATGAGTTTTGGAGATTTTTCAGCTTCTACCAAGCAAATTCCACAAGCACCGTATTTTTTTACACTGCTGTGATGGCAAAGAGTTGGTATTTCTATACCGTTTGCACTTGCAATTTCCAAAATCGTTTTCCCTTCTTCGGCAGTGCAAACTTTTCCGTTTATTGTAACAGTTATCAAACCGTTCCCTCCTTAATCAACAAAAACCGCACCAAAACGGCAAACCTTAAGACAGTTTCCGCATTTGATACATTTTAAGTTGTCTATAGTTTGAGGATTCTTTTTCTCCCCTGTAATCGCCCCTACAGGACATTTAATGGCACAAAGCGTGCATCCTGTACATTTTTCTTTATCAATATTATAAGTAAGAAGGTCTGTACAAGCCTTTGAGGGACATTTTTTATTACTTATATGAGCTTCGTACTCATTTCTGAAATATTTAATTGTTGTAAGCACAGGATTGGGTGCTGTTTGGCCTAAACCGCAAAGTGCTCCGTCTTTAATCGACGCACAAAGTTCTTCAAGAAGTTCAATATCCCCTTCTTTGCCCTCTCCCGCAACTATTCTTGTAAGTATTTCATACATACGTTTTGTGCCAAGTCTGCAATGGACGCATTTGCCGCAAGATTCTTTGGTGGTGAAGTCGAGGAAGAATTTTGCCATGTTAACCATACATGTGCTATCATCCATAACAACCATACCGCCGGATCCCATAATTGCGCCGGTAGCCCCAAGTGCTTTATAATCAATAACAGTATCAAACATCTCAAAAGGGATGCATCCGCCCGAAGGCCCACCCATCTGAACAGCTTTACACTGTCTGTCTTGCTTAATTCCTCCTCCAATTCCGTATATTACATCACGGAGGGTTTTTCCCATAGGAACTTCAACCAAACCGCCTCTTTTGATCTTACCTGTAAGGGCAAATACTTTTGTTCCTTTACTGTTTTCGGTGCCCATTGCCGAAAACGCCGCACCGCCGTTTAAAAGTATCCACGGAACATTGGCAAATGTCTCTACGTTGTTTATGTTGGATGGTAAATTGTCATATCCACATTGTGCAGGAAACGGAGGTTTAAGGCGAGGCATTCCCCTCTTTCCTTCAAGAGATTCTATTAAAGCGGTTTCTTCTCCACAAACAAATGCGCCCGCACCTGCTTTGTATGAGAAGTTACATGAAAATCCGCTTCCTAAAATATTTTCACCAATCAATCCTTCTGCTTTGGCTTGTTCAATGGCCGCATCAAGACGTTTTATTGCAAGAGGATATTCTGCTCTTACATACACAACAGCTTCGGATGCACCAATGGCATATGCCCCGATAAGCATACCTTCAATTAGATTATGTGGATCACTTTCAATAACAGCTCTATCCATAAATGCGCCGGGATCACCTTCATCGGCATTGCAAATAAGATATTTTTTATCTCCTTTGGAGTTTCTCGCTGCGTTCCACTTAAACCACGTTGGGAAACCTGCACCGCCTCTACCCGCAAGGCCCGAAACTTTAATTTCCTCGATTACATCCTCAGGACTCATCGAAGAAAGCACTTTTTTTATGGCAGAGTATCCATCTTTTTTTATGTATGCTTTAATGTCCGTAGGATCGATTATTCCACAATGACGAAGGGCTATTCTTGTTTGCTGAAGGAGGAACGATTCATCCTCTTCGGAAATAAACAGGTCTTTAACGACGTCAAAATCTCCGCTAACAACAGCATTTGCAATTGCTTCTCCGTCTTTTTCCGAAACCTTTACAAGTCTATGTAAAAGCTCATCACCTTCGTAAATATCAACAATGGGCTCTAAATAGCACATACCAATACAGCCCGAAATTCCAATTTCAAACTTGCCGCCGTTATGCTTTTCAATAGCATCGTAAACCTTAGAAGCTCCTGCGGCAATACCACAGCTTCCTTGTCCTATAACAAGTCTCATTATTTAGTTCTCCTTTGCCCTCAATTCGTTTAAAATGGAAACAGCCTTTTCGGGTGTCAAAGTACCATATGTGTCTTCGTTGATCATCATAACCGGTGAAAGACTACAACAGCCGAGGCACGCAACAGTTTTCAGCGTAAAAAGTCCATCCTCTGTTGTTTCGCCGTCTTTTATTTTAAGCTCATCTTCAACCGACTTCAAAACACGAGCGGACCCATTTACATGACACGCCGTACCTTGACAAAGCATAACAAGATATTTGCCAATGGGTTTGAGACGAAATTGAGTATAAAACGTGGCAACACCCATAACTTTTGCGGGTGTAGATCCTGTTTTATCTGCAATATAATAGATAACATCTGTTGGAAGGTACCCATATATCTCCTGAGCATGTTGCAAAATGGTTATAAGACTTCCATTGACAGATGCATATTTTTCAAGTACACCGTCAAGAAGGGACAGATCGCTCTTTTGCTTTGAGCAATTACAAGAATTACACATTTTTTTCTCTCCGTAATTTATTTCAATATTTTTCACTGTTAAAAAGAATGAAACGACTGCGTCTGTAAGCCGGGTTCTGTCTTATGCGGTCATCTATCTTGAACTTACGTTACCGCAAGTCTCTTTGCCACCCGGGAGCTTGTCGAGCAAACATTATCGCTCCCATACGGTGTTGCTCCGGATAGGGTTTACATGGCCGTACAGTCTCCTGCACGCCGGTAGGCTCTTACCCTGCCTTTCCATCCTTACCTTGTTTCCAAGGCGGTTTATTTCTGTTGCACTTGCCCTGAAGTCGCCTTCGGCGGACGTTATCCGTTATCCTGCTCTATGGAGCCCGGACTTTCCTCACTCCGTGACCTTTCGGTATGACGGGCGCAACCGCACGGCGCAGTCGCAAAAATCACCCTTTTACTCAGTATTATACTATATAAAAATTATTTTGTCAAATAATATTTTTGTATTGATTATTCGAAAAAATAATATATAATATAAGTGATACGAAAGTTAACCTAAAAAGAGGTAAATGATGAAAGATATTTTGAACTTCTACAAAAACAAAAAAGTTGGATTTGTTGGTGCCGGTATCAGTAATATTCCAATTTTAAAATTATTTCTGGCAAACGGTATGGATGTTACTCTTAGAGACAAAAAAGAAAAAGTTGCCATTTCTGATAGCGAAATCCTTGAAAAACAGGGAGTGAAATTTTTTACCGGGAATGACTATTTGTCGGATATCGACGAAGACATTCTTTTCCTTTCACCGGCCCTTAGACCCGATCTTTCAAAAATTGACGAAGCAAGAAAAAACGGAGTCTATGTCACAACGGAACTGGAGGAATTTCTAAAATATTGTCCATGCACAACCATTGGAATTACGGGAAGCGACGGCAAAACCACAACCTCCACCCTCTGTGCAAAGCTTCTTGAAGAGTCAGGAAATAAGGTTTATTTAGGAGGAAATATTGGCGAAAATCTTTTTGTAAAGCTCTCACAAATAAAAAAAGAGGATTTTGCCGTAATTGAGATATCAAGCTTTCAACTTATGAAAATGAGTCAAGTTCCCTCCATTTCCATTGTTACCAACGTGTCTCCAAACCATTTGGATTGGCATACGAGCATGGATGAATATATCTTCGCTAAAAGCAAAATTGTTTCAAAAGCACAAGCGAGAAATGTTTTAAACGGTGATGATGAAACTGCAATTTCATTTAAAACTGAGAATACAAAAACTTTCGGGAAAAGTGCTGAGTGTGATTTCCGTTACGATGATAAAGGAATACATTATGAAAACCGTCTTATTTTGAAAGATGAAGATATTCTTTTACCCGGAGTACACAACAGGGCAAACTACTCTGCTGCCATTGCGGCTACTTATCCTTTTATATCTACCGATGCAATTTTAAATGTAGCTAAAAATTTTGGAGGTGTAGAACACAGAATTGAACTTGTGGCCGAAAAAAACGGTGTTACATACTACAATTCATCCATAGACACAAGCCCAACAAGAACTGCGGCAGCTCTGAACTCGTTCAAACAAAAATTAATTGTTATTGCAGGAGGATATGACAAAAATATTCCGTTGGATCCATTGGGCGAACTTTTTGAAAGAAAAGCAAAAGCCGTTATTCTCATGGGAAACACCGCTGAAAAAATTGAAAAAGTGCTTTTAAGCGTTAATTATTCGGGTAAAATATTCCATGCAGACAATATGGAAGAAGCTGTTTTACTTTCCAAAAAAATTTCTGTAAAGGGAGATAAAGTAATTCTTTCTCCCGCCGCAGCCAGTTTTGACAAATATCCAAACTTTGCGGCAAGAGGAAACGATTTTAAAAATATTGTAAAAACTAACATATAACTTAAAGGAGGTATGACTTTTGGATTTATTCGAAAGAGCAAAAAGATTCACCGAAGCACCGGCTGTATCAGGATTTGAAGAAATGTCGTTTGAAACAGTGAAAGCGCTTTGCTCGGATCTTTTCTCTGAAATTAGAACGACTTCCACAGGAAGTATTATCGGCTATCGACCTTGTGGCAAAAAAGGAGCAAAAAAGCTATTGCTTGACGCTCACCTTGATGAGATTGGAATGATCGTCACTAAAATTTGCGACGGTGGTTTTTTAAAAGTTACAAACGTAGGCGGCATTGACACAAGAGTGCTTTCCGCGGGTGAAGTTTATATCTATGGCAAAGAGACTATTACAGGTGTTATCTGCTCAAAGCCCCCACATCTCACAACCGCCGAAGACAGGAAGAAAAAAATACTTTTGAAAGACATGACCATTGATACAGGCTATTCAAAAGAAGAACTTGAAAAAATCGTTTCGATAGGTACGCCTATTGGATTTAAAGTTACTACGGAGCGTTTGGGCGAAGATCGTGCTACCGGAAAATCATTTGATGACAGAATATGCGGAACCGTTATTTTGCACGCAATGCAGCTTTTAAAAGATAAAGACATTGATGTTGATATTTATGTATTGTTCAGCAGCGGAGAAGAAACAAACTATGTTGGATCACGTCCAGGTACATTTATTGTTGACCCGGATTATTCCGTAGTTATTGACGTATGCAATACTACAATTCCTGAAACGCCCGAAAGCAGAAAAACCAAATATATGGGTAAAGGCGGAGTTGTTTCGTATTCATCCACAACATCCAGAAAGCTGACAAAGAAATTTATTGATACCGCCGTCGAAGCGGGCTTGCCTTATCAGGTGATTGCAGAAGCGGGATATACGGGAACAAACGCAACAATGATACAAATCGCAAGAGCAGGTGTTCCCACAGTTCTTCTCTCAATTCCCCTTAAAAATATGCACACTCCGGCAGAAATTGCTTCTCTTAAAGATGTTGAAGATTCTGCAAAACTTGTTGCCGCATTTGCTGAAAAACTGGGAGGTGAAGATCTATGAATTTAGAGCTTCTTAAAAAGCTTTGTAACGCTTTCGGCCCATCAGGCATGGAAGATGAAGTCAGAGAAATTATAATCGAAGAAATAAAAGACAATTGTGACAGCTATAAAATTGACAAAGTCGGAAACCTTATAGCTTTCAAAAAAGGCAAAAAAGACACCGGTAAAAAAATCCTGCTTTCATGCCATATGGATGAAATTGGATTTATGATACGCAGTTTTTCCCATGACGGATATGCATATTTTGATGAGATTGGCGGCGTTGAACGATCCGTCGTTGGCGGCAAAAGGTTAATAATTGGTGAAAACAAATTGTTTGGAGTAGTTTGTGCCAAAGCAATACACCTTCAAAAAGCAGAGGAAAGAGGCGTTTGCATTCCAATAGATGAGATGTATATAGATGTTGGGTGCGAAACAAAAGAAGATGTGGTTTCAAAGCTTTCTATTGGAGATGAAGCTGTTTTTATACCTAACTTTGAAGAATTTGGAAACGGGCTTATTAAATCCAAAGCTATAGACGACAGAGCAGGGTGTTATATTCTTATTGAACTGTTAAAAAAAGATCTTCCATGCGATACGTATTTTGCTTTTGTAACCTGCGAAGAAAACGGTTTGAGAGGGGCTACTCCTCTATCATTTGGTTTAAAACCCGACGTTGCAATTATTGTAGAAGCGACGACGGCTGCCGATCTTCCTGACACGCCCCCAGGCGAAGAATGTTGCAAAATAAGAAACGGCGCGGTAATTTCTCACATGGATGGCGGAACGATTTATGATAAAGATCTGTTTAAAAAAGGGATCTCCGTCTTCGAAGAAAAAGGCATTAAACATCAAGTCAAAAACTTTGTTGCAGGCGGAAATGATTCCAAAGCATATCAACAAAATTCAGGCGGATGTAAAGTTGCCGCACTTTCCGTTCCCGTAAGATATCTCCACTCCCCCGCCTCAGTTGCCGCGTTGGAAGACATTAAAAGCGTTGAAGATGCGGTTTTTGCAATGCTTGAAATTATATAAATTAAGGAGTTTGAATATATGTACAGTTTAATTAAAAAACTCACATCTACTTTTTCAGTATCGGGATGCGAGAGTCATATTACAGAAATTATTAAGGAAGAAGTAAAAGGCTTTGCTGATGAGATAACAACCGATTCTCTTGGAAACCTCATTTGCCTTAAAAAAGGAAAAGATAATTCAAAAAAGGTTATGGTTGCGGCACATATAGATGAAATTGGATTTGTTGCCACGAGTATTACTGACTGCGGATTTATCAAAGTATCAAATGTTGGAGGAATTTATCCAACATATTCGTCATATCAAAAAGTAGTTTTTGAAAATGGTACAAAAGGCGTTATAATTCTCGATGACAAAGCATCAAAGTCAGAACCGAAAGTTAAAGATATGGTTATTGACATTGGCGCCAAAAACAAAAAAGACGCCATGAAAAAAGTTAAAGTCGGTGACACTTGCGCTATTGCTCCTTCACTTACAAGGCTTATGAACAACCGACTTTCCGCTAAAGCGTTTGACAACAGAGTAGGCGCCGCTGTTGCGCTTCATTCGTTAAAAAACATTACAAAACCCGAATTTGACACATATTATGTTTTCACCGTTCAAGAGGAAGTTGGACTTCGTGGATCTAAAGCCGCTTCATTTACTGTTGCACCTGATTATTCTATCGCTATTGATGTTACAAGAACGGGAGATGCACCGGGCGTTTCTCCCATGGAATGCAAATTAGACGGTGGTGCGGCGATAAAAATCAAAGACAGTTCCGCTATTTGCGCGCCAATGATGGTAAAACAACTTACAAAAGTCGCAGAAGACAATAAGATAAAGTATCAATACGAAATTTTAGAAGGCGGTGGAACTGATACAGCCTCAATGCAAACAACAGGCTCCGGATCTTTTGCAGGCGCAATTTCCATTCCTACGAGATATATTCATTCTCCGGTAGAAACTCTTTCTTTAAATGACGTTTTAGCGTGTTCAAAACTGCTTACAGCATTTCTTGAAACAAAGTTTTAATTTATAATTATAGAAAACCAGTGCGAAATAGGATAAATTTTCCGCACTGGTTTTTATATATTATATAACTAATCTTCCAAAGCTTCAGGTTCGTGAATAAAGGAATTTTCAATGATCTGACCAAACATTTCATACGGTTTTGAGGAGACCAAGGAAATTAAAACCAAGTTGTCAAACCTGTTTGCGGGATATAACTTTGCCATTCCGCAACGTACAAGCATATCGTTACATTGGTTTAAAAACTCCAAGCAATGGCTCGCCGAATATTTAAACTCACCGTACGGGTTTTCTGCATAAAATGACAACTCCATATCCTCAAGCTTTAACGAGAAAATAAAAAATTTGAGTAATATAAGTGCCTTACGATCAACAGGTTTTATTCCGTTAAGTAAATCGTCAAGCCTGTCTTTTGTAAGCAAATTTTCCGTTATTTCCTTTGGAAGCATCGTTGTTTGACTTTTTTTATCAGTATTTTTATTGCTCATTCTAATAAAATCATCTGTAATAATCTTTTCGCCTTTTTTGTTAAACTTTTCCGTAGTAGAACGAGGAATGAAATAAAGCATACATTTTGCCAACTGTTCTGTGTTTTTTACAGAATGGAGATGGATAGCCTTATTAACTTTTTCTTCGTGATCTTTTCTTGTTTTTTCAGAGTCAGCCCAGCTTGGGGTCAAATAGGAATCGTTAGACAAATCCTGTATCTTTGCAATTCGCATGACCTCGTCATACATAGTTTTAAATTCTACATATGCAGTTTGTGAAAACTTGTTAAAATTTGCTCTGTTGGAAACGAGAAAGCTATACAGATCATCCTCTGTTGTAACATTGAAAGCAAGGTTTGCCTTGGCGTACAGAGTATAATTTATCTGCTCTTTGGGTGAAAAGCTTGCTTTTGAAATACGTTTTTCATATTCAGAACAGATCCTCAAATAATCCATATGATTATTAAGTTTCTCTTTGGATTGACAATAATACGCAATAACCTCATACGGATTTCTAAAATTATAACTCTGTTCACCCAAAACTTTTGTTAAAAACTCAATTACCGCAACAGGCGTCATATGCAAAGCGAAACTGAGCACAAACAAGGTTGAACGCTTGCACGCAGACGTGGAACGTATCATCCTCTTTATCTCACCCACAGACATTTTTAGAGAAAGCTCACCTTTGGAAGTGGTATTGTATTTAGAATTAATATGCATAAAAATTTTCACATAAGAATCAATATCATCCGATGTAATATCGTAATCCTCATCTGCATAGTTACCAACAGAGATCTCTTCACCATCAATATAGAAAGAATACGTATTCGTATCTTCTGAAAAACCTTTGCTGAAAGTGAGGCAAAGATACCTTCTGATACAAAGTCCAAGAGGCATTGAATAACATATATCATTTAAATATTCCAAGATTTTAGTTTCTTCTTCCATGAAAGAACGAACTTTGCACTCTATATCATCAATAATAGTTTCAAACTCAGCCATTTTTTCATTTATCTTCTCAGAATAACTATCGTTAAAAACATCTATCATGAAACACCTCCACAATGAGTTAACTTTAGAAAGTTTATATAAACCCATGTTTAAATTGTAGCATAAAATGTAACATTTTGTCAAGCGTTATTAATTGTTTTTCAAATTCTTTTTGTCAGAAATATCCAAAATAAAACAGAATTCAATCCAAAAAAACTGACTCCGCTAAAAAACGAAGTCAGTATGTCGCTTAATATATAATACTTGTCACATAATGGATTTTTGGTAATTACAAGTAACGGTTGGGAAAATTTTCCGTTAGTTAGATAATAACGCCCCGTTAACAGAACAATTATTTACCGTAATATGCTCTGAGATACATTTCTTTGATCTCGCTCATAAGAGGATATCTTGGGTTTGCGCCTGTGCACTGATCATCGAAAGCCTGTTCAACCATATCATCAAGTCTGTCAAGGAAATCCTTTTCATCAATACCGTATTCCTTAATTGTTGATTTGATGCCAACCTTAGCCTTTAACTCGTCGAGTGCTTTAATAAGATTTTCAAGCTTTTCAGAGTCGTTTTTACCTTTGATTCCAAGATAATCTGCAACTTCTGCATATCTTGCAAGTGTGTGTGGATGATCATATTGCGGGAAGGTACCCATCTTAACAGGAGTTTCGCTTGCATTGAAGCGGAGAACTTCGTCTATCATAAGTGCATTTGCAACTCCGTGAGGCAAATGATGGAAGGCACCTAATTTATGCGCCATTGAATGGCAAACGCCAAGAAATGCATTAGCAAATGCCATACCTGCCATCGTGGCGGCATTAGCCATTTTTTCTCTTGCTGCTACATCATTTTGACCATTTTCATACGCCTTAGGCAAGTTCTCAAATACCATTTTAAGAGAACGCATTGCTAAAGAATCAGTATAATCTGTAGCCATCATAGAAGCGATAGCTTCAAGTGCATGAGTTACAGCATCAATCCCGGATGCGGCAGTAAGTCCGCGAGGAGCCGACATATGAAGATCAGTATCAACTATCGCCATGTTGGGCATTAGCTCATAATCAGCAAGGGGATATTTAATACCGGTTTTTTCATCGGTAATAACCGCAAAAGGTGTAACTTCTGATCCTGTACCTGCAGATGTGGGAACAGCAATAAAATATGCTTTTTCGCCCATTTTAGGGAATGTATATACACGTTTACGAATATCAACAAAACGCATTGCCATATCCATAAAATCTGCCTCAGGATGTTCATAGAGCACCCACATGATCTTACCGGCATCCATAGCAGAGCCACCGCCCATTGCAATAATGCAATCCGGTTCAAACTCTTTCATAAGTGCCGCGCCTTCTTTTGCGCAAGCAAGTGTTGGATCGGGTTCAACATTGAAGAATGTGGTGTGAACAATTCCCATTTCATCTAATTTATTTGTGATGGGTTTTGTAAATCCATTTTTGTAAAGGAAAGAGTCGGTAACAATAAATACCTTCTTTTTGCCCATTACGTTTTTGAGCTCATCAAGAGCTACAGGCAAGCAGCCTTTCTTTATATAAACCTTCTCAGGTGTTCTGAACCAAAGCATATTTTCTCTCCTTTCGGCAACAGTCTTAATGTTGATAAGATGTTTAACTCCTACGTTTTCACTTACGGAGTTTCCGCCCCATGAACCGCATCCCAGTGTGAGAGAAGGAGCAAGTTTGAAGTTATATAGATCACCAATACCGCCATGAGAAGATGGAGTGTTTACAACAATTCGGCAAGTTCTCATTCTTGCGGCAAATGCATCCAATTTTTCTTTCTCTGTTACCGTGTTTATATAAATTGATGCTGTATGTCCGTTTCCTCCGCCTTTTACAAGACGATCCGCCTTCTCAACAGCGTCCTCAAAATCCTTTGCTTTATACATTGCAAGAACAGGAGAAAGCTTTTCATGAGCGAATACCTCGGAAAGTTCTACGCTTTCAACTTCACCAATAAGTACTTTGGCTGTTTCGGGTGTTTCAACACCTGCCATTGAGGCAATCTTGTGCGCAGACTGACCAACAATTTTAGCATTTAACGCACCATTTACAAAAACAACATCACGCACTTTTTGAAGTTCTTCCCCCTTAAGGAAATAACATCCTCTTTCGGCAAATTCTTTTTTCACTTCATTATATACTTTTTGGTGTACAACGACAGACTGCTCGGATGCACAGATCATACCGTTATCGAAAGTTTTAGAATGAATAACTGAGTTTACTGCCAAAAGAATATCAGCAGACTCATCAATAATTGCAGGTGTATTACCTGCGCCAACTCCAACAGCGGGTTTTCCGCTGGAATATGCCGCACGAACCATGCCCGGACCGCCGGTTGCAAGAATTATATCAGCCTCACGCATGATCATATTTGTCATATCCAAAGTAGGGACGTCGATCCAACCGATGATCCCCTCGGGCGCTCCGGCGGCAACTGCCGCTTCAAGAACGATCTTGGCAGCATCTATTGTGCATTTTTTGGCTCTGGGATGAGGACTTATAATAATTCCATTTCTTGTTTTAAGAGATATAAGACACTTAAATATAGCGGTGGATGTAGGATTAGTTGTGGGAATAACTGCGGCAACGAGTCCGATAGGCTCGGCAATCTTTTTTATTCCAAAAGAACTGTCTTCTTCAATAATTCCACAAGTTTTTACGTTCTTGTAAGCATTGTAAATGTATTCTGACGCATAGTGATTTTTAATAACCTTATCTTCCACTACACCCATTCCGGTTTCCTCAACAGCTGCTTTAGCAAGAGGAATGCGCATTTTATTTGCGGCGCTTGCGGCGGCAAGGAAAATTTTGTCTACTTGATCTTGCGTATAAGTAGAAAATTTCTGCTGCGCCTCCCTTACCCTCGCTATTGCGCTTTCAAGAGTCTCAACGCTGTCTACAATTCCGTATGTTTGTGTTTCCATAAATTTTCTCCTAATATATTTATCTTAAATTATTTCCATTTTAAATGAGTGGATAGCATGGCAAGTGACGATGCCATATTTTCATTTTGAACAAGAATATTGCGAGGTACATTCAAGTGAGTGGGAGCAAAATTCCAAATTCCCACTACCCCACTGGATATAAGTAGGTCGCAAACTTGCTGTGCATAAGCGGAAGGAACAGTTATTATGCCGATTTCAACTTTGTTCTCTGCACAAAAGTTACAAAGCTCAGAAAGTGGAAAAACCTCTTTTCCGCTTGGTGTCTTTCCGCAAGCGTTTTCATTATTGTCAAACGCCGCCATTATGTTTAAACCGTATTCTTTAAAACCATCGTAGTCCATCAAGGCTTTTCCCAAGCGTCCCGCACCTATGATTACGGTTTTGCGATTTTCACGATAACCTAAATTTGTTTCTATTTCATCAACAAGTTCTGAAACTACATATCCAACTTTTGGCTTTCCTGACCCGCTCACTGCGGCAAGATCTTTCCGAACATTCACTTCGCCCAAACTCAAAGCACGAGCAATTGTCGTTGCAGAAATGTGTTTTGCACTATCCTCAGGCAAAGACTTTAAATAGTTTAAATATAAAGGCAACCTTTCCAGCATACCGTTTGTTAAACTTTTTGACATTCACTCGCCTCCTCTGTCTCACGCACCATATTTCCACTATTACACATTATAACAAAAAACTACAAAATGTGTTATACTCTTTTTTATATATCGATATGCTTTTATCGATATAACTTTATCGTTTAAAAGCGCGCAAATTTTTGCCTCCTTTTTGGGCATATTGCCCAAAAAAGGAGACAGTTATCATTTAAGGCAATTATTTAAAGGTGTTAATTGATAATCCTGCAAATTCTTTTTCTTTCGTTTCCTTAACTTCATCAATAAACTGCTTTTCAAAAGAACTAAGCCTATAGCCTTTTCTGTATATCAAAACATCCTTATATACCTTTTTGTTTTCATTACAAATACGATGCACAAGGTCATATCGCTTCAATATTTCTTTAGGAAACGGAGAAACCCACATGAACGTGCCTCGGGTCAACGTCAAAAGATCAAGCTGACTAGCACGTTCAAAAACAAAGATACGTTTTTGTACGTCTTCAGGAAACTCTATTTTCTGCATTTCCGAGTAAGGAATCGAAGGAACAAAATTATCTGAGTGAGCAATTTGAATATAATTCTTTAAATCCGAAAAAGTAATCTCTTCTTTATCCGCTAAAGGATGGGACCGATGCATAACAAGAACAGAAGTAAATTCTGCCAAAGTCTCGTACTCAAACCCCTTTTCATCAAGCATATCCTTAAACTGCTTGTCATAAATATCTGCATATCTTATAATACCAAGCTTATATTTCGTATTTAAGATATTATTTATCGCTCTCAAAGCATTTGTCTCTTTATATGTTATTTCTACGGGATCATCCTTATTTAGCTTGTCAGAAAATTTTGCAAATGCATGAGAAATATATGTTGAACGGGGAACAGATATGGACAGGGTTTGCTTGTTTGAACGTCTGTTTTTAAACATAAGCTCAACATCATCAATATGGTTTAAAATCTCCTTTGCATAAACCAAAAATTCCTCACCTTCGGGAGTTACGGTTACGCCTTTGGCGCTTCTTTCAAAAATGGTTATTCCAAGAGAATTCTCAAGCTCTTTTATGGCCCTGCTTAAATTTGGCTGTGCCAAAAATAGATTTTCCGCCGCTTTGCTGAGAGAACTTGATTTTTCCACCTCTAAAGCATATTTTAAATGTAAAATATTCACGCTTTTTTCTCCTTCTTCTTCTTTGGTAACGGATTCATGGGCGGTGCATAAAGAATTATGAAAAGCAATGATGCGCTTCCCAATACAAAAACCGAAAAAGAAGTTGCAATATATACTCTCTCAAAAAACAAGTTTCTGTACTCTACAGTTATCAAAACCGACGGATTACCCTTAATTGTATCAAGATCTTCGTAATAATCTTCAACGGATTCGCCGTCAAACACATCTACAGGATATATAACCCTTCTTAAATCGTTACATAAAACATTGCAAATACTTTGTTCGGAATCATTTGGTGCCGAAATTAAACACTCGAGAGAAAAATTGCCGTTTTGACTTTTTATATGTTCTACCGCATCATAAGAAATTTTTGCGACAAAATATTCTCCATCAAAAGGAAAAACATAATATTCATAAAGCACTTTCCTATCGGTGATAATATCTCTTATTCCATCATCATCGTCCCAAATACCGCTTGTTTCGCCTTCGGTTTCACCTTTGCCGGAAATAACCGTCTCAACACCATATTCAGTTTTGGAAAAAGACTCTGCATTAACAGTAATAAGTGCGTTTTTATAGTCTCCGTCGTATTTTAACAGCTGATCAGCGGTTTCAATTTCAATTTGGTGTGAGTAAACGTAAGAAAGTCCTTTATCGTTATCATACATTTTTGAAAACAAAATCGTAGCTAAAAAAACAACTGCTACAGAAAACAGAATGGGTAAAACTCTAATTCTTTTAGTGACCAATCTTTTCCTCAAAACTTCAAGAAAAAAGAAAAAACAGCAACTAAAAATGTTTAATACAAAAGCTAAAAGCGCTGACGTTATGGAAAAGGAAGTAAAAAACATTGCAACAAAAATCACAATGGAATATATCCCACCAAAACAAACAAACACTTTTAAGTTTTTCGGTAATACATCAAGGAGCCTTTTTATCATTACTCTCTCCGTTCAGTTCAACATCCTTGCTATGGATGGTCCGTATTTAAGCATAAATAAACTTAAAGCTCGGTCAAAAAGAATTACAAAAAAATTTCCCACAGGATAAGCTATTATAATTTCTAAAAAGGAAATTTTTCCGGTTTCATCGAAAGCAAACAAAAATCCCTTTCCAACATATAAAAACGCTGTAAAAGCTAAGTTAAAAACCAAAAATTTAAAAACAAATACCAAAACTTTTGATTGGAAATATTTTTCAGAAATTATCTTAACTATAGGATAAAACCCCAAAAACGCAAAAGCGATTGGAGAAAACCTTCCGGTAAAAAGAACAAATGATAAAACCAAAACAACGGCATATAACATACCGCCAACACCTGCCCCATATACTCTTGAAACAACGAATACAACACCGGAAGCTACGGCGGCTGATGTAAGATCCAACACCTCCACTACTGTTCCGAAAAACAATGCAGTTAAGGCAAGCGCGGCAAAAACACCGCATATTGCCGTTTTTTTTGTATTTCCTCTCATTTTCTATCTACAACAGTCGCACATACAATCCATGCAAGCCAAAAATGTACATATATCACACAGAGAACAGTCTCCGCCGCTTGTTCGAGTTTGAGAACCGGAAACATTTCTGAGAAGTGATATGTACTCTTGATTGGTAGGATCTATCCGATTGGCGATTTCCGCATGATTTCTTGCTTCTAAAAGCCACCCTCGTCTTAAACATACACATCCCATCAAAAAATGCCATTCGGCACCACGATCTTCATTGCCAACCTTATTAAGCAAAACCTCCGCTTCGGAGATCCGTCCTTCATCAATAAGATGTCTAACTCTTATTTCGGTTTCGGTATATGCCTTGTGCTGCGTGTTTTGATCGTTGTTTAAATTGCGTGAAGACCGCATTTTAGTTATAGCATCATACGCTTCGTTGATTTGCTTCATCTTCTCAGACGCCAGATCTGCAAGCGGATTATTCACATAATTATCGGGATGATATTTTTTCGCCAATTCCCGATATGCTTTTTTTATTTCTGCGTCTGTGGCATTGGGCGATACGCCTAAAATTTTGTAAGGATTATCCATTAAACTCAACCATTTCCTTTAATGTCGATGTTACATCTATTTACTAAAATCATTAACTACTCTTGTTATAACATTTTCGCAACCATCTGTAACAATATTATCTATTATACCTTTGTATTCAACATTTTCTATTAATTCAACCGCAGATTTCACCCTGTTTAGACTGGCATTTAGGGTTGAAATTATAATTTCCATATGATCTTTCAAACCTTTTATGTCGCAATACATACTTATAAGCGGATTATAATTATGTTCTTCAATGTCTTTTTTAAAATCATCAAGAGCATCGATAATATAAATGTATCTACCCATGTGATATCCAATTTCATATGCTATACGCTCGTTCGCTCCTTCAAGCTCATACGACAACGTCTTTCCCAAAAGCACGGCAAAACAATCTGCAACAGAGTCAATACAGCTTTCGTTTTTTTTCTCTTTTTCGGAGAGCATTTCCAGTTGGCCCTTAAAACATTCTGCCAATCCTATACGACGTTTTTCGGCTCTTTGGGCTTCCTTTGATAGAAAAGCGGGCGGGATTGACGAGATAAGTTTCTTTATTCCCTTTGTATCATTTTTATCATCCAACAACTTATAATATGATAAAATCACAAAAGCGTCAGCTGTATAAAAGAGGGAATCGTTAGGTTCTATCATCAACTTGCGTTTGGGACAATATGGGCAAAAATGCTTTTTTATAACTGCCTTTTCTCCTGAAAAAGCCATTCTCATTACTGCGAGAGCAACAAAATCGTAATTCAAAAAAAAACGGGTCAGACGTGTGGTGTGTTTTCCGCCATGACGGCACAAGCCGCAATATATACTTTTATACAATTCGTTTTCCCAAACCTTAAGTTGGGGTGAATATACACGTACATACCCAAACACCGATAACTCCCTCCGGCACATGTAGCACAAACATACATTTTTACTATTAAATGGAATTATATCATATTTTCAAGGAAAAGTAAATAGCACTTTTTTAAAAATCTTTTGTTTATTATGTTTCTTGTTTATATAACATGCATAAACAAAGTGTACAAAAAACGCTTAAATTTAATTCGGAATTATTGGCATTATGTAAGCTTTTCACATATATTATCAGTGTAAATTACTTTTTAAGGAGCTAATATGAAAATTTTTATTGATCAGGGACACAATCCCACAAATCCCAACGCAGGCGCCGAAGGCAACGGGCTCAGAGAACAGGATATCACATTTAAAATCGGTGTTTTACTCGCTGACCTACTTCGTGCAAATCCCGACTATCAAGTAAGATTA
The DNA here is from genome assembly GCA_964509125.1 of uncultured Oscillospiraceae bacterium. Taxonomy (GTDB): domain Bacteria; phylum Bacillota; class Clostridia; order Oscillospirales; family CAG-382; genus SIG653. The sequence continues at coordinate 22,902 of CAZDVZ010000012.1, read as the reverse complement.
TCCCGCCCCACAGCGGACACACAACTTGGAACAAGCAACTCCTCAAGCCTTGCCGCAAGAGTAAATGCCGCAAACGAATGGGGTGCAGATTACTTTTTGAGTCTTCATTGCAACGCAAGCTACAATCCATCTGTAAGCGGAAGTGAATGTTATGTTTACAGAGAAAATTCTTACGCATACTGGATGGCGGAACAGCTTCTTATAGCATTGAACGAAACGACCGGTCTCCCCAACAGGGGAATTTTTATTAATAAATCCTTCTACGTGCTAAGGAGAACAAAAATGCCTGCCGTACTTGTTGAAATGGGTTATATTTCAAACGAATACGATGCAAATTTGATGAACACCCGCCCCGAACTTTTTGCCAGAGGACTCTATAATGGGATTTTAAATTATTTTGCATAGAATGATAAAATCAAAATATCTTTTCAATGCGTTTTCACAACTTCCATAAAATATTTTGTAACTATATCGGAGCAAAGATTCATTTCATTTTTAACGCCCCAATTTATTGTCCGGGAAAAGCTTCTCGCGATAATTTAAAAGAAAATCAGACATCTGCAACCGGTGCTCTCGCTCATAACGCGGGTTCCCTATTTGTAATTTTATTGAGTTTAAAATTATACGATAAAAAACGCTGTCTTTCACACATTATTTTTGTGACAAAGACAGCATTTTATTTTTTTATTTTAAGTTTTTTTCTTTTCTCCCATCTCTTTTTAATGAGTTCATAAGCCAAAAGTCCCGCAACACTTACAAACGCTGTTATTGCAAAGACTATTACCGCTTTAAAGTATTCTCCGTCTCCGACAAATTTCCCACCAACTACAGAAGAAATTATGGACGGGAACCGCGCAATCATGGATATTAAAGTAAAATCCCAAAACTTGATCGGCGTCAAAGCAAAAAAATATGTAAAAAGATCTTTAGGGGTTCCGGGAATAAGGAACAAAACAAAGGCTGTTCTTTTTAGTTTTTCCTTTGTATTTACGAACCGAAGGGTTTGAAGCTTTGCCTCAGATACAAAAAGTCTTGAAAACCTTTTCCCCAATTTTCTCATCAAAAAGAATATAAGAGACGATGCCAAAAATACACCGGTATAACACAAAACACAAGCAAAAATTGGGTCAAAAAGCAGGCCCGAAGATATCTCAACCACTTCCCCGGGAACAATTGCCACAAATACTTGCGCAACTTGAACACACCAAAGAACCAATGCGGCATACATCCCGAAGGCTCTGAAATATTCTACCCATTTATCAGGCCGCGCTCCGAATTTTCTGTATACATGGAGACACATTACAACCAAAAGGGATAAAGCAACGACAGAAATAGCATATAGTATTATCTTTATTATCTTTCGTTTTTTCACTTATCTCTCCCAAAAGAATAAATTTCTTCTTTTACCTGCTTTTTTACCTACACTCACATATATAGCAACAGATATTAAAACAGTTGCCAGTGTTATACAAGTAAGTAATGAAATTTTTAGATTCTCCTTTATAAGAGTTATAGGAGAAATTGGACCCGACATAAGTCTATCGGCGGTAGCACGATATGTGGAGTAAAATAGGTCATCATGGTAACCTACAACATTAAAATAGTGATATGTATACTGTTCAAATATATGTTCTAATTTATTGCCAAAAGCATCATAAACATCATCTGTTACATAGGTCCACATTCTATATCCGTCTGTAGCAGGCATGAAAAGTATAACATAATTTATTCCTTCGGGAGAAAGCTCATTGCAAACTCCTTTACAGATTTCATTTGCCTCATCATCTGTGGGATATAAGATATTGCCTTCGTCATCTTCTGACGGTGACATTGTGTAAATAAAAGGCCGAACACCCGTTTTTTCGTAAAAATACATTGCCGAGTCGTTTACCAGATAATATCTTGTTTCATCATCAAACAGGCCGGCTTCGTCAACAAAATAATTTTCCATTTCTTTTGCATCAGTCTTCTCAACAGGATCATACGTTTTAAGAACAGGTGAAATGTAAACATCTACATCATCGTTGGGAATATACACCCCATCCTCAAAAACAGACAAAATAATTGCAAAAGCAAATAACAAAATAATTAACGGAATTATAAAAAAGCCAAAGCCAAGTGGATGTTTGCCGCTATCCCTTTTTTTCTTCTCAGAATATTGTTTTTTATTTTTTGTTTTTCCCATAAAAAAATCTCCAAACAGTAAAAATCCGGAGCAAGCGGTTTAACGCCGCTGCACCGGACTGTCTTTGGTGGACGATAAGGAACTCGAATCCCTGACCACTCGCACGTCAAGCGAGTGCTCTACCAGCTGAGCTAATCGTCCTCAAACAAGCAGCATATATCAACTGCACAAACCGAATTATATCACACTTTTACATAATATGCAATACTTTTTCAGAAAAAAATATTTAAAATGATAAGGGACTATTTTTCATAGCCCCTTAAACGTCGATTTTAAAAATTACAAACTATTTTTTTCCCTTGCTATCATCTTTTTTACTCGTTTTAGAATTATTACCGATATTTTCAAAGGTTGTGGCAACCTTTCTTTCGCTTCCACCACCATAGGTATACGAATACTTATATGTGTACTTGTACCCTTTCTTGTAGCTGTATGCCTTATCAGTCATAACAACGTCATTAATAACCGAGCCTAAAACCGTACCGTCAACGGATGAAACATTATCAATAGCTTTTTGAAGCTCTGTATACGGAGTTACACCATAACGTGCAACAACAACTATACCTGCAATTTTATCAAGAAGCAACAAAGAGTCTGTAACTATGTTAATGGGTGCCGTATCAATGAGAACATAATCATACTTTCCCTTTACATATTCCAAAAGCTCGTTTATGGATTCACCTGAAAGAAGTTCAGACGGGTTTGGAGGAATAGGTCCGGACGTCAAAATATCCAAATTGGGAATAACATTTCTGTGTACAGCCTCTTCAAAAGAACATTGACGGCTGAGTATCTTGGAAAGCCCTGTTTTATTTTCAAGGCAAAAATACTTTGCTATGGTTGGTTTTCTAAGGTCGGCGTCAATTACAAGGACTTTAACATCGGCTTCTGCCATTGAAGCGGAAAGGTTAAAGGTAATGGTTGATTTTCCTTCTTTTTCTCCCGGACTGGATATGGCAAAAACATTGTTTTTCATCGTGGGCAAAACATAAAACAACGCCGTTCTTATGGATTTGAATGTTTCAACGAATCTAAAAGAAGCTGCACCTGAATTTCCATAAGACGTAGATGTTTTCTTTGCTCCCGTTGCGATTCTCGGAATTTCTCCGAGGAAAGGAACATTGAAGTTATTTCTAAACGCTTCATCATCCTTAACCGTATTGTCAAGAATATACGCCAAAGCAAAAACGACATATGCCAAAAGAGCTCCGACAACCATGGCTATAGCCGTATTTCTATACATTGCCGGACCTGAAGGAACACCTATTTCTGCTTCATCAACCGGCTTGACCTGTGTACCGTAAATAATATCCTCAAGATATGCCGGAACAGTATGATAAAGAGCATTACCTATTTTTTGTGTAACCTCTTTGTCATTTCCTGTGATGGAAACACGAATTACACCAGTATCATTTACAACGGTAAATTTGAGCATGGACTTAATCCTGCCTACAGTGTACCCTTCTTTTTCAAGTTCATTAAACCACATAGGGTTTTCACCGTCACCTTGATATTTCTCGTCGGAAATATACGCCTCGGAGGTTGATAACAAAACAACAGCAGAGCTTGAAACTTCTTTTGAAAGAAGCTCATCGCTGTAAGTGATCTCTCCCTCTCGACAGATGTATATAACAATGGAAGAAGTATAAGTTCTTTCAACGAAGAAATTAAAATAAGCAAAAGCTACCGCGCCAAAAACCAAAGCAACAATTAAAACCCATATCCATTGTTTTTTCAGTATGGCGAAAATCTCAGAAATACCGAATGTCTTTCCCATAGATTGACAATCTCTCCTTACATATTCACTTAGACAAAGCATTAACCTCATCTACGACATTATACACCCAAAACGATCTTTTGTCAACACATAAAACCATTTAATTTATAAAAGCTGAAATAAAATATTTCATATTAATTCTCACACTAAGATTTTAATGAATATTTCTTGGCATAAGAATCATACATTTCAGAAAACTCTCCTTGATCTGCTCTGAATTTCTTAATGTATTTATGAACATCCATACTTTCGTGAGACATCTCAATGATACATCCTGCAATATTGGAACAATGGTCAGAAACACGCTCTAAATTATTTAAAAGATCAGACCAAACAAACCCCGCCTCTATGGAACAGTTTCCTTTTTGCATTCTTAAAATATGGTTTGAACGAAGCTGTTCTTTAAGATCGTCAATGATCTCTTCAAGAGGCTCAATTTGAAGCGCCAAGTTCAGATCTTCATTTATAAAAACATCCAGGGTCTTTTCCATTATTTCCTTTACAGCATCCTTCATAACACGAAGCTCGTCCATAGCAGAATCGGAAAGGAGGATTTCCTTTTCCTTTAGCTCCTCAATTGAATGAAGTATCCCCACAGCATGGTCGGATATTCTCTCAAAATCTCCGATTATGTGTAAAAGCTTTGCCGATTCGTTGCTGTCTTTTTTGCTCAAAGGATGCGCATTCAATTTAACAAGATAACTTCCAAGTCTGTCCTCGTATTTATCAGCAGATTTTTCTTTACTCCTAACCTCATGTGCAATTTCATCCGTATATCCTTCTATACAGTCAAGCGATAGATAGAGAGCATCCGCAGATATCGCAGCCATTTTTTCGGTCACGGCACGGCTTCGCTCAATAGCTATGGCAGGTGTTGTCATAAAACGTTCATCAAGCTCGTTTATTTTTTCCACATTAGCTTCTGCCGGCTCGGGTATAAATCTCATTGATAGTTTTTCAAGGAGTTCCGTCGCAGGGAACATTACAACCGTACAGATCAAGTTAAAAGCCGTATGGCAGATAGCGATGCTGACCTCGGACGCACAATCATTAAGAAAAGGAATCCCAACCGTATATTTCACCACACAATATATCGAAAGAACAAAACCTGTTCCAATCAGGTTAAATAAAAGATGCACGAAAGAAGCTCTTCTGGCGTTTCTCGTTGTACCAACAGCAGAAAGAAGCGCTGTTACGCACGTGCCAATGTTTTGTCCCATTATTATTGGGATAGACATACCTATAGTCACTGAATTGGTTGCCGCCAGCGACTGAAGAATACCGACAGAAGCAGAAGAAGATTGTATTATAGCCGTAAAAAGCGCACCAACAAGAACCCCCAATAAAGGATTTTCAAAAACAGTTAAGATGCTGATGAAACTCTCGTTTCCTTGAAGAACAGAAACAGCATTTGACATACTGTCCATGCCAAACATCAAAACAGAAAATCCCAAAAGAACTACACCAATATCTTTTTTTCTGCTTGTTTTACAAAAAACGTATAGGATTACACCCACAAGCGCCAATACAGGAGTAAAAGACGTGGGTTTTAAAAGCTTAACAAAAACAGCATCGCCTTCAACACCCGCAAGGCTTAAGATCCATGCAGTTACCGTCGTTCCGACATTCGCGCCCATAATAACATTGATAGCTTGCTTCAAGCTCATTATTCCGGAGTTTACAAAACCAACCACCATGACGGTTGTTGCAGAAGAAGACTGTATAACTGCAGTGACTGCCAAGCCCGTAAAGAAACCGGCAAACTTTCCTGTGGTAAGCTTCCCAAGCAATGTCTTTAAACCGTCGCCTGCACTCTTTTCTAAATATTCTCCCATGAGATTCATGCCAAACAGAAACAGACACAGCCCCCCAACAAACGAAAGAACATCAAATAGATCCATACATTTTCTCTCCTATCAATTAATTATGGTCAATTAATTCCGGAAATGATTTTATCAAACTTTAATCCCAAATAATAGAAAATTTTTGTTAAAATAAAGTAAAATAACAACTTTTAATTAAATAGCACTAATTTCGAATTTCCCATCAAGAATTTATAAAAAAGGGGTAGACATTTGAAAGATTTTGTGGTATTATGTCTATGGTGTAATTTCTAATCCGGATAAGGAGGGATGTATATGCTTGATTTACAAAAGGCGAGTATGCTAAAGCGTGTTTCTGCCTTTATTTTGGATTTTATAGTCCTCATTATTTGTATAACAGGCTTGGCTTTGCTTCTTTCTGCCATAACAGGATATGACAGTCACAGCAACAAAATAGACGAGCTTCAAGCTTCAATCGGTGAAGAGTACGGTGTTGATCTCAACATTGATTCTGAGGAATACAACGAATTGAACGATGTAGACAGGGAGTTGTTCGATAAAGCCAAAACCGCTTTTGAGTCCAATTCGGAAGTGAATAAAGAGTGGAACATAGTTGTAAATTTAATGATGATGATTACTTCTTTAAGTATACTTTTCGCCTATATTATAACAGAGTTTGCAGTTCCTTTATTTTTTGGAAATGGTCAGACTTTAGGCAAAAAAGTGTTCTCATTGGGTGTTATGAGATCTAACCATGTTAAAATTTCACCAATTGCTCTTTTTGTGAGAACTGTTTTGGGGAAATTCACTTTAGAAACAATGGTTGCTGTTTTAGTTGTTATTATGATCCTGTTAGGTATTTTGGGAATTGTCGGCACAGGTGTATTAGCCCTCATTCTCATTTTACAAATAGTTCTTCTCGTTGCAACGAAAAACAATTGCGTTATTCATGATCTTATTGCAGACACTGTAGTTGTTGATCTGCAAAGCCAAATGATCTTCAATAATGAAGAAGAGGTGCTTGAAAAAATAAAAAAAATGCATGAAGAAAAAATTGAAAATTCGGTCTATTAATTATATACAGAAAAGTAATATGAGATTGGAATTGATATATATAAATAAATAAAATAAAGGTAGGAAAATTCAGTATGAAAGTTGTTTTACAAAACCTAACACAAACATTTCCTAATCGAAACAAAAAGATTAAGGATGTTGTTGTAGCGGTTAAGGATTTTACTTATACCGTTCCTGATGGGAAACTCATTGGTTTGCTTGGTCCATCCGGATGCGGAAAGAGTACCACTCTTTACATGATCAGCGGTTTGCAAAAACCCACCTATGGAAGAATTTTCTTTGGTGATGATGATGTTACGGATCTGTCTACAGAAGACAGAGGCATTGGTTTGGTTTTCCAAAACTATGCTCTCTATCCTCACATGACGGTGTTGCAAAATATCCTTTTCCCTCTCCAAAATCTCAAAGGTGCAGATAAGCTTTCCAAAGCAGAAATGCTCGATAGGGCATATGAAGTTGCACGACTTGTTCAGATTGAAGATCTTATGGACAGAAAACCAAACGAAATGTCGGGCGGTCAACAACAACGTGTTGCAATAGCGAGAGCTCTTGTAAAAATGCCTCGTGTTCTTCTTCTTGACGAACCTCTTTCAAACCTCGATGCCAGACTGAGACTTCAAACAAGAGAAGAGATCAGACGAATCCAAAGAGAAACCGGTATTACTACAATTTTTGTAACTCACGACCAAGAAGAAGCTATGAGCATTTCCGATATGATCGTAGTTATGAAATTGGGTGTTATTCAACAAACGGGAAAACCGCAAGAGGTTTACGACGACCCCACCAATTTATTTGTTGCGAAGTTCCTGGGAACTCCTCCTATCAATGTTTTTAAAGGAAGAGTTGAAAAAGAAAAACTTTATCTGGGCGAAGACGCAGTTCTTGATGTGAAAGGCGTTGAAGACAGCGATGTTTGGGTAGGCATTCGTCCTGAAGGATTTATTGTTTCCGAAAACGGCGCTATGAATTGCAAACTCAGCAGCGTAGAAGTAATGGGTAGAGATTCCAGCATTGTTTCAACACACAAAGCATCTGTAAACCCTGTAATTCGTTCTATTGTTGATTCAGATCTTGCAGTTTCACCCGATGCAGAAACAGTAAGATACGACCTTAAACCTCACAAGGTATTCCTTTTTGATGCTATGGAAGAAAGAATTTATTTTGAACACCCCGCTCTTGCGGCAAGAAATTGTGCGGAAGGAAAACATGGTTTTTCAGGTCAATCAATTGATGCTGAAGAAAACAAAATAGAATCCGCGTCAAATAATGTTCAAAATTCGGGAAAAGCACAGACAGGAGAATAAAACATGGTAACTTCAAAACACCAATGGAAAGCGTGGATATACCTTTCTCCCGCTATTGTTCTATTGCTAATTTTTACGGTTTGGCCCATATTTAACACTGTAAGAATGGCTTTTTTGAACAATTTTAAAGGACTTGAAGAAATGGGCGGCGCAAAGTTTGAATTTGGTATTGAAAACTTCAAAAAAGTTATTGAATACAAAAAATTTTTACAATGTCTAAAAAACACAATTTTGCTTTGTGTACTTACAGTTCCCCTTTCCACAATAATTGCACTTCTTATAGCGGTTTGTCTTAATTCCATTAAAGCATTTCAAAAAATTTTGCAAACTATCTTTTTCCTTCCTTACGTTACAAATTCCATTGCCATAGGTATGGTCTTCGCTGCCATGTTTAATATTATAGGCGGTGTTAATGTAACTCAAACAGTCGGTATTATAAATAATGTCATTGAATTTTTTGGTGGAGACGCTATTAACTGGATCAATGCCGGATCTACATATGCTGCGAACATGACTGTTATGGTAATTTATATTGTTTGGAATGCATTACCTTTTAAGATACTCATTCTTTTAGGCGGTTTGCAAAGCATTAACAAGCAATATTACGATGCAGCAAAAGTTGACAGCGCACCAAGAAGAAGAGTTTTTTGGAGAATCACGGTTCCCCTCCTCTCTCCCATGCTTGCTTATGTTATTATCACCGGTTTCATTGGCGGATTTAAAGAATATACAAGCATTGTAGGTATATTCGGTGATAAAATGGGTCCCCCGGACGATGCGGGACGCCTTAACACTATGGTTGGTTTTATTTATGACTCATTAGAACTAAATAACCAAGGCAGAGCAAGCGCCGCCGCGCTTATACTGTTTGGAATTATTCTTGTTGTTACATTGATTAACCTTCAAGTAAGCAAGAAAAAGGTTCATTATTAAAGGAGGTAACTGAATGGATAACAATATTCAAGGCGCAAAAGTTGCCTCTGAAACAAAATCGGCTATTATGACCGAAAAAAATGTTCAACAGCAAACAAAGAAAAGCAATGTTATGAAGGTAATAGTTAAGATCATTACTTATTTATTCCTTTTCTCAATTGCACTTATTGTTTTGTTTCCCTTTTATTGGATGATAATCTCGTCCCTTAAATCTTTGGAAGAATACAAACTCAGCGTTCCAACACTTTGGCCGAAGGATATATTGTTTAGCAACTATAAAGATGCTTTTGAAACAGCAAACTTAGACACGCTGTTTTACAACACACTTTATGTTGGTGTTATTTCAACAATTCTATCTCTTGTCATCACAGTTCTTTCCGCCTTCGCTTTTGCGAGGCTGGAATTTAAAGGCAAAGATGCACTTTTTGCCGCACTTCTTGCAACGATGATGATCCCCGGCGAGCTTTTCACCATCACTAACTATCTTACGGTAAGTAAGTTAGGATGGCTTAATACATACACAGTGTTAATCGTTCCCTTTCTTGTAAGCGTTTTCTACATATACCTTTTAAAGCAAAACTTTATGCAGATTCCCAACGAGTTGTATCTTGCGGCAAAAGTAGACGGTACATCGGACATAAAATATCTTTGGAAGGTTATGATCCCATTAGCGCTCCCTACACTCATCTCTATTACGATCTTAAAGATGATGGGTGCATGGAATTCCTACATTTGGCCTCGCCTTGTTGCAAACGACGAAGCACACAGAATGATCACTAACGGTCTTAGAAATGCATTTACAGACAACTCCGGTCAAGTGAACTATCCTGTTCAAATGGCAGCTGTCGCTATAGTATCTGCTCCCCTCTTCCTTGTATTTATCTTCCTCAGAAAATACATTATGAAAGGTGTCAGCAGAAGCGGTATCAAAGGATAAACTTGCAAATATATTTTAGTTTCAGAAAGGATTTAAAAATGAGAAAACATTTAGCTTTAATTCTTGCCATTATTATGACATTTTCCATGGTATCTCTTGCTTCATGCAGCGGAGACGACGAAACAGCGAACAGAAGTGTTCAAGGAACCGAGGTTTCAATTCCCGACATCGGCTATGACAATAGCGAAGTAACGATTAAATTTTATCACACAATGGGTCAAAATCTCAGAGAAGTTCTTGAAAACTACATCGTAGAATTTAATAAACTTTATCCCAACATTACTGTTGTTCACGAACAGGTAGGCGGTTATGATGACGTTAAAAATCAGATAAGCACACAAATACCTGCAGGAGAGCAACCTAACATTGCTTACTGCTATCCCGATCACGTTGCGCTTTATAACCTTTCAAAAGCAGTTGTTGTTCTTGATACATTTATAGACAATACGACTGTTGTAGAAAGAGCAGACGGCACCACCGAAATAATAGGACTCACAGAAGAACAAAAGGCGGACTTTATTGAAGGATACTATAAAGAAGGTGCTGAATTTGGCGACGACAAAATGTATACAATGCCTTTGTCTAAATCCACAGAAGTTCTTTACTACAATAAAACTTTCTTTGAAGAACACAACCTTAAAGTTCCCACAACATGGGACGAAATGGAAGAAGTTTGCGAACAGATATTGGCTATTGATAATAAATCCATCCCCCTTGGATATGACTCCGAAGCAAACTGGTTTATCACAATGTGTGAACAATACGGCTCTGACTATACAAGCGCAACCGGTGACAAATATATCTTCAACAATGAAACAAACCGTGAATTTGTTACAAGATTCAGAGAATGGTATCAAAAAGGCTATGTAACAACACAATCACTTTACGGTTCATACACATCCGGGTTGTTTACCGAAACAGTAGAATCTCGCTGCTATATGTGTATAGGATCTTCAGCAGGGGCTGCTCACCAGATTCCCGATAAAGACTCCGAAGGAAACTATCCTTTTGAAGTTGGCATCGCAACAATACCTCAGGTCGATGCATCCAACCCCAAAGTTATTTCTCAAGGCCCCTCACTTTGTATTTTCCAAAAAGACAATGTTCAAGAAGTTATCGCTTCTTGGCTCTTTGTTAAATTCCTTTCAACAAACGTAAACTTCCAAGCAGAATTTTCCATGGCATCAGGTTATGTTCCCGTTATTAAATCTGTTGGCGAAAACGCTGTTTATAAAGACTTTCTTGGTAAAGCTAACGGATTCGGCAACTTGCCTGCCCTTTCTGCAAAGATATGTCTTGAACAAGAAAAAGCATATTATACATCTCCCGCATTTAACGGATCATCCACTGCTCGTGACCAAGTTGGACTACTTATGGCAAAATGTTTGTCAGGAAACGATAACGGAAACACAGCTTCGTTTATTGAAAACGCATTCCAAGATGCTATTGACGAATGCGAATATAACGGATAAGTTTTATTGCTGTTATACCTGCAATAGCAGGTATAACAGCGGAAAAATTATTAAAAAAACGGATGAATTTAATTATGAAAAAAACTAAACTAACATTACTCCTCTTAGCTTTATGCTTGATCGCATCATTGCTTGCATCTTGCCAAGGACAAGATGAGTCGAGCAGTTCGGTAACCGAAGGAGACATAAGTTCCGACGTTTCGGATAACGACTATGCTTCTTCTGTAAAGCTCGATTTGAATTCGGCTGATACATTAAAGATCAATGCTAAAGTTAAACTTTTCGTAGATGGAGACACAACTCACTTTTATGTAGATAAAAGTGTAATTGACACAGGAGTTATTAAAGCAAGATATCTTGCCATAAACACTCCCGAATCTACAGGAAAAATTGAAGAATACGGCAAAGCCGCCTCCAACTTTACAAAAGAAAAGCTTTCAAAAGCAACTTCAATTTATTTGGAATCTGACACTGCAACATTAAACGCCGACTCCACAGGAGACAGATATCTCCTTTGGGTTTGGTACAAAACAGAAGATTCCAATGAATATCGCAACTTAAACATTGAAATTCTTCAAAATGGTTTGGCAATAGCTTCATCTTCCGCAAACAATAGATACGGAGAAACTTGCATGGCAGCCATCAACCAAGCTAAAGCTCAAAAATTAGCTGTTTACTCCGGTGTTAAAGATCCGGATTTTTACTACGGCGAAGCGGTTGAGCTTACCCTTAAAGAATTGAGATGCAACATCGAAGACTACAACGGCATTAAGGTAGCGTTTACCGGTATTATTACAAAAAACGAAGGTAGTAGTGTTTACATGGAAGCTTTTGACAACGAAACCGAAATGTACTACGGAATTTCCGTTTACTACGGCTATAACCTTTCCGGTGATGGGCTTGACATTATGTCTGTAGGTAACGAATCAAGAATCGTTGGTACGGTTACATATTATGAAGCCGGAGGAACGTACCAGGTTTCAGGTATTTCTTACCGTCAAATGGTTCCCGATGATCCGGGTAATATTCAAAAAATCAGTTCCGGAAATACTCCCGCATATTATCCCACTACCGCCGAAACCTTTATTGGAAATGTTAATGTGGTTACAGACGAAGGAACTTCTTCTCACCCATATGCAGAATTGGCAATGAATACAACTCTTTCAATGGAAAACCTTAAAGTAACCGACATTTACACCACAACCGCCGAAGATAGCTCATCCAAGGGCGCTATGACCCTTACCTGCGATTGCGGAGGAATTGAAATCTCTGTCAGAACTGCTGTTCTTACAGATGAAAACGGTGATATTATAACAGAAGAAGCATACATGGGTAAAACCATTGATGTTAAAGGAATTGTAGATTATTATAACGGCTCTTACCAAATCAAGGTTTTGGCTGCAAAAGATATTACAGTTCACAATTAATTAATCAAAGGAGAATAACTTATATGAAAAAACTACTTTCATTTTTACTTGTTCTTGCAATGATGGCTACAATGTTGGCAAGCTGTGGCGGAGACGACGAGTCAAGCTCGGATAACTCCACAGTAGAAGAAACCACCGATATTGAATTGGCAAAGGAATACTTAAGAGGGATGTATAAAGACAATTCTACATCAACGTCCTCTGACTTTACACGTGTAAACACTCTTATGGTAGGATCTACTTCCTATACAGTTGAATGGACTGTAGAAGTTGAAAACAACGCGGTTTCCGTTGAAAAAGGCGATAAAGAAGATACTATTAAGATCAACGTGGTAAAACCCGAAACAGCTATTGAATACATACTCAAAGCAACTATTAAAGATGGTGACGGTAACACAACAGAAACATCATTTAAATACACAATCCCCGCATACGAAGAGATGGGCTTTGAGGCATATTATTCAGCCGCTGCGGGAGATTCGGTTATTGTAAAAGGTGTTGTTTCCGCTATTATAGCAACATCAAAAGGTAACTCTAACAACAGCCTTTATGTTCAAGACACAGACGGTGGTTATTACATATACGGTTTGAGTTCCGATCCTGTTACCGACCTCAATCTTGAAGTTGGTATGACGGTTATGGTATCCGGCGTAAAAGATATTTACAATGGTACACATGAAGTTAAAGACGCAACTGTTGAAATTGTAGATTCTAACAAAACAGAAGTTATTGCTCTTGACTATACTGACCTTTTCAAAAATGCAACGTCCCTCAAAGACGAAGCTCTTGTTAAAAAACAGGGTGCTCTTGTAACAATAAAAGGCGTTGAAATAACAGGGATAAGCACATCAAATAACACATATTATATGTTCAAATTGGGCGACAAAGAAACTTATGTAAGAATTTCTTCTTCCTCGTGCCCTCTTACAACGGATGAACAAACAACATTCGTTGCAACATACAACGAAAACATTTCAAATTCCGCAACAGTAACAGGTATTATCAGTGTTTATGATAGCAAATTCTATCTCACACCTGCAACTGTTGACGCATTCAGCGAATTTGCCGCAATCGAAAGAACAGACGCAGAAAAAATTGCAGCCGAAAAAGAAAATATTTCTATTCCGGAATCTTTCGCAGTTAATAAAGAAGTAGAGCTTCTTACAAAAGGTAAAACATTTACAGACGTTAAAATTTCTTACGCTTCTGACAACAGCTCAGTTGTTGTTAAAAACGGCAAATTGATCGTAACCCTTTCTGACAAAGAACAAACAGCGAAAGTTACCGCAACAATTACTTGCGGCGAAGCCTCCGATACAGTTGAATTTACATTGACTCTTGGTGCAAAAGGTAAGGAAGAAAAACCCGAAGGAACAGCATATATGTTTGCGCTTGCACAAGCTCAAATAGGCAAAAACCTTTATTTTACAGGCGAAATGGACGGCAACTTCCTTGCGACCTCCGAAAAAGCATCTGATGCCGTAAAAGTATACATCGAAACAGTTTCTGGTGGTTACAGATTCTACTTCATGAACGATGGTAAGAGAACTTACATTGACATTCATGAATACACAGCAGGCAAAGCAGGCGTTCAAATTACCACAGAACCTACTTGTGTTTTCACAAAACATGAAAGCGGCGTTTATGTTGCAAATGTTGCAGGTGCCGATTATTACCTGGGAACATACAACACATTCACAACATTCAGCGCATCCAAGATTTCGTACATTACAGGCGACAACGCAGCAAATATTGGTGTTTCCCAATTTATTGCAGGATTCTACACATCTGAGCTTCCTAAAATAGATGTTCCTGTAGTTGATGATCCTCCTGTAGTAGACAACCCAAGTGAATTGAACGTAGTTACTTCTCCCAAAGCCAACACTGCTTATAAATTTGCACTTTCACAGGCAAGTTTGGGTCAGAATCTCTATCTTACAGGTGAAATGTCCAGTTATTATCTTGCAACAACAGAAGATGCATCTGCCGGCGTTGATGTTTACCTTGAATCAGCAACGGGCGGATATTATCTTTACTTCAAAAACGGTTCTACGAAAACATACATCAATATCGTTGAACGTACAGATGCCGCCGGAAAAGTTACTATCAACTTGTCCGAAGCTCCTTCCAATGTTTACACATGGGACGAAACAATGGGTATTTTGATTACAAATGTCGCAGGAAGCGATTGGTATCTCGGAACATACAGTACATACACAACAATGAGTCCTTCCAACACATCCTACATCACAGGTGACAACGCTTCCAAAGTAGGCGTTTCCCAATTCCCTGCATATTTGGTTACAAAATAAAAATTTAAAATAAAAACGCAAATCCAAAAAAACAAAAAGGAGTTTTACAATGAAAAACACCAGAACATCCAAAGCATTGTCTTCCCTTTTGGCGATTTGTATGCTTTTCTCCATGTTTGCGGCACTTTCCGTATCTGCAGAAGGCACACTAACACTTAAGGCTGACAGCTTGCTCTCCCTCGGCGATTACGAAGGCACAAAGACCGTTTTGGGCTTTGCAGAACAGAAAACAGTTTCAGATCTCCTTGCAAACTTTGAAATCTCTGAAACTATAGTTGCTACAAAAGACGGCGCAGAGCTTGCTGGTGATGCTGTTGTAGGAACAGGCACACTCATCACTCTCGATGCAGATTCTGCATACGTCGTTGTAAGCGGTGACACAAACGGAGACGGAATTGTTAACGCTACAGACTATCTCCAGATCAAAAGCTTTTTCCTTAATCTTTTCACTCTTGAAGGAATTAACTATTTAGCTGCAGATACCGATAACGATAGCACAATTTCTTCTACCGACTACCTCCAGATCAAGAGCTATTTCCTCGGCGCATACGAGCTTTATCCTGAAGTTCAACCCGATGATACAACATCCGATGATACAACATCCGATGACACAACATCCGATGACAC
>CAZDVZ010000012.1:4384-6931 GCA_964509125.1 uncultured Oscillospiraceae bacterium | reverse complement strand
ATGATACAACATCCGATGATACAACATCCGATGACACAACATCCGATGACACAACTTCCGAAGATACAACATCCGAAGATACAACATCCGAAGACACAACATCCGATGACACAACATCCGATGATACAACATCCGATGACACAACATCCGAAGTTGAAATCACTTATGTAGATGATATTGCAGACGCAACATACACTTTGAACATCAAATCGAAGAAGATACACACAACAACCTGTAGCGGCGGTCTTAGTACCTCTGAGAAAAACAAGAGATATACTTCAAACTCTCTTGAAGAACTTCTTGCAGCAGGATATGCAATTTGCGGAACTTGCGATGCAGGCGTAACAGAAGAAACAACTTCCGAAACTACTACAGAAGAAACAACTTCCGAAACTACTACAGAAGAAACAACTTCCGAAGCTACTACGGAAGAAACAACTTCCGAAGCTACTACAGAAGAAACAACTTCTGAAACTACTACAGAAGAAACAACTTCCGAAGACGAAGAGCACCCTTACGATGTTGTTACAGCTCCCGAAGTTGATACAGCTTACAAATTTGCACTTTCACAGGCAAGTTTGGGTCAGACTCTCTATTTTACAGGCACAATGTCCGGTTACTATCTTGCGACGACCTCCGATTACACCGAAGGTGTTGATGTTTATCTTGAAACAGCAGAAGGCGGCTATTATCTCTACTTCATGACCGATACTGTAAAAACATACATCAATATCGTTGAACGTACAGATGCTGCCGGAAAAGTTACTATCAACTTGTCCGAAGCTCCTTCCAATGTTTACACATGGGACGAAACAATGGGTATTTTGATTACAAATGTCGCAGGAAGCGATTGGTATCTCGGAACATACAGTACATACACAACAATGAGTCCTTCCAACACATCCTACATCACAGGTGACAACGCTTCTAAAGTAGGCGTTTCCCAATTCCCTGCATATCTTGTTACTGTTAAATAATCAATTCTATGCAGTAGTCTTGCCGCCAGCGTAAGCCGGCGGCAAGACACAATCAGCAAAAAACCCGACTTCAAAGGAGCGTAAACAGTGAAAAACACCGTATCTAAAAAAATATACGCTTTGCTATTAGCTTTATTCATGATACTTTCCGCGCCTTCTTTTGCATTTGCATCAAGCGGACTTTCTCTTAAAGCTAACAGCACATTATATTTCAGCGAATCTGACGGGACAAAAATCCTCTTAAGATTATCCGAGAAGCAGTCGGTCACCACTCTTCTTTCAAATTTTGAAAATAGCAATGAAGTTATTGTTGAGAAAAACGGAAATGTGATCTCGGACAATACTATTGTTGGAACGGGAACAAGTGTTACTCGTGGAGAAGATACGGCTTATGTTGTTATAAAAGGTGATGTTAGTGGAGATGGTATCATAACATCTACCGATTATTTACAAATCAAAAAATATCTCCTAAATTCTTATTCTATCAGCGGCGTTTATAAACTTGCCGCGGATACTGATTCGAATGGTTCGATCAATTCTGCGGATTATCTTCAAATTAAACGGTATCTTTTAGGTCAGTACGACCTATTCCCCGAAATATCAATCGAAGAATCTTCAGAAGAAATTACTTCAACAGAATCTTCCTCGGAAGATGCAACATCAAGCGATACATCTTCTAATACAAACACAGATACATATATATTAAACACAAAATCTTTAAAGATTCACCTTCCCTCTTGTGGCGGCGTTTCTAATATCTCCGAAGCAAATAAACAGACATACACCGGAGATATTGATGATTTATTTGCACAAGGCTATACTGCGTGCGGTACTTGCCAGCCTACATCCGGAACCGGGTCTACATCAAGCGGAACGATTGATAATATTCCTGAATATTCAGGAAACGCTTATTGTATTTTAAATAACAATGTCCCATCATTTACAGCTTCAGAGCTTTCTACCACTGGCTACGAAAAATACAGTGAGCTTGACAGTCTCGGAAGATGTGGCGTTGCCATTGCTTCTTGCGGACTTGATACGATGCCCACAGGAACACGAGGTAACATAAGCAGCGTAAAACCTACTGGTTGGATACAGGCAACTTATGATTGCATCTCAACCGGCTCTCTTTACAATCGAAGCCATTTAATCGCATGGTCACTCACAGGTGAAGATGCAAATGGAAAAAATCTCATTACCGGCACTTCATACATGAACCAAGGAACTATGACTCAATTTGAAGATATGGTTCGTGACTACATCAAAGAAACAGGAAATCATGTAGCGTACCGCGTGACACCTATTTTTGAAGGAAATAACTTAGTTTGCAGCGGAGTCCAAATGGAGGGTTACTCTGTGGAAGACGATGGCGCGGGTATAAGTTTTAATATATACTGCTATAATGTACAACCGGGTATTACAATCGATTATGCCACAGGCGCAAGTTGCTTGTCAGATGCTTCTTCCGACAGCACTGAAACGATAACAGCTACCTATATACTTAATACGAGTTCCAAAAAGGTACACCTTGCCTCTTGTAGCTTAGCTTCTTCAATTTCCTCTGCAAACA
>CAZDVZ010000012.1:0-4284 GCA_964509125.1 uncultured Oscillospiraceae bacterium | reverse complement strand
AGACACCTCTGCAACTTCCACTTATGTTTTGAACGTAAACACAAAAAAGGTACACCTTGCCTCTTGTAGCTTAGCTTCTTCAATTTCCTCTGCAAACAAACAAGGCTATGACGGCAACCTTAGTGAACTGGTGGAACAAGGATATACTGTTTGCAAATCTTGTCTTTCCGATGCAACAACAGATACGTCAACAGACGTTTCCACTGACACATCGGCAGACACCTCTGCAACTTCCACTTATGTTTTGAACGTAAACACAAAAAAGGTACACAGCAGTGAATGTACTTACGCTGTAAACCTTTCAGAAGCAAACAAAGCAGAATATACAGGCTCTCTCGATGATTTAACTGCTGATGGATATACTATATGCAGTAAATGTTTGGGATAATAAAAAATTAGACAAGAAAACAAGTTGGGGATGTAAAATTTTTTACATCCCCAATAATTATTTATTATTAAGTTCCAAAAGATCCAAATGAACCGTTCTATTTGTCCTATCAAGTGTTATAGGAGTTACGGAAATAAAACCATGCATTACTGCGTCAGTATCACACTCATTTGTTCCGCTTTCTTTATAAATACATTTTCCTGAAGGCATGAACATATCGTTCCCTTGCGGTATATACTCATCGCAAAAATATCTTCCGCCCTGTCTCGTTATAATAAACTTTTCTCCGTTTTTAGGTATATTAATATTATAAATATTATTCTTTTCAAAGAGACTGTGTCCCTCTACATATGACCATACATCATCCAATTTGGAAAGTGCATGATCCATGGAGATAGGGTCGGTGGACAAAGCCAAAGCCTTGGCTCCCAATGAAGCGCCTTCAAACATTGCACCTGCGGTTCCGGAATAGTTTATATCTCTACCTACATTGAAGCCTTTATTAATTCCGGAAATTACAAGGTCAAATTCCCTCTCCAATCCCAAAAAAGCAAACCTAACACAATCGGCAGGAGTAGAATCAACGCTGTATCCTTCAAACCCTTTTTCGTCCCACAACTTTTTCACTTCAAAAGCTTTGAATATCTCAATGCTGTGGCTTTTTCCGCTTTGCTCAAATTTTGGCGCGACAACACATACTTCACCAAGCTTTCTTGCCCAATTTGCAAGGTGTAAAATTGCGGGAGCATTTATACTGTCATCATTGGTAATTAATATCCTCATAGCCATCCCTCATGAGTTTCTTTATATTCCTTGAGTCTCGCATCGGCATCTTGAATCAAAGCATTCATTTCTTCAACACTATAAACCGTTGCGCCCGATGCACAATCATGACCGCCTCCACGATATTTTTCTCCAATTGGATTTACAGTGACAAAACGCGAGCGAAGACGAACTCGAATAGAATCCGGATTTTCAATAAATGCTATCCAAATAAGGCTACCCTTTATAGATTCCATACTTGAAACAACAGCGCTTGCTTTTTCGCTTGTAAGCGAAAATTCTTCTTGCATCGCTTTATCAACATAGATATATGCAACCCCATTCTCAGTTATCTTCAAGTTATTGTATACATATGCAGTAAACTTAAAGTCTGAAAAGTCCTTCATATAAAGATTTGCATAAAGCTTATCAAGATCAACGCCAAAATCAAGAAGCATTCCTGCAAGTCTCATTGTTTCGCCCGATACAGAACGAAAGCGAAAACGACCCGAATCTGTTACCATACCGGCATAAATGTATGTTGCCGATTCAAGATCCATTTTAAGCTCATCTTTAAAAGTATCATAAAATTTAGCAACTAATTCACACGCAGATGACCTTTGTTCTTCAACCAAATTTATATCACCATAATTTTGAAGCGGAATATGATGATCAAACTTAATTATCTCCTTACAAAGTTTAAACTTTTGGTTTGAAACCCTGTCTTCCGTTGCGGTATCAACAACTATTCCAAGAGCATCCTTATAAAGTTCATCTTCAATAGGATCATCTTCTCCTCCCAAAAAAGCAAGATAATCCGACATATCATTATTAATCAAATATACTTCCTTTTGGGGATATGTGAGCCTTAAAATTCCTCTCAGACCTTTTGTAGAACCAACCGCATCACCATCAGGGCGGATGTGCCTGAAAATTATTATTCGATCATATTCTTTTATTTTGTCAAGAACTTGTTTCATAGTATCAAAATTCATTTGTTATTCCTCTACCAAATTTTCCAAATCTTTAAGCAACTCCATAGCCTCGTTACGATTTTGAAGAGTTGCGCCACTGGCTTTGCTATGACCACCGCCGCCATATTTCACCGCGACGGGATTGATGTTATATTTGTTTGATCTTATCTCACAAAGCACACCGTCATCCGTCTCTGTAAAGTTTACCCAGATATCTACACCTTTTATATCGGACATTGTATTTACCATTCCTCTTGAGATGGAGAAAATATCTGCATCGTATGTTTTGGCTTCCTCGGCGTCAGTATATATGTATGCAACATTTTTTTCTGTAAATTGAATCTTTAACACAAATTGAGCCCGCAGCCTTATAAATTTAAACTCATCGGAATATAGGTTTTTATATATATCTCCCGTGCTGAATTGTTGCTCCATCAAATAAGATGCAAGAGCAAAAGTTCTTGAATTGGTAGAATCATAACGAAACCTTCCGGAATCTGTTACCATGCCTGTATAAATGGCTTTTGCAGACCTTTCCGAAAGCTTATATCCCGTTTCCCTCGCAAGCTCAGCTATCATTCCGCAACAGCTTTCAAAAGTTGTATCGGTAACTTCCACGTCGCATATATTTTCGCAAAAAATATGATGATCTATCCTTAATGTTTTATCTGCCAAGGTGTAACGTGTATCGCTTATAAGCGATTTTGCAGACGTATCCAACACTATAGCAAGTGCGCTTTCATATATAGAATCTTCAATTTCATCCATAGGCTCATCCACCATAAAAGCGTAGCGAGCTGTCATATCTCCCACTGCATAAATTTCCTTTTCTGGATAATTATCCTTTAGCAAATGCTTTAGCCCCATTTGGCTACCTAACGCATCTCCGTCAGGCTTTGTGTGACGATGGATTATTATTCTGTTATACTTTTCGATTTCTTTTACCAATTTTTCAAACATATATTCTCCTCACAGCTTTTTTATCAAAAAAAGTATATCATATTTTTTCACGCTTGTCAATAAAACAAACGCCCGTTACTTTTTTTAAAAAAATAACAGACGCTTATCTTATCAAATTAATTTTCTTCAAAATCTCGTTTGTTCCTTCGCCGCCATAAACATAGGAAAGAGAATCAACATCAAACGGAAGAACGCTTTCACCCGAAAGGTATATTAATTTATAATTTATCCTTATTCTTTCAATGCCGTTTTTAACCGCTTCTTTTACTGACGGTTTGCTTATTTTGCAAACATTTGATATTATATTTTCAAGCGTTTCAAATTCACGTAAAAGAGATGAAGCGGTTTTTATGCCAATCCCTTTTATACCTTTTACATTATCCGAAGCATCTCCCGTGAGTGATTTTAAATAGGCATATTGAGAAGGCAAAATACCGAATTTCTCTTTAATATAATTTACATCACACATATATGAGCTTTTTCCTCTATAACGATAAACAGAAACACTATCATTTATAAGTTGAAAAAAATCGCTATCAAAGGACGAAATTATAACATTCATACATGGAGAGAATTTAACTGCATATGATGCTATTACATCATCCGCTTCGCCACTGCTTACCTCTGTGTGTTTGATGCCCAAAAAATCTAAAGCTTTGTATATATACTGAATCTGTGAAAAAGGGGTTTCGTCCTCAGGAAGCGAAGAAAAATCAAGTCGGTTTCCCTTGTATTCCGTGTCAAGATTTCGCCTGTCATTTTCACATTCTCCGTCAAAAATCACAGCTAAATGAGTAGGTTGAAACTCTCTTATCATCCTAATCAACGCTCCCATAAAGCCGATTACTCCGTGTATTTGTATCCCTTCGTGATTAACAATGCGAGAAGGCATTCCGTAAAACATCTGAAACAAAAGATTGCTTCCATCTATAAGAAGGAAATTTTGAAAAGTGGTCATGTCTTTATTTTTTTGCACATTTTCTCCCCTCTTTATATCATATATCACAAGTAAGGTTTCACGTCTATTAATAATGCTTAAAGTATACCAAAAGCAAACTCAGGCAAAGTATTGCTTGTATTCCGGTTCGGTTTTCAGTTCCTTTTTGAGTTCTTCTATATTTTCAAATATGGATTTCCTAACAACGCCCCGGAAGGGCTCCCACATTGCAGGTAGTGCATTATCGTGAGAACAGATATATT
>CAZDVZ010000011.1:46553-48271 GCA_964509125.1 uncultured Oscillospiraceae bacterium | reverse complement strand
AATGGCAAAAGAGCAAAATCTTTCATTGACTTCTTCCAAAATTTCCGGAAATTGCGGTAGGCTTATGTGCTGTCTCAGCTACGAGCAAAAGGTTTATGAAATGGAATATGCTACGTTCCCAAAGGTGGATTCTTTGGTTGAAACTCCAAATGGCAGGGGTGTCATTTGCGAAAGTAATTTCCTTACCGGCAAAATCAAAGTTAAGCTTATGGACGCTGACAGAGCAGCTCCCGCGAAAACCTTTACCGCAGATCAAATTAAAGTGGTGGGAATGCTTCGCCGCAAAGAAACCGAGGAAGAATAAAGGCAATTTAGAGTAAAAAAACTATTGACAAATATAAAAAAATGATTTATAATAAGAAACGCTTTGTGAGGCTTCCACCTTTCAAAGCGTTAATAATGCTAATGTAGCACAGGGGTAGTGCAGCTGATTCGTAATCAGCAGGTCGGGGGTCCGAATCCCCCCATTAGCTCCAGAAGAACACATTTTTGTTTTTATCGGCAAAAGTGTGTTTTTTTGTTTGAGTTTGTTTTTGTTCGTCGGTCGGCATGAAATGTTTGCTTTGCCTATGATTCTAATTTTTGGCAAAGGTGTTGAAAAAAACAAAAACATATGTTATAATCATTTTGAGTTTTTAGAAAAAATGTGCAGTTTTTGAAAACCAAAAACACATTTATTTAAAAAAATATGATAGAGTTTAAATGGAAAAATAAAATTTGCGTAAGCGTTTCGGCTTTACGGTTTGCTTTAACGGAAGGCGGGTAATAATCTATGAAAAAATGCAAGGTATGTGGAAGTATAATATGGAATGATGACAAACGCTGCAAGAAATGCGGCAATTTTGTTGAAAAAGATGATTCGAAAATAAAATCGCACGATGTGGAAAAAAAGCCTTCGGGTGCGCCTGTCGTTGTTTGCGCCGCTTGCGGTGCTGATATCTTGGACGGAATGCGTTTTTGCGTAAGTTGCGGTTCGATCGTTGACAGCACTACGGAAAGGCTTGGATTTAGTCCCGACGTAACTCTTACAGTTGAACAGGCGAGAAAAATTGAAGATAGAGCGCGTGAAAACATCAGGCGTTGTTCGGCTTGCAACGCGGTCATGGAAGATGGTGCGTTGTTTTGTATAGAATGTGGGTGCAAGGCGGATGATACGCCTTCCGCAGAGAAAAAAAGCACGGAGCCGTTATTGGAAATAAAAAATATTTTAACTTGCGGTGTTTGCGGGTCTCCTATAGAGGAGGATGATCTTTTTTGCTTGAATTGCGGAAATGTTTTAAAGGCGGAACGCCCTCAAAGCGAATCCTCTTCCACGGCAGATCCAATGATTCCCGATGAACAGGAAAATGTTGTTTCGTTCAATGACGATTCGACTGAGGGAAAAGTGTGTCCGGTTTGCGGTTTGCTCGCGGAAGATGGGATGATTTTTTGTATCGGTTGCGGATGTAAATTGGCAGATGATATACAATCAGAAGAATTAAAACCTGCGGAATCGTTCTCGTCGGCAGATGAAGTGTTTGAAACAGAAAATGAGTCGGAACAATGGGAGGCTTGCCCTGTATGTTCTACATACGTATTAAAGGGAACGGTGTCATGCACAGAGTGCGGTTTTAAGCTTATAGATGATGAGGCGGAAATTAACAATATAGATGATTTTGAAACCGTACCGGAAATGGAAACCGTACCGGAAATGGAAACCGCACCGGAAACGGAAACCG
>CAZDVZ010000011.1:0-46453 GCA_964509125.1 uncultured Oscillospiraceae bacterium | reverse complement strand
ACGGAAACCGCACCGGAAGTGGAAACCGCACCGGAAATGGAAACCGCACCGGAAATGGAAATCGTGCCGGAAACGGAAACCGCACCGGAAGTGGAAACCGCACCGGAAATGGAAACCGCACCGGAAACGGAAACCGCACCGGAAGTGGAAACCGCACCGGAAATGGAAACCGCACCGGAAACGGAAACCGCACCGGAAGTGGAAACCGCATCGGAAATGGAAACCGTACCGGAAGTGGAAAAAAATGACGTTATATCCGTAATGGAGGAAATTGCAGATATTGACCTTTCTACGTTGGATGAAAACATTTCCGACGAAGAACTTCTTGCTGATATAGAAAGTATCATTGATTCTGAAATGGTTAGTTCTTCGGATTTTATTTCCGAAGAAGAGGAGACTTTGGATAGAGAGACAGAGCTTGAGGTTGATATTCCCGCGGAGGATAGTGCGCCTGAAAATACAGAGTCGGAGCCTGTTTCCCATGTGTTTGACGGAGACTTGAAAAAATGTTCCGTGTGTGGTGAAGTCCTTGAAGAAAATGCAGCTTTTTGTACATCCTGCGGTCACAGATTGGATGAGTATGTATGTGAAGCGACAGTTCCTACGCAAACTTGCCTTTTGTGCGGCGCAGACATTAAAGAGGGCGCTGTAAGGTGCGAAAAATGCGGATTTAATATTCAAAGCGAAAGTAATGATGAAAAATCTCAAAATATGGGCGCTGTTTGCCGTTCGTGCGGAGAGACTCTGCCTGAAGGGGCGCTGTTCTGCATAGTGTGCGGAACGAGGAATACGCCTGTGCAGACTTCGTTTGATTATATCGAAAGAGACGAAGTAAAAAAAGAGCCTGCAACGTGTACAGTTTGCGGTTCTATGCTTCCTTTGGGATCTATTGTCTGTACAAAGTGCGGTCACAAGGATGTGGAAGCAGAGATAGGTACAGCAAAATGTGTTATCTGCGGAAACGGTCTTGTTAAGGGTCATTCGTTCTGCTCAAAATGCGGAGCGGAAGTTAATCCCGACGGAAGCTTGAAGCCTAAAAAGAGCGTTAAATGTTCTTTGTGCGGAAATGACCTTGTTAAGGGGCATTCGTTCTGTTCAAAATGCGGAGCAGAAGTTAATTCTGACGGAAGTGTGAAAATTAATAATTATCCAAAATGTCAAACTTGCTCACATCAGCTTTCGGAAGGCGACTATTTCTGTTCAAAATGCGGGACTGCTGTTAATGATGACGGTAGTCCGAGAGTAAGATCAAAGTGCCATAAATGTGGAAATATGTCTTCCACAGGCCATCCTTATTGCTCGCTTTGCGGAACGATGATCAAACGGGACACAGTTTTCTGCGTATATTGCGGAACATCCATAAAGGCAGACGAGAAAAACTGCCATTATTGCGGTGCTCCTAACCAGCTCGCTTTTGAAAAATAAAAAATATGAATTTACAATAATTCTATTGACTTGAAAATTCTGATGTGATATAATTTATGTCGATATAATTGTGATATTGTATAAAGATGTAAATTTTTATGACAAATATGGAAAATAAAAAGTCTTTTTGAGCTTTGATTGAAAATGCGTTGCGGACGCTTCACCGAAAGGAATGAGTGAGATGCATTTTAAGGTCTTTTCCGGGTATTACTACACTCGCCTTAGTAAAGCAGAACAAAAGATATACAAAGAAATATTACGCGGCTTGTATGCTTATGAAAAACAGATTACGCTGCCTTGCAACGTGTCTTCCGACGATTGCAATAAAATAGTGAACGCGGTGAGGATGGATGTTCCCGAACTTTTCTATGTGGATTTCACCTCGTATACCATAAGTTGGAGTTTTAATCGCACCTGTGTTGTCTTTACTTTTTTAGAATCGTTTAATGATGCGGAAGTAATGAAAGCACGTCTTTTTGACGAAGTGAGAAAAATAAAAAATCTGTGTTCGGGTTTTCTCGACAAAGAAAAAGCCATTCACGATTACATGGCGGATAAAATAAAGTATGATCATACATTGTCGTGCTCTCACATTTACGACGCATATGGAGCTATAGTTTTAAAGAATTGTGTATGCGAGGGATACTCAAAGGCGTTTAAACTGTTTTGCGACGAGTTTCGCATACCCTGTATATGTGTGGTGGGCAAATCGATGAAGGAGAGTCACGCATGGAATATTGTTCGTTTGAAGGATAAATGTTTTCATGTTGATGTGACGTGGAACTCGAATTTGAGGAAAAGCGTAGATATCCCTGTTTATTATAATGTGTCCGACAGCTTTATGGCGATGGACCATATATGGGAAAAAAGTGAGTTTCCCTCGTGCAGTACAAAGGGGATCATTGAGAAAGAGATTATTGACGTGGTGGGAATGAGCTCTTTTGCAGATTCTCTTGAAAACATGGTAGGAAGAAAAAGAGAAACATTTATTTTAAGGTTTAATCGAAAATTTGATTCTGTGGAAGAGATAAACTCTCTTTTGAATATTATAGTTTCGAAGCGCAGAATAAAGGGTTTGAGTTCCTGGAGCATAACATATTTGGAAAAATTGAATTGTGCGGTCATGAAAGTAAAATATTCGTTTTTCCGGTTTTAAATATAAAATTCTTTTAGTTTGAAAGGAATGAATAATTAATGGAATTATTTCAGAGTGGTAAAGTCCTTAAAACTTCTTTCGGCACTGACGTTACAATAATAAAACACATAGGTGGCGGTGGTCAAGGTGAGGTTTATATGGTTGACTACGCAGGGAAAAAGAGAGCACTTAAATGGTATCATACCGGTGCTTTGAGAGATCCCGAAGCGTTTCAAAAGAATTTGATTCACAATGTTGAAAAAGGATCACCATCGCCCGCATTTTTGTGGCCCCTTGCCGTTATGGCGGAATATGAAGGGTCTTTTGGATATGTTATGGAGTTAAGACCTGAAGGATATGAAGATTTTACAAAGTTTCTGGCGTCTGAAAATTGCAATTTTGCTTCTTTTAACGTGGCAGTAGAGGCGTGTTTGCAAATAGTTACAGCTTTTAGAATACTTCATAATCTTGGGTATAGTTATCAAGATCTTAATGACGGAAACTTCTTTATCAATCCGAAAACGGGAAATGTTCTCATTTGTGATAATGATAATGTAGCGCCCAACGGAGTATCAACGGGCATTTTGGGAAAACCCAGATACATGGCACCTGAAATTGTAAAGGGAAGAGGAAGGGTGTTGCCTAACACTCAATCTGACAGATATTCTCTCGCCACCATTGTGTTTATGATACTCACTTTTAACCATCCTTTAGAGGGAAAGCGTTGGCTTGTGCCATGTCTTACAGATGAGATCGCAGAACAGCTTTACGGCTTTAGACCATTGTTTATTTTCGATCCAACAGATTCGGGAAACAGACCGGATCCGGATGTGCAGCCGGGAGTTAACGAGGTTTGGAAATGCTTCCCTTCGTATATGAAGGAGATGTTTACAAAGGCATTCAGCCAAGATGCACTTACTCACCCCGAAAGACGTTCCAGAGAATTTGATTGGCTTTCAGTGCTTGCGCGTTTCAGAAGTGACATAATCAGATGTTCGTGCGGAAATGATGTGTTCGTTCAAAATTCGTCTACAACGCCATGCGATGCTTGCGCGAGTCCCATATCCGTAAGACATAATTTGGTTTTGCCGCAGTATTCTTCCAGCGCCCTTAGCGGCACACGGATTTACAGGTGCCAGCTTGGCACTTGCGACGCAGATAAAGCCCTTGATCCCGTGTTTATAGTTTTGTCTAAGGCGGACAACCCAAATGTTTTGGGACTTAAAAACATGACAAAGCTTGTTTTGTCCGCAACGACTCCTTCCGGACAGCAAAAGCCTGTTCAGCCGGGAGATATCGTTCCTTTTGTAAATGGACTCTCCATAAGAGCATACGATAAAGATATAAAAATGAAAGTACTTTAATAATTTTTAGATAAATACATAGATTCGGAGGAAAATATTATGCCATCAGCACCGCAAACAGTGAAAAAAATGTTACCCATAATTTATGTTATAGATACATCGGGAAGTATGAAAGGCGACAGAATTGCCGCTGTTAACGAGGCAATGCACGAATGTGAAGCCATTTTGAAAGAGAAAGCGATGGAACTTCCCGATGCCGAAATAAAAATTGGAGCCATTACATTCAGCTCCGGTGCACAGTGGATCACTTCCGGAGGTCTTGTTTCTCTCGAAGATTTTTATTGGGCGGATCAAACAGCCGGTGGAGTTACAGATTTGGGTGAGGCTATAAAAGAGCTTGAAAGCAAGCTTAGCAGAAGCGGCTTTTTAGTTAGCGAGGTTGGATATGCAGTTCCCGTTATTATCTTCATGAGTGACGGATATCCCGGTGATGACTATAAAAAGGCATTAAAACACGCTAACGAAAACAACAGATGGTTTAAGAGTGCTAAAAAGATCGCTATCGGCTTTGGTGAAGCAGATAATGGCGTTCTTGAAGAGATTACGGGCAATGTTGAATCCGTTATAACGGTTAATGATTTGGAAACACTTAAAAAACTCATTGTTGCGATCTCCGCAACAGCTTCCATGCTTGCAGGTCAGTCGAGAATGACAAACGATAACAGCAACATTCTTGCAACAGCACTTGAAACGTCGGAAGAAGATTTTATGGACAGTGTTCAGTACACCCCCGACACAAATTTCGGAACAGACACCATTAATGTTAACGATCCTTCTGCTATGGATCCCAGTTTTGATATGTATAGCATGAACCAAACAGATACAAACACGTCAGATTCTTCGTCATTTACTAATCCTTGGGATGTTGACGGTTGGGCATAAAAAAGTTTGCACATTTGGAGGTGGACTCTTTGAAATTTGAATTGTTATGCAATTCAGTACGTGGCGCCAGCCACATCCACAAAGATATTCCGTGTGAAGACTACGGCATGAAAAAGGACTGTGGTGACATTAAAATATTTGTTACCTCAGACGGTCATGGCGATCCCAACTGTTTGAGAAGTCAATTGGGTTCAAAATTTATTTGCGAAGTAGCGGTTTCCAATTTGGAAAAATTCGCCTCAGCCATATTAGAGGAAAAAAAAGAATCTGAGCTTTTTGATCCTGTAAAAAGAGAAAAAAGGGTAAGACATCTTGTAACCTGCATTATGTCGGAATGGTTGAAGAAGGTAAATAACAATTTTGAGTCCGATCCGCCCACAGAAGAAGATTTCTCCAAAGCAGCGACTTACGCGGACGATTTTAAAAAGGGAATAAGAATAGAAAGAGCATACGGTGCTACGCTTATAGCCGGGGTTTGCACGGAAAAGTTTATGTTATTGCTCCAGCAAGGTGACGGTAGGTGCGTTTTGTTCAATTCCGACGGAAGTGTGTGTCAACCCGTCCCGTGGGATGAAAGATGTGTTGGAAATATGACAACATCGCTTTGTGATCCCGATGCTATTGAGAGCTTTAGATATTGCGTCGTGGATCTTGAAGAAAACCCGGTTCTTGCTTGCTTTGCGGGTTCTGACGGAGTTGAGGACAGCTTCCCCACGTCTATGGAACGGACTCATGCATATTATAGAGAGCTTTTGGGATATGCGTGTGAAAACGGTATTCCCGCTTTGGAAGATTACATGAGCGAAGAACTTAGCAGATTAAGTGTTTCGGGAAGCCAGGATGACGTAACTGTTACCGGAATCGCTGATTTGGAAAGAATAGAAGATTTTCTTGAACAATTCAGCGTCGAAAACGAGTACGTGGATCTGGTAGATAGAGATGCCGCCGTGGAAATGCAAATACGTTCCATAGAAGAAGGCGGGAAATACGGGTATTTGCAAAAGAAATATTTAGATGCTTCTTCAAAATTTGAAGAATTGGATAAAAAATATAAATCTCTTGCTACAGAATGCGATAACTTGCGTTTGCAGATCGAGCTTCAAGAAAATCCTGATGCTATAGAACAGGAAATAAGCTTGATGTTATCAAACGAAGCAAATAATTCTGAAGAAAACGATGAAAACGCTAAAAATTCGGAAAAAGGTTTGCTTTCAACATTGGTATCTTTTGTAAAAGAGAAGTTTATGTGGTCGGGAGAGTATTTGACTGCCGAAAAGCAAAGATACGAGTTTAAGTCACAAGAGAAAGAAAGAGCAGAAGGCGAATGGCAAAAAGCCAAAGAGGCCAAAGATAAGGCGGAAGCGGAATTTGTTCCTTATAATGACAGATACGAAGATCTTAAACGCCAAAAGAAAGAGTTGGAAAACAAGATAAGTGAGTTTGAGCAGCAAAGAAAAATATATTAAAGCTGTGATTTTGCACAAATTCTTTTGCGGTTATTTTATGGGGACTGCGTTTGCGCTGAATTAAAACATTGAAAAGGGAAAGCTCCTACTTTCGAAAAAAATTCGAAACAGTAAAAAGAGCTTTCCCGCTTTTTCAATTATTTATGTAGAACTTATTGGAGTTTGGATATGAAGTGTTACAAATGTAACAGCACTTGGACGAGTAAATCCGTAATGAGTAAATGCCCATTTTGTGGAGAAAATCTTGAAACCGTAAAGGAATTGAGAGAATGCGACGTTTGCAAAAAACAGTGGGAAAGCAAAGAAGACCCTAAAGTATGTCCTTTTTGCGGCGAACCTTTTGGAAAAAATCAACGAATAGAAAGTGTTTCCGAAGGCATTAAGTATGCAATAGCCAAATACGGATTAGATATCCTGAAAAACGGTCGTGCGTTGCAGTCTTATATCATGGATATGGTTTCGGATTGCGATCAGGAAAAAAAGCTTCTTAAAATAGCGTTTATCCATGGTGTTGGCGAGCTTGTTTATGGGCTGTCAAACATTAAGGAAAAAGCCGAGAGAGAAGTTGAAGAAAAACGCATTTTGAAAAAAATAACCGACGATGCTTTTCTTTCCGAGGAAAATGCATATTCTCTTATGAATATATTCCTTGAGGGAATGGGAATTGAAAAAATGGAGTATGTAAAGTCATATCCTCAATTTAATAACAAAGAAATAGTGTCGTTAAGTGCAGGATTTTATAGCACAGTTTCTTTGAAAAACGATGGCACCGTTAAGTCTTCCGGGTGGAATAAGTATGGACAGTGCAATGTGGAAAGCTGGAACGGTGTAGTTGAAATTTCAAGTGGAAGATATCATACCGTTGCAGTATCAACAGACGGATCTGCTTTATCTGCAGGTGATAATTCCAAAGGTCAATGTGACGTTTTTCAATGGAAAGATATTTCTCATATCTCTGCGGGAGAAAATCATACCTTGGGTTTGAAAAAAGACGGAACCGCTTGTGCTACAGGGGATAATTCCAAGGGACAGTGTAATGTTTCTGAGTGGAAAGATCTTGTGAGCATTTCTGCCGGAGAAGGTTTTTCCGTGGGAGTTACGTCTTATGGGAAAGTTTTAACAACATCGAAGTGTTTTTTGGATATGGAAAGACTAACCGATGTAAAAGCGGTGTCAGCGGGCGCTTCTTTTGTGGTAGCTTTGAAAAAAGACGGAACTGCCGTTGCCGTTGGCGATAATTCGGTCGGGCAGTGCAATGTGGAAAATTGGAAGGGACTTTCTGCGGTGTGTGCCGGAAGCCACCATGTTTTGGGACTAAAAAAAGACGGAACCGTGACATTTGCGGGAGAAAATAAGTTTGGTCAATGCGATGTTTCTTATTGGAGAGATGTAAAAGCGGTATCGGCGTATTTCAGCCATACTGTAGGACTTAAAAAAGATGGTACCATCTTGTTTGCAGGCGACAGATCTTTTGGAAAATTTGATGCAGATAAGCTTAATTGAAAAATATGTGATTTAAGGTATAGTGAAATAGAATGTCCAAAATGTAAAGGCACATGGAGCGGTAGTAAAAAGCTTTCAAAATGTCCTTTTTGCGGGAAAAAATGACAAAAATCAGGGAATGTCAAAAGCTGGAACGATATCGTTTGTATTTCCACTTGTTTCAACCACACATCGGGCTTGAAAGCCGATGGCACTTTGTTAAGTACAGGTGATAACGGCCGTGGAAAATGTAATATTTCAAGTTTAATTGTTTGAGATCGTAAAGACAATTGGCGAAGTAAAATAATGGAGGATAAAATGCCCAATTTAAATGGAAAAACTCTTTTAAAAAGGGTATTGCCGATTTTTATTATAGTTCAGAGAACGGCAGACCGACGCAAAGACAAAGCTATCAAAACATTTATAAAAGATTTGTTGGATTCCTACGGTAAGACGTCAAACAACAGCGCCGACGTGGGATTGAAAGCGTATATTCTTACATATGGTAAAGAAATATTTTACGAATCTCCAATGCTTACCGACTGTGATAAAGTTAATTTGGAAAAAGCGTTCGCTCCGGTGGATATTGGCGGACAAACTTGTATAAAATGCGTGATGGATCGCTTCAACAAAATAATGAGCCGAGAGGGCGCATTGGTCGATTTTTATTATGTCCCCAAGGTGTTTTGGTTTGCCGACGAAGTTAAAGGAGAGAGAGACGTTTATACAAAAATAAAAAGCATTGTGGATTGTAACGAATTTATAGCAAAGTCGTGCAGAAACGTAATTTGCAGCAATTGGGAAAAGCGCATTGACTTTTCTTGTTTTGCGTCTATTGACGGCGATATGGTGAATGCGTTTCCGAAAAGCGCTTTAAAATCCAATGTTAAAACACGTCTTGCGGATGAATCTTCTGTAGACGCTAATATGAATGAAAGTTCTTCCGGCTTCAATTCTTATGAAACAGAGATGACAGATTTTATTAATTCCCATCCATTTAAAACAGATTCCACGGGAATGAGTACCTTGGGCTTTGATGAGTTTAAAGAATATAAACGTACGGGTAATGACAGCGTATTGACGGATAATCAGTCATAGGATAATATTAACAGATGATAGGAAAAGTCAAATGAAGTGTAGAAAGTGTCACAGTGAGTGGAATTCAAGAGCGAGTATAACAAAATGTCCTTTTTGCGGAGAATCTCTTGTAAATGAAGAAGAATTGAAAACAATGCCGCAGATTCTTAAACATATCGTTGAGCTTTATGGTACTGAAGTCCTTTTAAATACAAACAGAATCGTGTCTTTAGCAAGTGATTTTGGTCCCGAATTGGAAAAAGAACGCAGACTTTTAAAGGTATGTGGCGATGCGGGAATAATTAAAGAAATGCTTTCGGTGACAAATTCCGATGCCCCCACTAAGGAGGCGCTTATTAGTAAATCTGTCATGAAACTTGAAACCAATTTTATGCTTAGTGCCGAATGGGCAAAAATGGGTATAAGTTTCATATCAAGTGCCCTCGGATGGAATGTGGGCATAGAAGAGAAGGTAACAGACGGTGAGGTAACAAGCCACGTACTGAATGGTGGAAAATATACCGGAACGCTGAAAAATGGAAAACCCGAAGGTAACGGAAGGTTTGTTTTCGATGACGGACACATATATGAAGGTGAATTTTCCGAAGGCCGGTTTTGGGGAAAAGGAAAGATATTTTGGAATCATGGAAATCGCAGAAAAAAAGAATGGGGCGATACATGGACAGGTGAGTGGAAAAACGGCGCTCCTTGGGAAGGGAGCGGAACATATGTTTGGGGAGATTATGAAAAAATCTCGACGATCCCGTTTTCAGAGGGCAAACAGGAGGGCGTTGGTATAATTACAGAAAATTCCGGTTTGAAATTTTCGGGAAGCATGAAAAACGGCAAGTATCATGGCGTAAACTGTCAGCTAATACGTTCCGATGGAAGTGTTCTTGCAGGCGAGTTTAGGGAGAACGAGCTTTTTTGCGGTTTTGAATTTGATTCGGATAACAACTTGATAAATTCTTTTAATGATGGCGTTGTGACAAGTGTATAGATGGAATAAATAAAGTTGAGGTTTTTATATGGAAGCTAATATAATTTTGTTTAAATGTTCAAGGCAGAGTAAGTATTACGGCGTTAGAGTGCAAAAAGTAAACGACGATTGGGTAAGGACGTGGGCTTTTAAAATAAGCGAAAAGAATGCCAAAAAAGAGGGTTATGATCAACAGCCTATAAGAGGAAATCTTTATGCTACGGATGAATATCCGGGATGCCCGTATTGCGGCTTGAAAAGTTTTGTGCAGTGTAATGCTTGCAATAAAATTTCTTGCTGGAATGGAGAGTCCTCTCTTCAATGCGTATGGTGCGGTAACCAAATGAGTAATATAGTTACGGCAACAGACGAGTTTGATGTGGACGGCGGCGATTTTTGATTTTGGTTTGTTTGTGGTGGAACAAAAGTTATGGTAGAATTATTCAATAAAAATTCTGTAATAAAAACCTTGTCCGGTAAGGTCATAAAAGTAAAAGAAGCATTGAAAGACGGTGTTTTTTCCATAGATTATGAGGGGAAAAATAGAACACTAAATGTGTATTACGGCGAGTGTCCCGAAGAAGTGAAGAATATGTTGGGGGCGGAAAAACCATACGGCGGTATGCTTTGGCCGGAAGACCTTTTGATTCAAAACAATTCGTATGGAATTGTTTTAGAGCTTCCTCCGGAAGGATATTTAACTATAAATCATTTTGCTTCCCGAAGCGGGCAGGAATTCAGTTCGGCAGACGCTGTTGCGGAAGCGTGTTTGCAGATAGTTTCCGCTTTTGGAATATTGAAAAGTAAAGGCCTTTGCTTTCACTGTGTAAGTGATGATAGCTTTTATATAGATCCGGAAAACGGCGATGTAATATTGGGAAATCCTTTAAGTGTAGGTAAAATTGGAAATTCCCCTGTTGTAAAAGGAGTTCCCCGATATATGGCACCTGAGCTTCTCAGAGAAGAGTGTCCACCTGATGATAAAACGGATCTTCATACATTGGGCGTGGTTTTATTTATGCTTATGCTGTCTGCTCATCCTCTTGAAGGAAAGCGGTGTTTTGCAAGGCGTGTTTGGGGCGACATAATTGAAACGCTGTATGCTTCAACTCCACTGTTTATTTTCGACTCTGCGAATAAGGATAACGAGGCTCAATCGGAGTACCAAAAATATTCGTTGGAAAAATGGTTGGAGCTTGATGATGATATAAAAAATGCTTTTGCTTCAACATTTTCCGGCGTTGCACTTATGAAAAGAAAAAACCGCACTTCTATCTATCGGTGGTCGGAATTAATGGCAAATTTTAAAAGCCGTATTGTTACTTGCTCTTGCGAGGAAAGAATTTTTTGTGAAGAAGGCGTATTCACCTGCAAATCCTGCGGGCTTTCGAAAAATTCTGCAAATCGCATGGAATTTTCAGGGACTTTTGTGCCTGTGTACAAGGGAGTTCGCGTTTTTAAATGCCAAATTGTAAAATGCGGTGAAAACGACGCTTTAGATCCGGTTTTCTTTGTTGTTTCTAAAAATGATGATTACAATGTTTTGGGCGTGGTGAATATGACGGAGCAAACGCTTAATGCTGTTACTCCTTCCGGAATAAGCAAAAAGGTTGTACCGGGTGATGTAATACCGTATATTTCGGGAATATCCGTTGAAGTTTACGGAAGCCAGATCAAGTTTAAATAACATCCCTATGAGGGCAAATTAAAATTGTTTTTTGAGCGCAAAAGGTGAAATACCAAGGAGGGAGAGTTTTATATGGGAATTTTTGAGTCCGGAAGGATTATCAAAACGGTATCGGGAAACGAAATTAAAATTACGGGATATGTTGGGAGCGGAAGCAGACATGATGTTTATTCCGCAGAGTATAATAAGCAAAATAAGGCTTTGGTATGGTATAAGGAAGAATTTTCTCCCGAAGAAAAAACAAGGGCAAAAGAAAGGCTTGAAAAGCATATAAGTATGGAAAATCCAAACATCTGCTTTTTGTGGCCGTTGGATATAACAGAGGAAACAGAAGAAGGTTTTGGTTATATCGTCGATTACAGAGGTTTGGAGTATAAATCTGTTTCCGATGTTTTAAACTCGGATATTAAGTTCACCTCAAAGCAAGACGTGATAGATGCTTGCATGAGGATCGTAAACGCTTTTAACGCTCTTCACGAGCAGGAACTTTGCTATGTAAACATAAATGCTAAAAACGTATTTGTAAATCCGTTAAATGGTGATGTTGCAATAAATTATTTGGATAATGTTGTTCCTTTTGGCACTGTACCAACCATGGGAACATTAGAGTTCACTGCTCCCGAACTTTGTTCTCAAGACGGTAAAAATGTAAATGATGCTACAGATGTGTATGCTTTTTCTGTACTTGTGTTTATGCTTCTTTTCAATCATCATCCGTTAGAAGGCGCACGGTGGCTTGTCCCTTTTCTTACTGATAGCGTAAAGAGAGAATTATACATCGATAACCCTGTTTTTATCTTTGATGAAAATGATACTTCAAATGCACCTTCACCCTATGTTCAAAAGCAGGTTACGGAAATTTGGAGAAGTATGCCGTTGTATGCTCAAAGCTTTTTAAAAGCAGTGTTTAGTAAAGATAGTCTTATGTGTTCCAAAAATCGTGCGGGTGCTAAAGAGTGGCTTGTGTTGCTTGCAAGACTGAGGAACGATATGGTTAAGTGCAGTTGCGGAAACGAAGTTATTGTGAAAAACAATTCTTCTGCCGATTGTAAAAAATGTGGACACGCTATAAATATTGAGTTTGTTCTCGCTTTACCGGACTTTCGCGTTACTATCCATAAAGGAACACGTATCTATAAATGCTTGCTTGGGAAATTTGATTCCAAGGAGGCGATGGAACCTGCATTTGTTGTTGCCGCGAGAACAGATCAACCTAATATTTACGGCCTCAAAAATGTTACAAAAGATGTTGTTAATGCCGTAACTCCAAGCGGTGCGGAAAAAGCTGTGGAGCAGCAGGCTTTGATTCCGTTTATGGATGGTATAAGCATGACTGTGTACGACGTACCCATTAATATAAAAAAGAAAGCTTAAATTGTTTCTTTGGATAATAGCATCAAGTAATTAATTTACTATAAATATAAATAAAATCACTTTTCGACCTTGTGTATTGAAAAGTGGTTTTTTATTTAGCCAAGATATTTATTTTAATGAAGATAAAAAAACAAAAAAATTCATGCACTCACCGCAACTGTATAAAAACTTTTAGTTCGTTTCCACTTCAACCAACAGCGTTGAAAATTTTTATATATGCGTGAGTGCCACGCACGAACACAGGTACAGGTACAGGGACTGGCTCAGGAACAGGTTCAGGAACAGGAACAGGTTCAGGTACAGGAACAGGTACAGGTACAGGTACAGGTACAGGATCACATAGCAAAAAATAGCAAAAGTAGCATTTGCCAAAAAAGCATGAATATTAATTTTTTATACTGTATTTGAAATAATAAATAACATACATATATTGGGCTTTTGGAAGCAGATAGTCAAAATGTGCTTTTTATACTGAAATATAATATACGGGTATGCAGGTGTTGTAACAACCGTAATATATTATCATCCTTATGCCGCGTGCTTTTTATCGTATTATACTATATTAAAAACTTTTTTTCTTTTGTGTCATTGCGATGAAAGACAAAGTATGGCATATGCTATTCTTGCCATATTGAAAATTACATTTTTAAAAATAAAAACCACATTTTTGTTTCGCTGTATGTTATCATTTCCATAGTAAGTTAAAAAGATCTGAGGAAATGAATATGAAAAACGAAAATCGTATTTGTACAAAAGAATTTTCAGAAAGAGAAATTGAAGTAATAAATTCTGCAAACAGTTTAAAATGTAGGGTCGTTGTGAATAGTACGGACACATTTAAAGATGTGGTGTTATCTTGTAGAGCAAAGATCGGTTTTGCGTTTAAAGGAGATCGATTTGGATTTTCTTATTGCGGTATAAACTTTACCGACAGCAAAATTACCTTCGGAGATATTATGTGCTCCGGAAATATTATCACGGTTTTCCCACTTACTGCATAATAATTTTGCGAAAACGAAAAACACATTTTTGTTTTTGCTTGTTATATAATGAAAATGTAATTGATGCCCCGGATAAAAGAAAAAACTTTTTCGGGCAGAGAAACCTCTCTTTTCTCTTACGAGGGGCACAGTCCCCTTGTAAGCTGCAAACCATTCAGGCGAAACCACCACTTCGCCGAAAAAATAATTCCATGGGTTCTTCTTTTTTTGAAGAATAAACAACATTGAAAGAAGAACCCAATTCCTTCCATGTTGTAAAAATAAACCCCAAATTTCATTTAAATAAATGATAATTAATTATTTTTTTGATAATATTGCACATTTTAAAAAAATTAAATGCAAGAAATATGTCAAAATACCCACTTGACAATAATCTTGCGTTAAGATATAATTGTGTCGAACGTTGAAAAAAGAAAGGAATTTTAGAAAATGAAAAAATTATTATCACTCGTAATCGTATTGGCGGTTGCAGCAACAGTTGCATCCTGTGGCGTTGAAGAAGAAAGCTCTGTAGCTTCCACAGTTTCCACAGTTTCCGAAACAACAGAAGAAGCAACTTCCGAAGAAGCAACATCCGAAGAAGCAACTTCCGAAGAAGCAACATCTGAAGAAGCAACATCTGAAGAAGCAACTTCCGAAGAAGCAACTTCCGAAGAAGCAACATCTGAAGAAGCAACTTCCGAAGAAACAACTGAAGAAACAGCTGAATAATCAGCATAATTACTAAACTTTAAAATTCATTTAAAGCAATATGCACCCCGAAAGCCGTGTGCTTTTTGAGGTGCATATTTTGCATAGAGGGCACAATGAAAAAAGAATATTTAAAGCTTAAAATGGCGTGTTATTCCTCTAATGTTTCCATGTCGGTAGTTTCAAATTTGTCGCCTATTTTGTTTATCACATTCAGGTCACTTTATGGGTTTTCATACTCCATGTTGGGGCTACTTGTGTTTTTAAACTTTTCTACACAGCTTTTGGTGGATCTTTGCTTTTCTTTTTTCTCTCATAAATTTAATATTCCAAAAGCTGTAAGGCTTATGCCTGTTTTGTGCTTTTTAGGGTTGCTTGTGTATGCAATTTGTCCCATGCTGTTTCCAAACAATGCGTATACATATCTTTTAATAGGCACGGCGATTTTCTCGTCATCATGCGGGCTTGGTGAAGTTTTAATAAGTCCGGTAATAGCATCTATCCCTGCAGATGATTCCGACCGTGAAATGAGCAAATTACATTCTGTTTATGCTTGGGGCGTTGTGGGAGTTGTTGTCGTTGCTACTTTGTTTCTTTTTTGTTTCGGGAATGAAAATTGGTATATACTTGTCCTTGTATTATCAACTATTCCCGTTTTGTCGTGGATTCTCTTTTTAGGGGCGAAGATACCTTTGATGAAGACTCCCGAAAAGGCATCGGGTGTGGTTGGACTTTTGAAAAATAAAGGCGTTTGGCTGTGCATAATGGCTATATTTTTAGGTGGCGCTGCTGAATGCACCATGGCTCAATGGGCATCGGGGTATTTAGAAAAAGCTTTGGATATACCTAAAATTTGGGGTGATATTTTTGGAGTTGCGTTTTTTGCCGCTTTTTTGGGATTGGGCAGAAGTTTGTATGCGAAAATCGGGAAGAATATCCACAGAGTGTTACTTTGGGGATCGTTTGGAGCTACAATTTGCTATTTGCTCGCCATAATATCTCCTTTTCCCATTTTGGGATTGTTTGCCTGTGCTTTTACCGGTTTTTGTGTTTCAATGCTTTGGCCGGGGAATTTGGTCGTTTCAACCAGCCGATTTCCGCAAGGTGGAGTAGTGGTATACGCGCTTATGGCGGCGGGTGGTGATCTTGGCGCATCTGTCGGCCCTCAATTGGTGGGTACAATAACAGATGCTGCTATGAAAAATGAAAAAATAATATCTGCTGCCGCATCGTTGAACATGGCGCCGGATCAACTTGGGATGAAGCTGGGTATGCTTGCCGGAATGATTTTTCCGTTGTTTTCCGTTTTTTTACATTGGACGAGTAACGGCAAAGCCGATAAAAAAATATAAAAAGAGCTGCTTTGAGTGTGATTTCCACCCAAAGTAGCTCTTTGTGTTTTAACAAAACATTATGTTATTGGTCTGTACCAAAATCTTTTTCGTAAGCTTCAACAAGTTTTTCAGGCCAGTCGGAAACGCTCTCAAGCCTTCCTGTAAAGAAGCGAAGAGTTTTGGGCTCGTGAACAAAACGAAGCCCGCCAACGAGATGTCTGTGGTCATAAAGCCATTTTACACGGTCAATAACATATTCCGTTTGAGAAAGCGTAAATACACGTCTTGGGAAAGCAAGACGTACCATCTCAACAGAAGCTATTCTTTCGCTTCCGTCGGGATTTCTTTCTTCTGAAAGAGTGCCTCTTTCCATTCCGCGAATACCGCCGCAAAGATAAAGGGCAGCAACGAGAGAGCCTGCGGGATATTCTTCCGAAGAAATATGACTTACAACTTCTCTTGCGTTGATGTGTGCGCCCAATCCTCCACCGGGAGTTACCATGGGTACTCCGTAGTTGTCAAGGACATCGACACAATGTTTGATAAATTGAGGCCCCTGTGAAATTATGTCAAAGTCCATGGATTCTTCAAACCCAACGATCATGGCTTCCATTTCTTTTACTGACATACCGCCGTATGTAAGAAACCCTTCGTACATTGTAACATAGTCTTCCATTTCGTGAAACAGCTTTTCATCACGGACAAGTATGCCGCCACCTCTGGAAAAGCCAAATTTACGTGCGGAAAAGTAAATCACATCGTAAAGATCACCGATCATTCTTGTTATTTCTCTGATGGATCTGTCTTTCATAGACTCTTCTCTTACTTTAATAAAGTAGAGGTTATCTTGAAGCAAAGATGCGTCAAGCACGGTGACAATGCCGTACGATTTCGCAAGATCTGTTACCGCCTTCATGTTTTCGTATGAAACAGGTTGTCCGCCAATAAGGTTTGTTCCTGCTTCTATTCTCAAATATGAAATGTTTTCTGCCCCTTCTTTTTCAATGCAGGCTTTTACTTTGTCAAGATCAATATCTCCCTTGAAGGGTAACGTGCTTTTGGTAACAAGGCCTTCGTCCTTTACGAGTTCTTCCACATGACCGCCAAGCGTGGTAATATGGGCTTTGGAGGTGGTGAAGTGGTAGTTCATTATGACACAGTTACCGGGTTTAACAAAATGACGTGAAAGAATATGTTCGCAAGCTCTTCCTTGGTGGGCGGGAAGGAGGTGCTTTATACCAAAAATCTCTGTAAGCTTTTCGTTCATTCTGTAAAAGGTTTCGCTGCCTGCATACGCATCATCTGCTCTCAACATTGCAGCTTGCATTTCATCGGACATAGCGTTAACACCGCTGTCGGTAAGCATATCCATGAAAATATCTCCGTTGTGTAAAAGAAAAGTGTTAAATCCCGCTTCTTTAATTTTGTTTAGTCTTTCTTTTGCGGGAAGAAGATTAAGCTTTTGTACTATTTTAACTTTGTGCATTTCCATGGGAAGTGGCTCATGTTTATAAAATTTAATTTCAGGCATTGATTTATCCTCCGATATTTAACATTTCGTTTTATTAAAATAATTTTATAATACGGAGAATCATTTGTCAAATTGATAATATTAATTATATACATCAAAAAAAATGATAGCAAACCTTGAAATTCCCCGAAAACAGTGCTATAATAACAAAAAATCATGATATGGGGGAAAATATGGAGATAAGAAATTTAAGGACGTTTTTGCAGGTTGCCGAACGTAAAAGCTTTACAAAAG
The DNA here is from genome assembly GCA_964509125.1 of uncultured Oscillospiraceae bacterium. GTDB lineage: Bacteria > Bacillota > Clostridia > Oscillospirales > CAG-382 > SIG653. The sequence continues at coordinate 28,792 of CAZDVZ010000011.1, read as the reverse complement.
CCGCCGAAGCTTTGAGCTATACTCAGTCTACTGTATCTATGCAAATAAAACAGTTGGAGGATGAACTTGGAGCACCTATTTTTGAGCGCATAAATCATAGAACGGAACTGACGGAGCGTGGGGAGCTTTTGATGAAGCACGCGAGACAAATTATTAACATTATTGAGGAAATAAGCGTGGGAAACGCGGACACCGATGATTGTCAAGGTGTCGTTCGTTTTGCTATGGCTCCTTCTGTTTGCAATTTAATGATGGGAAAAACTTACATGGCGTTTCACAAAAAATATCCCGGTGTCAACGTAAAAATAGTGGAAGGTGAAACTCACCATATGCTTAGTATGCTTGATAGGGGGGATGTGGATCTTGTTTTTGTTGTTGACCGTCATGTGTACAATAAGGAATACGTTGTGGCTTCAAAGAGAAAAGTGGAAATGAATTTTGTTGCAGGACGTGATTTTGAGCTTTGCGGAAAAGATAACTTGTCTATTGCTGATATTGTAAAGCACCCGTTTATTCTGACTGAGAAGCATTTGAGCTATAGAAAGCTTTTTGACGAAAGATTGTCCGAATTATCCTTGGAGGTGAATCCTATAGTGGAGATGGGAGACACATCTTTAATATTGGAGCTGATTGAGCTTGGGGCGGGAATATCCTATTTGCCGGATTATGTAACAAAAAAAGCGTATTCCGAAGGAAAAATAACTTACCTTGATGTTAAGTGCTTTGATATTGATGTGTGGCGTCAGCTTCTTTACAGGAAAAACAAATGGGTTTTTCCGGCAATGAAACGTGTGGCGGAATATTGTTCCTCCGTCTCGGAGACAATATGATTAAAAAAGCTGTTGCTTTGATTTATGCGTTGCTAATATGGAGAATTTTTTATATACCACTTGAAAAAACGTAATAAATATGGTAAAATGTAAAATGTGAAAACCTATAAATATAAAAGAGGTATGTTATAATGGATTACAAGGCGTTAGCACAGCTTTTGTTTCCCAATGTGGAAAAAACACCTGAATTTTTTGAAGAAAAATATCCTGCGAGACAACTTCCCGAAGGAGCGAAAGTAACCAGATTTGCACCCAGCCCTACAGGCTTTGTACATTTTGGGAGTATGCTTCCCGTAGTTGTTTCGGAGCGTCTTGCACATCAAAGCGGCGGCGTGTTTTACTTGCGAATAGAAGATACCGACGATAAACGCTACGTTGAGGGTGCGGAAGAAGATCTTATTAATGTATATAAATATTTTGGTGTAAATTTTGATGAAAGCATTATGGCCGGAGGAAATTACGGCCCTTACAGACAAAGCGAACGCAAAGAAATATATTCGGCATATGCCAAAAGATTGGTTGAAGAAGGGAAGGCATATCCTTGTTTTTGTTCTGCCGAGGAGCTTGACGAAACGAGAAAGATACAGGAAGAAAGAAAAGTTGTTACCGGATATTGGGGCGAATATGTAAAGTGCCGTGATCTTACATTGGAACAGGTCGAGGAAAACCTAAAGCAAGGCAAAGAATGGGTGCTTCGCATAAGGTCCGACGGAAAGGCGGAAAACAAGATCAAGTTCACCGATCTTATAAAGGGTACCATAGAAATTACGGAAAATCATATTGATCACATTTTGCTCAAACGTGACGGAATGCCTACTTACCATCTTGCACACGGTATAGATGATCACCTGATGGGCACAACCCATGTTGTAAGGGGCGAAGAGTGGCTTCCAAGTCTTCCTTACCATTTGCAGATCTTTTCCGCTCTCGGATTTAAACCTCCAAAATATCTCCATATCTCTCAGCTTATGAAGTCGGTTGAAGTGGAGGAAGAGGACGGAACAGTTAAGACCGTAAAGAAAAAGCTTTCAAAGCGTGATATGGGAGCAGGGCTCAGTTTCTACATCGAAACGGGATATACTGCAGAAAGTGTTATGGAATATGTTCTCACTTGCCTAAATTCCAATTATGAAGATTGGAGAAGGGGTAACAAAGAGCTTCATTATACCGAGTTCCCGTTCTCTATAAAGAAAATGAGTGCATCGGGCACGCTTTTCGATTTGGCAAAGCTGAACGATGTTAGCAAAAATGTCGTTTCAAAGCTTTCCGCAGAAGAAGTTTACAAACAGCTTACCGTTTGGGCAAAAGAATATGACAGCGAGTTTTTTGCTCTGCTCGAAAAAGATCCGCAATACGCTAAAGGTATCCTTTCCATCGGCAGAGGCGGTGCAAAATCACGAAAAGATTTTGGAACATGGAGCGAGGTAAAACCTTTTATCAGCTTTTTCTATGATGAGCTTTTCCTGCGTGAGGAAGAGATCCCCGGTTCGTTTGATAATAATACCGTTAACTCCGTTCTCGAAGCTTTCCTTGAAACTTACGATGAGAGCGATGATCAAAACACATGGTTTGGCAAAGTAAAAGCGTTAGGTGCAGAATTGGGATTTTGCCCCGATGTTAAAGCGTATAAAGCTTCTCCCGAAGGATTTAAGGGCCATGTGGGTGATGTGAGCACATTCATTCGTGTAGCAGTCACAGGAAGAACAAATAGTCCCGATCTTTATGCGGTAATGCAGCTTTTGGGAAAAGAACGAGTAGAAAACAGAATTAAGGAGTTTATTGAAAATGGAAGAAACAAATAACTTTCTATATGAAATAATTGAGGATGACCTAAAAGAGGGAAGAGTGGAAAAGATCCACACGCGTTTTCCGCCTGAGCCTAACGGATATCTTCATATTGGAAGCGCAAAGGCTATTTATATAAATTATACCGCCGCAAAGAAATATGGCGGAAGCTTCAATTTAAGATATGATGATACAAACCCTTCGAAAGAAGATGATGAGTTTGTGCAAAGCATTTATCGTGACCTTACATGGCTCGGCGCAGAGCCTGACGGCGGCATATTTTACGGTAGCGATTATTTTGACAAATGCTATGAATATGCAGTTTTGCTTATAAAAAAAGGACTTGCATATGTTTGCAATCTTTCTGCCGATGAAATGCGTGAATATAGAGGAACCCTCACAGAGGCGGGAAAAGAAAGTCCATATAGAAACCGCACCGTGGAGGAAAATCTTGAGCTTTTTGAAAAAATGAAGAATGGTGAGTTTGCTGATGGATATTGTACACTTAGAGCGAAAATAGACATGGCTTCTCCCAATATGAACCTTCGTGACCCTGCAATATACAGAATCCTTCACGTGAGCCATCACAGACAGGGCGATAAATGGTGCATTTATCCTCTTTATGATTTTGCACACCCTATACAGGACGCTCTTGAGGGAATTACACATTCAATGTGTTCCATAGAATTTGAAAATCACAGACCTCTTTATGATTGGGTAGTAGATAGCATAGGTTTTGAAAAGAAACCTCATCAATATGAATTTGCGCGACTCAATGTGACAAACACAGTTATGAGTAAACGCTACCTCCGACAGCTTGTGGAAACAGGCGTTGTTGACGGTTGGGACGATCCTCGTATGCCCACTCTTTGCGGACTAAGAAGAAGGGGATATACGCCTACATCTATTTTCGATTTTGTGAAAAAAGCGGGTGTGGCAAAAAATTTCAGCATAGTTGATATTGCACTTCTTGAAAGCTGCATTCGTGATGAACTTAATGCAAACGCTGAAAGAAGGATAGTTATCACCGATCCCGTTAAAGTTACCATTTCCAATTATCCTTCGGATGAAAAGGAATTTTTCGAAACCTCCAACAATCCCAACGATCCCGAAGCGGGAAAACGCAAACTCCTCTTTACGAAGGAGCTTTATATTGACAGAAGCGACTTTTCTATGGATCCGCCTCCCAAGTATTTCCGGCTTAAACCGGGTGGAGAGGTGAGACTTATGGGAGCGTATATAATTAAGTTTGAGGACGCCATAACCGACGAAAACGGCAACATTGTTGAGCTTGTTTGCACCGCCGATTTGGAGACGAAAAACGGAAATCCCGTGGATGGCAGGAAGGTAAAGGGTACCATCCATTGGCTTAGCACCGAAAACTGTATTGAGTGTGAGGTCGCTCAGTTTGATAAGTTGTTTACCATAGAAAACACAGGTGCTATACCTGACGGACAAACATTTGATGATTATCTTAATACTCAGTCCGTAGAAGTTATTAAGGGCTGTAAAGCGGAAAAATGCCTTGAAGATGCGAGCGCGGGAGACCGTTTTCAGTTTGTTAGAACGGGTTATTTCTGCAAAGATTCAAAATACGAAGGAAGGTTTAACCGTATAGTTGAGTTGAAGGATTCAAAACCTCAACAGAAGGGAAAATAAAAAGGTACGCTTATGAAAAAGAATAAACTTTTGTGTTTTATTTTGGGTGCATTGATTTTAACTTCATGTTTCGCTTCCTGCGGAAAAGATGATGCAACAAGCACCGAAACATCTACGGAGACTTCTGCAGAGGTGTCCGAAATGTCATCTGAGGGCTTATCCGAAGATTTGTCGGAAGAAACATCTGAAATGTCATCTGAGGAAACATCCAAAGCCGATGACGAATTTACACCGTATTCTGAGGATAAATCAGGATATTTGACGGGCAAAGAAACAAACGACGTTAACTTCAATTCGATTACCATCCAAAGTAGGTTTTTCAGAGGAACGCATGATAAAACATTTTTGGATGGAAATAACAGACTTACCTTAAGTAAAGAAGACGGCGTTTTTGTGGGCGTGTTTGAAAGTAACTCTTTAAACGTGGGAGCTTTTGACACAATGCTCGTTTCTTGGAATGCGATTTGCGGTGACGGAAAAGTTGCTGTTTCTGTTTCCTATGAGTGTACAGACGGCACATGGAGCGATTATTTCTCTTTTGGTACATGGTCCGATAAAAATAACACTTCCACAAGTAAATCCACTTCGGATGAATATGGAAAAATGAATGTTGATACATTCACAACTAAAAAAACAGCAACCGGTAATATAAAATATAAAATAGTTATTACAAGAAACGGAGACCATATCCCTGTTTTGGAAAATATTACAATTGCAACTCCCACAATGAATTCTTCAAAACCTACTGCTTATCCTGACAAAACGTGGATAGATGTTCCCATGCGTTCGCAGCTTGCTCCGGAAAACGGATCACAGGGCGGTGTAATGTGTAGCGCAACAACAGTTGCAATGGCTCTTGAATATTTGGGATACAACCAAACTACATACGAAACTGCTATGGGCACGTTCGATAAAGAGTATGACGGCTTTGGAAACTGGCTCTTCTCTGTTGCAGAAGCAGGTTCTCATGGATATTATGCTTTTTGCGATTTTTACACGGAGGATATGATGAAATGTGCACTTTCTAAGGGATATTCCATAGGGTGCTCTACAAAACTCACGTCCGCAGGTCATATCGTTCTCGTTGTTGGATACGAAACCATAGATGGCGTTGATTACTACATTGTTAACGACCCTAACGTAAATCCTAATAATGCAGATGTCACACGTTATACTTGTGAATATTTTAACTCTGTATGGCTTAAAAGTAATTTTAACAATACCGGCGTTGTTTATGTGTTCCAAGGTCAGTATTAATGGGAATCTTTCATTTTGAGATTATTGATTTGAAAGGATAAAATATGAATATAACAAAGCTGTGGGCATTGATATGTTCTCTTTTGATGGTCTTGTCGGGTTCGGTTTCTTGTGAAAATGGCACCGTGACAGAAGAAGATATTTCCGTCGATGTTTCTCAAGAAGCATCTTCCGAAGAATCAGAGTCGTCAGAATCTCCTATTCCCACTGAAAGAACAAACTATGCTTTGGGAAAAAATTATACAATTAGCGGAAAAATGGATTACCTTTCAGGTAAAGGCGATGACGGATCAATGCTGACAGACGGATTTGTTCCTCTTGCGGAAACCGAAGGACAGACTGTTGCCTTTTCGGGAACGGGAGCATCAAATTCAATAAACGTGGATCTTGGTCAAATATATACCGAAATTGATGAAATTGTAGTCGCAGGTGTTGTTGTAAGCGGAAACCGTCAATATGCATCTGTAACAATAGAAGCTTCGGAAAGCGGATATTCATATACAGCCCTTTCAAACTACACAGAAAACGGAGTTGTATATTCCGACAAAACAAATAATTATCATTATAATTTTGATTCGGAAATCACAGCAAGATATGTAAAAATAACATTTGTAAGCTCAGCGTATGTTCTCACGATAGGTGATATTCAGGTTTATGGCGGCGATGCCGTTAAGGACCCTGACCCTGAGGGGGACAGAGCGATAAAATATACGGAGGATAAATCAGGTTACTTGGAAAATACAGTTACAAATTCACTAAACTTTAATTCAAAAACAATCAAAGCAAAAGACTTTTCGGGCGTTCATTCAGGTACAAAGCTGGATGGAGAGGGCAGACTTACTTTACAGCTTGCAGACGGGCTTTACAGCGGATATTTTGAAAGCAACGTGATGAATGTCGGATCTTTTGGAACCATGCTTATATCGTGGAACGCTTTATGCGGCGACGGTAAAATAGAGGTTTTGGTTTCTTATGAAGCCACAGGCGGATCGTGGAGCGATTATTTCTCTTACGGCGTGTGGTCAGATAAAAATTATACATCCACAAGTAAGAGCGTAAATAATTCCTTCGGAAAAATGAATGTGGATACATTTGTTCCGTCAAAAACAACTACAGGTAATATTAAATATAAAATCATTTTCACGCGTGTGGGTGATCACATTCCCGTGGTGGAAAATATTACAATTTCCACTCCCACAATGGGTACGTCTTCTCCCGGCACTTATCCTTCGTATGCATGGAACAAGGTTCCCATGCGTTCGCAGCACGCTCCCGAAAACGGTGCTGATGGCGGCGTTATGTGTTCTGCAACAACTGCAGCCATGGCACTTGAATATTTGGGATATTACCAAACAACATACGAAACTGCCATGGGAACGTGGGATGTAGAATTTGAAGGGTACGGAAACTGGCTTTTCTCCTCTGCAGAAGCGGCGGCGCACGGTTATTTTACTTTCTGCGATTTCTATACGGAAGATATGATGAAATATGCCCTTTCAAAGGGATACGTTCTCGGATGTTCTACATATCTCACTTCATCGGGACATATAGTTTTGGTTGTTGGATATGAAACCGTGGACGGAGTTGATTATTATATTGTAAATGATCCGAATGTTAGTGCTTCCAATCCACAGGTAACAAGGTATACTTGTGAATATTTCAACTCTGTATGGATCAAAAATAGCTTTAACAATACGGGCGTTGTTTATGTATTCCAAGGTCAATATTGAGAATAATAAGAAAAATAAAGAAAATAATTAAGATATATTTAAGAGATGTTTTATAAAATATCATCACAAAAGATCTTTTGAGTATGCAGGCTTTTCACAATGGAGTGATATATGAGCGAATTTTGCAATAAAAATAATGACAATTTTCAAGAGGAAAGCGCCGGAGGGCGTCTTCCTGCGGAGGAAAGCGACCGGCTTGAGGCGGAAACAAAAGAAAACGACGTTTCCCGTGATGATGAGCAACCGCTTTTTTTGAAAAAAAGAGAAAATGACACAGAATTTAACGATGAGTTTAAAAAGTGGTTTTATACTGATGACGAAGCTTTAGGCGACGATGATGAACGAAAAAGCTTTGAAGGGGATGACTTTTCCCGTGAGTTAGAAGAAACTGCCTCAAAAAGCGGAGAATATTCTTCAAATGGCGACAATCAATATATGGATCCGAACGATTTTAACGATGACGATTATTCCGATGTGGAACATATGTTAGTTCCGCCACCTAAAAAGGGAAACGGCGTTTTTTGGCTCGTTGCCGCAACAATGCTTTTTATCAGTGCTTTCGCCATAGCTATTCTTACCAAGTATTACAGCGGAGATATTCTTGAGCTTGCAAGTTCTGACGGCTTACCCACCCATGAGTATACAGATACTGTAGAAAATCACGTTTATGTGGAGGAGCCAAAACATGAGGTTTACGAAGAAAAAACTTCTTGGTACGAAGACTGCCAAAAAAGTTGTGTTACCGTTATTTGTAAGGTTAAACAAAGTTATTATGGTAAAACCTACGAAAGCACTTCTTTGGGAAGCGGATTTGTAGTTTCCAAAGATGGATTTATCGTTACAAATGCTCATGTAGTCGCTGACGCAAGTTCCTATTCGGTGAAATTTTATGATGGCACGGAAGCAAATGCCATTTTGATAGGTGCAGATTCCGCTTGTGACCTTGCGGTGCTGAAAATAAGGAACGATATTGATCTTCATCCCGTCTCTTTTGGAGATTCCAATCAGGTTCGTGTGGGTGATTTTGCAATGGCGATAGGTACTCCTTCCGGGGAAGAACTTTACGGATCTATGACTTTCGGCGTGATTTCCGGCAAAGACAGGGCTATAGATATTACGAATAGTTCAGGTCAAACTGTAATAACTATGTACCTTTTGCAAACCGATGCCACGTTAAATCCCGGAAATTCGGGAGGCCCGTTGTTTAATATGAATGGGCAAGTCATCGGTATCAACGTGATGAAGCTTTCTCAAACCTACGAAGGAATTGGATTCGCCATCCCTTCTACGGGCGCTGTTAAAATAATAAATTCCCTTATTTCTACAGGTAAAGCAGATTATTCCGATGCCGGATATGTAAAAGGCGGAGCTCAGCTTGGAATAGAAGGTCAAACTTTTGGCAGCGATTTGAGAGAACAACTTGGTTTTTCCCGGAACAGTCCTGATGGCGTTTTGATAAAGTCAATACAACAAAGCTCGTCTGCATATAAAGCCGGAGTCAGTCAGTATGATATAATTTGTGAATTTAACGGCACATCTATCACGAGTATACAACAACTGATACAGCTTTTATCCGGGTATAGTCCGGGAGATATGGTATCAATGACGATCTACAGAGAGGGAAGAAAAAATGAATCCGGAGAGTATATCTCATATTCATTTGCTCTCGATGCGGTTAAGGAGTAACATTATAATGAAAAAGAAATTAATAGGTTTAGTAGCGATTTTAATATGCTTAACATCCGTTTTAACTTCTTGTTACGGACCGTTTTTTGATGATGAAGATACAAGTGAGGAAGCATCATCATCCAACGAAAGCAGTTTGGATGAAGATTCTTCGGTGTCCGATGTAATTGAAGGATCTACGTCGTCCACGACAGACGAAAACGATGGATCCGACAACGACATTTCATCTGATGAAGTTTTGAACAACGAAGACGGCGTTGTAAATGAAGTTGAAAAAGAAACTTTTGAGGGCGTTGTAGGTGATGCATCCATAGCGGACCTTTATGATTATTGCATAGATAGTTGCGTCAGCATTGTTTGCACTGTGGTTTATGAAGTTCAAGGATTTTTCGGAACGACCACGCAGGAAGGCTCATCTTTGGGAAGCGGATTTGTAATCGAAGGTGGATACATCGTTACAAACCAACACGTAGTTGAAGATGCGAAAAAAATAAGTGTTGTTTTCTCCGACGGCGAGGAGGTTGAAGCGACACTTGTTGGCGAAGATGAAACTTGCGACATTGCAGTTTTGAAAGTTAATACTTCCAAAACACTTTATCCCGTTAAGTTGGGAGATTCCGACGATCTCAGAATCGGTGAAGAAGTTATTGCCATCGGCACTCCTTCCGCGTTAGAATTTGCAGGTACGCTCACATATGGCGTTGTATCCGGACTAAATAGGAAAATAGATGTTACAGATGAAACCACGGGCAGGGTTTTAAGAACTATGTACCTTATCCAAACGGACGCTACACTTAATCCCGGCAACTCAGGCGGTCCTCTTTTTAATATGAAGGGCGAAGTAGTTGGCATAAACAATATGAAGCTTGTAGACTCTTACGAAGGAATAGGCTTCTCTATCCCGATCAATGGAGCAATGAGTATTATCAATGCTTTGATCGAAGGGACAGAGCTTCCCGATTCGGGTTATGCGGTTACAAGCGCTTATTTGGGAATTACCGGTATATCCGTTTCAGATGTAAGAGAGAGCTACGGATTTGGAACCGATGTTCCCGATGGCGTGTTTGTAAATTCCATCGAAAGAAATTCTTCTGCATACGGCGCAGGGCTTTCTGCTTTTGACATTATTACCAAGTTCCAAGGCGTGGAAGTAAAATCCATAACTGAGCTTAAGGCGGAGCTTGAAAAATATAACGCCGGCACCGAGGTCACCATGGAGATCTATAGGATGGACAGAAAAGGTGAAAGCGGAACGACTTTGGAAATAAAATTCAAGCTTGACAAAGCGTCATAAAATAAGTTTTGTTTGTAGTTGAAAAAATTAAAGGCTTTGCAGGTTTTTCTTGCAAAGCCTTTGTGATATTAAAGGATGTTGTGGGGTGATTGTATGTTTAATATACTTGTGGCAGAGGATGATACCTCGTTGAGAAATCTTTATTGTACCGTTTTGGAGCGAAACGGTTATAAAGCTTTTCCTGCTTCCGACGGTGAAGAGGCGTTGAAAGTTCTGGATTCGGAGTACATAGACCTTTTGATATGTGACATTATGATGCCTAATCTTGACGGTATTGAGCTTTCATCAATGATACGCGAAAGTGAATATAGTATGCCCATCCTCATGATCACCGCCAAGGGTACATTTGCGGATAAAAGCCAAGGATTTGCGTCGGGTGCTGATGATTATATGGTAAAGCCGATTGACACAAATGAAATGATATTAAGAGTGGGCGCATTGCTTCGCCGCGCAAAAATAGTTAATGAAAGAAAGCTTTGCGTTGGAAATACCATTCTTGAATATGATTATTTGACAGTTAAAGAAGGCGAAAAAGAAACCGCTTTGCCACAAAAGGAGTTTTATATACTGTACAAATTGCTTTCAGAGCCGGGTCATATTTTTACCCGACAGCACCTTATGGATGAATTTTGGGGGATGGATAGCGAAAGCGATGCAAGAACGGTAGATGTTCACATAAACAGGCTGAGAGAAAAGTTCGGTGAAAGCGAAGATTTTCAAATTGTGACAGTGAGAGGCTTGGGATATAAGGCGGTTAAGTTGAAATAACAAACTTTTGAAAAGGCGGTGTCTGCGTGAAAAATCGGATAATCAAAAGTAGAAAGATGTGGATAATTTTCACTTTTCTCACTTTTTTTGTAATGAGTATGTCTACTTTTGTAACTATACTATGTCTTTTATTTGCGTATCAAAACGGGCTTATTAATACACGTTTCGGGTTTTCGGCGTTTATCCCTTTTTCCATCACCAGTATTACCGTGGGTACCGTTCTTTCAATGTTCGTTTCCAGAGTTTTTATGTCTCCTGTTAAGATAGTATCTGAGGCAACGAGAAAAATATCCAAAGGCGATTTTAGTGCTCGAATTCCTGAAACAAATATTATTGAAGAAGTTGCGGTATTGGGAAAAAATTTCAATCTGATGATGAATGAGCTTGAAAAATTGGAGGGATTCAGGAGCGATTTTGGTGCAAGCGTTTCTCATGAGTTTAAAACCCCTTTGGGAAAAATTAAGGGTTATGCTGAGCTGCTGCGTGACGGAAACCTTTCTTCCGAGGAAAAAGAGAACTATATTAAACAAATAATTGACGGTGTGGATAAACTGAATGCGCTGTCTGAAAAAATGCTTTCTCTTGCCAGGTTTGAAAATCAGGAAATAATTTTGAATAAAACGAAATTTGATCTTGATGAACAAATAAGACAGGCATTTTTGACTTTTGAAAATAAATGGGACGAAAAAGGGATAGAGCTTTTCTTTGAGATGGAGGAAGTGAGCTTTTGGGGTGATTCAAATTTGATTTATCAAATATGGGCAAATTTGTTTGACAATGCAATAAAATTCACTCCGCAAAACGGGCGTATAGAAATAACACTGACGAAGAAAAAAAATAAAATTTATGTAACCGTTTTCAACTCCGGAGAAGGAATAAAAGAAAAAGACATTACTCATATTTTTGAAAAATTTTATCAAGTAGACAGATCCCGAACAGATAGAGGCAGCGGACTTGGACTTCCTCTTGTAAAACGCATTGTTGAGCTTTGTGGCGGAGAAATATATGTGCGAAGCGAGTTGGGCGTTGGAACGGAGTTTAAAATCGTGCTTCCCGTTGATACCGAAAACATATAAAATTTACAAAGCGGTGATATAAAATCAGAAAAAAGTTTATACAAATTTGCCAAAAATATGTATAATATAGTTGCTACGATTTATTTCAAAAGATAAATGGGTTTGTTTTTCCTTTTTTCTTTGTTTTTTTCTGTGGCAAATATAGTATGACGTGAGGTTATACCATGAAAAAAAGACTACTTTCTGTTTTACTTTTGGCGGTTATGCTTGTATCTGTTTGTTCATCGTTCTCTTTTATGGGCAGTGCCGCCGTGCTTGAGCCTTCAAGCAGTAGCGGATATACCGTTTATCGTGAAAAAAATTATCTTTTCGGAGTTGTAGGTTCAACTTCTGTTTCTTCCTTCAAAGGGATGTTTGAGGGTCAGAGCGTTAGCGTTACAGATTCAAGCGGTGCAAGACTCATGAATTCTGCGTATATTCCTACAGGAAGCGTTGTGTCACTTTTGGATTCATCAAAGTCAGTGGTAGACTCCCTTGTTGTTATCGTAAGCGGAGATATCGATTGTGACGGAAAAGTGAATTCCACGGACTGCGCTGTTTTGAAAAGCTATTTTAAAAAGACGGTAACTCTTTCGGAGGCGTCTGTTAATGCGGCTGATGCTGACGGTAGCGGAGTACTCACCGCTACAGATTACATAATGGTTAAAAGACAAGTTGCGGGTACATATACAGTGAATAAGGTTTCTCCTGAATATGTTCCCAAAACAACCGTTCCCGACGTTGTTGGGTATACGGCGGCCAATGCAAAAATTGAGCTCGAAAGAAAAGGGTTTGTCTATTCTGAAACATATGCTTACAGTGATACAGTGTTGTCAGGATATGTTATTTCTCAGGATCCTGTTTCAAGCAAACAGATTCCGGGTTCCACAGTTACGGTTGTTGTGAGTAAAGGTAAGGAATTTACAACTCGCATTAATTATCTTGACAATATGAAGGCGGTTTGGCTTACACAATTTGATCTTACCGATGTGTGGCTTTCTTCTTCCGCTTCAACCTTTAGAGCGAATATAAAAAGCGTTCTTACGACCTGCGCTAACGATGGATTTAATACAGTTTTCGTTCAGTGCCGTCCCAATGGTGACGCCACATATAAGTCATCCCTTTATCCTTGGTCGAAGTATGTGTTTGACTATGGAGTGGGATATTCATCCACGGCAACCAAAAGCTACGATCCTCTTGCTATTACAGTGGAAGAAGGGCACAAGCTCGGTCTTTCCGTTCATGCTTGGATTAATCCTCTCAGACTCATGGCATCTGATGAGATAACCGATGTTTCAAATTCATATAAGATTAAACAATGGTATAATTCCAATAGAGGTACATATGTAGTTGAGGTCAATGGATATTATTATCTTAATCCTGCTTACGCAGAAGTGAGAAATCTTATAATTGACGGCGCAAAAGAAATTTTAAATAATTATAATGTTGACGGATTGCATATCGACGACTATTTCTACCCAACGACAGAAACGTATTTTGACTCAAGCGCTTTTGCCGCGAGTGGCTTCCAAAATGTGTTCAATTTCAGAAGATATAACATGAATCTTTTGGTGTCCGGTCTTTATTCCGCCACAAAGTCTGTGGATATCGACTTGGTGTTTGGAGCTTCTCCTGCAGGTAATCCCACAAGCGTTGTAAATTATCATTGTGCAGATGTAAGACTTTGGGGTTCTTCAAGTACTTATGTTGATTATTTAATGCCACAGCTTTATTATGGCTTTAATCATCCTTCCGCTCCGTTTAAAACCATGGCGCAGGAATGGTCTGATATTGTAACATCTTCTTCTGTAAAGTACTATGTGGCGCTTGCTTTGTATAAAGCTGTTGATCCTTCGGTAAGTACAGAGTACGATGGTACGGAATGGTACAACTATAATGACATTATAAAGAGACAGATCCAGTATTGCGATACAAGTATTTCAAAATGCAAAGGAATCGCAATATTCAGCTATCAGGATCTTGTGTCGGGTGCAACAGATGTAACTCAAATGTTGCCCTCGCTTAAAGCTTTTTCCAATTGACACAATAATTATGGCGAAAAACGGCGCGGTTGCACCGTTTTTCGGCTTTAGGAGATTAATATGAAGGCATATGTACTTTTTTCTTCGTCTCGGGGAAACTGTACTTACATAAAAGAGGGTAAGGAAGAGATACTTATAGATGCAGGTTTTTCCGCAAAGCAAATTTCAGACGCCTTGGCAAAATTGGGAACATCTCTTTCAAATCTATCGTCTATATTCATAACACATGAGCATACGGATCATATAAAGGCACTTAATGTTATTTGCCGTCATTATTGCATCCCTATTTATGCTCCGTCTAAGAGTATAGAGTATATTGCATCCACAATGCCTTTTACCGAAGATCATCTTGTGGAAAACGATGGCGGAGCTTCGGTGTGTGTTGGAGGGATCAATGTTTCCGCTTTCAATACGCCGCATGATTCTTTGGGAAGCGTATGTTTTAAAATTGAGAGCGAGAAAGGCAAGTTGGGATATGCTACAGATATAGGGCATCTCACTTCTAATGTGAAAAATGCCTTGCTTGGTTGCGAGAATGTGGTGATTGAATCTAATTATGATATTTCAATGCTTAAAAACGGACCATATCCTTATTCTATAAAGCAAAGGATATCAGGAGCAAAAGGACATTTGTCCAATGAAGATTGCGCTTCATTTTTGCCCACACTTGTTTCTTCGGGAACGAAGAATATAATACTTGCCCACCTTAGTGAGAATAACAATAAGCCGCATATCGCTTTGGGCGAATGCAGAGGTGCTTTGAATTCCAAAGGGGTTGTAGTGCACGCAGAGTTTGGGAAAGGCGATGTAAGGTTGATACCCGCTGCGCCTGATGGTATAGTGGAGATAATGTGACAGGAAACGGTTGTTTATGTTGGAGAAAAGAAAAATAAGACGGTATAAGAGAGCTATTAATACCGAAATAATGAGAAGCTATAGGGTAATTGAATATTTGGATTTTTCGCAAATGGCGGGAAGCTTGCCCGCCGAAGTCATTGAGGGCTACGTCCTTAATGATTTGCAAACATACGAGTATTTTGCGGTATTTAAGTTTCAAAGCACATCCCAAGTACCCATCACAAAGCTTGGTATACGTCTTTATCTGTACAACCATTCTGTTATACCCTATAAAAAAATTAATTTCGATTATCCTGCAAATGATCTGCTTTTTGGAATGCAGGAATATATAGACGAAAAGACGAAACAGCCCGTTTCGAAAAAAGTTCCGTCGGAGGTAATAACGTACGGTGAAATGTTCGGATCGTATGTTCTCATCCCCCTTCCAAGTACCTATTTTACAAAACTCAGAGTAGAGTTTTCTTTTGCAGAATTTGAAAATGGCGAAAGAAAAGTTTATGATTTTATGTACGGTAAAAATAAGCCAAAAAGCTTCAGAATGTATGATGAGGATACGATCTTTGCATTCAATAGCTTGAATGTATATATGAAGCAAGAAGAAGAACATCCCACCACTGTTATACCTCAACAGGGTGAGGTTATGTGGCTTTGTTGCTGCGGGCATAAAAACCTTAACGCCAATGAATATTGTGTTAAATGTCATAGAAACAAAGATTGGCAGCTTGAGAATTTAAGCGAAAAAGCTCTTGAACGTGTAACTAATAATCTGAAAAAAGAAGCAGATGCTTCATACACAAGGATGAAGCGATCAAAATATGAAATAACCGAGCCGGAGGAAGATCCGGAGGTAAAAAGACAGCGAATAGAGGAATATCAAAGAGTGCTTGAAAATGTTGCAAAGCAACAGGCAGAACAGAGCAGAAAAAAATGGATGATATTCCCTAAGATAATTGCATATATTGCGTTTTGCTATTTGTTGATATATCTTTTGGGGCTGCTTGCGAGATAGAATGATACATAATTAAAATATATATTGATGGGGGTCGTCATGAATAAAAGGAAACTTTCGGCCGCTTTGGCGTTTTGCATTTTGGCATCTGTTGTTTCTCCCGTTAAAGCTGTGGAGAAGTCAGATAACGCGGATATTGTTGAGGTAATTACGGAAGAGAAAAATTTAATAACATCTGAGTTTGAAGAAAGCATTGACGTATTAAACGAAGATATTTTATCGTTTGAAGTTATGGAAAATTATCCCGCGTCACCGAAAGGAACTCTTGTCACGGAAGAAGACATTTCGCATGAGCTTTTGGGTGCAACATCGGGAACTTGTGGTGTTGGCGTTACATGGAGCATTTCTTCCGGTATACTTACTGTATCAGGTACAGGTGCTATGACGAATTATACTTCTGCGGAATTGACTCCGTGGTATTCCGTAAGAGGCACCATTACAACTGTGAATGTAAACAGCGGCGTAACGAGCGTTGGTAACAATGCTTTTAGATATTGTACTTCTCTTACATCCGTGACGTTGCCCGAATCTGTAACTGCTATAGGGAAGAATGCTTTTTACGGGTGCGGTGCCCTTTCTTCTGTTACAATGGGTAATAAAGTAACATATTATGGTGACTATTCGTTTTATGAGTGCTACAGTCTTGCGTCTATTGATTTTTCGTCTGTTTTAACGTATGTTGGTGATTATGCCTTTTCGGGATGTAAGTCATTAGATAGTGTTAGTATTCCAAATTCTGTTACCTATTTGGGAGAATATTGCTTTAATCAATGTTCGTCTTTAACATCTGTTACCATTGGCAATGGCGTTAAAGCAATAGGAGAAATGACTTTTTATCAATGCTATAAATTGTCATATGTTACTTTGGGAACGAATGTTTCCGAGGTCGGCACGGGCGCATTTTTCTTGTGCACATCCCTTTCGACGGTGAAGATACCGGATTCTACAGTATCTATCGGAAATAAAGCTTTTTATAAATGCAGAAATATTACGTCTGTAATACTTGGAAGCGGAGTTACTGCCATTGGGGATTATTCGTTTTCCGAATGTGAGCGCATGACGACGATAAATATTCCTTCCAAAGTAACAACCATTGGATATGAGGCGTTTGGTTATTGTTACGCACTTACTTCCGTGACACTTCCTTCTGCGTTGACTACAATTGGAGATAGGGCGTTTTTCAGTTGTTCGGGAATCAAAGGGATAATAATACCAAACTCTGTTACGACTATGGGAGACAATGCATTTTACGGATGTTCAGGCATGACATCTTTGAGCATTGGAACGGGGTTAAATAGCATCCCTTACAGAGCATTTTATTCCTGCACCGGCTTGACTACTGTTACCATACCTGCTAATGTGGCAACAATAGGAAATTGGGCGTTTTTCAATTGTGGAAGCTTGAAAACCCTTATCATTATAAAGGGCGTAACGACTATTGGAGAAAATGCTTTTTATAAATGTTCGTCTCTTTCGTCTCTTACTATAGGCGGTGCCGTTGAGAGCATTGGAACAAGAGCTTTTGGAAAATGCACTTCTCTTTCTTCCGCAACGATTCCCGATTCTGTTAAAGAAGTGGGTGATGATGCTTTTTATGAATGTACGGCCCTTTCTTATGTTTCTTTTGGAAAAAATATAAAAAATTTGGGTAATAGTGCATTTTACGGATGCACAAGCCTTAAAACGGTAAATATTCCTGATAGCGCAACTTCTGTGGGGGATTATGCATTTTATGGATGTACAGGTATAACTTCTCTTACTTTAGGAAACTCTCTTACTACGATAGGGAGTTATGCTTTCGCTGAATGTGTGGGAGTCACTTCTGTTTCCATTCCCGATACCATTTCGTTTATGGGAGAGGGAGCATTTGCAGATTGTACGGGAATCAAAGATGTTACAATACCTTCTGCTGTTACTCATATCAGCGAAATGACTTTTTACGGATGCGTAAATCTTTCTTCTGTTACTTTCCACGAAAATGTTAAAACCATAGGCTCAAAGGCATTTTATAATTGTAAAAAAATGTTGTATGTATCAGTTCCCGTTTCTGTGACTCAGATTGGGGAAATGGCGCTTGGGTATTGTTATTCTTCCGCGTCAAATTCTCATTCGAAGGTTTCCGGTTTCACAATTTACGGAATTAACGGAAGTTGTGCTGAAACATATTCCGATCTTAATGGAATTGCATTTGTGGGGTTTGGTGGAAATGTTGTTATCGATGACCAATCCAGCGAATACTATATGAATACAAATGAAAATATAATGCCAAATTTCCACGAAAACAAGTCGGTTTCTGTTGCTGTTTCAGAACTGTCCGCTTTGGGAGTTACTGCCACTATTACCGATAAAGACGGTAATTCAATGGCAAATACCGATAAAGTTGGAACCGGATGTGTTGTAACGGATTCAAGCGGAAAGGCTTACACAGTTATTGTAAAAGGTGACGTAGACGGATCCGGTGTGGTTGATGCCACTGATTATCTGCAAATAAAAAAAGTGTTTTTGGGAGATATGCAGCTTTCGGATATTTATTTTAATGCTGCCGATACAGATCAAAGCGGCGTTATTGATACTACCGACTATCTCCAAATAAAGAGGTACTTTTTGGGAACGGGCAACCTTTATATCAGTTAATGATGCGGAGCAAGAAGATAATATAAACGTAAAATCGGATGTGAAAATTTGTTTTTCACATCCGATTCTTTGATGTACTCGGTTTATTTTACAGCTCCACGGCAAAAGTCCCCGGCGGACTTAATGTTGGAATCCGTTATAGCTGCTTTATTTTATGAAAGTGGTTATTTTCTGTACTCACGAAACTTTTTGCAGTTCATTAATATACACTATTTTTCTCCGGCAGGGGGCGCATAGCTAACATTTTTAGGAAGCGGAAGCCCCAAATGAGGGAATCCTGTTTCGTCAAAAAATACTTTTTGACAATGGACATGCCTCGGCATATATTCCACGGTCGGATTGGATTCGTGCAGGCAATGATAACTGATCCAAAGCTCCGTTCGGTTTGGAGAATAAAAGAATGTTGCATGTCCGGGACCGTAGTTATCGTTCCCCATTGTGAGTAAAGGCTCATCATCTTTTACCCACGAATCAGCAGATAAGATGTCGTTTCCAACAAATTCCAATATGCCCAAAACATATTCGTTGTTCCAGCAGCCGTTTCCGGAATATACAATGAACAAACGCCCGTTTTTTTCAATAAAATAAGCACCTTCATTTATGGGAGGTATGCGAACAAGCTCCCAATCATATGTTGCTTCGGAGATGATCGTATAATCCCCAATTGTTTCCGTTGGGCTTTTCATCTCTTGAATTGCAAGGACTTGTCTCCAGTTTCCGTCGTCGGGCACGAGAGAGAAACAGATATATAGTTTATCATTGCGTCTGTCTTGATAAATCGTGGGATCGATGGCAAGGGTGTCTCGGTTGAGGTGTCCGCCTAAAACGAATCCGTCAAATGGGTCGTCTGTTTTTGCTTCCAGACAAATTAAGTGCTTGTGGCCTGTGTCTTCTTCAGATCTGCGCGTGCTTGTGTAAATGTACCATTTTCCGTCTATTAAATGCATTTCCGGAGCCCAAAGGTAACCGTAAGTTTCATCTTCTTCGTTGGCGGTGTAAACAATTGTTTGATCACCATTTGAGAAAAGGTCGGCAAGTTTCTTTGCTCTGTACATTGTAAGAGTCTTGTCACCTGTGCAGATACCATAATAATACCCGGTTAAATTGCTGTAAACTATACATGGATCGGGTGTGTCCAGCGTCGGCGACAATGGATTGGTGTATCCGTTTTCGTCTTCTTCGTACTCAAATTCAAAATTTTTGTTTTTTAACATAAGTCCCTCCTGAATTTCTGTTGTATTAGAACTTTCATTTTCGTTTTTACTGTTTTGATATGCTGTGTTGGCGGTTGATCTGCTGTTGTTTGCGGGTTTTTCATCGCTACCGCAGGAGATTAACGAAAAGCATAATGCTATAATGATGAAAAGTAATAATGAAAAGCTTTTTTTCATATTTCCTCCGAGAAAAAAAGTACATTGAATATATGCGTATAGTGTTTATCCGTGGAAATATGTTATCATACATAAACAACATTTGTCAAGTGCAAAAATTTAAAAATATAGAATCGCAAGGTGCGTTTTTATTCTTGAAACAAAAAAACAAAAAAACAAAAAAACATTGACATATATTTTGCTATATGATATACTGTTTAAGAAGGCAAGAATGTATCACAAACGATGAATATTCATCGTGTTAAGATGAAAGAGTATTTTAAAAAGTTGAGGATAATTGTTATGGCGAAGAAAATTTTTTCGGCACTTTTGGCGTTTTTATTATTGCTGGCTTCTTGTTTTTCCTCTGTTTTGGCTTCGGGAAGTGTGGAAATACAAAGTATTAATGCCGAATCGGCAATTGTTGGGGCTTCTTCCGGAGAGTGCGGCACCTCTGTGAAATGGGCACTTTCTGACGGCGGTATTCTTACCATTTCCGGAACGGGTAAGATGGATGATTTTTACACTGTTGATGCTTTACCGTGGTATTCATACCGTTCGCAAATTGTAAGCGTATTGATACAAAGCGGTGTAACCAGCATTGGAAGTTATGCCTTTTTTGGATGTGAAAATCTTAAAACAATAACATTGGGAAAAGATGTTGCGTCTGTTGGAGAAAGTTCTTTTGCGGCTTGTACAAGCCTTACGAGCATTGATGTTCATCAAAGTAATGCTTATTTCAGTTCATATTATGGCGTGCTTTATTCCCAGGACCGAAAAACACTTATATGTTGTCCTGACGGCAAGACAGGAGCATTTACTGTTCCCGATACTACAGAAACGATTGGAAAACTTGCTTTTGAGTATTGTTCCGGTCTTACGGAAATAAATGTTGGAAACGGCGTTAAGACAATAGAAGCAAAAGCGTTTTCAACGTGTATTTCTTTGGAAAAGCTTGTGCTGGGAGATAGCGTTGCTACTATAAGCGGTGATGCTGTAATATACTGCGAGGCTCTTACAAGCGTGACGGTAAGCGACGGCAACCCGAATTACAAATCTGTAAATGGCGTATTGTATTCTAAAGACGGAAAAACACTCGTTTGCTGTCCGTGCGGCTTGTCGGGAGAATATTCTGTGCCGTCCGGGGTAAAAACCATTGATAAGTACGCTTTTTATAAATGCAATTTTCTAACTGCGATAAATATTTCTGACACTGTTGAGGTAATTAATGAATATGCTTTTGCCGAGTGTGATAAACTTTCAAAGGTTAAAATAGGAAATGGCGTTTTAACCATAGGAAAAAATGCTTTTGCTGATAATGTTTCCCTTGCTGTGGTGGAAATGGGAGAAAGTGTGAAGACTATTGATAATTATGCTTTCTTTGGAAATGTTGCCTTGAAAGAATTTGTTTTGACCGATTCTGTTGAAACTGTTGGAAATTATGCTTTTTCGGGATGTTACAATCTTAAGTCGTTAAAGATCGGAAGCAGTGTTACTGACGTTAAAAGATATTCTTTTTATAGATGCAATAGTCTCAAATCCGTAACTATTCCATCAACCGTTACGACTATTGGATACAGAGCCTTTGGATATGTTCAAGACAACTCGTATTATCAAGTTCCGATGTCGGGTTTTACAATTTATGCATATTCGGGAACGGCGGCAGCTGAATATGCCTCCAAGCACGGCTTTACCTTGCTTGACCCAATTCCCGAACCTGAGCCTACACCCGTCCCGGTGCCAACGCCGGATCCTATAATCTCCGATCCTCAAAGTGATTATTATATGGACGCGGAAAACCTTCTTATGCCAAATATTGTTGCAAAAACTTTTGTTTCAACTCTTTTGGAAAATCTTGGAAATGCAGGAGTTTCCGCAACGGTAACTGACAAAAACGGAAACGCGGTTTCGGATACAAAACAAGTAGGAACAGGGTTTGTTGTAACTGACGGAGATGGAACCGAATATGAAGTTGTTGTTTTAGGTGATGTTGACGGAAGCGGTGCTGTTGACGCTACAGACTACTTGCAGATCAAAAAAGTGTTTTTGTCTCAAGCCACGCTTGAGGGTGTGTATCGTTTAGCTTCCGATGCCGACGGGGATGGAAACATAACTTCAACTGACTATCTTAAAATAAAGAGTTATTTTCTTGGCAAGATTGACCTTTATGCATAATTTAAAGTAATAAATGGAGTTTTCGCCTTTGTTGTGAGTGCGGAAACTCCTTTTTATTTTCTGATTCAATTTTAAAAAAGATATTGCAATAATAGTTAAAATGTGGTAAAATACTGAAAAGCGTTTGTTTGATGAAAGGTGGGTTTTATGGAACTCATACGCACAGATGAATACTTTATGAAAAAGGCACTTTCGAAGGCGAAAATCGCGGCAAAACATTTGGAAGTGCCGGTTGGAGCTGTTGTTGTTTGCGACGGCGAAGTTGTTGCATCCGGACGTAATATGCGCGAGGGGCGAGAAAATGCTTTGGCACACGCTGAAATAATTGCTATACAGCGAGCCTGCAAAAAGCTTGGTCGATGGAGGCTAAATGATTGTACGCTGTATGTAACCTTGGAGCCTTGTCCAATGTGCGCCGGAGCTATAGTTAACGCACGTTTAGACCGTGTTGTTTTTGGCGCGTCCGATTTTAAGGCCGGTGCTTTTGGGAGCGTTTTGGATATAAATACCTTTCCGTTAAATCATCATCCTAAAGTATTAAGCGGCGTTCTTGATGCGGAGTGTGCTTCGGTATTGTCTGAATTTTTTAAACAGCTCAGAGAGAAAAAACGTGCTTCAAAAACGGATAATGGCGAATAGTTTTTAACACAATTGGAAAAAATATCCCCGAAAGGGATGATATTTATGACAAATTATGTTAAAGCAGGGGAAACCATTTCTTACCGAGTGGGAATGGGAAAAAAGAGCTGCAGACGTGCGTTGAAGAAAAATTTTTGGTTTCTTCTGTTGTGTTGGACCGTTACTTTAATAGTATTGGCAGCTTCTTTTGGAACATATGTTTTTTTGTCCTTTGTGGGGGTTCTTTGGGGCTTTTCCACAGATCTTATTGCTGTGGGAGTGAGTGTGTTGACGTCGCTTCCACTGATTGTAGGGAACATTGAAGTTTCACGGCATATACTTAAAGGAAGAAAAGCTGACATTTATTTGCTGTTTAATAATTATTTTAACTTTTTAAAGTTTTGGAAATGGGTTTATCTTTACGTTATATGCCTATCTCCCGGATGGTTATTGTCTTTGGTATTTGCCGCTTTTTCTAACGATTTAGGGCGTTTTTTGCCTTTTTTCGGCAAGGATGTTTTGTTTTACTTGGAAACGGCTTTCGAGGTTGTAACTGTTTTTTTGGTTTTTGCAAGTCTTTGCAAAAGTCTTTATTTTCTTTTTCAATTCAACTTAAATGTACCCCCGAAACTTTTTTTTGAAAAAGAAGCGGAACGATATGAGAAAAAGAAAAGTTTTTTTAAAAAATACGTTTTGTCGCATTTTTATATTGTTATAATTTTTTTCATGGTGAAAAAATCTCCTGTCTATTTGGGAGTGGGGATCATAACAATTACCTTAGGCTATTTTGTTTTGTCTCTTTCGGCTTTCTCCGAAGGATTTGGAATTAAATTTAAAAAACATAAATTAAAGAGGATAGAGAAAAGGATATGAAGGAAAAATTTTATATCACAACTGCCATTGCCTATGCTTCAAGAAAACCCCATATCGGGAATATTTACGAAATAATTCTCACCGACGCCATTGCCAGATATAAAAGAATGAGCGGCTTTGACGTTTTCTTCCTCACCGGAACTGACGAGCATGGATTGAAGATCCAACAGCTTGCGGAAAGTGCAGGAAAAAGTCCTAAAGAGTATGTAGACGGAGTTGCCGGAGAAATAAAAGGGCTTTGGGATATGTTTAACATTTCCTACGATAAGTTTATTCGCACAACGGATGACGATCACGTGAATGCTGTTCAAAACATATTTAAAAAGCTTTATGAAAAAGGTGATATTTATAAGGGCGCGTATGAGGGAATGTACTGTACTCCTTGCGAGTCTTTCTGGACAGAATCACAGTTAAAGGACGGATGCTGCCCCGATTGCGGCGGAAAAGTAAATCCGGCAAAGGAAGACGCTTATTTCCTTAAACTCTCTAAGTACGCGGATGCGTTGGTTGAATATTATGAAAACAATCCCGAATTTATCGTACCTGCGTCACGTAAGAACGAGATGATAAACAACTTCATTAAGCCGGGACTTCAAGATCTTTGCGTCTCCAGAAGTACATTTACATGGGGCGTTCCTGTTCCTGTTGACGAAGGACATGTTGTTTACGTATGGCTTGATGCTCTCGCAAACTATATAACGGCTTTGGGTTACGATACAAATGAAAATTCACCTTTGTATAAGAAAAATTGGCCTGCTGACCTTCACGTTGTTGGAAAGGATATTGTTCGTTTCCATACGATCTATTGGCCTATAATACTTATGGCATTGGGTGAACCGTTGCCAAAACAGGTGCTGGGACATCCATGGCTTCTTTCGGGCGAGGATAAAATGAGTAAATCCAAAGGAAACGTGCTTTACGGTGACGACCTTATTAACCTTTTTGGTCTGGATGCTGTTCGTTATTATCTTCTTTCCGAAATGTCATTTGGAAATGACGGGAGCATTACTTATGAAAGTCTTATTGCCAGGTTTAACTCTGATCTCGCAAATACTTTGGGAAATTTGGTAAGTCGTACAGTTTCCATGATACAAAAGTATTTTGAAGGAACGATTCCTGCTGCTACAACTCAAGACGAAGACCCTGAAAACACTCTTAAGGAAGCTATTAAGCAAGGAAGTGCTTCGATGAAAGCTCATATGGAAGAATATCGCACATCCGACGCTCTTGAAGATGTTTTCACTTTTATAAAAGCGCTTAACAAGTATATTGATGAAACTATGCCTTGGGCGTTGGCAAAGGATGAGGAAAAGAAACCTCGTCTTGGAACTGTTATGGCAAATCTTGTTGAGGGTATTCGTTTTGCGGCTACGTTGCTTTCTCCTTTTATGCCGGATACTTCGAAAAAAATAGGGGAGATTTATGCCTTTACACCTGATGATATGACTCTTGAGTCGCTTGAAATGACTTATCCCGCATCGGGCAGAAAAACCAATAAAGGCGAAATACTTTTTGCGAGAATTGACGAGAAAAAGTTTTTTGAACAGCTTGGTGTTTAGTAAAACAGGAATGTAATATGTTTGATTCACACGCACATTATGATGATAGAAAATTTGAGGGTGACAGGGAGTCTTTGCTTCGCTCCCTCGCCTTCAGAGGCGTAAGCGGGGTTGTGAATGCGGGATGTGATATTGCATCCTCTCACTTTTCCGTGGAATTGGCGAATAAATATAACCATATTTATGCCGCTGTAGGGATTCATCCCAATGACGCTTTAAAAGCGGAGAGAAAGTATATATACCGGCTTGAGCAGCTTTTAGGAGAAAACAAAGTTGTTGCTATTGGAGAAATAGGACTTGATTATCATTACGATACAGTCCCGAAGGAAATTCAGCGTAAAATTTTTCGTGAACAGTTGGAGCTTGCCCAAAGTAAGGGCGTACCGGTTGTTATCCATGCCAGAGAGTCGGTAGGAGAGTGTGTAGAAACCGTTCTGTCATATAAAGGCTTGAGAGGCGTATTTCACAGCTATTCGGGAAGTGTGGAAACAATGAAAATTCTTCAAAAAGCAGGATGGTATATTTCGTTTTCAGGGCCCTGTACTTTTTCTAATGCTGCAAAATTGCGAGAAGTGGTAAAAGAGTGCGATGCTTCCCTTATGCTTACCGAAACAGATGCTCCGTACCTTACACCTCATCCATATAGGGGAGAGCGTAATGATTCTACATATATTAAATATATAATCGAGAAAATCGCAGAGCTGAAACAAATGTGCTTTGAAGATGTGGAACGCATCACTGTTGAAAACGCCAAAAGTATATATGGAATTTTGTGAATTGCATTTTTTACAAGTTTTTTCTAAAAAAAGCAAAAAAACTCTTGACAAAAAGGGCACGATACGCTATAATAAGTCTACTTACGATTATGAATAGAAAGGAACAGTGCTTTTTATCGGAAAAGCACTATTTTGGTGAGGAAAAATGAGAGTTAAGATTACATTGGTTTGCTCTGAATGTAAACAGAGAAATTATGACACAATGAAAAATAAGAAAAATGATCCCGACAGACTTGAAATGAACAAGTATTGCCGTTTTTGCCGCAAACGTACTCCTCATAAAGAAAGCAAGTAATTTTTGCTTTTATTGTTTAGTTTTTTGAAAGGATATTAAATATGGAAAAGAAAAAGTCACCGGGCGCCATTAGCTTGGGCGGTTTCATTCTTGGTATAGCAGGCATTATTGTATCCATGGTAGGCATTGGTAAAATGGGTGCGGTGGACGACCTTGGTAATGTTTCAAAGATACTTAGTGTTCCCACAGGGTTGTTTTTCCTTTATTTAGGTTTTGGAATTGCAGCTTTGGGTACG
The DNA here is from genome assembly GCA_964509125.1 of uncultured Oscillospiraceae bacterium. Classification (GTDB taxonomy): domain Bacteria; phylum Bacillota; class Clostridia; order Oscillospirales; family CAG-382; genus SIG653. The sequence continues at coordinate 2,283 of CAZDVZ010000011.1, read as the reverse complement.
ATCCTCTGGACTGTAGGCGTTGTTTCCGGCTGGGATGATGTCCCTGAGGATAAAGGCGCAGCTGGCATGAGAATCTTCGGTGCAATTCCCTTTATTTTAGGAATCGTAACCCTTTTGGGCGGCGTTAGAGATAACACCGGAAAAATGATAATGATGGGCACAACGAAGCTTTGTGAATCGAATGTTTTCCTTATGATCGTCGGTGCTGTAATTGCTGTTGTTGGCCTTTTGGTTTGGTTTATCGGTTTTAAAAAGAGCAAGGTTAAGACAACTATCCTTCTTAGAGGAAGCTCTAAACGTGCAAAATTTTTCAGAGATTACCGCAGTGAACTTAAAAAGATTTCCTGGCAGTCATGGCGCGACACATACAGACAGTCCGGTGTTGTTTTAGTTACTCTTGTTGTGTTTGCAGTCATTGTTGGTGTTCTTGATATTTTGTTCTTCAAAACTCTTAACGAGTGGATTCTTGAACTTGTCCAAAAATAAGTTGGTTGATTTTTAAGTGTAGTTTAACACGAACGGAGCAATGACGTGAATATTAGAAGAGAAGATACACCTTATTGGTATATTGTGCATACTTATTCCGGTTATGAAAATAAAGTAGCCACAAGTATAGAAAAAGTTATCGTAAACAGAGGTCTTCAAGATAAGATAATTGATGTTAAGATCCCTACGGTTACCGTTGAGGAAAACAGAGACGGCGTAATTAAAACGGTTGAGCAGAAGCTTTTTCCCGCCTATGTTTTCGTTAAAATGGTAATGAATGACGAAATGTGGCATATAATCAGAAATATAATCGGCGCCACCGGCTTTGTTGGTCCCGGCTCGGAACCTGTTCGCCTTTCAGAAGAAGACGTTGAGAGATTTGGCGTAGAAGTTAAAGCGATAGAGCTTAACTATGAAGTCGGCGACAGCGTGAGGATTTGCGACGGACAGCTTAATGGCTTTATCGGAGTAGTTAAAGAAATTTCCGAGGACAAAACAAAAGTCGTTGTTACCGCCTCTCTGTTTGGAAGAGAGACTAAAGTTGATTTACCCTCAACTTCTGTAACTGCGTTGAACTAAATATTTTTATGTTCGGACAGGTCGAGAGGCGTGTCCGAAATGTTCGAAAGTAGATGGTTTAAAACAGTACAAATTGGGTTAAATAAAAAAATGCCCATAAGGGCGAAAGTGGGAGGGAGTTTGCCAAGACTTCCGACAAATTCACCACAAGGAGGAAAAAAACATGGCAAAGAAAATAGTAGCGTATGTTAAGCTTCAGTTGCCCGCAGGCAAGGCAATGCCCGGTCCCCCTGTAGGACCTGCTCTCGGTGCACATGGTGTTGCGATTCCATTGTTCACAAAGGAATTCAACGAAAGAACAAAGAAAGATATCGGTCTTATTATTCCTGTAGTTATTACGATTTATGCTGACCGTACTTTCACATTCATCACAAAAACACCCCCTGCCGCAGTTCTCATTAAGAAGGCTTGCGGTATCGAAAGTGGCTCCGGTGTTCCTAACAAGACAAAGGTAGCTCAAATTACAAAGGCACAAGTTCAGCAGATTGCAGAACAGAAAATGCCCGACCTCAACGCAGCATCTCTTGAGACTGCTATGAGCATGATCGCAGGTACAGCGCGCAGTATGGGCGTTGTAGTTGTAGACTAATTGGAGGTGTTACGATGAAAAGAGGAAAGAATTATACAACATCTGCAAAACAGATCGATAAAGCAAAGCTTTACGATGGTGATGAAGCATTCAAGCTTGTTTGTGAAGTTTCCAAATCCAAGTTTGATGAAACCGTAGAAGCACACTTCCGTCTCGGCGTAGACTCTCGTCACGCAGATCAACAGGTTAGAGGCGCTGTTGTTCTTCCTAACGGAACAGGTAAAAAAGTAAGAACACTTGTTTTTGCAAAAGGCGATAAAGCAGAAGCCGCCTTGGCAGCAGGTAGTGATTATGTAGGTGCACAAGAACTTGTTGAAAAGATCCAAAAAGAAAACTGGTTCGATTTCGACGTAGTAATTGCAACTCCCGACATGATGGGCGTTATCGGTCGTCTTGGTAAGGTGCTCGGTCCTAAGGGACTTATGCCTAACCCCAAAGCCGGTACAGTTACAATGGATGTTGCTAAGGCTGTTCAAGAAGCTAAAGCGGGTAAGATTGAGTATAGACTTGATAAAACAAACATTACCCACTGTCCCATCGGTAAGGTTTCTTTTGGAAAAGAAAAACTCCAAGAGAACTTTGCAACACTTCTCGGTGCTATCGTTAAAGCAAAACCTGCTGCAGCAAAG
>CAZDVZ010000010.1:0-49579 GCA_964509125.1 uncultured Oscillospiraceae bacterium | reverse complement strand
ATAGGGCGCTTACCTTCCTTGTAGCAAGCTGTCCCTGTGCGCTTGTTATCAGCGTACCTCTCAGCTTCTTTGCCGGTATCGGCGGAGCAAGCAAGGAAGGCGTGCTTGTCAAAGGCTCGAATTATCTGGAAGCATTATCCCAAACCGGTTATGTGGTATTTGATAAGACAGGCACATTGACTCAAGGTGTGTTTGAAGTTACTGCTATTCATCACAATGAACTGCCGGAAGAAAAGCTTGTCGAATATGCCGCTCTCGCAGAAATTGCTTCTTCTCATCCCATTGCCCAAAGTTTACAGCGTGCATACGGTTTAGAGCTTGACAGAAGCAGAGTCAGTGAAATCGAAGAAATCAGTGGAAATGGTGTAATTGCCAAGGTTGACGGACATTTTGTTGCTGCCGGTAACAACAAGTTGATGAAACGAATTGGCGTTCCTTATTCCGATTGCCACAGTGTAGGAACCATTATTCATATTGCCATCGACAATGAATATGAAGGTCACATTGTAATCTCCGATATCATCAAGCCTTCCTCTGCCAAAGCGATGGCGGAACTGAAAAAAGCAGGCGTTCAAAAGACGGTGATGCTGACCGGCGATGCAAAGGCGGTAGCCGAGCAGGTTGCAGGTTCGCTTGGAATCGATACCGTTTACAGCGAGCTTTTGCCGGGCGATAAGGTTGACAAAGTAGAGGAGCTTCTTTCTTCCAAACCAATAAAGGAAAAGCTTGCGTTTGTAGGTGACGGTATAAATGATGCACCTGTGCTATCCCGTGCAGACATCGGTATCGCTATGGGCGCCATGGGTTCTGACGCCGCTATTGAAGCCGCCGACATCGTTCTTATGGATGATGATCCGCTGAAAATTGCAAAGGCTATCAAAATCTCACGTAAGTGTCTCAGAATCGTGCATCAAAACATCGGTTTTGCCATTGCCGTTAAGATATTATCTCTCATTTTTGTTGCTTTTGGTGCGGCAAATATGTGGATCGCTATTTTTGCCGACGTCGGCGTAATGGTACTTGCTGTTCTTAATGCCATCCGTGCCTTGTTTGTGGAAAAAACATAGTATAAACAGTAATATTACAGAACATTAAGAATGCTCCGCTTCAAACCCGAAGCGGAGCTGTTCTTTATATTCCGTATATTTTTCCAATTATAATATACCTTTTTTCACTTATCTTTAATAAAGCTACAACAAAAATTCAATGCCAGAAGCACGGTAATTATAATTCCGATAGCGGTAATATAATCTGTCCCAAACATCAAGGGCATCAAAGAGGTTGCGGTTGCAACTGCGGCCATGCTCTTAATAGCGGTGTTCAATCCACCACTTGGCTTAAACAAGTGGATAACCACCAATACCAACAGTACGCATGTTAGTATTGCCGTGAGGAAAGGTCCGAAATTAGCATAGCCAAATGGTGTCAGACTAAAATAAGAATATGTCCTGCGCCACGGTTCGCCTTCGGGGTTGGCAAAATTCAGAACGACACCATTAGGGAGTAGTTCAAGAATCAGGGTAATAAGAGAAAGTGATGTTAGTAGAATATTCTTTATCTTCATGTTGCTTCCTCATTACTTAATTTTAGTTCCGCCCCATTCAACAACGGTAAATCCGGCACGGTCAGGTGCGGATAGCTCCTGTTCAGGCAGATTTAATAAAAGAAATTGTCATCGGGCATTGTACCGCCTACGGCTGTAGAATTTTGATCATAAACAACCTGAAGGAAACCCAAAACAGGTTTTTTCATATCTTCGCCGGCCATGAAGACAATATTACAATAAGGAATCGCTTTTTTAGCTACATCAGCTTTAACAATACCAAACTCTTCAACAAGTACCGCTGCTTCGTCAATATTAGCATTTACATATTCAATAGAGTCATTATATTCATCAAGAAATTTTTCTATAAGTCCGGGATGTTCTTCAGCGAACTCTGTGCGAACAACAACTGTACCGGTAATAAGCTTGCTATCAAGTCCAAGTTTATCCCATTCTGCTGTAAGATCAATAGAGGTAACGAGTCCTTCAACCTGTGTAGACGCAACGGTAACAAAAGGTTGAGGTAACATAGCTATAGCATCTCCATCGTTTTTAAGAACCGATACAATTTCTGTTGCTTCGCTCTTCCATTCAATTGTAAGATCATTGTCTGGGTCGATCCCGTTTTGCGAAAGAACATACCTCAATGCATACTCGGGAACCGCGCCTTTTCCCGTTGCGTAAAGCGTTTTCCCTTTCAAATCACTAACAGAAATAGTTTCTCCACGATTAACAATGTAAAGTACACCTAATGTATTTACAGCTAATAATTTTACTTTTCCATTTGTTTTATTGTAAAGTACTGCTGCAAGGTTTGAAGGTACAGCGGCAATATCAAGTTCACCCTTTATTATAGGTGTCGTTAATGCATCTGCACCTGCTTCAATGGTAAACTCATAATTATTCTCCGATTTTCCATCTTTACTATCTTTCATGAGCTTAACCATACCAATCGATGTCGGACCACTTAATCCACCTACCCTGATCACTGTGTCGTCATTGATATCTTCCTGATCGTTACTTAAATCACCCTCCGAAACATCACCTTCGTTGGAGGCATTTGAAGCACCCTCAGCATTTGAGCCCGCCGAACTTCCGCTTTGGTCTTCATTTGATCCGCATCCAAAAAAACCAACGGACATTGTTAACACAAGCAACAATGCGATCAACTTAAATTTTTTCATTATAATATCTCCTATCTTTTATTTTTTATAATTATACCCTAACACACGAAAAAAATGCGTTGCATTTGCAACGCATTTATAATATTTCAAAATGATTTTTTCTAAAATCAATAATTCCTTCACGTCTCATCTTAGAAAGCTCTCGTGAAAGCGAACTCCTGTCGGTACCTAAATAAACTGCCATTCCGTTTCGGTCAAAGGGAACATCGATGCTTTTACTTTCATTCTGTGATGAAAGTATGGAAAAAAAGGTCAACAGTTTTTCTCTAAGAGTACGTTTAGACATTATTTGTATTCTATCGTTCATTCTCAAAGCTCTTACAGCGAGATCTGAAATAAATCTTTTTATATAAAGATTATTTTCGCCTTTTTGAGAAGTGGCGTTTTTGACATTTTCGGGGTTTAGCCACAAGATTTTGCAATCCTCTGCGGCACGAATATAGACATTAGTCTCCAATCCCAAAAAACTAAACGCCTCGCCAAAGCCTTCCCCTACAGAAACCGTTACCATTATAGCCTTATTTCCGTCATAATCTGTCATACAAACATGAACAAGTCCTTCAAGAACGATTCCAAAACACTTTAACGGATCTGAAACAACATTTAGCATTTCACCCTTTGAGTATGAACCTACAAAAGCTGAAAAAAACGCAAGTCCATCTTGTATTTCCCTATCCGAAAGCTCTGAAAATATAAGGCTTTTTTTTAAGGTATTCAGATATGGCTTAATTTCCATTTTCAATTTCCATTGATGTTGTAATCAACCTTACACAGTCTTTAGTTACAGACAAAAGTCCTCCCAATGTGCTACAATTTATAACAACATCATTTGTATAAATTCTGCATTTTCCTGCTTTAATATTCGTTATAAAAGGAATATGTCCGGCTAAAATTGAAAGCGAACCGCATTCTCCCATAACGGAAAGTTGAGTAGCTTCTCCGTCAAAAGCTTTGCCGGCGGGAGTTGCTACAAGCAAATGAAAATTTTTCATAATCAGCTCTCCAACTCGCTTTTCCCTCTTGCAACAACATCATCAATAGTACCGGCAAAAAGAAACGCTGATTCGGGCAGATCATCATGTTTGCCCTCTAAAATTTCCTTAAAACCTCTAACAGTTTCGCTGATGGGAACATATGTGCCCTTCATGCCAATAAATTGTTCTGCGACTGTAAATGATTGTGAAAGGAAACGCTGAATCTTTCTTGCCCTTGAAACCGTCAATTTATCTTCGTCGCTAAGTTCGTCAATGCCCATAATGGCAATAATGTCTTGAAGCTCTTTATAACGCTGAAGTATTCTCTGAACTTCCTTTGCCACATAATAATGTTCTTCACCAACAACAGCAGGTGTTAAAATTCGACTTGTGGATTCAAGCGGATCAACAGCCGGATAGATTCCCTGCGAAGCAATAGATCTGCTCAAAACCGTAGTAGCGTCAAGGTGAGCAAAAGTTGTTGCCGGAGCAGGGTCAGTAAGATCGTCTGCAGGAACATAAACCGCTTGAACAGAGGTTATTGACCCCTTTTTTGTGGAAGTGATACGTTCTTGCAAAGCACCCATCTCCGTCGCCAATGTAGGCTGATATCCAACGGCGGATGGCATTCTTCCCAAAAGCGCTGAAACCTCACTACCGGCTTGAGTGAATCTAAATATATTGTCAATAAACAAAAGAACGTCTTGTCCCTCTTTATCTCTAAAATATTCCGTCATTGTAAGTCCTGAAAGGGCAACTCTCATTCTTGCTCCGGGAGGCTCGTTCATCTGACCATAAACTAAAGCGGTTTTCTCAAGAACTCCCGATTCCTTCATCTCGTTATAAAGATCATTACCCTCTCTCGTTCTTTCGCCAACACCCGCAAAAACAGATATACCTCCATGCTTTTTAGCTACGTTGTTGATAAGTTCCATAATAATAACGGTCTTACCAACGCCGGCACCGCCGAAAAGCCCAATCTTACCGCCTTTTGCATACGGACAAAGCAAGTCGATAACTTTAATTCCCGTTTCAAGGATTTCGGTATTTGATTCCTGTTCTTCATATGAAGGTGCGCTGCGGTGAATTTCCCAATACTCTTTGGCATCTGGCATAGGGAGCTCATCAACCGGCTCGCCCAAAACATTAAAAATACGTCCCAATGTTTCTTTGCCAACCGGAACACGTATAGTGTGACCTGTGTCCACCGCTTCCATGCCGCGCATCAAACCATCTGTACTACTCATAGCAATACATCTTGCAATGTTATCTCCAATATGCTGCGCAACTTCAACTACCAATTTTCCGTTGTTTGTTTTTATTTCAACCGCATTAAGAAGTTTTGGTAAACTTTCATCATTAAATCTGATGTCTACAACAGGTCCCATGACCTGTACTATTTTTCCCTTATTGTTGTTCATAAGCATTCTTCCATTCTAAAAGAATCAATTTTCAGAGCCGGCTATGATCTCGGTAATTTCCTGAGTAATAGCACTCTGTCTTGCCCTGTTGTAATCAAGAGTAAGAGAATCTATGATTTCCCCTGCGTTTTTTGTTGCGGAATCCATGGCTGTTCGTCTGGCAGCATTTTCAGAAGCAAGGCTTTCGCAAAGCGCGCCGTAAATCGTACCTGATATATACTCCGGAACAGCGGCAGATAATACACTTTCAGCGCCCGGCTCGAACATCATGATACCCCCGCTTTTCTTGTCTTTATCCTGTGGGATGGGTAGTATCTTTTTCGCCACAGGTTGTTGACTTAACATTGTGAGATATTCTGTATATACTACATAGATCTCATCTGTTTCCTCTGTAACAAAGCTTTTTGCAAGAACTTCGGCGAGAGCTTTTATGCTTTCCGGAGTGATTTTATCACAAATGCCGAACCCGTATTCACACCGAGTTCTTTCATCGGATTTATAATGCTCCGTTGCTTTCTTTCCGAAAGGAATGATAAAAGTTTCATCCTCTCCGTTACCGATCTCTTCTACCGTTTTATAAAGGTTGTTATTAAATCCGCCAACTAAACCGCGATCTCCGGCAATAACTACAAAAGTACGCTTTTTAACCTTTCGCTCCTTAAAGTACGGAGATTCTTTAGCATATGTGGAAATGTCCGCAAAAGTTTCGTAAAGCAAATCAAAATAACATCTGCCCTTTTCAAGAGTATCAAATGCCTTTTTGAATTTTGAAGAGGACACAAGTTCCATTGCTCTTGTTATATGCATGGTGGATTCCACGCTTTTTATTCTTGTTCTAAGCTCTCTTTGTGACTGTCCCAAAAGCGCAATCCTCCCTGATCAGCTTACTTTTTTAAAAATATTTCCGTATATTCCGAAAGTGCCTTCTCAAGTTCTTCGGTGCTCGACTTGGAAAGCTCCCCTGTTTCTTTTATAGTTGACAAGAGAGTTGAATGGTTTTCCTCCAAGAAACGGTACAATCCCATTTCGTATTTTTTCACTTTCTCCACTTCAACTTCTTTAAGATAGCCGTTAGTTGCTGCATAGATCAAAGCTACCTGAAGCTCAACTTTAACAGGCGAATTTTTATCTTGCTTTAATATCTCCACAATACGCTCACCCTGAGCTAACCTCTCTTTAGTGTCAGCATCAAGGTCTGAGCCAAACTGAGCAAAACTTTGAAGTTCTCTATACTGTGAATATATCAACTTTAAAGTTCCTGCAACCTTTTTCATTGCTTTAATTTGAGCATTTCCGCCTACACGACTTACAGAAATTCCGGGGTTTACAGCAGGAACAATACCTGCATGGAAAAGCTCATTCTCAAGGAAAACCTGACCGTCCGTTATAGAAATAACATTTGTAGGAATATATGCAGAAACGTCTCCTGCTTGTGTTTCTATTATAGGCAAAGCAGTGATACTTCCCCCGCCATATTCAGGAGCAACTCTTGCTGCTCTTTCTAAAAGTCTGCTATGGAGATAAAAAACATCTCCCGGATAAGCTTCTCTTCCCGGCGGACGGCGAATGAGCAAAGAAAGCGCTCTATAGGCTACAGCATGCTTGCTCAGATCATCATAAATGATCAATACATCCTTCCCCTTTTCCATAAAATATTCAGCCATTGCACATCCTGAATACGGAGCAATATACTGAAGCGGAGCAGGATCAGATGCGGAGGCGGAAACGATGATGGAATATTCCATTGCTCCCGCTCTTTCAAGTGTATCGGAAAGCTGTGCCACAGTAGAAATTTTCTGTCCTATAGCTACATATATGCAAATAACATCTTGTCCTTTTTGATTAATTATCGTATCTGTAGCTATCGTTGTTTTTCCCGTCTGTCTATCTCCGATTATAAGCTCACGCTGGCCTCTTCCGATAGGAACCATGCTATCAATAGCTTTAATTCCTGTTTGTAAAGGAACACTAACGCTTTTTCTCTTAATGATACCGGGAGCAGCGGACTCTATTGGACGGCGGGCTGAAATCTTTATATCACCTTTTCCATCTATAGGTTCGCCCAAAGCATTCACAACTCTACCAAGAAGATCCTCACCAACCGGAACATCAACTACTGCTCCGGTTCTTTTTACAGTGCTTCCCTCTTTTACATTGCTATCACTTTCAAACATAACGATTGAAACTGAGTTTTCTTCAAGGTTAAGCGCCATTCCGTGAGATCCGTCCTCAAACTCCAAAAGCTCGTTAGCCATACAGCGTTCCAAACCATGAGCTCTCGCAATACCGTCTCCAACAAGAATAACCGTACCTGTTTCGTCTTGTTCTATTTTATTACTGTAATTTTTAATTTGGTCTTTTATAATACCGCTTATCTCTTCGGGTCTAAGCTCCATTACCTTTCCTCCAAAGATATTTTTATTTCAAAAAGACTACATAGGCTTTGAAAGAATATTTTTCATGCCCGAAAGCTTTGTTTTTACTGTGGAATCAAAAACCTTCCCGTCTACTTCAACATAAAGGCCGCCTAAAAGACTCTCATCCACATAAAACTCCATAATCAAAGTTTTACCGCCTCCCAGCTTTTCTTCAAGGGCTTTAACAATTCTCTCCTTTTCGGATTCCGACAAAAGTACGGCGGATCTTACGATACCTTCATATATGTTGCGCTTTTCGTAATACGTCTTTTTAAAAAACTCAATGCATTCCGTCACATATCCGAAATATCCCATATCACACATCAAAAGCATGAAATTTACTATATATTCTTCCGCTTTTCCTTTAAAGGCCTTTGTTATAAGGTCTCTTTTTTCCGAACTTGAAATAGCGGGAGAAGACAAAAGTCTCACATAATCCGGATTTTCATCAAGAATGGTTTTAATTTGTAAAAGCTGTTTTAAATATACCTCTTCCGATCCTGTTTCGGCGGCAAGGAGATATAAACCGCCGCCGTATTCTTTGCATACGTCAGCCATTATTTATTACCCTCACCGTCTTCGGAAATATCCTTTAGAAATTCGTCAATAAACCTTTCATGGTCTTTCTTTTCAATTTCTCTGCCAACAACTTTACCGGCTATATCAACAGAAATTTCCGCAATTTCTTTTTTCAACTCAGCCTCAGCCTTTTCCTTTTCGCGTTTTATGTCTGCATCTGCCTTTTGACGTATAGCATACGCCTGCTTATCAGCATCGGAAATAATCTCTCCGCTAAGCCTTTTTGCATCTTCATGAGCCTTTTTGATAATACTGTCTGCCTCTTCCTCCGCATGGCGAAGTCTCTCGGAATAAACAGCCTTGCTTTCGTCGGCTGCTTTTTGAGCCTCATCCGCCATGTCATATTGAGACTTTATTTGGTCCTCACGCTCCTTTATAACTTTCATTACCGGAGCATAAAGAAATTTTTTGAGTATAAGAAATACTATCAAAAGGTTACACGCAGACGCAACGATCGTCCAAGGGTCAATGGAAATCAGCTCAAGTGAATTACTTAGTGCATGAACTCCCACTTTGTAACCTCCGTTTTTTCTGTTTTTATACTATTAACCCAAAAGTTCGATAAACTGACCGGGAGCAAAAAAGAGAAGCAACAATGCCGTAATAAAAGCATAAATACCCGTCGTTTCTGCAAGAGCGGCACCAATAATCAATGTAGATCTAATCTGTCCTTGCGCCTCAGGCTGTCTACCAATAGCTTCTACAGCCTTTCCTGCAGCAAAACCTTGACCTATAGCAGGACCAACACCTGTAAGAACTGCGATTCCTGCACTTAAAGCGCAAGCCGCTAAAACAATTGCTTTTGCCATCATAATAATAAAAACCTCCGTTAATTTTATTTTTTTATTTTTTTCAATGATAATATTATTCATCCGCACCGGCTAAAGATATGTTGAGCATGGTGAGCATGGAAAAAACGAACGCTTGTAAGCATCCGCTGAATATGTCAAAATACAATGAGAAAACAGCAGGTACGCCTACTTGGAACAAAGGAATGATCTCCCCGAAAGATGAAAGCACAGCAACAGAAAAATTTCCAAGTGCCCAAAGCAAAAGTTCTGAAATCACCACACCCGACAAAACATTTCCAAAAAGACGAAATCCCATTGAAATCGGCAGTGCAACCTCACTTATGAGGTTTAGCGGTGTGAAAAGGAAAAACGGTTCTGTAAATCCTTTTAAATACTTACCAAACCCCGGCTTCATTTTCTCCCTCGTAATAAGGATAAAAACGACGATCGCCCAACCTATGGGAACATTTACCTCTGCTGTTGGTGGGTACATCCCCAAAAGTCCCAAAAGATTTGAAAGTCCTACAAGACCTAATATCGCCATTATAAATGGGACAAAATCCATGTATTTCTCGCCCATGTTTTCCAAAACAAGTCCCCTGCATTTTTCAACAATCCACTCTGCAACAATTTGTCTTTTAGACGTGGGAACAACCTTCAAATTGCTTGTAAGGATCTTACAAATGATGAATATCAGGAGAATCACAAAAAGTGAATTGACAAGCGTTTCGGTTATTTTTATTCCTCCAAATATGGGAATTTCATAAAATATATGCGCGCCTGTTATTTCCAAAAAACCACCCCTTATTTATTATCCAAAACCATTCAAAACTATTATTTTTCTCCGTGGATTTTCAACCACATCATGCGTATACTTGCTGTGAGCTGTGGGAAAAGAAGCGGGATCAAGAGAGCAATTATATCAACAAAACCCACTACCAACGGAACTATAAGAGAAATAAGTAAAACGAGAGACCTTGTGGCATAAGCCGATTTTACGCGAAGCTTTACCTTTTGTTCTTTATTTTCGTTTTCTTCAACTTCTGTCTCCATAGCTTTTTGCAAAGAATATGCCATAAAAAAGAAGTTAAGAACAGCCGCTGTACTTCCATACAACGCGCCCCACAAAACATGAAAAGTGAATTTTGAAATCAACAAATAAACAAGAAGCATCACGCCGCTCAAACCATACGTACCTATAGCGACATAAATCGTCTCTTTTCTTACATTTTTATCTATTTTCATATGCACCCTATAATCTCATTCAATCTTTAACTTACATATCAATAAAAAAACAGCTTAAGTTGCATTATACTACATTAGTTTTTCCTTTTCAATAGGCTTTAGATTTTTTTTCCCAATATTTGAAATTTTTTTACATTTTAAGTGTTTACTATTATTGACAAACATAAAAAATAGTGTATACTTAAAATGTGTATGTTTGTATGCATATAAAAATTTACAGAAAAGGATGTGAAACGGATGGACTCGTGCGGTAGTAACACGTGTGGCGCAGACATAAATCAATCAAAACGTCTCAAAATAAAAATTCATTCGTTTTTACATCTAAAAAGGATAAAACGAAGATTTTCTATAAATACAAAGTGAAAGTTATCTGCGTTTTAACACACTTTGTATATTGATTCGAGTTTTAAAATGTATTTTTCTGTGCCTTTGTGTTTTTACCCCATTATAATTTTAACATTTCGATGGAGGAAAATATGGAGGAAAAAACAATGCTTGAAACAGCGCTTTCGCTGTTCGAATCAAAACAGTACGGCAAGATAAAAGAATTATTTGCCTCATCCGAAGCGGCAGACGTTGCTGAAGTATTGTCGAATCTTGAAAAAGGACAATACGTAATGCTTTACAGGTTGCTGCCTAAAGATATTGCTGCAGAGGTTTTTGTAGAGATGGATGCCGACGCTCAAAAAAACCTTATTGATTCTTTCAGTGATTCGGAAATAACCGAAATTTTGGAAGAATTATTTTATGACGACACGGTTGATATTATAGAAGAAATGCCCGCAAATGTCGTTCAGAGAATTTTCAAGAACGCACTTCCCGAAACAAGAAAACAAATCAACGATCTGTTGAAATATAAGGAATCGAGTGCAGGTTCCATAATGACAACAGAATATGTGAATTTTAAAAAAGGCATGACTGTTGAGGATGCACTTTCTCACATAAGACAAGTAGCTATAGAAAAAGAAACCGTATATACGTGTTATGTCACTGAAAACAGAACACTTATAGGAATTGTTTCCGCAAAGGATCTTCTTATCTCTCCCCTCGACAAAAAAATTGAAAACATAATGGAAACAAACGTCGTTTCTGTTCATACAGAAGATGACAGAGAAAATATTGCCGGAATATTCTTGAAATATGATTTTTTGGCTTTGCCTGTAGTTGATAGAGAAAATAGACTTGTCGGTATTATTACGGTTGATGATGCTATGTACGTCCAGACTCTGGAAGCAGAAGAAGATTTCGCAAAAATGGGTGCAATAACTCCGGGCGATAAACCGTATTTAAAAACAGGTGTTTTGGAGATTTTTGCGAAAAGGATTCCTTGGCTTATATTACTTACAATATCTGCCACATTTACGGGAATGATTATTTCCTCTTTCGAAAACGCACTTGCGGCACAACTCGCTTTGACTGCTTATATTCCCATGCTTATGGGAACCGGAGGAAACTCCGGAAGTCAAGCGTCTGTTACAGTTATCAGAGGACTTTCAATGGGTGAGCTTGAATTTTCCGACATTTGGACAATAATTTGGAAAGAATTTAGAGTTTCTTTTTTATGCGGTGCAGTTTTATCTGTTGTAACATATTTGAAAATATTATTTATTGACAATATGCTGCTCAACGGAGATATTGACATTTACGTTGCCTTGACTGTATGCATCACAATGTTTTTAACAGTGGTGGCGGCAAAAATTTTAGGCTGTACGCTCCCCATATTGGCAAAAAAGGCAGGTGCGGATCCCGCAGTTATGGCAAGTCCGCTAATAACGACTTTGGTTGACGCAGGATCGCTTGCGATATATTTTTCCGTTGCCGGGATGCTTTTGGAACTTTAATATTCAGGAGATAATATGAAAAATAACGGCGAAGGCAAATTTCAAACGCTTTTTATGTCAGATATAGAAAATACCCTTTCGACCGTTTTTGAAAACGGAGGAACATTAACCGTTTATCCGAAAGGACGAAGCATGCTCCCCACATTAAAAGAAGGACGTGATTCTGTAACCCTATCCCGCGCCGAAGAATTTAAAAAAAATGAAATATATCTTTTTCGCCGTCCAAACGGAGAATATGCCCTTCACAGGCTTATAGATTCAGGAAAAGAGGATTTTATTTTTAGCGGAGACAATCAACTTGTTTTTGAAAAAGTAAAAAAAGAACAGATTTTAGCTCACGCCACTTTTATTTTTAAAAACAAACAAATAATCAATAATAAACTTTGGTACAAAATATTTTTGAAAATTAATTCCATTTATGTTTTTAAATGGATAAACGTAAAAACGAGAGCGTTAACAAAAAAATATTCGGAAAATAAAAACCATGAAAAAAAGTAAACTAAAAACAAAAACAATATTTCTTTTTTTCCTTTGTACTCTATGGACAGGTTTTATAATTTGGAACGCATCACGAACCGGCGAACAATCCAGGATTTTAAGTGATAGCATTACAGACACAATAAAAGCGTCCATTGAAAATAAAAACGACGTCCCTTTAGTGTTGGAAGGAACCGGAGCAATTTACAGCTCCGCTCCCGAAGTGCAAGAGAGCGAAAACGAAAATGAGGTTTTTGTCAACGCATATCAACTTAAAATTTTTGTAAGAAAAACAGGACATCTTTTAGAATATACCATTTGTGCTTTTTTGGCTTCTCTTGCTCTCTTTTCTTACGGATTATCCGTCGATGTTTCTTTTGTTTTGAGTATACTATACGGAATTTTCATTGCCATTTCAGACGAAACGATTCAATTTTTCACGTACGGAAGAAACGGTGAGATATCAGATGTACTTATTGACACAAGCGGATGCATAATGGGAGCATTCCTTACTTTTATTGTGGTTTTAGTATTTATTTGTGTGAAAAATTGCCTCAAAAACAAAAAATCAAAAGAAAAAAGTGAAATTTTGAAAAAAAATTTCGAAACCGATTGATTTTATTGTTTTAGTGTGTTATAATGCTCATTGTGTACAATTATAAATTAATATTTATAATAATAACTTAAAGAAAGGACTTTTTACTATGAATGCATTGAAAGGCGCATGCGTTATCGGACAGTCCGGCGGTCCCACTTCCGTTATCAACGCTTCTGCTTACGGAGCCATCATCACTGCTCTCAAAAACGAAAATATTACGGAGGTTTACGGCGCGCTTAATGGTATTAAGGGCATACTTAACGAGAATCTTATTGATATGTCCAAAGAAGATCCTGCAGAGCTTGAGCTTATGAAATACACACCTTCATCCGCTTTGGGATCTTGCCGTTATAAACTTAAAGATGTAGATGTTGATGATACAGACTACAAACGTATTCTTGAAGTTTTCAAAAAATATAACATCCGTTATTTCTTCTACAACGGCGGAAACGATTCCATGGATACTTGTAACAAAGTTTCCAAATTTATGCTTAAAAACGGTTACGAATGCAGAGTAATGGGTATTCCAAAGACTATTGACAACGATTTGGACAAGACTGATCATTGCCCCGGTTACGCTTCTGCCGCAAAATATATCGCCACATCTATGATGGAGATCTACAGGGATTCCACTGTTTATGACTATGGTCAGATCACAGTTGTTGAGATCATGGGCAGAAACGCCGGTTGGTTGACAGCTGCTGCTTCCATTGCTTCCGTCAAGGGTCAAGGTCCCGATCTCGTATATCTTCCCGAAAAATCCTTCTGCCTTAAAGACTTCCTTAACCAGGTAGAAGCTATATACAAAGAAAAAGGAAAATGCCTTATCGCCGTTTCTGAAGGTATAAGAAACCGCAGGGGCAGACTCATTTCCGACACGGGTAAGGTTGATTCTTTTGGACATCCTCAATTAGGCGGTCTTGCTGCAATTCTCGCAGAAAAAATAAACAAAAAAATTGGTGTTAAGGTACGCGCTATTGAGCTTAGCCTCCTCCAACGCTGTGCTGCGCACTGTGCATCCCAAACGGATATTGAAGAAAGCTTTAATGCAGGCAAAGCGGCTGTTGAAAATGCAGTTGCAGGTGTTACAGACAAAATGGTAGGATATAAGAGACGTTATGTTGGCGGAAAATATAAATGCCAAATAAAGCTCTTTGATCTTACAGACGTTGCGAACACAGAAAAGAAGGTTCCTCTTTCTTGGATCAACAAAGACAACACCGGAATGAGCGATAAATTCATAAAATATGCCCTTCCACTCATCGAAGGAGAAACTCAACTTCCTAAGGAAGACGGTCTTCCCAGATTCGTTAATCTTAAAAAAGTTCTTGTTAAGAAATAATTTTCTAAACATTTATTTAAACAATTAATTTTGCGATTTTGGAGGAAGGATGTATCCTTCCTCCACATCGACTTTTCATAAAAGGATTTTTTGCATGAAAATTATCGCCTTTGCAAATCAAAAGGGCGGAGTGGGAAAAACCACATCTGCTGTTAATACTGCCGCTTTTTTGGCGCGAAACGGTAAAAATGTTTTGCTCGTTGATTCCGATCCGCAGGGAAATGCTTCATCCGGATTGGGAATTGCTAAGAAAGATACAAAAGCTACGGTCTACGACCTTTTGGTTAACGGCATTGACCCTGTGGATGCAATCATACATACCGAATATAAAAATTTGCACTTAATTCCGTCGGGGATTGACCTTGTAGGGGCTGATCTTGAACTTATCGATACTCCAAGAAGAGATTTTAAGCTAAAGGATGCGCTTGACAAAATATCACAAGATTATGATGTTATCATCATCGATTGTCCCCCATCTTTAGGACTTGTCACAATTAATTGCCTAACGGCGGCCGAAGGTGTTATCATTCCTCTTCTGTGCGAATTTTACTCTCTTGAAGGATTGTCGCAACTTACAAATACAATCAATCATATAAATAAACTATACAACTCAAAATTAGTTCTTCTTGGTGTTCTCATTAACATGTATGACGGAAGATTAAATCTCACTCACCAAGTTATGAACGAGATCAAAAAATATTTTTCAGATAAACTTTTCAAAACACCGATTCCCAGAAACGTAAAATTAAGCGAAGCTCCCAGCTTTGGGATGCCAATTTCAGAATATGACAGATATTCCAAAGGTGCATTGGCATACGAAGCATTCGCAAAAGAGCTTTTGGACAGGATGAAAAAACATTAAAGACACGAAAGGATGTTACGCCAATGGCTAAAAAAGGATTAGGACGCGGGCTTGAAGCCTTGCTTTCCGATAATACCACAGAAATATCCGCAGAAAACGAAAAAAGTGCCCCTGTAACATTGCGTGTTTCTGAATTGGAACCCGGCGTTGCTCAAGCACGAAAAAAATTTGATCAAGTTTTACTCTCAGAGCTTGCGAGTTCAATTTCAAGACACGGAGTAATACAGCCTCTTGTTGTAAGAAAAAAGGCAAATGGCTTTTATGAGATCATTGCCGGAGAGCGAAGATGGCGCGCTTGTAAAATGGCGGGACTTTCCGAAGTTCCCGTTATTATCCTTGACGTTGAAGATATGGAAGCGGCCGAAATTTCCCTTATTGAAAATCTCCAACGTGAAAATTTAAACCCGGTTGAAGAAGCCAAAGGTTATAAAGCTCTTATTGAAATATACGATTTAACGCAAGAAGAAGCTGCATCTAAAGTTGGAAAATCCCGTGCCGCTGTTGCAAACATAATTAGAATTTTAAAACTTCCCGAAAATGTTTTATCTCTTGTGGAAGAAGGCGTTCTTACATACGGACACGCAAGGACTATACTCCCCGTCGCCGAAAAATTTGACGAAGATTTTGTAATGGAATGCGCCACATATATTATTAAAAACGATCTTTCTGTTAGGGAAACTGAAAAATACATTAAAACGGTTCTTACAGCTCCCGCTCCCGCAGAAAAAGAAAACAGCGTTGAAAAAAGCTATTATCGGCGGCTTGAAAAGAAAGTTAGTGCTACTCTTGGAAGGGTTGTTTCAATAAAACTCAACGCAGACGGAAAAGGAGCTCTTAAGCTTAATTACTCCGGATCGGACGATTTAGAAAAACTTCTCAGGATTTTATGCGGGAACGATTTTTTTGACAGTGAAGAATAAATAGTTTCCCCCCTCTTTTATTGTAATGGAGAAAATCATGTCTACTTTAACACTTCAATTTTCTATTGACGATAAAAACTTTATCACTACTATGATACTTCTCATGTTGGGGATATTGATAGCAAGCTTGTATACGATTTTTATAAAAAAATTTCGCGGTGAATTTGTTATGGCTCTGATCGATGCCGGTGCGTTTAATGAAGAAACCGCAAAATCCACCAATGAATTGGGAATAAAATTCAACGGTTTGCAAAAAATGATTATAGAAATTAAATTTTCTTTTTCTCCTGATTATAAAGTTACAAACGAAAATGAGAAGAAATATTACGTTAAAGAAGATGACATACCACGCTTGACATCAAAATACGGAAAATCGGGCATAACTCTTATTCAGCTTTTTATTACAATTATTGCTTTTTTTGCTGTCGCCCTTGTAATGGCGACGATCATTCCCGATATTTTAAACATGTTCAACTTTTAATGAAAGGTTTAAGCAATGGCTAAGAAAAAATCTAAATCTGTTTTACTTGTTGCATTTATATCTGCCATTATTATTGTTGTTGTCGCGATAATAATTATTTTAGCCAAAGGCTACAGACTTACTACATTTGAAGACGGTTCGCGCTTTATTGGATCGGTAAAAGATGATCAGCCCATTTCGGGAAAAATTAAATTTTCTAACGGAATGACTGCAATTTTAGAATATAATAATTCAACTATTGAGTATTCAAATGGTGATATTTACGTCGGAGACATTGACGTTATTTATCGTGAGGGAAAAGGAAAACTCACATACGCCGCGACAAAGGATGTTTACGAAGGCGAATTTAAAGGCGACCAAATTAACGGATATGGAAAGTATACCTATTCTGACGGTTCTATTTTCGAAGGAAATTTTGTTAATGGCGTAAAAAACGGTTATGGCATATTCACTTCATCTACCGGTGAAATTTTTTCGGGTAATTATACAGATGATTTAGCAAACGGTTACGGTGAATATGTTTCTGCCGATGGAAGCTATAAATACGAAGGAAATTTTGTAAACGACATTCAAAACGGAGAAGGTAAATGCACTTACTCCAACGGTGATATCTACGAAGGAACATTTGTTAACAATAAGCGTCATGGAAAAGGTGTTTATACTTGGACAAGTGGAGAAATTTACGAAGGTAACTTTATAAACAATATACGAGATACAAGAATACTCGACGATGATGGAAAATACGCTTTAGATGAAAACGGAAATTATATTCATGGAGACCCTTCCACATACACATATGAAAATGGAACCACATATGAAGGGTACTTTGAAGACGGTGAAATTGTAATTTTGGATAAATCAAATGAATGAATCAAAATCTTCTTCTATTTTTAAAAACATAACATCATTTATTAAAAAACACACTTTTATATTTGCTTTTTTAAGCGGACTGATCTATGCCATTCCCTTTATGGTGGAGTGGCTTTTTCCTTTGATTTTTTTTGCACTTGTTACCTTTTTTTACACCTTAAACTCCAGGGAAAAAAGGGGTGATTTCAGATCATTTTTTCTATTCTTTTTTGGAACATATTTAGTTGTATATACTTTATTTTTTAAGCTTTATCCCTTCGAAGGATTTAGTTTTAGTGAATTTCAAGGAAAAGCTATTGTCATTTTTGCATGGATTGCCGTTTCGCTCATACATTCCACAATGGGTGCTTTTGTATTATCTTTTTCACGTTTTTTTAAAAAAGAGCCTTTATCTTACGCGATTTCATGCGGGGCGCTTTGGATAATATATGAGTGGACGCTTTCTCTTGGCGAACTTGCATTTCCTTGGATAAACGTATCTATAGGATTTGTAAAATTCCTCCCGTATCTTCAAACAGCATCACTTTTCGGAAATGGTATCATTACGTTCGTTACCGTATTTTTTTCCTGCGCTTTGGCATTATTTTTATTTTGTAAAAACAAAAAATATTTATTAAAGATCGCCTCATTGATTTTGTGTGCAAATTTGTTGATAGGTACTATCCTTTTTATCATCCCCGAAAAAAAAGAAAAAGAAATTTCCGCTTTGATCGTTCAAGGAAATGTGTCCATGGGGGATAAGTGGAAAAGCTCGAATTTCACCGAAATTTTAAATAATCACGTAATTCTCATAAACAAAGCTTTTGAAAACAATACATACGATGTGGTACTAATGGCAGAAACTGTTTTTCCAAAATCATTTTATGAAAATGGTTTTATTCACACCCAATTGTCAAAAATTGCTTCCGACTATAGTACAACAATAATTTTTGGCGTTATTTTAACAGAAGACAACCAAAAATTTAACGGTATTATGGCCATCTATCCCGACGGAACTGTATCAGAACCTTATTACAAGCAAAAACTTGTTCCATTTGGCGAAACGATACCTTATATGGGCATTTTTGATATTATCTTTCCTGCACTTAACGATCTTAACATGGATTCATCATATGTGGAAGGAACCGAATGTAGGGTAATTTCCGACCATAACGGAAATGTATATGGCCCACTTGTTTGCTATGATTCTGTTTTTTCAGATTTTTCAAGAGAAAATATTCTCCTTGGCGCGGAAATTCTTGCCGTTTCCACAAACGACTCGTGGTATAAAGATGGAGCAGCCGTCTCTCAGCATCAAAGTCACAGTATTATTAGAGCCATCGAAACAGGAAGATATGTTTTCAGATCTGCCAATACAGGAATTTCATGCATAATTTCTTCAAAAGGAAAAATAATTGAGGAAAGCGGAATAATGACCGAGGAAACCATTGGTGCAAAAGGATATGCACTAACGCATAAAACGCTTTATGTAATTTTAGGAAATGTGTCCCTTTATCTCGCTTTCATATCTCTCCCTGCGCTTTTCACCGTAAAAAAAATAAAAGAAAAAATCAGCCAAAAATGATTAAACTCTCACCTCGATGTAGATAATACAGCGAGGTGATTTTATATTATGAAAAAAACTTATTTATCTCTATTAAAAGAATCGTGGAAAAGCATTAAAAAGTCTTACAAGAGAAACTTAAAAGACAGAAGCTACTCCTCAGCAGGGTATATTTGCGTCTACGATAATTTTCATGTTTTATCTGAAAGTTTTGATGAATGCAAATTTCATCCTCAAGCTAAAGAAAAAAACACACCGTATATTTTCAAATATATTTATAATTTTTTGTCAGAAAAAAATTTTAAAGTATCTGAAGAAAGTTTTTTTTCATTTTTGCAATTTCTTGGGAAAGAGTACTATTTAACATACAAAGACTTTTTTTCAATTTCTTCCATAATAAGTGCTGCTTGCATTTATGAAGCAGGAAGAATATGCGAATTATCTTTAACTAACAATGAGGAAATAGATCTAAAAAATTTAAACGGAGCAATTTCTCTTTTAAGAAGTAAAAGAAATTGGGACTTTGAAATTATGATAAGTCAAATTTCCAAAACAGAACAATGCTTCATAGAATTTGAGCCTTCATATTCTTTAATGGATCCGTCAACAAAAAACAGATATAGAGAAACTGTATCTGCATTTTCAGCGTCTGAAAAAATTTCGGAAAAGGATACCGCAGAAATTTTTCGTTCTTACTGTAGTGAAAATGGTATTACTCCGGGAGATGTACTTTTTAAGGAAGATAAAAGCGCAGCTATACTATTCACTCTTCTTTGGTCTTTTTTCTCCGTTCTAACTCTATTTATTGCCGTTTACCACATGGGCACTTTAGCGGCACTTTTAGCGATACCCTCAATATTTGTTTTCGGTCTTTCTATCTCCGACCTGTTTATGTCTGTTGCAGAAAAACCAATTTCATGTCCTCGTCTTGAACTTGAAAGTATACCCGACGAAGGAAAAACAGCCGTGGTAATTTCTTCGCTTTTAACCACAGAAGAAGAAAATGAAAAAATGTGCCAAAATCTTGAACGATTTTATCTTTTAAACCGAGATGATAACATTTGTTTTACCATTCTCGCTGATTTTCCTCAAGGAAATTCAGTGCTCCCCACAGAAAGAGAAAAAGCGGTAATGGAGGACCTATTTTCACAAACTGAGAAACTGTGTAAAAAATATGGTGACAAATTTACAGCTTTTGCCAGAAACAGAAAATATTACGATGACGAAAAAGTATGCTATGGAGAAGAAAGAAAAAGAGGTGCGATTACCGCTCTTATTAATTTTATTTGCGATGGCACCCCTTTTGACTATTCATCCGGAAACACGGAAAAGCTTTTTGGAGTAAAATTTCTTTTTCTTTTAGATAGTGACACAGGAATAGGTTTTTCTGCGGTGAAAGAGATGGTTTCCTGCGCACTTCACCCACAAAACAAACCTGTTATTGAAAACGGCAAAGTAACAAAAGGATATGGCATTTTCCAACCTTCAGTAAAATTTTGCCTTGTACACAAAAAGCAAACCGAATTTGAATCCTTTATAACGGGATCAGGAGGAACAAATAACTACGAAAGCGCCTCTTATGATCGTTTTCAAACTGTATTTGGAAGCGGAATTTTTTGTGGGAAAGGTCTTGTAAATGTTGATCTTTATAAAAAAATAATAATCCCTTCTATGCCTGACAAAGTGGTACTTAGTCATGATATGCCTGAAGGAAATTTTCTTCGTTGCAGACTTGTTTCAGACATTACAACAACCGACGGCGCACCCACTAATGCTATTTCATTTTTTTCCCGTCTTCATAGATGGATAAGGGGAGATGTTCAAAACCTTATATTTTTAAAAAGAGAAAAAAAATCTGATATAAAAATGTCAGATTATTCTCGCTTTAAAATAATATGTAATATTTTAAGACATGCTGCTCCTATATCTTCTTTGTCATTAATAGTTTTATCTGCATTTTCCGCCCATCCCACATATTATCTATTATTCGCGTTTCTTTATATTTTATTTCCGTTTATTTCTGTTTTGCTATGCGCTCCATTCAGAGCGTACAACAGAAAAGTAACAGTAATACGCCGTTATTATTCGGAAGTTACAGGGGTATATTCTTCTAATATTTTACGTCTGCTATACGAAATTGCAGTATTGCCACACAATGCTTATGTAAGCTTTAATGCATTTCTAAAAAGCATTTATAGGCTGATTTTTACGAAAAAAAAGCTTTTGGAATGGAAAACATTTGGTGACAGTGAGAGATCTTCTAAAGCGGGACCTTTTTGTTATTACCGAAAATTTTTTATAAATGTAATTTCTGCATTGTTTTTGTTCTTGAGCCAAAACATTATCTTAGGCGTTTTAGGCGTTATTTGGATCATGTCTCCCTTGGCATTGTATTTAATGTCAAAGCCTCAAAAAGAAGATGATCCGATATCAGAAGAAGAAAGAAAAACACTATTTAAATATTCTGAAAAAATATGGGCTTTTTTCGCTGAAAATGTAGATGCAAGAACAAATTATCTTCCACCGGACAATATTCAAACCGCGCCAACAGATTCTATTGCCATGAGGACATCACCTACGAATATAGGCTTTTACCTTATTTCGTGTATTGCCGCAGTAGACTTTGGATTTATCACCAAAGAACAATGCAAAAAAAGAATAGAAAATACACTTACCACCATTGAAAATTTGGAAAAGTGGAATGGTCACCTTTACAATTGGTACGAGCTTGATCATCTAAGCGTAATCGGAGAAAAATTTATTTCTACAGTTGACAGCGGAAATTTTGTAACAATGCTTGTTTCTCTCAAAGAATCTCTTGTCGAATTTGGGTTTGAAGATACCGCCGAAAGAGTTAAAAAAATAATTGATGAAACGAATTTTTTTCCTCTTTATAACAAAAAGAAAAAGCTTTTCACAATAGGATTTAATGAAAACACAAAAAAGCAAGAAGAAAATTGTTATGACCTGTTTATGAGCGAGGCAAGAACTACAAGCTATTTTGCCGTAGCAAAGGAAGAAGTACCCGTAAAACATTGGAATTCTCTTGGAAGAACACTTATCTCCGAAAATGGCTTTTTGGGAATGGCATCATGGTCTGGAACTATGTTTGAATACTTCATGAGCGTACTCTTCTTGCCGCTTTATAAAAATTCATTCTCTTATGAAGCGCTTTCATTTGCATATTCGCAACAGAAAAAAAGATCCGTGTCCAAACTTTGGGGAATGTCTGAAAGTGGATTTTACTCCTTTGACAGCGAGCTAAATTATCAATACAAAGCCCACGGAATCCCTTCCCTCTCGCTAAAACGATATCCTAAAAACGAATTTGTATTTTCACCATACTCTTCTTTTCTCACCTTATGCATTGACAGGAAAGGATCTCTTGCAAACCTTAAACACTTTATGGAGCAAGGAGTTTGGGGACAATACGGATTTTACGAAAGCGTTGATCTTACAAAAGGAAAATCAATTGTTAAAAGTTATATGTCACACCATATGGGGATGAGTATTATAGGTGCTGCGAATGCTTGCTTTGATAATATTTTTGTAAAAAGATTTATGTCAGACGAAGAAATGAACGCAGCAAGAGACTTGCTTAAAGAACGTGTGCCTACCGATATCGCCGTATACAAAAATCCAAGATCGCAAACAAGAGCTTCACTTTCTTCTAAACTTTTTGATGGAATTACTTCGCGCCCATCTATAGAGGAGCCTAAAACAGCACTCATTTCATCCGGTAACTTGGATTTTAGAGTTTCCGATTGCGGAACAGTACAACTTCTTTACAGAGGGATACCTTTGAATGAAGCAGATTTTCAAATTGGACACATTAACCATTCATTTGCCGCAGGTTTTGTAGACTCTAACGCGGAAATAAAATACACTGCTCCCCTTCTTTGCGGCGATTACGAGGCTTGTTCTTTTGAATTTGGAAAATCGTATTCTTCTCATATAGTTTCCGGAAAAGACTTTGCTGCAAGCGTCAGCTACACTTTATCGGAGCAAAATGATTGTTTTATAATTGAAACTAAAGGCAATATAAAAAGAAAATTTTCTCCCTTCATTGTTTTTGAACCACAGATGATAAGTGACAGGGAATATTATTCGGGAAAATCATTTGCTTGTATGAAAACAAGTGTTGAATTTGATGAAGAAAAAGAATGTTTATTCGTTAAAAACAAAGGATCGAAATTTGTTCTTTGTGTTGTTTGCAACAAAAAGATCGATAGATTTCTTACAGGCAGAGATTCCCTTGAGGTTGGTACGCTTTTTAAAACTCTCGAAAACGGAAAGAACGAGCCTTCCGTTTATCCATTATGCTATTTAAAAACATCTCCAATATCGGGAGGATGCGCCAAATTTTATATAGGAGTGGGAAAAACAAAAGCCCAGAGCTTTGCCTCTTGTGAAAAAGAGAAAAAAAGATTTACGTCCACAGAAAAACAGCTTTCTCATGTAGATCCCGCCTTACTTGCAAAAAATGCCTCTGCCGTACTTTTTAAACGATTGAGATTTACAGATAAGGTATTTTTGCCCATAAGAGAAGAATTGTGGAAGAAAGGAATAAGTGGAGATTATCCCCTTTTTGCTCTTTACGTTAAAGAGATATGCAGAAGAGAACTTTCTTCACAACTCAAAGCATATGAAGCGGCTTACAGAGCTCATTTAAAATATGATCTATTCTTATTTTATGATGAAGAAGACCTTTATTTCAGAAAAACAGAACAAAAGCTTAATTTGCTATTATCAAAAGCAGGATGTTTAGGTTTAAAGGATAAGTCGCCCGGTATTCATCTTTTGAATGTAAACGATGCTAAAGCTTTATTTGAGGCAAAAGATGCATTTTCGGAATTTAAAACCATTTCTAACCAAATTTATACTGAAGAAGAAAAAAAGCTGTCTTCGCCTGTGAAAATTGAAGATAAAGTAACTTATTCCTTTGGCAATTATATAGATGTGGAAAATCGCGGATTTGTTTTTTACAAAGGAAGTCTTAAAGAAAGAAAACCATATTCCTACGTACTGTCAGGGAAAAATTTCGGCAGCGTTGTTACTGATATGTCTTTGGGATTTACTTTTTCCGAAAATTCAAGGCTTTTCAAGCTCTCTTCTTACGATGAATCACCAAACGCTCAGGGAGGAGAAAAAGTTTACGCTTCATACGGAGGAGAGGTATTTGATCTTTGCGCAATCAGCAAAATTTTCAAATGCAAAGACGGAGTTGCCATCTACGAGGGAAACTTCTCAGACGTCCAATATACTGTATGTACTTTTGTCTCTGTAGAAAAAAAAGAAAAATATGTTGTTTTGTCTTTTTCGCGCGAAAATGTTTCTGCAGCTTTCAGTTTTCGCCCTATGCTCGGTGAGATTTTGGTAGGAAACGGCGTTATACAATGTAAAAAATCAGAAGAAAAAAAAGAAAGCTATGCTGTATTTTATAATCCGTTTTCAATTTCATTAAAGCAAACGACGGGCTTTTGCTCCGCATCCGGAACACAAAATACCACACAGTTTTATTTACCTTTCAGCGAAAATATTACACTTTTTGCATCGGGACAAAAGGTAATATTTAAAATAGGAGAAACCGATTCGAAAAACGATCCCAAAAACATTGACATAAACTATGTCTTGGGTGAAAAAGGACTGCAAGAGGATTTTTCACGATCATTTGTTCCTAAAATAGATATAAAAACAGATATTCAAGAATTAGACACCATTTTTCCTTTTTTGTTTTATCAAACCGCAGCTTCACGGTTTTATGCGAAAACAGGGTTTTATCAAAATGGAGGTGCTTTCGGTTTTAGGGATCAACTGCAAGACTGTTTGTCAATCGTTTACTCAAAGCCAAATGAAGTAAGACATCACATATTAAACGCGGCTTCACATCAATATTTGCAAGGTGATGTTATGCATTGGTGGCATGAGCTTAAGGGTGAGCACATCGGAGTGAGAACGACCTGTTCGGACGATTTCTTATGGTTACCCATTGTTGTATCAAAATATATAAAGCTCACCGGAGATATGGCAATTTTAAAGGAATACGTTCCATTTTTGCAATCTTCCCCTCTTGAAGACAAAAACGAGCGTTTTGAAAAAGCTGTTTTCACACAAGAAAAGGCTCCCCTATATCATCATTGTGTTTTAGCATTAAATTACGGATATTCAAAATGTCACGATGGTATACCGCTTATGGGAAGTTGCGATTGGAATGATGGATTTTCAAAAATGGGTGCTTTGGGAACCGGAAAAAGTCTGTTTTCTGCAAGACTTCTTGTTATGGCAACAAAAGCATTTGCTCCCTTTATGGATTTTTACAAAGATGATTTTTCACTTTCCGAAGGGCTGAATAAAGCCAAAGAAAACAATAATAACCTCATCATTTCTTCAGAAGAACTTCTAAAAAGGGCAAACGAAACCGAACAAACAATTGAAGAAAAGTACTTTCAAAACGACCAATATGTAAGATGCATTTCTGACAACGGACAAGTGTTTGGAACAGGTGAGACAAAAGCATGTAAAACAGATCTTCTGTGCCAGATTTTTTCAGTATTTGGAGGTCCGGATAAAAAAAGAGCAAAAGATTCACTTTTGCGTGCGTTTGACACTTTGTTTGAAAAAGAAACCAAAACATTAAAACTGTTTTCTCCACCATTTGATGATAGCACAGAAAAAGGAGGATATATAAACGACTATCCAAAATATGTAAGAGAAAACGGCGGACAATATACCCACGCCGCAGTTTGGACGGCAATAGCCCTTATAGAATGTGGAGAAGGCGAGATGGGGCTTAAGCTTTTATCCATGATCAATCCACTAAACAGATGTAAAAATACAGAAGGAGGAAAGATATATAAAAACGAACCTTATGTGCTTTCCGCAGATATTTACTCCTCTCACTTTGGAGGTAGAGGTGGTTGGAGTTGGTATACAGGAGCGGCATCTTGGTATTCCGTTGGGATAATTGAATATGTTTTAGGGCTTAAATTTAGAGGAACAGCTACTATTGACGGTAAGGAAAAATATATTGGAGCATTTAAATGTCTTGAAGTAAAACCTCTTATCCCATACAATGTAAAAATATCTTTGGGAGATTATACTCTAAATATTGTTGCGAAAAAAGGAATCCCTTGCGCCAAACTGGACGGAAAACCTGTTTTATTTCCCATAACTATTCCCCCGAAAAACAGCACTTTAGAAGTTTTCTTTGAATAACAAATATTAAGAGAAACTTCCGAACATCTTCTCCACTGCCGGAGAAGATGTTCTCTTTTAGCAGAAATATCGTATTTCTAAATTATAATATAAATTTTCCAAAAATATTGAAATCTGCCACTTTTTGTGGTATACTGTTTGGTGAGATAGTTTACATTTCAAAGAAAGGACTTCGTGGGTAACAAATATGAATGCATTCACTTTAAATTTAAAAGACTTTTTCAGCCTTGACACAGACCAAGATCCTACGCTTTCTTGTTATATATTGGACCCTAACAACGAAACCGATCCTAACAGAAAACATCCATCCATTTTAGTTATTCCGGGTGGTGGATATCACTTCACTTCGGAAAGAGAAGCAGAACCTATTGCGCTAAACTATCTTTCAATGGGGTATAATGCTTTTGTGCTAAATTACAGCGTAGCTCCCGCAAGATATCCCGAAGCTCTACTTGAAGCTTCTGCGTGCGTTGCGCTAATGAGAAAAAACTCGGATAAATGGTTTGTTGATGTGAATAAAATTGCAGTAATTGGATTTTCAGCAGGTGGTCATCTTGCCGGTTCCCTTTCCCTACTTTGCGATGAAAAAATTGTTTTAGATACACTTAAAATACAAAAGGGACAAAACAAGCCAAATGCTGCAATCCTTGCTTATCCTGTTGTTACATCGGACAAAAAACACGCTCATATGGGATCATTTGAAAATCTTTTGGGTGAAAATTTAAACGACAAAACTCTTTATGAAATGTCATTAGAAAATCGTGTTACACCAAACGCTCCTCCTATGTTTATTTGGCACACCGCAAGTGATACTTGTGTCCCCGTTATGAATTCACTGATTTTGGCAGAAGCACTTTCAAAAAACAATGTTCCTTTTGAGCTTCATATTTTCCCGGAAGGGAATCACGGACTTGCAAATTGCAACATTACAACGGCCGGATCTCCGCAAAACGACTGGCAAATAGTTCCTCATTGCGAACGCTGGGTCGAGCTTAGCAGAAAATGGCTTTTAGAGGTTATGAAATTCTAACCTCCCGTTCCCGAAAGAGAGTATATCATGAAAATTACCTTTTTAGGCGCAGCTCATGAAGTTACAGGTTCATGCACACTTCTTGAAGTTAACGAAAAAAATATTCTTATTGATTGTGGATTGGAGCAAGGCCCTGACACATACGAAAATTGCTCATTCCCTTTGTCCCCCGGAGAAATTGATTGTATTTTACTCACCCATGCTCACATTGATCACTCGGGAAAGCTTCCGTTTCTTACGGCAAATGGGTTTAAAGGTAAAATATACACCACATCCGCAACAAACAAACTCTGCGAAATAATGTTGCTTGACTCTGCTCATATTCAAGAGTCGGAAGCCGCGTGGAGAAATAAAAAAGCCAAACGTACAGGTAAAGAAGAATATATACCGCTTTACACCGAACAAGATGTTCATGCCTGTCTGTCCCAATTTGAGCCATGCAGTTATAATGTTCTCTATGAGATATTCAGCTTTTTTAAAATTAAATTTATAGATGCGGGACATCTTTTAGGTTCCGCGAGTATAGAAGTTTATGCAGAGGAAAACGGAGTGAATAAAAAAATTTTATTCTCCGGAGATGTGGGAAATATTGACCGTCCATTAATCAAAAATCCTCAAAAGCCCAACGAAGCTGATATTGTTGTAATAGAATCCACATATGGCGACAGGATTCACGGTGAACGGGAAAATTATTTACTTCAGCTGGAAGAAATAATAAATAAAACTGTAAATAAAGGTGGAAACGTAGTAATTCCTTCATTCGCCATTGGAAGAACGCAAGAACTTTTATACCTCATTCATGAATTAAAAGAAAAAAGCCTTATTGACGTGAAGCTTCCTGTATATGTAGATAGTCCCTTATCTGTAGAGGCAACAAAAATTTATTCTGACGATATGGTTGAATATTACGACGAAGAAACATTGAATCTTCTTAGAAACGGGATTGATATTTTAAATTTTGAAGAGTTACATCTTTCTGTGACAAGCCAAGATTCTATCAGCATAAATAATGACAATTCGCCTAAAATTATAATATCTTCCAGCGGGATGTGTGAAGCAGGAAGAATACGTCATCATTTAAAACACAACTTATGGAGACGCGAATGCACAGTTTTATTTGTAGGATATCAATCTGTAGGCACTTTGGGAAGAATTATTTTAGACGGTGCGCCCTATGTCAACATTATGGGGGAGCAGATCGCGGTTAGAGCTAATATAGAAACAATGGTAGGTATCAGCGGCCACGCTGACATGAATATGCTTTTGGGGTGGCTTGGTAATTTAAAAAATTCTCCCGAAATGGTTTTTGTTAATCATGGTAATGACGGTGTATGTGATACATTTGCGGAAAAGATCACAAAAAAATTAGATATGCCCGCCGTAGCACCATACAATGGCTCATCTTTCGACCTTTTAACATACAAATGCCTTGAAAAAGGAAATACGAAACCTTTAAGTAAACTCCCTGTTTCGAAACAAGGAAAGACTTCCGTTGCTTACGAACGCTTGCTTTCTGCCGGAAGACGCCTTATGGCAATTATAGAAAGGAAAAAATATGCCAAAAGCAAAGAGCTTGGAAAATTGACTTCTCAAATCAACGACCTTTGTAAAAAATGGGAAGACAGATTTTAATCTTTCTTTAAGCAAATGGGTATATAACTCGATTATGAAAAAAATTTTATTATCCACAATAACACTTATTTTCATCCTGAATTTTTTATTTTTAACCGTTTCAGCGGAAACCTCAAACGAATCAATGGGAGACTCGTTGGAAAAAGGCGACGGTACCGAATCTGTCGAAAATGGTTGTGTAGTCACCATAGGTATTCTTAACGGAGGCGGAGAAGCCGGCGCGGATGAATACAAAGCACAAAAGGGCGAAAATATTACAATCAGCTTTACCCCGAACGCCGGTTATCGTTTGCCACTAACTATTATTGATAACGGAGAAACCGTACCATTGGGAAATGATTGGAATGGTAACTATACTATTTCTAAAATCGAAGAAGACCATCACCTTGAAATTGAGTTTATCCCTGATGATGGAACTCTTGAAACGACTTTAGGTTCAAAAGATTCTTCGGCTGATTATGAAAATAATAAGGGAAGAGATATTTTTCTTTTGGTACTCATGATTGCTTTTTTGGTTATGATAATAATATCTGTTCTAACTCTTACCAAAAATGACAAAGCAAAAAAGAATCGATTTCAAAAAAACAGCTCAAAAAAACACAAAAAAGACTATAAGTAAATAAAGGCGTAGAACGCATGATTAAAGAAAAAAATATAGCTATTTTAATTCCGGCATATAAGCCGGACGAAAAAATGCTTAAACTTGTTGATGACCTTTTAAAAAAAGAATATAACATTATAGTTGTAAACGATGGAAGCGGTAGCGAATTTGATGGCATATTCGACGGTCTTCACGATGTTATACTTTTAAATCACAAAGAAAACCGCGGAAAAGGTGCAGCATTAAAAACCGGTATATCCTATATTTATGAAAAAACAGATTATACTCACATAATAACAGCCGATGCAGACGGGCAACACACGCCTTCTGATATTTCAAAACTTGCCGATTTTCTTTCTAACACTGAAGAAAAGTTTGTAATTGGAAGCAGAAAATTTACAGGGAATGTACCTTTTAAAAGCAAATTTGGAAACAAATTTACCATTGGAGCATTTGCAATTGCCAGTGGCGTAAGAATCTCAGATACTCAAACAGGACTGAGAGGCTTTTCAAGAGAACTTTTTAAACCGCTAATAAACCTTGACGGTGATAGATATGAATATGAGATAAATATGCTTTTATATGTGGCAAAGCAAAAAATAAAGCTGAACGAAATTGAAATCGAAACGATTTACATTAATGAAAATGCTTCTTCTCACTTTCATCCCGTAAGAGATTCAATTAAAATCTATTCTTGTATTTTAAAGTATTGCGCCTCATCTTTAATATCTTTTGGTGTGGATTTTATACTTTTTTTATTGTTCCGCTTTTTCCTTTCTATTCTTTGGGCTGACAAGACCTTGATTTTCTTTGATTTTATTAAAATAAAAGGAAATAGTGCAATAACAACAGTTTCTCCCGCTTTGGCAAGAATATTAAGCAGCGTTGTGAACTTTACTCTAAACAAAAAAGTGGTGTTTAAATCCAAAGAAAAGACATCAATCGCCGCTTTTAAATATTTTTCTCTCGCCGCATTTGTTCTTGTTCTCAATAGTGTTTTTATTTTCATTTTAGAAAGCTTGACACAACTTCCAACGCTTTCTTATATAATTACTCAAATTATACTATTTATAATGAATTATTTCATACAAAAAAAATTCATTTTTAAATCCAATTGATTGAATACCGGAGATCAAATTGAAAAGGGAAAAAAATATAAAACTATTCAAAACATTTGTTTTGATTTTGACCGCTTCTTCTTTTTTGTTTTATTCTTGTGATATGTCATCGAGTAATGAAGATACCTCTTTTGAAGATATTGTTTCTGTAGAAGTTATATCAGATTTTTCCGACGAACAAGGAATTTCTATTCAAGAAGAATCAATGGTTTTCTCGGAAGATAAAGATTTTTCATACGATGAATCTGTTGATAGCTCAAAAGAGTTGTCAGAAGAATTATCCGAAGAAATGTCTGAAGAAACGTCCGAAGAAACGTCTGATAACTCTTCAGATAATATCTCCGATGAAACATCAGAAGGAGTGTCTGATGACATTACCGTTACTATTGATTTCGCGGCAGAAAGATTTGCTGACAAGTTTACAAGCGGAGAGATAATTTCCGAAGAAAATCTTTATAAAAGCGAATTTGTAAGTGTCACTCTTTCAGAA
Organism: uncultured Oscillospiraceae bacterium; assembly: GCA_964509125.1. Taxonomy (GTDB): domain Bacteria; phylum Bacillota; class Clostridia; order Oscillospirales; family CAG-382; genus SIG653. The sequence goes on along the minus strand of CAZDVZ010000010.1, from coordinate 18,405 downwards.
GTTACATATGGGGGTAAAGTTTTCTTTGTTCAAGATATATACATAAAGCAAATTGAAAGCTTTTATGTAGGATTTGCAGGTCTTAAATATGGGAGCGGCAAATATAATGATTATGTTTTGGACATGACAAGAGATTATGTAGATGCGGGATATAATGTTGTTTCTGCAATAAACGGCGATTATTGTGCCCTTGACGGAAATGGCGCAGTTATAAGAAACGGTATTTTATACGGAAAAGGGATTGCTGAATACACTGTTTGCGTACTATACAAAAACGGAACAATGAAAACGATCAGCAAAGAAAACTTCAACGCCGAAGAAGAACTTGCAAAGGGAGCTTGGCACGTTTGGGATTTCGGTCCCTCTCTCCTCGATGATGACGGAAACGCAATTTCCGAATTTACAGAAAGAACAAGTATCAAAGGAAGCAACCCACGTGCTGTCATAGGATATTACGAGCCCGGACATTACTGCTTTGTTGTAGTTGGCGGCAGAGGCGGCGAAAGTCCTTGTGGGGTTTCATTCAACGGTATTTCAAACTTTATGAACTCGTTAGGCTGTAAATTAGCTTACAACCTTGATGGCGGAAAATCTGCCGTAATGGTTTTCAACGATAAAGTTACCAACGAAAAATACCAAGGAACAGGAAGAAAAATCACCGATATTGTTTTTATTCAAGATTTTACGTCAACCAACTAATGGAATCATTTATAGACTTTTTTAATTCAGGCAAAAGAGGAAAATATGAAAAGACAATTTAACGGAAGAAAAATTCTTATTATTACCATTACAGACATTCTTATATTTGCGGTATCACTTCTTACTTTTGCATATTTCGACCATGTAAGAAACTGGGCGAACGAGGACGAAAAAGCAGCTCTCCCCACGTTTTCTTTTTCTCCCGATGAGACGGACGGATTTTTATTTTCCGACTTCAATGATAATTCCGCAGATGATAGCGATGATAATTCCCAAAGCAACGATGATTCCTCTCAAGAGGACAGTTCGTCCAAAGAAGATGATAATACGACGACAAATTCAATTTTCACCGACGGTGAGATTATTTCAACAGAAACAACTTATAAAAGCAAATATGTAAATGTAACTTTGAAAGAGATTGAATTTGACGGAAAGATCTTTTACGTAGAGGACATATATATAAGAAAAATAGAATGCATGACTGTAGGTTTTGCAAAAGGAGCTGTACCCGGTTCAGGCGCCAGCGAAACAGTTGAAGACATGGCGGAATATTACAAAAACCAAGGTTTAAATTTGATTGCTACCATAAACGGAGATTATTGCGGACTAAACAAAAAAGGTGCTATTATTAGAAATGGTATATTGTATGGAACAGGCATTGCGGAATATGATGTTTGCGTCATTTACAAAGACGGCACGATGGTAACAATGGAAGCTGATGAATTTGACGCAGAAGCCGAACTTGAAAAAGGTGCATGGCACGTTTGGGATTTTGGTCCCAACCTTCTTGATGATGAAGGAAATGCTCTCACAGATTTCAGCCACAGAAGAGATATCAAAGGAAGTAACCCAAGAACCGCTATCGGATATTTTGAACCCGGTCATTACTGCTTTGTTGTTGCAGGCGGTAGAGGAGAAGAAAGATACGGCGTAACGCTTGAACAGCTTGCAGGACTCATGGAGTCTCTCGGATGCAAAGTTTCATACAATTTGGACGGAGGACGTTCTTCTGTTATGATTTTCGGAGATACTACAGTAAATGCAAAGAACCAGGACCTCACGAGAAAAAACACGGATATAATCTTCATTCAGGATTTTTCCGCAAACTAAGGAGAGATAACAATGAACACACAAACTAATAAAAAACTGCCTCTCCCCCTTTATGTGCTATCACTTATCAGTGCTAACGGATGTATTATTATCTCCCTTATGTATCTAACATTTCATTTTATTGATAATGTGAATTTTGCTATGGGTTTTGTAAAAAGCGAAGCCACACAAACACTTTTGGTCGTTCTTTCCATTTTATCGGCTTTCACCGCCGCAGCAGTTTTGATTATTTTAAATTACAGGAACAGCAAAAGTTATTTTTTCAGAAAAGTTGCATTTATGACTTTTTGGATATGCATTTTTTGTGCATTGCTTCAATTTGAAGTTATACTTGTCAATGTTTTTGAAATTACAATTTTAAAATTCATTTGGTTTACAACAAGTGTTTTAAGTATAATCACTTCCGTGTTTTGCAACGGTCTTTTGGTTGCCAATTCAAAAGAGAAAAACAAATTAATGTAAAAAGAGTAAAAGATGGTTATAGATTTCCACACACATATTTTCCCCGCAGAAATCGCAAAACGAGCAGTTTCCACGTTATCAGAAAGAAGCCGGCTCGTTCCTGAAACTGACGGAACGGCAGATGATACATTGAAAAAAATGGACGAATGCGGAATCGATTCATGCGTTTGTCTTAACATTGCAACCAAACCCTCGCAAATGAGAAAAATAAATGCATACATGAAGGAAATATCGTCTGAAAGGCTTATTCCTTTCGGAACAATTCACCCTGATGGGGAAAACGCTATAGATGAGCTTGATTTTATAAAGGAATGTGGATTTAAAGGCATTAAGCTCCACCCGGATTATCAAAATTTTTATGCAGATGAAAAAAGGATGTATGATATTTATCTCCGATGCTGCGAGTTAGAACTTTTGATCATCTTTCATTCAGGATACGATATTGGTCTCGGCTGTCCCATACACTGCACCCCTTTAATGCTTAAAAATGTATCGGAAAGGTTTCCGAAATTAAAAATTGTTGCCGCACATTTTGGAGGATACGGATTATGGCACGACGTAGAAGAATTACTGGGAAGCTGCGACAATGTTTTTTTTGACACTGCATTTTCATTGGGACTTGATAAAAGCTTGGCTGAAAAGCTTATAAATAAAAAAGGAGCTGAAAAAATCTTACTTGCAAGCGACTGCCCGTGGGAATCCCCCAAACATTCGATTGAATTTATTGAATCATTAAATATAACTTCTAAAGAAAAAGATTTGATTTTTGGAGAAAATGCGAAAAAACTTCTTTGCCTTTAGAAAAGCAAGTTTGGAATATTGTTCATACAAACATTAAAATCATTTTTTGTGCTTTTGAAATATATTCCAAATGAAATTCATCAAAAAATTAATGATAATTCTTAATACAACGTAGAGCGAGTTATTTATTACATTTTCGCTATTTTTATTTTGGGTATTTTGGGTTTTATTTTCAATAAAATTTCTAATTGTGCTCTTTTTTCTTTAAAAAAATTAACAACAATATTTGGCAAAAACTATTGACAAAACGCTTTTTTTGTACTATACTATGCTGGTATGCGGGAGATGCGGTTTTGCATGATACCGTTGGTTTTTGTTATTTTAAATTAATATGTAAACTTATGGGAGGTAGTTATTATGGCAAAATGCGAATTTTGTAACAAGGGTGTTACCTTTGGCCACAATGTTTCTCACTCTAACAGAAAGACAAGCAGAACTTGGAAGCCTAACATCAGAAAGGTAAAGGCTAACATTAACGGTGGAACAAAAACTGTTTACATCTGTACTCGTTGCCTTCGTTCCGGAAAAGTTCAAAGAGCTGTTTAAAAACTGTTTGATTTTAAAGAATGTGCTGTCGCTTTTGTCGACAGCGTTTTCTTTTATAATAAATTTTCCCGCTTCCACGCCGCAGACGACGTTATGTTGTATAATTATGTTGATTGTTGAATATCTCCCATTCGATAAAAATTCCCTCCTATGGTCTTTCTAATTATACCACAGGAGGGTAACTTATTTATTATCCATTTTCAATGGGGCTGTTCAAATATTTTACAGCGAATTTTTTAAGTTTCAGAAGAAAACCAGGTTTCCGGTCTGCCACAAAGAGGACAATTTTGGGGAGGTGCTATGCCCTCCTCTGAGTAGCCACAATTGTAGCATTTCCAAACCGTATTACAGTCCGAAGATACGAACATTTCTTCTGACGTAAGTTGTTGATGAATATGTGAAAAACGATTCATATGTTGCTTCTCTGCTTCGGCGGTCGCGAGAAATTCAGTTTTTAAATTATCGAATCCTTCGTTTTCGGCATCCGAAGCATAGTTCACATAATTAGCCGTTGTCAATTCTTCTTCCATAACAGTATTCTGGAGCCCCTCATTCATGCTACCAAGCATTCCCAGCTCGCACATCCACTTTCTGCCATGGGATAATTCATGATTAGCGGCATCTCTATAACATCTTGCAATATGTGGATACCCCATGTCTTCTGCCATATCACCCCAAATAATATATTTCATATGGGCAACAGCTTCGCCGGATAAAGCGTTTTCTAAATTTCCTCGTGTATTTGTATTATTACGGTATTTTATCATAAACTTTTCTCCTTTTTTCGTCATTCCGCAACATACGGAACAAAAGGGATATTTTACCCTTGCTTTCAGTTTATGCAAAATACTTTTTTTTGACTCATACACTTATCATTATCTCATATTCGTGCCGCAGTATTGAATAAGTATGAATAGTAGCATACCTACCTTTTATTATCTGACACTCTCGCGCCGTTCCTTCCTTAACAAACCCGACTGACATGGCAAGTTTTTCCGATGCAACATTCCCATCCATTATTCTTGCTGTCAATCTGTGAAAGCCTACATCAAAAAAAGCTACTTTCATTACTGCCAAAACCGCTTCTTTCATCAAACCTTGTCTCCAATATTCAGGCGAAAGTACATACCCTATCTCTGCACTATTATTATATTTATCAACAGAAGTAAATCCACAGGTCCCTATAAATCTTCCATTAGACTTTAAATTTATCCCCCAATCCGGAGGAAGTCCTTTTTTGTATTGATCCATATGGAATTCTATATTTCCTTTGGTTTCTGCAAGATTTAAATGCGGAGTCCAAGCAAGAAATTTTGATGTTTCCTCCAAAACGGAATATCTGTTCATATCCAAAAGGTTATCCATTGATATTTTTTTTAATATAAGACGCGGTGTTTCAAGAGTAGGAACATTTAAAAAAACTTTTTTACTTCTGTAATGATCCATTTCATAATCTCCCTTCTCAAAACTGTCTCCCTAATTATACATATTTTCCCTTTTAATATCAACCCTTTTTTCAAAAAATATAATTTTTATAAAAAGCAAAATTATCAAAGATCAGATTTTAGATTTTTGTTAAAAAGTATAAATTTCTCTTGACATAACGCAAAGAATGTTGTATTATATCATATGTGTACTCGTGTATTAAGTACCCAAATTCCTAATTTCCATGGGAGGATCAAATTTTGAAAAAATTCACCTTTAAGAAAGCTTTAACTAAGGCTCTCACATTTTTGCTTGTCGCTCTTATGTTGGTGCCTTCACTTGCATCTTGTAGTGATACTCAAGATATTGAAGATACGATAATCCCCGTTTATACCTTTTACGGTATAAAAGGCGAAGGGACAACAGATGAGGCTGTTAGATCCGTTGAACTCGCCATAAATCGTGTGCTTATGTCAAGATACACATTTGCCGTTGATTTCCGCCTTTTCTTTGAAGACGAATATGAAGAAGCTTTGGATGAGGCTCTTGAAGAATATGAAGAATATCAAAACAGCGGTATCAAAACAACGGTTTCTCTTGAATCCGGAGAAGAAGATCCATACGCTTACACAGAAGATAAAATAATTGAAATGCTTGAAAGCGGTGAAGATTTTGAGCTCCAAGTCCCCCGTGTTGACGTTCTTATCTGCAAAGATTCCGATCATTATTTCAGACTGGCAAACGAAGGAAAACTTGCATATATAGATACCACTCTTGAAAACGAAGGTAAAATTCTTTCAGAGTATATCCACCCCACTCTCTTTTCCCTCGCCAAAATCGGAAGAAGAACATACGGTGTTCCCAACAATGTTGCTTTGGGTCAGTATGAATACATTCTTTTTGACAAAGAATATCTTGATAAATACAAGTTCGATTATTCAACCATGAAAACCATGGAAGATCTTGAAGAATACTTAGCTATCGTTAAAGAAGGCGAAAAAGACAGCGGAACAGATGTTATTCCTCTCAAAGACGTAGGAACACCTTTGGAATACGAATTTTTATTTGATGACAATATGTCCTTCTACATTGAGCCGTTTACAACAGATTCCGGAATTGATACCGGAAAGATTTATTCGATTTATGATTCCAACACATCTTATTTGATTGACAATTACGCAGAACTCATCGCTAAATACCGTTCTTTGGGATATATTGATGCTAAAGACGCAGAACACGACAGTTTTGCCGTAACATTCTTTAAAGGCACTCCATTTGATATAGCTGATCTTGAAAAAGAAACCGGAAAAGAGTATGAATATGTGGTTTACAAAACGCCTACAGCAACAACGGCTTCTTTAGATACTGTTTACTCCATTTCTAATGGATCAACAAATGACATTACAACGGTTATTGATATAATTGTTGCTATGTTTACGGATTCACAAATTAAAGATTATTTTTATCACGGTATTAGCGGAGAACATTACATCGTTGATGATTATGGATATATTGAACCCATAGTAAACGGTGAATCGGGCAAATATGAATATGTAATGGCAAACCAATATACCGGAAACATCTATCTCGCTTCCCTTAAGCAAGGTGAAACAGACCAAACAACGGACTTTATTAAAGAATTAAACCTTTCTGCTACTCTTTCTCTTTCATCGGGCTTCTCGTATGTTCCCAAAACAATTACAAAAGGCGATAAATCAATTACGGAGCCTAATTATGTTGAAATTATTGAGCAATCGTTGAAAGATTCATTTGTAGGAATTCTTGACGGATCATACGGTATTGTTGATTATGATGAATTTTCAGCATCTTGTGAAGAAAAATTGAGAGAAGAAGCCATTAAAAACACCGAAACAGCTTTTTCGGAAAGTTTGATCAATGCCCATATAGCAACAAAAGCAGATTATTTTGAATCTCAAGAATTTATGGATAAAATGCTTCAAGACGCAACAAATCAGTTTAATGAATTAATGCACAATACGGCTATTACGGTAGTAAAAAATGAGATTACATCGGAAGTAAAAAGTGCAAATCCGGATGCAACGGACGAAGAAATCAACGCCGCAATAGAGGCCGGTCTTACAGATGAACGCATACAAGCTTACATCGATGAGAAATATACAGCGGAGATGATCCAAGCCAATATTGAACAGACTAAAACAAACCTCATAAATATTGAGAAAAACAATGTTACCAAGGTATTTAAAGAAACTTCCGAATACATTGATACTTTGGCCAACTATTTAAATTCCGAACAATACGCAGCAGATGTTGAGGCCTACATTGCAAGCAATGGCGATGATTATGTATATTCCAGATGGCTCAGACAAATTAATGCTGAGATTACTAAAAAGGCGACTGAATTCCATACTCAAGCCAAGAATGCTTTGGAAGCTGAAATTAAGAAATTTAACGAAGAAGCAAAAAGCACTTTAGGATTAACAGAAGATGAAGCTCAATCCAAACTTGACGTAACTTCTTATCTCGAATTTTTTGAAAACAGATTAGAATCTCAGTACTACTTAGTTTATCAGGATCCTTCGCTTGCATAAGTAAATGTGCTACTTTTGGTGATATTTCCCAATGCACAGCATTTTTCCTATCACCTTTTAGTAATGGGAATTATGGTGATGTAAAAAACAAAGTCGTTTTTTACATCACCAAAATTTATATTACAAGTATTTAAAAGGTACTTTATAAAGAGGCATTTTATGGAAAACAAACATGATACTCCGTTATTAATTGAATACACATCAGAAAAAAACGAAACCGTTGAAGATAAAAAGATTCTACCGGGTTTCAAAAGTGTTTTTTTTGAAAAGGTTAAAGATATAATTAGTTATATTTTACCTTCTGTATTTTGCTTTGCAATTTTTGCACTTGTTTTCTCGGAAAATAATATATATCCATTTGGTGATTTATCAATTTCATGGTGCGATCTAAACCAGCAAGGAATTCCTTTGCTTATGAATTTGAAAGATATTTTAAACGGCGAAGGCTCCATTATGTACAGCTTTCGTAATGCTTCCGGAATGAACTTTTGGGGAGTGTTTTTGTTTTTTCTTTCAAACCCATTTTCTCTTATATGTGTTTTCTTTGAAAAAGTAGATTTTTATAAATTGGTAAATGTTTTGGTAATATTAAAACTCTGTTTGTCAGCATTTACCGCCTCCTTTTTTTTCAGAAAATGTAACAAAAATTTAAGTAGATATTTTTCTGTTGCACTTGCGTTATCATATTCTCTTTCTGCATACGGTTTAATGTATTATCAAAACATAATGTGGTTAGACTTGATGTATTTGTATCCCCTTCTTGCATATGGAATTATGATTTTGATTCGTGAAAACAGATACACTTTGTACACTATATTTCTTTCCATTTGTGTTATTTTTAATTTTTATCTTAGTTACATGGTGGTTGTTTCCGTAATTCTTATTTTCGGAACATATTATTTTTTCGGATCTCACACCGCTGATAAAAAAGCAAAAGTTGCTTTTTCTTTTGTTAAAGGATCTGTTTTAGCGGCGCTAATTTCTGCCATCGCATGGATACCGGCTTTTTTGCAATATATCCAATCGGGCAGAGGAGAAAGCGTTATTGAAAGTCTTTCTGAGTCATATTTTTTATCCAGAGCGGATACAACTCTTCAATTATTGATCTCAACAGCATTAATTTTTGTAGGATTTTTTTCTTTTCGTCGCAGAGACAATAAGCGCACGATTACATTAATAATTTTTGGATTGTTGTTTTTTCCTCTTTTGATTGAACCTATTCACAAAATGTGGCATATGGGAAGCTATATGTCGTTTCCGGGGCGTTTTGCATTTATAACAATATTCACGGGACTTGAGCTCACCGCTCTCGCACTTGAAGAACCCGAAATTTCAAAAATATCTCATGAACCCGAAAACCAAATCAATAAAAGCAAATTTTCAAGGCGAATTAGTGCTTTTAAAGACAAAATGGATAAAAGCCCAAAACACATTAAAGTTATAAGAACCGTTGTTTTTGCTATTTTAGGAGCAATTGTAATTAGTTTTTTATACATCCACATTTCAACAAACTATTATCACAACAATGTGGAAATTTTTTCAAAATATACAACTACACTATGGAGCAATGTTAAACAGTTTTTTGTTACTTTAATTGCCGCACTGATTTTTTTGGTTGCGTATTTTTGCTCAACTGCCATTTACAGACTCAAAGTAATACCTAAGTCATTATTTTCGCTTTTTCTCATAGGAATCATTACCTGCGAATCTGTTTTAGCTATTAATGCGTACGCTGTTTCCGTTACCCGAAATTATTTTCCTGATTACGGCGCACTACTTGACCTTGAGGACAAAATTGATGACGATGAATTTTACAGGGTAAGAACGCAAAGCAAATATTACGATACAAACCTTATAGGCGCGATGGGATATAATTCCATAGGACACTACACATCGCTTACAAACTTGGAATATATGAACACGGCTAAAGCTTTAGGATATTCCTCGCATTGGATGAAAGTCTCTACTTACAGCGGAACAGAGCTTTCAGACGCGATCCTAAGCGTAAAATATAAAATATATTATGGAAAATTATCAAACAGTATTTACCAAAACGAATCTTTTGGCATAGTAGAGACTTTTGGTGCACTGGGACTTGGCGTTAAATATTCCAGTGATGAAGATGTTTTTTCTTATGACGAACAATCGAGAATAGACTTTCAAGAAAAAATATTCCATGCTCTATTTCAAAGCGAAGAGAAGCTTTTTAATCAATATGAACCAACAAAATGTACTGATTGCACAATAGAAAATGATAATGGGAAAACTACAATTGTTGGAAAAGGAACAATTGAATATTCTATTGATATAAAAGAAACAGAAACATTATATTTTGATGCTATCGGAGAATTTAGCAACAACCTTAAACAAGAAATTGATAAAGGCTTTAAAGTCTATGTAAACGGAAAAGAGATTGGTGAATACCCCGATTCAATGACTTCAGGGCTCATCAAACTCGGAACTTTCCAAAACAAAACTGTAAATGTGAAAATTGAAACTCAAGAAAAATTATTATCCACAATTTCATTTGGAGTTGCAGGCCTTAGAACAGATGTTTTGAAAAAAGCATTAGAAAATACAGAATCCGGTTTTCTTTATGCTGAAGATAATGTGGTTTATGGATCAGTAGATGGTAAAGAAGGCGAAAAACTTTTCGTGTCAATACCATATGATGACGGCTTTAAAGTTACTGTCAACGGAAAAGAAATTGAAGCAACAAAAGTTTTTGGAGATTTTTATTCCATTCCATTAACCGACGGTGAAAATGTTATAGAAATGAAATATACTTCTCCCGGAATTATATTGGGTATAGTTTTCACGATCATCGGAATTGTCGCCACAATTGCAATGTTTATTTTTGAAAAGAAAAACGTGAAATCCTATCCAAAGCTTGAAAAAATATCGTCCCGGATTGTTACATCACTTTTTGTGCTGATTATTTCTCTAATATATATTGTTCCATGTTTTATTACCATTTTTCTTTAATCATTGTTTTAAGCCGATTTAAAAGAAAGGATCCATATGATTTATTCAATTTGCGGACTTAATGTAGAGCTTAAATTTAGATATAATTATGGAATAAAAAAATGTCAAAAATATTCTTCTAAAGGTACTCCTGTCTTCTCCGCAGAAGCATCTGAAAAAGAAATTGAAGAAGAGGCAGCTCTAATTCCCGGTAACTCTTTAGAAGTTGCGGAATTTGACTGCGTATTCCGCAAATTATATAAAGCTATGCCAAAGTTTGGAAGAATATTAATTCATGGTGCAGCATTACAAATTGACGGAAAAGGCTTTTTGTTTACTGCGCCTTCGGGAACCGGTAAGACAACTCACTTAAAACTTTGGGGAAAAAAATTTGGAAAGTCAGTTACTGTAATTGATGGTGATAAACCATTTATCAGCTTTGAAAATGGCATTCCAACCATTTGGGGTTCTCCAAGAAGCGGAAAAGAGGGGTGGAACACACCATCCTCTGCCTCGCTTTGCGGTATTGCATTTCTCCAAAGGAGTGAAACGAATAGAATTATATCTGTCTCCCCCGCTGAAATAATTGAAGAAGCGTTTATTCAATTTTATATTCCCAAAGATAAAGAAGCTGCGGAAATCACATTTAATCTTATTGAAAAGCTTCTTGATTCTGTTCCGATATACAGGCTATTCTGCAATATGGACATTGAAGCAGCAGAGATAGCATATAACACAATGAAATAATTTCAAAAAAGCCTTGAATAACAACAAAATTCGTTATTCAAGGCTTTTTAAATTTAGTTTATGCTGAAACACGTTCTACGTCATATCCTCTTTCTATAAGGATATCAATCATGGCATCCTCGCCAATAATATGGGCTGTACCAACGCAAATAAATACTTCTTCTCCCGATTTTAAAGAATTTTCCGCAAAGTCTGCCATGCTAATATTTCTATCTATTACAAGCGCCTTATTATATTCCTCGTAAAGCTTTCTTTCCTCCTCGGATTCAAGGTCGCCTGCTTCTTGAAGAAGCTGAAGAATTTTATCTACATCGCCTTCATTCCACGCATTGAGCAGTTCTTTTGTTTCATCAATACCTTCGCCGGTATTATACATATTTACAGCGCTCTCCAACATCAGCTCTTGTATCCCGTCAGAAAAACTCGACAAAAGAGTATACTGAAATTCCATTGACTCAATATCAATAATTGTTTTAGAAGCATCCTTGGCTTTTTCAATCAAATGAACATCTACACCATTATCCATAGATATATCATACTTTTCATAAGCCAATTCTGTTATGAGGCTTTCAATAAAAGAGGGCTTATAATAATCCAAAATTTCATTATACAATCCTTTTTTTGTTAAGATGCTTACCGTCTCATCGTAAAGCTCTTCAGAAACATGGTCTTTTATAGTAGTTCCATCATAGTAAATCATTAATTGAACGCAGCTTGTCATTGCAGCCATGTCTTCTTGGGCGGAAACCACATCAAATTCAACAGCCAAAGCATCTGAGCCGTTAAAAGCATTTAGAACATAATCGGGCAAAGGATAATACTCTTCTTTTCCGATATGAATAGAGCCAAAAAGCCATGCCACATTTCCTTTATCATCCGAAACTTTATAAAGAGCAGGGCCTTCCGGATATGAATCATTTTCTGACGAATCAACGCTTATTTCATTTTCTGACGAATCAATTGTTAACTCATCTGATGCGCCATCTTTTGACCACGTATCATTGCAAGAAAACAAAGAAATACATAAAACAAGAGTCAAAATAATAGATAATAATCTTTTCATAATTTTCCCCTTCTGTATTGTTTTTATTGCCCGGCTTTCAACTGCTCAGCTCTGTCAGCGGTTATAAGCGCATCAATCATTTCATCCAATTTTCCATTAAGAAAGTTTTCAAGATAATATAACGTCAATCCAATACGATGATCGGAAACACGCCCTTGCGGGTAATTATACGTGCGTATACGTTCACTTCTATCACCCGTACCAACCTGGCTTTTACGTTGAGAAGCAACGGCATCCGCCTTTTTTGAGCACTCCAAATCATATAGACGAGACTTCATAACTTTAAGCGCTTTTTCTTTGTTTTTAAGTTGGCTACGTTCATCCTGACAATCCACAACAATACCCGTGGGGATGTGAATGATCCTTATGGCGGATTCAGTTTTATTTACGTGCTGTCCACCGGCACCTGAGCTGTGATGTCTTGTAATTTCAAGCTCATCCATATTAAGCTCAAACTCCACGTCTTCTGCTTCGGGAAGAACGGCAACAGTAACTGTAGAAGTGTGTATCCTCCCCTGCGTTTCAGTTTCGGGTACACGTTGAACACGATGCACTCCGCTTTCAAATTTAAAACGTGAATATGCCCCATCGCCAATCACCATAAAAGAAACTTCTTTAAACCCCCTTAGCTCTGTTTCATTGGCATATAAAAGCTCGGTTTTAAATCCTGCGCTTTCTGCATACATATTATACATTCTATATAAAACTGCAGCGAACAAGGATGCTTCTTCACCGCCTGCACCGCCTCTGATCTCAATTATAACATTTTTATCATCGTTGGGATCCTTAGGCAGAAGAAGCTCTTTTAGTTTTTGCTCTGCGTTGATGCAAAATTCATTTGCTTCCTCAATTTCAATTTTTGCAAGCTCTCGCATTTCTGCATCTTGCTCAACAGATAAAATTTCCTCTGCATCCTTTATATTTTTCTTCGCCTGCTTATATGAACGAAAAACCTCAACAATTTCTCCAAGAGATTTATACTCTTTGGAAAACTTGGTATAAAGTGTCATATCGCCCATTATTTCGGGGGAAGACAGCTTTTCTTCAATTTCTACATATCTTGCTTCTATACCTTCCAATTTGGTGAACATATATTTCGCCTCCAACTGTCATATTTCAAGTGATTTTCGAATAGGATAATACAAAGTCAAAAAAGATTTTTAAAATTTCTGTCCGAAAGGAGATTACGTCTTTCAGTCGTAAACAAACAAATGAAAACAAATTTTGTGCCCGAAGGCAAGCTATTACTTACATCTCAAAATTATTCCCGAACAAAAAGCATTGATTCTTTGGTTAAAGCTATGGACGAACAAGCGGTTTTGGAAGGGAGAGCAATACTTTGCGACAGCAACCACAATTTACACGTGGAATTGGGAAATTTTAAAGGTATAATTCCTGCTGATGAATGTGTTTATTCCACATTTCCCGTTAAAGATGTGGCAATTATCAGCCGCGTAGGAAAAAGCGTCTCCTTTGTCATAACGGATATTACCGTAAATGACCGCGGAGAGCCTTTTATCCTATTATCGAGAGCAAAAGCACAAAAGGCGTGCATTGATGAATATATTTCCACTCTCGTATCAGGTGATATTATTGATGCAAAAGTAACTCATCTTGAAAACTTCGGATGTTTTGTCGATATCGGTTGCGGTGTCATTTCACTTCTCAGTATTGACACAATGTCCGTTTCACGAATATCACATCCCAAAGACAGATTTTATCCGGGACAATCCATAAAAGTTATTATCAAAACACCGGCTGATGAAAGCGGAAGAGTAACACTGAGCCACAAAGAACTACTTGGAACATGGGAAGAAAACGCCGCATTATTCTCCATCGGCGAAACCGTTTCCGGCCCCGTGAGAAGCATTGAGACATACGGGGTATTTGTGGAACTTGCGCCTAATTTAGCAGGACTTGCAGAGTTTAAAGAAGGAATTTCTCCCGGACAGATCGCCACCGTTTACATAAAAAGTATTATAAAAGAAAAGATGAAAATAAAACTTGTTATTGTTGATTGCATAACCGGAGATGCCGGAAAACCCAAATGCGATTATTTCATCACAGAGGGACATATTAATCGTTGGATATACTCCCCTATTTCATCGGACAGAATTATTGAAAGCGTTTTCAACGACGGTAATTATTAATAAGACATCCGTCAAGTATGATCTGTCTATCTGTTTCGGAAAGGGGCGCAAATGAAAGTGAAATTGCTTTCTTTGTGCCTTCTTTACTAACAACAAAAGCAGAAATGCTATCGTCTCCGTTTTCCATAGCTTTTTTAACGTCTTTTATAAATATATAATCCCCTTCTTCAACGCAAAGGGTTTCCTTAAACAAGAAAGGAACAACACCCCAATTTATAAGGTTTGAAAGATATCGTTTTGTTGCATATTCTTTTGCAATATTTGCCCATGTTCCTAAAATTTTCTGGCAAGAAACCGCCTGTTCACGAGCCGAACCGTCACCGGGCTTGTATGCGTACACAACAGTACCGTATCCTGTCTCTCCATCAATTTCCCCAACAACAGAGAGCACCTTATCTATTTCTTCTGTATTTATTTGAGAAAGTGTTCCGTTTCTACGAGCTTTTTCAAATTCTCTAAAGGCTTTCGCCGTGGGGACATACGAAGGAACTTTTCTCGAAAGGGCAAATTCCGCAAGTCTTTCGGGATTTGAACGGAAAGAAGATGTTTCTCCTGAAGGAATAAGCTCATCTGTAGTTGTAACGGGATCTGTAATATATGCCGCAACCTTAAGAAGTAAATTATCCGTAAGAGGAGCCATTTCGGGCCAATCTGTAATATTAGGTCCAAATTTGAGTTCTGCGGAACTATTTGAATTTCCGAAACCATTGTATACTCTTGCGCCGTAGATCTCCGGATTATACACGTATTCAGGCACGGAATCATCATATTCAATTTCGTCTGCCCCTATAAGGACACCTTTGTTTTTAGCTGTTGCGGCAATGGATCGTGCATCCATTAATGCAACAGCAGCAAGTTGTCCTTCGCCGGGCTTTGATCCTTCACGATTAGGGAAATTACGTGTGGAATGTCTTATGCTAAGTCCGCCATTAAGCGGAACATCGCCTGCGCCAAAACATGGACCGCAAAATGCCGTCCTGAGTGTTGCACCACTCAGAAGAAGCTGTTCCATCGCGCCTGCACGCATTGCGGCATAATGGACAGGCTGACTTGAAGGATATACTGAAAGCGAGAAAACACCGTTCCCCGTAGTATCACCATTCAATATTTTAGATGCTGCAATAATGTTTTCAAATCCACCGCCTGCGCATCCGGCAATAACACCTTGATCTACGCAAAATTTACCTTTTATTAACTTATCACGAAGAGAAAACCTTCCAATTTTGCCGCCGAAAACTTCGGCGGCGTTTTTTTCAACGCCTTCAAGAATATCTTCGGCATTAGCCAAAAATTCTTTTATTGTATATCCGTTGGACGGATGGAAAGGAAGCGCTATCATAGGTTCTATTTTGCTCAAATCGACATCGACAACCCCATCGTAGTATGCGGGCGATGATACTTTCATTTCTTTATATGAGTCGCCTCTGCCATGATTTACGAGATATTTTTTTGTAAGATTATCCGTTTCCCAAACAGAAGAAAGGCAAGTGGTTTCCGTTGTCATTACATCGATGCCGATTCTGTAATCCATAGATATATTTGAAACGCCATCACCTATAAATTCAAGAACCGTATTTTTTACAAACCCGTTTGCAAAAACTTTACTTATCAATGCAATTGCAACATCTTGAGGGCCAACTCCGTGAGAAGGCTTTCCTTTAAGATGAACTGCAACTACCTTAGGCATATCAACATCATATGTTTTGCCCAAAATTTGTTTAACCAATTCAGGGCCACCCTCGCCAATTGCCATACATCCCAAAGCGCCGTATCGTGTATGGCTATCAGACCCCAAGATCATTTTTCCGGGGGCTGCAAAGCACTCACGCATATACTGATGAATAACTGCTATATGAGGAGGAACATATATTCCGCCATATTTTACAGCGGCTGAAAGTCCAAAAGCGTGATCGTCTTCATTTATAGTACCACCAACAGCACAAAGACTATTATGGCAGTTTGTAAGTACATAAGGCACAGGAAATTTCTCCAAACCCGTTGCTCTCGCTGTTTGTATTATGCCAACATATGTTATATCATGTGATGCCAACGCGTCAAATTTTATATTAAGTCTGTCTTCGGAATTTCCCACATTATGGCTTTTTAAAATAGAATATGCCAAAGTATTTTTTTTGCATTCTTCTATGGTTGTATTTACGCCTTTAAGATCATTTACATCAGAGTAAAATTTACCACCATAATATATAGATCCATTTTTTAGTTCTATCATTTTTTGTTCCCCCATTATTCTACGTAGTTAAACTCAAGACCGTATATTTCCACCGTATCTCCTTCTTTTATTCCCTTTTCAACAAGGGCATCAAACACTCCACCCTTTTTGAGTATCTTTTGAAAATAATTAAAGGATTCGTAATCGTCAAAATAAACGCCGCCTGCAGCTCTTTTGATCCAATCACCTGTAACATGGTAAACACCGTTTTCTACATTTATAAACGTCTCGCGAACACGCTCAGGTGTGACATCAAAGGAAATTTCACTTTCATACGAAATGATGGGAGGAAGCTCATCTAATTTTTTTGCAATACCTTCTAAAAGCTCTTTCAAACCTTCTCCCGTCACTGCAGAAATAAAATACAGCGGCATATTTTTTTCTTTTGCATATTCCTTAACGCCGCCAAGCAAAGACTCATCGTAAATTGCATCTTTTTTGTTTCCAACCAATATCATCGGACGTGATGCAAGTTCAGCACTGAATTTATGAAGTTCCATCATTATCTTTTTTATTTTGTCAATAGCATTTTCGCCCTCTTCGCAAGAAGCGTCGAAAAGGTGAAGCATAAGTCTGCATCTGTCTATATGTCGTAAAAAATCATGCCCCAATCCCAAACCATCAGACGCACCTTCTATAAGTCCCGGAATATCGGCAACAACAAAAGTGGATTCATATACAGATGCCACTCCCAAGTTGGGAGTAAGAGTTGTAAAAGGATAATTTGCAATTTTAGGATTTGCAGCAGTTATTTTAGAAAGAAGAGTGGATTTTCCCACATTAGGAAAACCAACCAAGCCAACATCGGCAATCATTTTAAGCTCTAAAATAATTTCTCGCTCCTCGCCCTCGGTACCGTTTTTGGCAAATCGAGGTGCTTGTCTTGTAGGCGTTGCAAAGTGACTGTTACCCCAACCGCCTTTGCCGCCCCTTGCAGCAATGTATGGTTTTCCATCAGACATATCATGGATAACCTTTCCACTTTCCGCATCCTTTATTACCGTTCCTTTAGGGACAGGCAACAACAGGTCAACGCCGCTTTTTCCGGCAAAGCGTTTACCACCACCGTTTTCTCCGTTTTGAGCAACGTGTTTTCTTCGGTTTTTATAATCAAGTAAGGTGTTTTTTCCTTCATCAACCACAAAAATAACATTGCCTCCCCTGCCTCCATCACCACCATCAGGACCACCGTTAGGCACATATTTTTCTCTGCGGAAGGAAACGCTGCCATTTCCGCCATTTCCCGCCTTTATATACATTTTTACTTTATCTATAAAGATCATGTGGACACCTCGCTTTGAAATTTTCTCAATATTAAGAAATTAGGAAGCATGCCAACCACACTTCCTAATCAATAAAAGATTCAATTCGCCAATTAAGCTTCGTATACGCTAACCTTTTTTCTGCCGCCTGCCATATGTTCAAACTTAACAACTCCGTTTGAAAGTGCAAACAATGTGTCATCAGAGCCACGTCCAACATTTTTGCCGGGATGAATGCTCGTGCCACGTTGACGAACGATAATGTTACCTGCAACAACAGCCTGACCATCTGCACGTTTTACGCCAAGACGTTTGGATTCGGAATCTCTACCGTTTTTAGTAGAACCTACACCTTTTTTATGAGCAAAAAATTGAA
>CAZDVZ010000009.1:0-51295 GCA_964509125.1 uncultured Oscillospiraceae bacterium | reverse complement strand
CTTATTGCTATTGCAAGAGCTGCTGTTGCAGACCCGCCTGTTATGATTCTTGACGAAGCCACATCTTCTATTGATACTCGTACAGAAGCTATTGTACAAAAAGGTATGGATATGCTTATGAAAGGAAGAACTGTTTTTGTAATTGCTCATCGACTTTCTACAGTAATGAATTCCGACGTAATAATGGTTCTTGATCACGGAAAGATAATTGAGCGTGGTAGTCACGAAAAGCTTATTGAGGAAAAAGGTATATATTATCAGCTTTATACAGGTGCTTTTGAGCTTGAATAAATGGTATGTATATATCTATTTACTATAAAACTAAAACAAAGGAGATATTATGTTGAGCAAAAAGTTAATTTCAATTTTATTGGCTTTTTTGGCGGCGATGTCCTTTACAACATGTGGAAAATCTGATGAATCCAATGATTTAAATAATGAATCAACTTCAAGCGAAGAAAATTCATCAGATGTTTCAAATGAAGATTCAAGCATCGATGACGGTGATAATTCAGAGGAAGAGCTTATGTTTGAGAATAGCAAATGGATATGGAGAAGTAAAACATATTCTGCTGATGAATATGCTGAATTCTATTTTGAATTTGAAGGCGGAGAAAAGGTAGATATTAATATTTCCGCTGACAGCAATTATGCTGTATATGTAAACGGAACTCTCGCAACTTTTGGACAATATCCTGATTTTCCGGATTACAAGATATACGATACTGTTGATATCAGTGAATATTGTCAAAGCGGAACAAATAAATGCGGTATTGTTGTTTATTACAATGGTAGCGATAGCTTTTCAACTTACTATCCGTCAACTCCCGGACTTCTTTTTGAGATTGTCAGTGATGGAAAAGTTGTGGCGCAAAGTGATGAATCTGTTGTATCGAGATTAAGCAAAGCATACCGTAATCATGCCAGAAAGTCGATCTCCGTACAGCTTGGATATACCTTCCATTATTCTTTAAACAAAGAAGACGATTGGATGATGGGAAATGGCGTTGGCTTTGCAAATAGTGTAGTTACATCAAAAGAGGTCATACTTTATCCTCGCCCTTGTAAAAAAACAGAGCTTTTAGATAAGGTGCCTGTTACGACCGTTTTAAATGAAAATAACTCTCATTACATTTTCGATTTGGGAGCTGAACAAGTTGGTTTTATTGATTTTGAAATCAAAAGTGAAAACGAACAATCCCTTTTGCTAACATTTGGTGAGCATTTGGCTGACGGAAGTGTTAGAAGAAATATCGGTATAAGAGATTTTAGTGTTAGCTTTGATTTGAAAGCGGGAACTAACACATACATGAATCCATTTTTACGCTTAGGATGCAGATACGTTGAGCTTTTCTTTACAGAGCCCGTAGAAATAACTTATGTTTCTGTAAGGCCTGTTGTCTATCCTGTAACTGTTCTTGAAACAGACCTTACAGGTTTGAGAAAAGAGATTTATGATGCATGTGTTCGTACTCTAATATGTTGTATGCACGATCACTACGAAGATTGTCCTTGGCGAGAGCAAGCGATGTATACGTTAGACAGTAGAAATCAAATGCTTTGCGGATATTATGCTTTTGGCGAATATGAATTTCCTCGTGCAAATTTAAAGTTAATTGCCGAAAGTATGACAGAAGATAATCTTTTGCCCATTTGTCATCCTTGTGGAACGAATTTATATATACCGTCGTTTAACTTGCATTTTATTACTCAGGTAAAAGAATATGTTGAACATTCAGGCGATGAAGAATTTTTGAATGAAATTTGGGATGTACTTCAAAGCGTTATGGGTACTTTTACTTCTCGCTTGGATAATAACTTGCTTCCTGCTTTTTCCGGTTCAGATATGTGGAATTTTTACGAGTGGTCAGACGGCATGAGCGGTGTTATTGGTGAGCTCAATGCCAATAGATATGATCTTTCCATAAATTGCTTAATGGTTTCTGCACTGAAGAATATGGCTAATTTCTGTGAATTAACAGGAAAAGAAGACATTTATACACCGTATATTGAGCCTATGATTAAACGCATTAATGAAGTTTTTTATGATGAAACAGTTGGGTTATATAAGAACGACGACATTAGCAATAATTTTAGTCAACTTGGAAACGCCCTTGCGTTGCTTTGCGGTGCTGTTGAGGATAAAAATGTAAGTTTTGTTGCAGAACAAATAGCTTATTCCGATAATATAACTAAAGCATCGCTTAGCATGGAATGCTTCATATTTGATTCTTTGCTTTCTGTTGACAAAGAGGGTTATAAAGATTATGTTTTAAATCAGCTTGATACAGAATATGGATATATGTTAGAACAGGGTGCGACAACATTTTGGGAAACATTAGACGGCGAGCAAGCTTTTGAGGGGGCAGGAAGCCTTTGTCATGGCTGGAGTGCTATGCCAATTTATTATTACAATATATTGTTGTGAGATATTTTGATATATGAGAAGTGAGGATTATGAAATTTAAAATTACGTTTTTACTTTTAGCTGTTGTATTAGCATCATTATCAGGATGCGGTTTTGAAGATGAAATTACTTCTTCGTCTGTGGGTACATATTATAACGATATTTCGGTTGTATCATATGATTATTCGGGTGGAGATTTTATACGTCCCGGAGAAGAAAGTGGTTGTAATGATCCTTCCGAATTTCTTGGCGTCACATCCGACCCAACACGTATTGTCGGCAGATGCGGCGACTCTATGAAAAACGAGGAATATGAAAAATTAACTAAGGATATGTATGTTTTGTATATCTTCGAAAATGAAGATAATACTGCATCTATTTATTATAAGTATTACTTTTTCAATAATAAAGAAGATTATACCACAGCTTATAATGCTTTTTGCCTTTCTAACGGAAGCCCTACAATTAAGAACGAGGAAAATCTGTTTTTTGCTCATGGAGGACCTTCGGCACTCTATGTTCAGGGAAAACCTGTTTATAATGACATACTGATATATCTTATGGGAAATAATGTTGAAATTATTACGTCATGGACTGCGGAAGAACAATCTGACGATGCGGACGTATCATTGGATAATACCGTCTCCATTACTGATGAAGATGTTTCTGCTTAAATAGTTTCATGAAATTTGAAGCGCGACAGTAAGCGTTTTTGAGAAAAATTAAAACAGAGTCGACAAATTGTGTCGGCTCTGTTTATTTAAATATAGATGTAAATAATTAGTCATCTGAAATATCATTTTCTGTTATAACTAATTTTTTCATTGACTTGTTAGAAGGAACTTCATACATATATTTTTGCATGAGTTTTTCCATAATTGAACGAAGACCTCTTGCGCCCGTGTTGATTTTTCTTGCTTTCTGAGCGATTTTCTTTACAGCTTCATCTGTAAATTCAAGCTTAACTCCATCAAGCTCCAAAAGCTTTTTATATTGTTTGATCAGTGAATTCTTGGGCTCATTAAGAATTTTTATATATGCCTCTTCATCTAAAGGATTAAGAGAAACAATTACGGGAATCCTTCCTACGAGTTCGGGTATCATTCCAAATTTTATCAAGTCATGGGGCGTTACCTTGGAGTACGATTTGCTTGCGTCTCTGTCTTCTTTAGCAATTATTTCTGACCCATAACCTATCAACTGTTTTCCCATCCTCTTTTCAATCAGAGAGGGGAGACCGTCAAATGCGCCACCGCAAATAAACAATATATTAGATGTGTTTATTTGTATATATTCTTGGTTTGGATGTTTCCTTCCACCTTGAGGAGGTACGTTTGAAATTGTTCCTTCAAGAATTTTGAGCAAAGTTTGCTGAACGCCTTCTCCGGAAACATCTCTTGTAATAGAACGATTCTCGCTTCTACGAGCAATTTTGTCAATTTCGTCAATGTAAATAATGCCTTTTTCAGCTTTTGAAACATCATAATCCGCAGCTTGAATCAGCCTTAAGAGGATATTTTCAACATCTTCGCCCACGTAACCTGCTTCTGTTAATGTAGTTGCATCTGCTATGGCAAAAGGAACAGAAAGTGTCTTTGCAAGTGTTCTGGCAAGTAATGTTTTTCCTACCCCTGTCGGCCCCAAAAGAAGAACATTGCTTTTTTCAAGTTCAACCTCGGTGTTTAAAGGTTTGGATTCTGGTTTTTCATCATCTGATTTTGTTTTTTTCTTCTTGCTCTTTTCCGTGGGAATGGATAATATCCGCTTATAGTGATTGTAAACAGCAACAGATAAAGCAATTTTTGCTTCGTCTTGACCTACAACATATGCATCAAGAACAGCTTTGATTTCCTCCGGTTTGGGAAGAGTTTCAAAACTCAACGATGTATCTTCAACTTCTTTCGGCTTAACATCTAAGCTTCTGTTGTAAGAATCGCTGATTTCAACACACATACTTATACAGTTGTTACAAACCTCTATGGGAATCCCACTTAGATCGAGGGAAGCGTAATTTCTTGTTTGCTTCCCACAAAGAGAGCATGTTTTGGAATTATTAGCCATCTATAAGGCTCCTTTTATCGATTTTCAATAACCTTGTCAACGAGTCCGTATTCTAAAGCTTCTGTTGCAGTAAAAAAGTTATCGCGTTCGGTGTCGGCTTCGATAGTTTTTAAATCCTTGCCTGTATTGGAAGCGAGAATTTTGTTAAGGTTATCTTTGATCCTTGAAAGTCTTTCAGCATGGATTTTTATATCGGTTGCTTGACCTTGCATACCTCCAAGAGGTTGATGGATCATTATCTCGCTATTGGGCAGGGCAAGCCTTTTGCCTTTTGTTCCCGATGAAAGAAGAAAGGCACCCATGCTTGCCGCCATTCCAACACATATGGTTGATACATCACATTTGATATAATTCATTGTGTCATAAATAGCCATACCGGCAGTTACAGACCCGCCGGGGGAGTTTATATAGAGATAAATATCTTTTTCACTATCCTGAGCTTCCAAAAAGAGAAGTTGGGCAACCACGAGAGATGCAGTTACATCATTAACTTCATCACAAAGGAAAATAATTCTGTCATTTAAAAGACGAGAATAGATGTCATATGAGCGTTCACCTCTATCGGTTTGCTCTACTACCATTGGAACGAGTGCCATAATATTTCACCTTTCAAAGTATATTACTAAATTATTCTGCAACAGCGGAAGATTTAACAAGGTCAAATGCCTTTCTGAGTGTGAGTTGTTCTGTAATTGCAGATTCGGGAAGTTTTTCTTTAACTTCTTCTACTTTCATATTATAGTCAGCGGCAAGTTTTTTGTATTCTTCTTCATAGTCGTCTGCTGTAGGAACAATGTTTTCTGTTTTGCCGATATATTCAAGTGCGAGAGTCCTTTTAATTCCTTTTTCTGCACGAGGTTTAACGCTTTCTCTGATCTGCTCCATTGTTTGACCTGTGTATTTTAGATAAGTATCAAAATCGATTCCTTGATAACGAAGATTATATTCATAATCTCTGAGAATATTGTCAATCTCATTTTCAAACATACATTCGGGAATGTCACCTTCCAAATTCTCAATAAGGAGATCGTAAAGAGCATTTTCGAAAACAGATTCTGCTTCGCGTTCTTTTCTCTTTTCTATCTTAGCCTTTATATCACTCTTATATTCATCCAAAGTGGAGAATTCGGAAACGTCTTTAACAAATTCATCGTCAAGAACCGGAAGTTCGTTGCGTTTTACTTCGTTTACTTTAACTTTAAATACAGCAGCTTTACCAGCAAGGTCGGCAGCGTGATAATCTTCCGGGAATGTTACGTTAACGTCAACTTCGTCTCCTGCTTTTTTACCAACAAGCTGGTCTTCAAAACCCGGAATGAAGCTACCTGAGCCGAGTGTGAGGCTGTGACCTTGATCTTCTCCGCCTTTAAATGCAACATCGTCTACAAATCCTTTGTAATCAATAACAGCTATGTCTCCGTTTTCTGCTGCTCCTTCAACGGTGATAGTCCTGGAATTGCGTTTGCGAACAGAATCTATTTCATTATCAATGTCGTCATCAGTAACTTCGGAAATCTCTTTCTTTGCCTTCAATCCTTTGTATTCTTTAACTGTAACATCAGGTTTTACGAAAAATGAAAATTTGAATGTAATTCCGTTGTCATCGCGGGAGGCGATATCAACTTCAGGTTTGGAAACTATTGTAAAATCAGCTTCTTCTGCTGCGGCAGAATAAAGGTCGGGAAGAATATTGTCAATGGCTTCTTCTTCAAATACACCTTTACCGTACATTTTTTCAATAATGTTTCTTGGTGCTTTACCTTTTCTGAAACCGGGGATAACGATTTTGGATACATTTTTCTTGTAAACCTTCGAAACCTCAGCTTGGAGATCTGACGCAGAAAGGAAAAGCTCACATTCCTTTTTGTTTTTTTCAATGTCTTTGATGTTTTGAAAACTCATTTGTTTTACTCCTTGAATTTATGTTATTTTTTATTTTTATTATAATATATGCGCTTTAAAAAGCACATACGAATACACATTAGGTATTTTATACCTTTTTGGTCTGATTGTCAACAGTCAATTAAGAATTTTTGCCCTTCGGGTGGAAAATTTTTTTGTTGTTTTTGACTAATTTTAAAAATACCTATTGAATATTGGATAGATTAGAGTTATAATATATAAGGATTGTTGTGCGAACGGAGGTTAAAATGAACACAAACAAAACCGAAAATGATTTTACAAATTTAAGCACAGAAGAAAACAACAATATCTTTGTAAAGTCACTTGAAGAATTTACATCCAAAGATGTAAGTTGCTCATTTGAAGCAAAGAAAAAAAACATTTTTACTTTAAATAGACTCATCACTTTTTTCACATTTTCTTTTTTTGTTGGCCTTTTTGTTTTTTCGTTATATAACATTGTTTTAAATTCCATAGAAACAAAAAAAACAGACGATTTTTATTCCAAAATCAAATCTTCCACATCAGGTCAAAGTGCCGTTTTAAAACAAAATAAGATCAATCAAGGAAGTGCGTCAAATGATCTTTTGTCTTTTGTTGGTGGCGAAAAGGATCTTATAGATTTCGATGTTGCCGAACCGCCTGAATATTATAAGGAAATATATAATACTTTGGTTGAACTGCAAAAGCAAAACGACGATGTTTATGGTTGGATCAGAATCAATGGCACTGTCGTTGATTATCCTATATTGTTGGGAACAGATAATAAATACTATATGTCCCATACGTATGACGGCTCCAGTTTAAAAGCGGGATCAATAATGGCTGATTGTCGTACTAAAGATAAGCTTTTGGATAATTATAATTTGGTAATATATGGTCATTGTATGACGAACGGAAGTATGTTCCGATGCATTAAGGACTTTTATGACAATACGTCATCAAGAAAAGCGATGGCTAAAAATATGGAAATAGAAATAATTACTTTGGATGGAGTTTATATTTATAAATTTTTCTCCACTTACAAAGTTGATGACCATTCATATTTAAAATTGTCATTTCCTTCAGAGGAAGCCTATGTTGATTATTTATCAGAACGGTTGTCTCTTTCACCGGTTCAATTAAACCCGACATACAATAAATCATCCAGGATCGTATCGTTGATAACTTGTACTAATGTTGCCGCAGAAGAGGACAGAAGGTATGTTTTAACAGGAATCTTATCTGAATTTATTTCGTTTTAGAGGATTATTATGAAGAGAGTATATTATTCAAATTCCGTTGAGGAAACTGAAAATGTGGGAAAACAGTTTGCAGAAGAACTTTGTCCGGGCGACTTTGTTTCATTGATTGGTGAGCTTGGAGCGGGAAAAACTGCTTTTACACGGGGAATAGTTTCATATCTTGTGCCGGAATGTGCCCAAAGCGTTCATAGTCCTACGTTTACTGTTGTTAATGAGTATGAAGGTGAAGGAACCAATGTTTATCACTTCGACTTCTATCGATTGAAAAATTTTGATGACTTATACGCTTGTGGGTTTGACGATTATTTTGACCGTGGCGGTGTTGTTGTTGCAGAGTGGGCCGATATGTTTGATACGGGATGGTGCGGCAAGACATATACCGTTGAGATAAAAAAAGATGATGAAAAGAGGATAATAACAATATGCTGATATTTGCTCTTGATACAACATCGGTTACGGCGTCTGCTGCCATTGCTGATATTGAAAATGGAAAAGCGGTTAAATATTCGGTTTTCACTATAAAAACCCAACTTAAACATAGCGAAAATATAATGATGATGATAGATGATGTTTTAAAGCTTTATGGAGCTGAGGCGTCTGATATTGATCTTTTTGCCATAACTTCAGGTCCGGGTTCATTTACCGGAGTAAGAATAGGAGTAACTACTGTTAAGGGCATGGCATTTCCGGAAAATAAGCCGTGCGTTTCCGTTTCTTCTTTAGAGGCGGTGGCTTATAATCAAAGTACAGACTGTGTTATATGTCCGCTTATGGATGCTCGGAGAAATCAATTTTATTATGCAATGTTTAAGTGGGAAAATGATTCTCTTGTAAGATTGACGGACGATCTTGCGGATTCTGCGGAAGAAATTGAGAAAAAAATTTCTGCTTTTGGAAGGGCGGTTATTTGTGGAGACGGATCAGAAGTATTTAAAAGTCTATATTGCGGAAACGCCCAATTGTTTTATGCAAAAGATAGCGTTAGAGAACAAAATGCTCTCGCTGTTGCTTTATGTGGATATGAGAAATATAAAAGGGGTGACGTTTTAATACCTAATGAGTTAAATCCCGTTTACCTTCGTCCTTCACAAGCAGAAAGAATAGCAAAGGAGAATTTATCATGATAGCAATTGGATGCGATCATGGCGGTTATGCCATGAAAAATGAGATTATAAAGTATTTATCCGAAAAAGGAATTCAAGTTAAAGATTTTGGAACTTATTCAGAAGAAAGTTGTGATTACCCCATTTACGGAAAAAAGGTAGCAAATGCCGTTGCTTCGGGAGAAGCTGAAAAAGGAATACTTATTTGCGGAACAGGAATTGGTATGAGCATTGTTGCAAATAAAGTGAGTGGTGTTCGCTCCGCCTCTGTATCCAGCGAATATTGTGCTGAGTTTACAAGAAGACATAATGATCTCAATGTTCTTTGCTTGGGCGGTAGGACGGTTGGAATAGAAATAGCTAAAAGAATAGTTGATATTTTTCTAAATACACCTTTCGAAGGTGGAAGACATGCTATTCGTGTAGGGATGTTTGAATAAATGAATAAAAAGATATTGAATGATGTTTTGTCAGAACTTTCCGAAAAACGTGTTATTGCAAGGACGGAAGCAGAACGCAAAAAGAAAGAAGTATACGAAAAAATTCCTGAGCTTAAATATATTGATGATGAAATATTATCGGCAGGCTTAAAGCTCATGGAAGCATCTCTCGATGAAACAGTTGACTATGATATTGCTTTGGAGAGAATAAAGGGCGAAACGAATGCCCTTAGAAAACAAAGAGAAAAAATTTTATTATCTCACGGGCTGTCAGAAGATTATTGTGAACCCACTTATAGTTGCGACAAATGTAAGGATAGGGGATATGTTAATCAAAGGATATGCGAATGTGTTAAGAGGGTTGTTTCTGCGCGTTCGTTTAAAGAATCCGGTTTGGGAGCTACTTTGATGTCGCAGAATTTTGACAACTTTAATTTGACCTATTATTTGAGTAATAATGATAAAAGTACATATAACTATATGTCAAATCTTTTTGCGGATGCAAAAAAGTATGCTGAAGAGTTTTGTGGCAAAGGAAATCTGTTGATGATAGGAAGCACAGGTCTTGGAAAAACACATCTGTCTTCTGCTATTGCCCAAAAAGTTATAGAAAAAGGATATTCTGTGGTTTATGAAAGTGCTCAAAATATTTTTGACGCTTATGAAGACAAGAAATTTGGTAGGGATACGGCGCTTAATACTTTACGTTTCAGCAACGCCGATCTTCTTATAATGGATGATCTCGGTACAGAACACATAACTCCACTTTCTGTGTCCATATTATATAATCTTATAAACGAAAGATGTAACAACTCTAAAGCGTTAATTATTAGTACAAATCTATCTCCCGATGAGCTAAGAACCATTTACAAACCGAGAATTTTTTCAAGATTATTCGGAGATTTTAAAGTGATGAAATTCAGCGGTATGGATATAAGAATGCAGAAATTGGGAGTCTAATCCTTTATGAAAAAAGTTGAAATATATACAGATGGTGCATGCAAAGGTAACCCTGGAGCGGGTGGCTACGGAACGATACTTGTATATAACGGTGTTGAAAAAGAATTGACAGGTGGATATGTTGAAACAACAAATAATCGAATGGAGTTGATGGCGGTTATTGTTGGGCTTAAAGCGTTGAAAGAGCCGTGTGAAGTAACTTTATACAGTGATTCTAAATACCTTGTTGATTCCATATCAAAAGGCTGGGTTTATGGCTGGAGAAATAAAGGATGGAAAAAATCAGACGGTTCTCAGGCTTTGAATGTTGATTTATGGAAAGAAATTTTATTACTAAATGACAAGCATAAGGTTAATTACATTTGGGTAAAGGGACACGCAGGCCACGATTATAATGAGCGTTGTGACGCTTTGGCTGTTCTATCTGCTGAAAAAGCTAAAGAACTTGGAAAAGATGTTTGAATTAAAAGTTGGACGGACAGTTTTTCCTGTCCGTCTTTTTCTTTGAACTTAATTTTTCATTATTTTGGTTCGGTTTAGTTACTTTAATTTGTTTATATATTTCATCAATTCGTCAAAACTGCCGTTGGCATACACAGATATATCAGAATTGTTTTTGTTAATCATACAATCGGTCAGTAGAAACACTTTCATTCCGAGGCTTTCAGCGATCATGTCTTCGGATACATCATTTCCTACCATTAGGCATTCTTCGGGATTAACACCAAGTTGTTCCATGACATCGGTATAATATGCTGTATTTGGCTTGCAATGAAAAGAATTTTCGTATGTTGTATATATTTCAAAATATTTTGGTTGCAGTCCCGCCCAACGGATACGACTTTCGGTGGCTACTTTGGGGAAAAGAGGATTGGTTGCGAGAGCAACACGATATCCTTTTTCCTTAACATATTTTATTAATTCAGAGGCTTGTGGTGCAAAGCCACAGATGTCCTTTATTTTCTGAAAATCGGTAGCGTAATATTTATCAAATAAGCGAATATGATTCCGAATGGATTCTCCGTATGTTGCGGCGAGAACATCCCAAAAAACATCTTCATTTGTTTTTCGACCGTCGTTATTTATCATTGCTACTATTCCGTTATATATAATTTTACTAAATGTTTTTGGGTTATAACCTGCATTGTCTGCGACGGCTGTAAGCCCTTTTATGTATGCTTTTGCAAATGTATCTTGATCCATTGGTAAAAGTGTACCGTCAAGGTCAAATAGAATTGTTGTAATAGACATATAGCATATCCCTTCGACATATTTTTATAATTTACTTCATCATGTGTGAAAGTTGTTTTTGAAGCACGTTTCAAATATTGTAATGAAAATCAGCCTTTTTATTTGAGCTTGTTTTTTCTCATATCAATGTAATCTTGCAATATAATTTGTGCCGATAGCGCATCAATAACATTTTTCTTTTTGTTTTTGTTATAGTTCGTTTGGTTTAAATAATTATAAGCAGAAACCGTTGTAAGCCTCTCGTCAAAAAAAACTATCTCAAGGTCGATTTTTTGTTTCAACATTTCCGCAAATAATTTTGTTTTTTCCGCGCGAAAAGATTCAGAGCCGTCCATATTCTTCGGAAGTCCCAAAACGATCAATTTTACATTTAGTTTCTTTATTTCTTCACTGCATTTTTCAGCCATTTCCGTAAGCCCTTTTGCTTTAATGGTCTTGATTGCCGATGCAATGATTTCATTTTCATCACAGACCGCAATTCCTGTTCTTGCGTCTCCGTAATCAATTCCTACAATTCTCATTTTCCAATCACTTCCTCTTTTTTATGCTTACATTATAAACTAATAAACATAGTAAGTCAACATATAAATTATAATATTAATTTAAATACAAATTGTAAAAAAACAAAAATTACAGTACATAATTCACTTTAGCACTTTACAATGCTAAAGTTTTGTGGTATAATTTGACACATGAAAGCGAGGGCAACATATGGGTCATAATAATAATTTAACAGATGAAGTATACAATGTTCTATCTTCCATAGATTCTGCTGAAGAAATGAAGATGCTATTAGAAGATTTATGTACATATAAAGAGCTTGAATATTTAAATCAAAGATTAATAAGTGCCATGATGCTTCTTAAAGGAGCAACATATCAACAAGTTACTGATAATATTGAGAATATATCAACCGCAACATTAAGCCGTGTAAGTAGGTGCATAAAGCATGGTAGTGGCGGTTATAGCATTGTTTTGAAGAAATATATTGATGAGGAAGCGAAATGATGAAAACGACTCGTAAAGAAGACAGAATTACAGGTGCACTAAAAGAGCTTTTTGATCACAATGGTTATAAATATTATAAGATGAGAAAATTTGAAGAATATTCTCTTTATATGGAAAATAAGAATTTTCTTTCTGATGATAGAATTATTACGTTTAATCACAATGGTAAACTCCTCGCATTAAAGCCTGACGTTACTCTTTCAATCGTCAAAAATGCCAAAGCGAATGTGGGACAAACGGAAAAGCTTTATTATAAAGAAAGTGTTTATCGTTACGATAGAAAATCTGAAGAGTATAAAGAGATAAATCAGATAGGGTTGGAAGTAATTGGTAATATCGATCTTACAAAAGATTGCGAAATTTTATCTCTTGCTATGAAATCACTTGATATTATAAGCGAAAAAAATATGTTGTGTATTTCAAATACGGGGATTATTAGTGGTTTGTTTTCACATTTTAAAATCGAATCTCATGATGCTAAAGAAAATATCATTTGTTGCATTAAAGGAAAAAATAAGCATGAACTTACTAAATACCTTCGAGAAATTGACATAAATGAAGAAGGTCAAAAAATGTTTGTTGGCTTGCTGGATGGGGAAATTCCTTGTATCGATGAAATTGAAGATGCCGCAAATCTTTTGAAGAAAACGGTTGACTGCATGAATGAGCTTGGTTATTCCCATAAAATAAAGGTTGATTTTTCAATTATAAATGATCCATATTATTATAACGGAATAGTTTTTAATGGTTTTATATCAGGAATTCCTAAAGTGGTTTTGTCGGGCGGAAGATATGATGGTTTGGTAGAAAAATTTGGTGCAAAAGTAAATGCAGAAGGCTTTGCAGTATATCTTGATGATCTTTTGTATTTAGATGAATGTGTAAATTATGATGCCGATGTAATCTTAATATACAATGAGAATGATGAGCCTTCAAAAGTTCTCAAGAGGGCGAAAGAGATAACAGATAGTGGGGAAAGTGTTCGTCTGGATACAGAAGTACCTGCCGGTTTTAAATTTAGAAGAAAGGAGATTTTATAAAATGTTGAATGTTGCTTTGCCAAAGGGCAGATTGGGTGATAAAGTATATAATCTCCTTGCATCTATAGGGTATGAATGTAAAGAAATTTTGGAAGACAGTAGGAAACTGATTTTTGTAAACGAAAAAAACGGTGTTAAATATTTTCTTGTAAAACCTTCGGATGTAGCAATTTACGTTGAGAACGGAGCTGCTGATATAGGTGTAGTTGGTAAAGATATTCTTCTTGAAAGCGAAGCAGATGTTTATGAGCTTTTGGATTTAGGCTTTGGAAAATGTAAAATGTGTGTAGCTGCAAAAAATGAATTTAGAGAAAACACTTCCAGACCGTTGAGAGTTGCTACTAAATTTACAAATATTGCAAAGGGTTATTACGATTCCATTAATAGAGAAATTGAAATAGTAAAACTTAATGGTTCTGTTGAACTCGCTCCGATTTTGGGGCTTTCCGATGTTATTGTTGACATTGTGGAAACAGGTAAAACGCTTGTTGAAAACGGTTTATCAGTAAGGGAAGAAATTGTGCCTATCAGTGCAAGACTTATTGTAAATAAATCGTCATATTTCTTTAAAATGGATGAAATAAATAAAATTGTATCAGAACTTGGAAAGGGTGCAAAATGATTCGTATATATGATGGAGAAATAGCCCTAAATACAATATTAAATAGGGAAATACATTCATATGGTGAATATGAGACTACTGTAAAAGAAATTGTAGAGAGAGTAATTAGCGAGGGAGACAGGGCGGTTCTTGAATATACCAGGAAATTTGACTGCCCGTCGCTTGAAAAACTTGAAGTATCTGTAGAAGAAATTGATGCAGGATATGATGCTGTTGATGAAGATTTTCTTGAAATCTTAAAAGAAGCCAAAGCAAATATAGAGTTTTTTCATAAAATGCAGCTTAAAGACGGATTTAAAATTGAAAAGGAAAATGGTATAATATTAGGTCAAAAATACACTCCCATAGAAAAAGTTGGTATATATGTTCCCGGAGGTACTGCCGCTTATCCATCAACCGTTTTGATGAATGCTATACCTGCTAAAATTGCCGGTGTTTCTGAAATAATAATGATAACTCCTTGTGGAAAAGATGGAAAAATTAAGAACGAGATACTTGCTGCCGCAAAACTTTGCGGAGTTAACAGAATTTTTAAATGCGGTGGAGCGCAGGGTATAGCCGCTCTTGCTTATGGTACCGATACGATTCCGGCTGTTTACAAAATTGTTGGACCGGGGAATATTTATGTGGCTCTTGCAAAGAAAATGGTGTTTGGAAAAGTATCTATAGATATGATAGCCGGCCCAAGTGAAATACTTATAATTGCAGATAGCTCTGCAAATCCCGAATTTTTAGCCGCCGATCTTTTGTCTCAAGCAGAGCATGATAAATTGGCAACTGCTGTTTTAGTTACAAACGACATGAATTTGGCAGAAAAGGTTTCTCTTGCGGTGGAGCGCCGCCTTGAAAATCTTTCAAGAAAAGATATTGCTCGTGCGTCTATAGATACAAACGGAAAAATTATTGTTGTTGATAGTCTTGAAAATGCTATAGATTTAAGCAATAATATAGCTCCTGAACATCTTGAGTTGTGTGTTGAAGATCCATTTGCAATTTTAGATAAAATTACAAATGCAGGCTCTATATTTATGGGACATAACACACCCGAACCTTTTGGGGATTATTTTTCCGGTCCCAATCACACTTTACCTACAGGAGGAAGTGCTAAGTTCTCTTCTCCTTTATCTGTTGATGATTTTGTGAAAAAATCTGCATTTTCCTTTTATCCGCAAAATGCTGCATTAGAGACGATGGACAAGGTTGCACAATTTGCACGTGCTGAAGGTCTTGATGCTCACGCAGAAAGTGTATTGGTAAGAGGTAAAAAAGCATGAGTCGTTTTTTTTCAAATAGTTTAAAAGATCTTGTCCCATATACTCCGGGGGAACAGATTGCAGGCAAGTTTATCAAATTAAATACAAATGAATCTCCTTTTCCTCCTTCGCCCATGGTTCTCAATAAAGTTTGCGTTGAAGAGATTGAAAAACTTA
Source organism: uncultured Oscillospiraceae bacterium (assembly GCA_964509125.1). GTDB lineage: Bacteria > Bacillota > Clostridia > Oscillospirales > CAG-382 > SIG653. The sequence continues at coordinate 35,827 of CAZDVZ010000009.1, read as the reverse complement.
ATTTATATTCCGATCCATCGGCTTCTTTTTTAGTAAATAGCATTGCGAACTATTATGGAATAAAAAAAGAGAATGTTGCTGTTGGAAACGGAAGCGATGAAATTTTAGCTTTTATTTTTCGTGGATTTGGAGATAACGGGTTTGTATGTCCGTCTGTAACGTATGGCTTTTATCCTGTATTTGCCAAATTTTTTGGAATTGATTTGGAAACCGTTCCAATGAAGGAAGATCTTTCCATAGATTTAAAAAAATTTTTTGACAGTAAAAAAAATATTATCATTGCTAATCCAAATGCTCAAACAGGTACATATATATGTTTAGAAGAAATTGAAAAGCTTGTAGCATATGACAGAAACCGCCTTGTTGTTATTGATGAAGCATATATTGATTTTGGCGGTGAAAGTGCTGTTTCGTTAGTTGATAAATATGATAATTTGATAGTTGTACAAACTTTTTCAAAATCAAGAAATTTAGCCGGCGGAAGGATCGGATTTGCAATTGGATGCGAAAGCCTTATTTCCGATATTAATACCCTAAGGTTTTCTTTTAATCCGTATAACGTGAACAGATTATCTATTATTGCGGGAGCTTATGCGATGAAAGATAAAGAATACTTTAAATTCTGCATCAAAGAGATTGTTTCCGCAAGGGAAGAAACAAAGCTTGAAATAAAAAATATGGGTTTTGATTTTCCAAACTCAATGTCAAATTTTATTCTTATGAAACATTCTAACATAAGTGGCAAAGAATTATATTTGAAACTTAAAGAACGTGGTATATTAGTTAGATATTTGGGCGGCGAAATTTCCGAATATATAAGAGTAACCATTGGAAGCAAAAAACAAATGAAACAATTTGTTTTGGAAACAAAAAATATCTTGGGAGGCATATTATGAGACGTTCAGTAATTGAAAGAAAAACTTCCGAAACCGAAATATATTTAAGACTTGATATTGATGGCTCCGGCGAATATGAAGTTGAGACCGGGATAGGTTTTCTTGATCATATGTTGGAACTTTTCGCAAAACACGGGTCCTTTGATCTTTCCGTAGGTTGTAAAGGCGACCTCCAAGTTGATATGCATCACACCGTAGAAGATTTGGGAATAGCTTTAGGAAAAGCATTTTCCGATTCTCTTGGAGATTGTTCCGGTATTTACAGATACGGCAACATTATTCTTCCCATGGATGAAGCTTTGGTGCTTTGCGCTGTAGATTGCGGTGGAAGAAGTTTTTTAGGATATGACGTTCTAATTCCTACAGAAAAAGTTGGGGATTTTGATACAGAACTTGTACGAGAGTTTTTTATTGCCTTTACAGCAAATTCTAAAATGAATGTACATTTTAAACTATTATCAGGAATTAATTCTCACCACATAATTGAAGGAATGTTTAAAAGTTTCGCAAGAGCACTTAAAATGGCACTTGCTATCGATCCCAATTCAAACGGAGAAATACCGTCAACTAAGGGGGCTATTGTATGATAGCCATTATTGATTATGGTGTTGGAAATTTGTTTTCACTTTGTGCATCATTGTCATATTTGAAACTTGATACTGTTGTTACAAATGATATTGAAGTTTTAGAAAAAGCAGATAAAGTAATTCTTCCCGGTGTAGGTGCTTTTGGAGATGCTTATAAAATGCTTGAAAATACAGGTTTGATCCCTTTTTTAAAGAATACAAAAAAACCCGTATTAGGCATTTGTTTGGGAATGCAATTGCTTTTTGAAAAAAGCTTTGAGTATGGTGAACATCAAGGACTTGGTTTGATTAAGGGTGAAATTTGTCCTATTGCTGATGATATATCCAAGGACTTGAAAGTGCCTCACATGGGTTGGAATTCTTTGACGTTTAAGAAAGAAAGTAAGCTTTTTAAATATGTTGAAGAAGGAAGTTATGTATACTATGTTCACTCATTTTACGGAAAAAATTGCGCAGAATCCATCGTAGCGGTAAGTGATTATGGAACTGAAATAACGGGAGCTGTTGAGTTTGAAAATTTTTATGGAACTCAGTTTCATCCCGAAAAGAGCGGTGAAGTGGGATTAAATATTTTAAAAGCTTTTTCTGAAATTTAATTTATAGGAGACATATTATGATAATTTTTCCTGCTATAGATATTAGCGGCGGAAGCGTAGTGCGCCTTTATAAAGGTGATTATAATAAAATGACGATTTACGAAGGTCTTCCCGTTGATGTTGCAAAGAAATATGAAGCCTTAGGCGCGACACATCTTCACGTTGTTGATCTTGATGGTGCAAAAAGCGGAAGTGTAGATAATTTTGCCTCCATTGAGCGAATTGTCAAGGAGACAGATTTGTTTGTGGAAGTAGGCGGAGGCATACGAGATGAAGAGCGTATACAAAGGTATCGTGATATAGGTGTAAATAGAGTTATATTGGGAACAGTTGCCATAAACAATCCTGAATTTGCCAAAAATATGGGAAAAAAATACGGTGACCTTATTGCAGCCGGAATTGACGTAAAGAATGGATATGCAGCAGTTCATGGTTGGACCGAAACGAGTAATGTTTCCGGCTTTGAATATTGTGAAAGTCTTTTATCTATGAATATTGGAACAGTTATTTATACCGATATATCCAAAGATGGAACAGAAACAGGAACAAATCTTGAGGCGTATAAAAAGTTGTCAAAAATTAAAGGCCTTAATGTAGTTGCATCAGGTGGAATTACATACTATAGCGAAATTGAAGAGCTTTCAAAAATGGGAATCTACGGCGCAATTTTGGGTAAAGCACTTTATAGCGGAGCTTTGGATTTAAAAAAAGCGCTCCAAATCTGTCGGTCATAGGAGGATTTTATGCTTGCTAAGAGAATAATCCCATGCCTGGATGTGAGAGGGGACAAAGTAGTAAAAGGTGTAAATTTTGAAGGCGTAAAAGATGTAAATGATCCTGTTTCTTTAGCTGAGTTTTATAACGATTCAGGTGCAGATGAGTTGGTCTTTTATGATATTACAGCTTCATTTGAAGGAAGAGAACTTTTTACAGAGATACTTAAAAGGGTTGCTAATAAGATTTTTATTCCACTTACAGTTGGCGGTGGTATAAATTCCGTTTATGATTTTGACCGCGTGTTGAAAGCGGGGGCGGATAAGGTTAGTGTTAATTCCGGTGCTATTAGAAATCCCAATTTGATAAACGAAGCGGCAAAAAAATATGGTGATCAATGCGTTGTACTTTCCATGGATGTAAAAAGGGTTGATGGCAGATTTACCGTTTTTGCAAAAGGTGGAAGAGAAAACACAGGAATGGACGCGATAAAGTGGGCGAAAGAAGGTTGGGAGCGTGGAGCAGGAGAACTTGTTGTCAACAGCATCGATACCGATGGAATTAAAAAAGGTTTTGATTTAGAAATGCTTGATTCCATATGTAATGTTGTTGATATCCCCGTGATCGCATCAGGCGGCGCCGGTTGTGCAGATGACTTTGTTAAACTTTTTAAAACTATAAAAAAAGTAGATGCAGGGCTTGCGGCCTCGATTTTCCATTTTAAACAGCTTGAAATTAAAGATTTAAAGAAAATTTTATCCGCGGAAGGTATTCCCGTGAGAAGATTAGGAGAGAAAGAATGAATTTACAAAATTTGAAATTTGATGATAAAGGGTTGATTCCTGCAATAGTTCAGGATTTTTATACAAAAAAGGTATTGACACTTGCTTATATGAGCAAAGAGAGTTTGGAAATTACACTGGAAAAAAAGCTTACTTGCTTTTATAGCAGAAGCAGAAATGAATTATGGTTAAAAGGAGAAACTTCGGGAAATTATCAACATGTTGTTTCAATTACCGCTGATTGCGATAATGACGCATTGATTGTTGAGGTTATAAAGGACGGGCCGGCATGCCATACAGGTACAGAAAGCTGTTTTACATCACCTGTTTTGGAAGCTGAGACACCTGAATTTTCTATTGATGGTCTTTATGAACTTATTTGCGGTAGAAAGCGTGAGATGCCTGAGGGATCATACACCACTTATCTTTTCCAAAAAGGCTTAGATAAGATACTAAAAAAAATAGGCGAGGAGACAACGGAAGTTATTATTGGTTCGAAAAACAGCAAAGAAGAAGAAATTTATGAAATATCCGATCTTGCGTATCATGTCCTTGTGCTTATGGCTGAAACAGGGGTTACGGTTGATGATATAAGAAGGGAATTGGCTTCAAGACATATTATTGACAAAAAAGTTAAACAGGAAAAAATGAAATAATTTGGTATTATGAAGCTGTCTCATGTTCGACTTTAATATAGTGCTTGAGACAGCTTTTTAAATTATGCACAAAATCGAATTCAAACAACTTCAGATGAAAAGGCTGTCCCAATTGCAAATTTAATTTTGCGTTTGAGACAGCCTTTTTGCATATCAAGTAATATTAACACAGTATCATTTATTTTATATCTGTTTTTTAAAATCTATGTTTTTAGCTTAAGTATCGTTTTACTTTGCTTTTATGTCCAAAGCTTTTGCAAATCATTCCGCCGATAATACCTCCAACAACGGAAATAACCGGTGAAAGTAAAAGATTGATTATTGATAAGCTTCCATCATTTGTTATATTAGTTAGCAATAGAATTATCCCTATAATTATTGAACCAACAGCAGAAGATAGAATTGGATTGCTTTTATATAGCATTCCTGACGATATTCCTCCAATTAATGAACCTATGGTCAGACAAATGATTGCCAACCATGATGTAGCGTTGATTGGATTTTTGAATTTTAATGATAATGAAGAACATATTAGGGAAATAATAAAAATGCAAGCTATTCCTGTTAAAAATCCACATAAAACAGAAACTATAAAATTTTCGTTCCCCATTGATTTTTTCTTAAATTTTTTTCTTTTGTCTGCCATAAAAAACCTCACTTCCCATTGTTTTTAGTAAAATATATGAGAAGTGAGGCTTTTTTATACCTGTTTATTATTTTATGACGGTATTAGTTTTCAGATTCAGTTTCGTCATCCGGTAAGAAAGGGGAGATGTCAACAGAAACTTCGCCTCCAAACGCTTTGTAATTGTGCTTTAAAGAGATGGAAAAAGTCCTTTTGAAATCATCATCGTTTGCCTGATATCCGGGATAATAGGGAACTGTATCGTATGCCGTAATGATGTAAGATGTTTCTCTGCCAATTAAAAATCCATCGTCACCAATAATATACTTTAATATTAGGTCAGAGTATTCGGTCATTTCTTTCTTGGGTTGCTTCATTGAAGAAAACGTATAAATATCATCTCCAAGCAACCGTGACAAATAATCTCCAAAATTTTCATTGGCAATGACAGTATACATATTTCCGTCAGAAACCTCGGATTTTTTAATGGATTCAATTTCATCTTTCCGGAGAGAAATTGCGGGCGAACACATAAATTGACTTAACAAAACTTCTTCTTCAAGATCGGAAAGTACTTTGTACTCGTCTGTTAATGTAACATATGTGTCGTCGTAAAATCCAATTTTAAAAGAGGAAGGAGTATTGTAAACAGTTTGAACAAGTTCTCCGCATAGAATGGTACCGTCGTTTTTATTGATCGAGTAAGTTCCTTGAACAAACATTATAAGATCCTGGGTATCAACATCTTTAACTTCCAAAACAAATGATGCGCTGTAAGTGTTTTCCCAATTTGTTTTTTTAACAGAATCTTCAATTCTATTGTAGCTTCTATTTGACACTTTACTGCAAGAAAAGAATGTAATAATACCTGTGGAAATTAGAATTATGAGGGAAAGCGCGATTAATATTATTTTTTTCATATTCCAAAATCGTCTCTTGATAAAGTTTCTCCGTTTATAACTCTGTTATATTTACTCAAGAAATTAAATACTGTGGAAACTTTAACATAATGTTTGCCTTCGCCGTTTAAAGTGTAATACGCTTTAGTGTTGGTAACACGATAGAAAATCATTTCTGTAGATCCACCTCGTGCGTGTATAGTGATCCTACACATCATTTGGGGCTCTTCATTAGCAATTTCATAGTTATCTACCATGTATATAAGCAAAACGGAACTATACATCAATTTAAAATTCATTGGCTCAATGCTTTGAGATGATCCATTGTGAACAAGAGTAACCGCATAAACTTCTTCGTCTTCTTCAGATGCATCTACATTAAAACGATATATTTCGCCGTTAGATTCTACTTCGAGCCAATCTACATTGTAAACGTAGTTTTTGTAAAGGAATTTGTTATTAAAATCCATAACGCCCCATTCAAGCCATGTTACATTATCTTTTGATAAGGTAGTAATGCATCCTGTGCATTGAATTTCGGTAAGTTCTCCTTTACTATTAAAGGTGTAAAGATATGAATACGCATAGTATTCACCATCCTCGTTTAATTCGCTGATCATAACTCTGGAAAATATTTTATATTCTTCTCCGTTTGAAGCTTCGACGGGGTATGAATATGATACCTCAAGCCTTGGATTCAAAAGTCCGTATTTTTCCAACGTCTCAGCAGAAAAACCCTCTATTTCGCTTCGATCCTTACCATCACTGACTATCCTGTTTTGAATATAATTTGCAAGAACTTCTTCGGATATAATATCCCAAGCAGCACTTTCGCTTATAGGAACGTCAGTCATTTTGTATTCAACAATTTTCTCTGAAGTTAAGGTCGCTGCGCTTTGAATAAACTCTGTAAATGCGCTTGAATTTGGGTTTCCAAATTCTTTCCCCGTTGGAATAAGCTCTTGCGGAGAAATTATTTTCCAAATGCTGTATACCTGCGAACCGTCATCATCTTCGTCTTCCATTAATACAACATTTAACTCTTTATCTTCTGTCAAAAAATTTACTTTAATATCGTCAATACTGTAAACACCTTCAACGCTTGTTACTGTATGCACAATACTTTTTTGAAAGAAATCTTGAGCGGGAAGCAAAAGACCATTTTCAATGTCAGAACTAATTATATAGATGTGATCTTTGTTATAATATTTAGCGTAATATCCCGTTCCGTCCACAGTCTTGTTTCCAATAATAACTTGATGCGAAGGAGAGTTTTCTCCTTTCATATAAATCTGCACTACGGCTGTTGCATTTTTTTCATCATCAAGTCCGTATTCAGCAAGGGAAACGGGAGATTCAACCTTTCCGGTGGATAACATATAAATTGCAGACATCAAAGCGGTTGAAAATAATTCGGAATTATAATCAAGCGTTAGAGCGTCTTTAAAATAGAAATTTTGTGTTGTTTCATCTTGATAAACACGAAATCCTCCGTTGCGGTTGTAAACATTTAAAACTTGAACATCATATCGTGACGTTATGGGTGGAAATACAAATGGTGTATTTGTTATTGTACTGACAGTGTCGCCGTCCGTGTCATATCCTTTTAAAGCAACCAGTGAATGTACGTTTTTTTCTTCACGTCCGTTTATGGAATTAATTATATTAATAACCTTCTGACGGTCAAAAGCATATTTTGTTCCGTCTTCGAGGGTAACAAAAAAATCATCATAAGCAACTTTTGTTATCTCCCCGTCTTTATCAAAAATAATATAGTCTCCGGTTATATTATATTTTTCAGAAAAACTTCCGTTTTCATCGTGATAATAGTTAATTTTTGAAGAAACTTCAGATAAACTTTTCATGAAGCCATTAATAACTGTTGCATATTCGTCTGCTCTTTCACCTGTATCTTCTGCAACATTACCTTTAATGATGAATTCTCTTAGAGATGTACCCAAATTTTCTCCAACTTTGGATGGGGAAGGTATAGAAAATTTTTCTTCTTCTTCCGTATTTTCAGTTGAAGTTTCATAAAACATAAATTCGGGTTTGAACATATATATGTCAATTTTTTCTGTCTCTTTGAGTATTTCGATTTCTTCTTCTGTAAAGCTGTAATATTCGTCTGTTTCTTCATCACTTATAAAGTACGAAACAATATAATATGCTCCAACTACAAGAATAGATAAAAGAGAAATTATTATAATTGATTTAATTCTTTTACTTAAACTCATTATAAATGACGCCTCCTAAGCCAAACAACGCCTCCGATTATTAATATTACCGAAGGAATATATAATGAAACTCTAAAGGCCCATTTCCGCGCGACATCACTTGTAAGAACTTCGCCGTTAAGTCCTTCGCTTTCTAATTTTGCGTAAGTAATATCATCAGGAATTATTTCATTGTTCGTCGCAGCTCTTGCCATTCCGTAGAAAATATATGGGTTACCGTATTCACCACTTGTATATGTTGGAGACAAGAATTCGTCCGATCCTATAAGGAAAACACGCTTATATTCAATAGCATTATTTTTCCCAAACTCATAGTTGCAAAATACGCCAATCAAAGGGAAAGATCCTGTTTCAACTTCCTCGTTACCGGCTAAAACTTTTGCCTCGTCGTAGGTGGATACGGAAATTGCAGCGCCCTTTACATCGGGATTTACTTTGATTTTAATTGGGTTTCTGAATACGGTTTTAATAGATGTGTTAATCACGTTGGATAGTATTGCGTGCTCCAACGAATTTTGACCAACAGCATACTTTCCTACAATACTGTATCCGTCATAAGTTGTTGAACCGCTCGTAATAACACAGTTGTCTTCATCCTTGAGTTTATTATTTGCGTCAAAATCGAGTCCATATTCTTCCCACATAAGTTCGCGTAAATTTTTCATATCGTCGTTTGTGCTTTCGCCAACAATAACCGCGAGGCTTTTGAACGAATTAACAAAATCATCAATTTTATTGATCTCAGTTTTCACAAGGGGATCCATGTCATTTTCATATTTTTGAAAATCACTTGTAGGACTGCTTATTACAATCAGATCAGTGTTTTCCGGAATATCTTCTATACGTAGATCCATGGCTTTGATTTCAAAACCGGAATTGTCGAGCATTTGGAAAAGCGGAACATATTCAACGAGTTCATAATATAAATCTTCATTGTTTATGTCTTCAACCGGATAGCTATGAATTACTCTTGAACCGTCTCCTTCAAGAATCCCTTTTACGGTTTCACCGTGACCGGTTGTGAAAAGCGCTATAGGTCTTTCTGTCATTGATGTCTGAAGAATGGCGGAAGTGAATTTTAATTCACCCTGGAAAGCAAAATATTCTCCCGAATCTTCGTCGGTAACAAAAAATGCTGAGAAAGAGTAAACTTTGAAATGTATCGTTTTTCCGTCTTTTTTTCCTTCTACAATAATTTTATCTTCGCTTAAAGTAGTTTGAGCCTTTTCTTTTATATCCTTAAGGAACTCCATGTCCTTGTTTAGATCTTTATATTCGATCTTAATGTTATTAGGATATTGCCTTGCGTACTCATTTGCAAGCTCATGAACCATATAAATTTTTTCTTGTGATGTGGATTCTAAAATATCTTTAGCCGTAAGAAAATATATAGTTGTGTCAAAATCGTCTCCAAGCGCGCTTAAAGCGATGTGCGAGCTTTCGGAAATACTTATTAAATTTGTACTTGAAAGGTCAATTTTGGTTGCCAACTTATCTTCTATCGAAGTTATAAAAAGGTTCAAAGCAAGTATAAGTGCAACAACAACAGCAGTAAATACAATTGAAACAGAACTGTACTGAATTTTTCTACTATTCATGTTTTTTCCTCCTTAGATCAAGACCATCTGCGTCGTTCATAAAGCCTTGCAGTGAGAAAGAGGAAAACAACTGTAAAGCTTATAAAATAAATGATTGCTCCAATATCAAACATTCCATTGGAAAATGCGGAGAATCTGTTATATACCGCAAACCATTTTATAATAACTCTAAGCCATTCTGCAGATACAGACGAAGCGATATATGAAAGAAGCAGCATACCAAAGGTTGAAAGAATACTCATAACAGCAGCAATCAACTGACTTTCTGTTAAAGCGGAAATGAAAATTCCTACAGCCAAAAAAGCTGCACCGACAAAGAAAATAGCAATTATGTCAGCTAAAATAACAGCAAGATTGGGTTCTCCATATACGTAAAGGAGAACAAAGTTTATACTATTTACCAAAAGAGTTACGGCGTATAAACTTAAAGCCGCAAAATATTTTCCGCAAATCATCCCGAAAAGGGATATAGGGGAGGTAAGAAGAAGTTGCTCGGTTTTAGTGCGCCTTTCATCTGATAAAAGTTTCATTGTGAGCAGTGGCAAAAGAACAGCGAGTACAACAAATAAGAGAGAAAAATACAGAGAAATGCTACTGCTTTCCGCTTGGTAAAGTGTACATAAACTAAACAAAATTCCTGAAACGGCTAAAAACACACCGGTGAAAATATATCCAACGGGAGTAATAAAATATGATTTTAATTCTTTTTTATATACCGAAAACATTTTTTATTCTCCTTTCTTAGTCTACTTTTATTTTGTTGGATTTTGTTGAATTTTGCTCTTTTTTATTATTTTCTGTAGATTTATTTGTTAAACTAATGAAAATATCTTCAAGACTTGCTTCAACACCTTCGAGTCCGATTATAGGGTAGCCCGCTTTAGCGAGAGAAGAAAAAAGAAGTTTTCTAATGTCCATTCTTTCTTCGCATTCAATGTAATAACTTATGGAATCGGTGTCACGTTTTCCTAATACTTCAATATTTTTAACTCCATAAATTCCACGTATAACTTTAATAACATCCGTCTCCGGACCACAAATTTTTGCAATTTGTTTATTGGGGCCTGAAACGGCCATTATAAGATCTTCCGTTTTTTCGTTTGCAACAATGGTACCCTCGTTAATTACAACGATTCTGTCGCAAATTTGTTGAACTTCGGAAAGTATATGTGTGCTAAGAATAACAGTATGGTCTTTTCCCAAAGATTTAATTAAATTTCTGATTTCTATAATCTGCTTAGGGTCAAGACCAACGGTAGGCTCATCAAATATTAATACCTCAGGTTTACCAATGAGTGCTTGGGCAATACCGACTCTTTGTTTATAACCTTTAGAAAGATTTTTGATCATTCTATTGTAAACATTGTCAATCTTAACAACATGGCAAACTTCTTCAATATGAGCTTTTTTAGGGATATCGGGCTTTTTTAAATCAAAAACAAAGCTAAGATATTCCTTAACGGTCATATCGAAATAAAGAGGAGGTTGTTCAGGAAGAAAACCGATTTTGGACTTAACTTCTTTTGGTTTTTCCAAAATATCAATATCGTTAATCTTTGCAGTTCCGGATGTGGCGGAAAGATACCCGGTGAGTATATTAAGTGCCGTTGTCTTGCCGGCACCATTGGGACCTAAAAAGCCCATAATTTCACCATCTGAAACTGAAAATGAAATGTTTTTTAAAGCTTTTTTGTCTCCAAAGTTTTTAACTACGTTACAAAATTCAATCATCTTTTTCACCTTTGTCGGAAGAGGAAACTTCTATCCCCAAATCTACTAAAACATTATCGGGAACATTACTCGGACAAGAGGTCATAACCTCTGTTGCGTTTTGAATTTTCGGAAAAGCAATTACTTCTCTAAGACTTTCGCAACCCAACATTTGCATAACAAGTCTGTCAAGTCCCAAAGCCATGCCTCCATGCGGTGGAGGTCCAAATTTAAATGCATCTAAGAGATAACCAAACTTCTCATATGCTTCTTCGTCCGAAAGACCTAAAAGCTTAAATATCCTATTTTGAAGTTCAGGATCAGTAATTCTGATGGAGCCGCTTGAAAGCTCAACGCCGTTCAAAACCAGATCATATGCTTTTGCTCTTACTTTGGATTTATCCGATTCAAGATAGGGGAGACACTCGTCAAGGGGGGCCGTAAACGGATGATGCATTGCTACATATTCGCCCGATTCGGGATCGTATTCAAAAAATGGAAATTCAAGTACCCAAAGGAATTTATATCCTTCTCTTTTAATATCAACCCTATTTGCTGTTTCGATTCTTAAAAGACCTAAACGGCTCAAGACATCGTTTGTGTTTGTGTCCGCCAAGATGAGAACAACGTCACCCTCTTTTGCTGAAAATGCGCTTATAATTTCGCTCATCTTTTCATCGGAAATAAATTTTCCGAAAGAAGAAGTCAAACCCTGAGGTGTAATTCTAATCCAAGCAAGTCCTTTTGAACCGGTGCTCTTGGCGTAATCAGCTAATTTATCAATTTCTTTTCTTGTGAGCTTGTCCGCGCACCCTTCGGCGTTTATACCTCTTACAGAGCCTCCACCCTCGATTGCGCTTTTAAACACGATAAAATCTGTGTCTTTAACAATGTGCGAAATGTCCTTTATTTCCATGCCAAATCGCATATCGGGTTTATCGGAACCAAAGCGTTCCATAACTTCTTGATAGGTAAGCCTTGGAATGGGGGAAATGTTTTCAACTCCCAATAATTCGCCAAAAAGTTTAGAAACATATCCTTCTCCAATTGAAAGAACATCATCTATATCAACGAACGACATTTCAAAGTCTATCTGAGTAAATTCAGGCTGTCTGTCTGCTCTCAAGTCTTCATCTCTAAAGCAGCGTGCTATCTGCATATACCTATCAAAGCCTGCAACCATAGAAAGTTGTTTATAAAGCTGTGGAGACTGTGGTAATGCGTAAAAAGATCCTTTATGAACTCTGCTTGGAACGAGATAGTCTCTCGCACCCTCCGGAGTGGATTTAACAAGAATGGGAGTTTCAATTTCTATAAATCCGTTTTCGTCAAAGTAATCCCTCGTAAGTTTTGCAACCTTGTGTCTGAACAAGAGATTATTCATTAAATCGGGGCGTCTTAAATCTAAATATCTATGTTTAAGTCGAAGATTTTCGTTGGCTTTGCAATTTTTTACGATCTCAAAGGGAGGGGTTTCCGATTTTGCAAGGATTTCAATATTCGTAACAAAAATTTCTATACTTCCGGTGGGGATATCGGGATTTTTACTGGAACGCTCTCTTACGTTTCCAATTGCTGATATAACATATTCACTTTTAGCAGCCTGGGCATTTTCAAAAACGGTTTTGTCGGTTTTATCATCGAAAGCAAGCTGAATGATGCCGCTTCTATCTCTAAGATCGATAAACATTAAATTTCCCAAATCTCGTTTTGACTGCACCCATCCTTTAACACATATTTCCTTACCAATGTCTTTTTCGGAAAATTCTGCACAGTAACCTGTTCTTTTAATTTCTTTCATGATTCTTTGTACTCTCTGTCGAGAGTAAACCCTTTCTAATGTATCTAAAATTATACAGTAAAATATTAAACTAATCTTAATTATGATTCTAACATGAAAACATCAGTCGAAACGGATGTTTTGGAAATTTTCTCTCCAATCAAGATCTCCTCTTTGTAATGCGAGTAAAAGAGCTTCTGCGCTTGCTACATTCGTAGCAACAGGGACCATGTTTTCGTCGCAAACTCTTACTAAGTCAAATCTTGATGTATCATAGTCCGATTGAGAGCATGGATCTCTAAAATATAGAAGCAGGTCAATTTCGTTGTATGTTATTCGAGATTGTATTTGGGAGAGACCGCCGTGCTCATCAAATGAAACTGTGTCAAATTCTAAACCCGTGGCTTTTCCTAAATATTCACCTATGGTACTTGTTGAACAAAGTTCATGCCGGTTTAATATACCACAATACGCAACACATATTTCTGTTACTAACTCCTTTTTACTTTCACTGGCTATAATAGCAATTTTCATACAAATCTCCTCCTGTAACAAATGTGTTAAGAATATTATTTTTTAAGTAATTATTTATCTTGGATATTTTTTTCGGAATCTGTATCTTGTTTAAAATTATAAGTTTTTTCAATGGGCGTTTCTTTTATGTAATTCTTTCTCAAAGAAAACGCTCCAACATTTTTGAACAAAGAAACTTTATTTCCGAGAATTCTTAAAGCGATATTTCCAAAGGCTGCTTCATGCGGCTTTAGAAAAATATTTTTTTGAGAAAACGGTAGTATGCCTTTTTCTTGATGTTCGATAATAATGGGATCGTACGGAATAACACCTAATAGAGGAATCCCGGTGCGTGTGACGCTTTCAAAAACATTTGGAAGAAACTTTTTCTTTTTTCCAAAAAATCTGTAACTGTTAAGTACTAATCTAACAGACTCTATTCCTAAATCAGAAAGCTTGTCGGCGGTTACTTCAGCGGCTCTAATAGCTGTAGCTTGTTGAAATGTAACAATTATGCCCTCATCGGCAATGCCTGCAAATGAATCATAAATGCCCGGTGTGTCTGCTCCCGAATCGATAACAATAAAATCGTAACTTTCTTTAAGTTCATTCAATAGTATATCAGCATTTTCCAAAGCGTTTAATTCAGCATCGTATATTAAGGGTGAGGGAAGGAAATCTAAGTTTTCCGCACCGCAATTTTTGATTATTGCTTCTGATGCAGTGCAGCGTCCAAGCAAAACATCAAGTGCGTCGAAAATAAAATCATTTTCAGAATTTAAAACAAGATCCATACACCTCATATGGAAATCACCGTCTATAACAAGTACTTTTTTCCCTAAAGCAGCAAGCGAGGCGGAAATGCCGGCACTAACAGTTGTTTTTCCAACGCCGCCTTTGTATGATGCAACAAATAAAATCTTTCCCATGAATACACCCGTTTAATGCAGAAATTTTTTTGTAATATTTCAAAAAATATATCTGTTATATTTTATCATTTTTTCGTTCATTTGTCAAGGTTTATGCTCTATTTTTTCAACGATTTGAAATATTTTTTTATTCGTTGTGTTTAAACTGAAAAGGTATTTAAAAATAAGAATCGGATGTAAAAAAATACATCCGATGTCATTTCGTGAAATGGACGTTCGAGAATTGAACGCTGTTTGGTCATATAATTATTTCTTTTTGATGAAGTAATTTTGTGCAACAATTTTTACTGATAAATTTCTGCTTTTGATAATATACCGATATTTGAAAAGAATTTAATATTTGCTTTATCCATGGCTATTTTCCATTGGTCGTAAATAGATTCCCATTTATCAACTGTACTTTTAAAGTTTTGGTAATCTTTTTCTTTGTAGTCTTCATTAGGGAAAAGAAAAGATGTGTATTGCCCTAAACGAATAATTTCAGCTTCAGTGTAGAAAGTAACGTCGAAAGAATATGGAAACTCTATTTCTTTGCCGTTAAATTCTACTGTTTTAAGTTTGAAACTCATTTTATCTGCACTGTCAGAAAAATCAAATTTAATATTTACAATTTCAGAGTTTTCTTTTGTAATATGGAATACAGCTTCTCCTGCGGAGTTGTTCATATAGAAGCTTGTTTCTGTTTTTTCGGAATTGATATCTCCTTTGACATAATAATTGATACTATCTCCTGCGCGTTCACTTGAAAAAATAAGTGAAGTTCCGTTATATTCTTGTCCGTTTAAAATTCCTTTGCAAAGGTTTTCGTAATGAATATCTCTTGTTTTTGAAGGAAATGCACCAAAGTCAATGGTGATAGTTCCGCTTAATTCGCTGTCACCTTTATAATTCAAAATATTTCCTATTTCAAGATCTTCCACCTTGATCGATTTATTGACTTTTTCTGAGTAAGTGTAGTCTATTATCATTCCTGAAACATAGTCTCCCGAATAAAAAATTTTTACTACAAACTCAAACATCAGATCGTCATTGCTTTTTAATTTCTCCGCATACAATGACAAGCTGTCAGCACTCAAACGCAAAATCGACGAATTGGAGTCTTCGTTTTTGTTTATTGAGATATCTCCGGCAACTGAGTCAAGTATGGTCGCAACGTCATTTTTGTCGAAAGAAAATTCTTCAACTTTGCAATATCTGCTTTCTGTAAGGAGCGTTATATTTTCTTTGTAAGTTTTGTATGTGGTGGAAATGTTTGAATTTTTTATGGCATCTTTTAGCGAATTTTTGAGAAAATCAATACCGGAATTTTCTCCACTTCCTGCCAAAAGATTGGCAATACTGCATATTGTGTCAGCTTGTTTTTGAGACATTTCGTGTTCCGAATTACTGTCGGGACAGAAAATGGAATTATTGAAATCCTCCTCAAATGTTAAAACTGATGAGGCATACAAATTGCTATGGTCGGATTTAAGAATGCCGTCATAAAATCCAAATACATAGTATTTTTGGATTCCGGTTAAAGTATCTTCGCCGGTATCGATAACAACGCGAGAACTTTGACTTTTTCTTTCGAGAGTGATTGTGCTTTTTAAATCTTCTTCAGGAATGCCAAAATTTATAATATTTTTCCCGCTTTCTCCAAATGCATCAAAATCAAAATCAGAAAGATGGGTCATTTTTGTTTCAAGCGTTCTATTAAACGCATCAAAAAAATCAGGGTAAAGGAAATACTTCATCCACACCCAGTAAAGACTCCCGGAAATAAGTGAAATAACGATAACGACAGCTAAAAGTATGATAATTGACTTTGCGGCGATCCCTTTTTTGAAGTTAACTTTTATTTCGTTTTTTGGCATAAGGAAAATCCTCCAACTTCGTTTTTGAACACATTTCGTAATTTTATCATAAAGTTAAATAGCTGTCAATATTTTTTTGAATATCGGTTTAAAAATTTGTTAGAATTTCAATGTTGATATATTAAGCTAAAAGATCAGAAAGAACTTCAAACGCATATTCCACAGCCTTTAGTCTAAAGGTGTTTCTGTCTTTACTATCAATCAATATTTTTTTAGTCGTAATTTTTCCGTTGACAGAAAACCCGAAGCAAACCGTACCCGGCAAATTTCCATCCGTATCTTTTCCCGGACCGGCACATCCGGTTATTGATATTCCAACATTTGCATGGCTTTTTTTAATTGCGCCTTGTATCATTTCATTTGCAACATTTTCGCTTACGATCCCAAACTCTTCTATTGTTTGGGATTTAACGTCTAAAATCGACTTTTTTGCTTCCGCCGAATAAGTTACAAATCCAAAACCAAAAACCGAAGACGCGCCGGGAATATCTACAAGCGATGAAGCCATTAGTCCTCCTGTGCATGATTCGGCAAATGTAATTGTATATTGATTTTTTATGAGAAGATTATATAGATTTTTTGCATTTTTCATGGCTATCGTTGCTTTTCCTTTGCTGTAATTTTTTATGATACGACTGTTTATTTGTATTGTACACTATTGAGTTGAATTTTTCAAGATAAAAACTCTTTTTTTGAAAATAGCATTGACAAAAAATCCTGACCGTGATATACTGATTAAAACTGATTTTTAAAAAATTCTTCAAAAAGGGGCAAGGAAAATGAAGTCGGTGTTTCGAATAATTTTAACAATAATCTGCGTTTTAACATCTTCGTGTGGTAAAACCGATTCCTTTATTAATTATGGTGAATTGTATATAGACGATATATCTGTTATCGTTGGAAAAAAAGTGGAAATCAACCCTCAATTTACGGCCGATTCATATCCTATAGAGTATTCTTTCCAGGGAAACAGCATCAAAATTGAAAATAACACGGTTGAAGCTTTGGTTGCAAACCAAACTGTTACGGTAACTGCCAAGACAGAATATCATAAGACAGTTTTTAATGTAACTACGCTGGAAACCGCCGGTACTGTTTCTTTCGATAATGTTAATGCGTTTGTCGGGTATCCGGCATCTGATTTTTATCCAACTTTCTCCAAACCTCAATTTGCGGAAAAATTTACATATTCTTACGATAAAAGCGCCTTAACTATTGATGAAGAAAAGCAGACCGTGAGTGCATTGAAAGCCGGTACCTATTATGTTACTGCAACTTCGGAAAATTTCAGCGGAAGTTTTTATGTTTATGCAAAAGATGTAAATTATAATGCTACAAATTCCAGTGGTAATGTAAATTACGATGAGTATAATTTCTCCGCTCAAGCAACGGACAGGCAAAATCAATGGAATTTATACGGGAATAGTGGGGAAACCACACTGTTTGTCGGTGATTCCTTCTTTGATACGTGGTTTTGGTCGAATTTTTATACTGTGTCTTATCCCTATAAAGATGCTCTTTGTCTTGGCATAGGGTCCACAACTACATATCATTGGGAAGTTTGGAATCGTACAGGATGGATGAAGGACATTAATCCCAAAAATATTGTTATGCATATTGGAACTAATAATATATATGACGATTTAGACACTGTTGACGAAGCTGTTTGTGCACTTCAAAGAATGTTTATTGTTATTCATGACTCTCATCCCGACACTCCAATTTATTGGTTTGGTATTTCACAAAGAAGTTATGATGCGGCGAAAATTAATATGGTTTCACAAATAAATTCCATAATGAAGAAGTGGTGCGATCAAAGAAGCTATATAACATATATTGACACTCCGCCGCTTCTTACTAACGATATGTTAAAAGATACGGTTCATCCATATGTTGATTGTTACTATGTTTTTGTTGATGAGTTAGCAAAAACAGATATTGAAATATTACCCGCCGGTGATGCATTCACAGGAGATATATCTTTTACAACAGACCAAACTATTAGTGCCAGCACCGGTGTCGTTAACATAAAACACAAAGGAGAAACTTTGTCGAGAAACTATGTGATATCCGGTAGTCTTGACATAACAGCAATTACTACAAATTCACATATTCAATTTGGCGTTGTTGACAGCGGATTTGGAAGAATTCTTCTTTGGGACAACGAAAGCAACGGTAAGTTTAAACTTGCCATTCCGTATGAAACGAATAATATTCCGGCTGCTGACATATTCACATATACAAACGGAACAACATTAACTCTTCAATGGAAACTGGTTGTCACCGATGATGATGCGTATTTTTACGTGAATAATGAATTGAAACTTGTTTACACGGCACTTGGGACGGGAAATGAAGCGCTGATTATCGGTTCGGAGGGAACTGCTTGCAAATTCTATAATATTAGTGTTAAAACAATGAATGGCGATGCAGATGAATATGCAGCAGAATTGGCAAACATGAGTTCTGTTATTAGTCAGTACGGATCAAGAACTACAAGTGAAAAGATAAGAGTTTAAATTCATTTGAGTTTTGGTTATGTTCAAGAATGATTATTATTAAATAAACATTAATAAAAAATTTTCATAATTATATATTGATTTTCAAGATATAATATGGTATAATGCTTTGGAAATACGGGGTGGTCCTCTGGTGCTCACATGAACACCTCGACATATTGAAAGGAGAAAGCAAATGGATTTGCTTAAAGCTTTTACAAACGAGCAATTAAAACCCGAACCTCCAAAGTTCAATGTTGGTGATACTGTTAAGGTATACAACCGCATTGTAGAGGGTGCAAAAGAAAGAATTCAGATCTTTGAAGGCGTTGTTATCGCTAAGAAGAACGGTGGAATTTCTGAAACATTCACTGTTAGACGTGTTTCCTACGGTGTTGGTACTGAAAAGATTTTCCCTCTTCATTCTCCTAACATCGAGAAGGTTGTTGTAGTGAGGGCCGGTAAGGTTCGTCGCGCCAAACTTTATTACCTTCGTGGCATGGTTGGTAAGAGCGCAAAGGTTAAAGAGAAAATCTAAAATTGCACTATTCGACTACGGAGGGTTGCCTTTCAGGCAGCCCTTATCCGTTATATTAGGCTACTTTTATTGAGGCATTTTTATGATTAATACAAAATTATCTTATAAAAATAAAATACAGTTTTTTGCAGAAGAAAATCTTGAGAATGAAGAAGACATTTCTTTAGATAGCTTGAACGATTTAAAAAATGAAGAAGTAATTGATTCTAATGAAGAAGAAATGACTTTGATTTCTGGCAATTCAGACGAAAACGATGGAAATGTAGCGTCTGATGCTGACGGTCAAACGGATTTTGCCGGCAAAAGAGTTTTGTCATCTATTTTTGACATTGTTGAAGTTTTCTCATATGCCATAGCTTTAATGGTCGTTGTTTTTTTGTTTGTCATTAAATTCGTAACCGTTGATGGAGATTCCATGCTCAACACTCTTCATGACGAAGACAGGCTCATTATTTATAATTTGTTTTACACTCCTGAGACAAATGATATTATTGTTATCAATTGTGAAGAACGTGGATATGATGAATTGCTTGTCAAAAGAGTTATTGGTGTTGAGGGCGATACGGTAAAGATCAATTTTAACACATGGGAAGTTTGGGTAAATGGAGAGCTTATTGATCAAAGCTATTTAGATTCAAATTCTCAAAAAGGCGTTTCTATGATGAATTGCGGAATGTTTTCAGGAGATATGGACGAAAACAAGTGTGTTACATTTACTGTTGATGAAGGAAAAGTTTTCGTGATGGGCGACAATAGAAATTTTTCTATGGATAGCCGAGCTATAGGTCAACTTAATATCGAGGACATAATGGGGAAAGTTGTTTTTAGGGTTTCACCTGCAGAAAGTATAGGTACCGTTGAATGAGTGAAGAAATGAATATTGTTTGGTATCCGGGACATATGGCTGCTGCCAAGAGAAAACTTAAAGAAAAGTTGCCATTGGTTGATTTTGTAATTGAACTTTTAGATTCAAGAGTTCCTTTATCCAGCCAAAATCCCGATATTAAAGAAATATGTGGCTCAAAACCCATAATAACTCTTTTGACAAAGAGTTCTCTATGTGATATTCATCGTACAAACGCTTTGATCGATCATCTTGCAAAAGAGGATAGGATTGTAATTTCCATTGATTGTAAAACAGGAAAGAATGTAAATTTAGTTCAGAAAGCGATTAGAAGTGTTTTAGATGAAAAGATTAAACGCTTCGAAAGTAAGGGAATGACAGGGAGAAGGCTTCGTGGCGTTGTAGTTGGAATTACAAATGTTGGCAAGTCAACATTTATTAACGCTTTCACAAAAACGTCAAAAGCAAGAGCTGAAGATCGCCCCGGCGTTACCAGAGAACTAAATTGGGTTTCGTCACCATATGGTATAGATCTTTTAGATACACCGGGTCTTTTGTGGCACAAATTTGATGATCCCGACGTTGGTATTAGGCTTGCGCTCACAGGAGCTGTTAGAGATGAGATTTTGGACATATACTCTCTTTCGTTTAAACTTATTGAAATATTAAGAGAAAAATATCCATCTTTGCTATGCGGAAGATACAAAATTGATATTTTGCAAGAAGATACAACTGAAGATATTTTTAATAAAATTGGGAAAAAGAGAGGATTTCTCATTTCCGGCGGGGAAATTGACGCTGATAGACTCTGTGTTTGTTTGCTTGATGAATTTAGAGGCGGAAAGATCGGAAATATTACTTTGGATTAATATGAATTTTGAAATTGAAAACGAAATTTATGAAAAAGGGTTTATAAACGTATGCGGAGTAGATGAGGCGGGTAGAGGCCCCCTTGCAGGTCCCGTATACGCAGCCGCAGTCATTTTGCCCAAGGGGTGTATTATTGAAGGTTTAAATGATTCTAAGAAACTTACTGAAAAAAAACGTGATCTTTTATTCGATATAATAATTAAACGGGCAGAGTCATATTCTATTGCTTTTTCCACAGTTGAGGAAATTGAAAAAATTAATATATTAAATGCTTCGCAACTTGCAATGAGACGTGCGGTTGATATGCTTGAAATAAAGGCAGATTTTGCATTGATTGATGGAAACATTGCAAGAGATTTTTCGGTCCCCGTAAAAACAGTTGTTAAAGGTGATTCCCTCTCCCCGTCAATTGCGGCAGCTTCAATTTTGGCAAAGGTGTCGAGAGATAGATTTTGTTTTGAAATGGATAAAATGTATCCTATGTACGGCTTTTCTAAACATAAAGGATATGGAACAAAAGCTCATTATGAGGCTATTAAAACTTTTGGACCCTGTCCTTATCACAGATTCAGCTTTTTGAAAAATGTCTTATAAGAACAAAAAAGGAAAAAACGGCGAAATTGCCGCCGAAAAATATCTAAAAAGAAAAGGTTACATTTTTATAGCACGAAATTATTGGACTGAATGCGGTGAAATTGACTTAATTTTTTATAAAAATTTCACTTTGATATTTGTAGAAGTTAAAACAAGAAACGGAACAGAATATGGTACCGGCAGAGAAGCAGTAAATGCTTTAAAGCAAAATAATATTCGAAATACTGCAAAGCTTTTTATGAAGAGCCATTGTGTAAATAGAAAGGTACCTTGTTACATTGGAAAACTTCCTTTATATCTTTTATATTTTAAGAAAAGGTTTGATGTGATTGAAATTTCTTGTGGTGACGATTATAAGGTACACGCACATTTAAAAGGTTTTTTTAAATAAACAAATCATTTGAAAGGGGATATTGATCCCATGATCTATAGTAGCACGAGAAGTAATAATGAGCCCAAAACAGCTTCATATGTAATAATGAATGGAATTGCGCCTGATGGGGGGTTATACATACCCGATAGAATTCCAAAGCTTTCGGAAACTGCAGTAAATGAATTGATAAACATGACATACCCTGAAAGGGCCGCGAAAATTTTATCAATGTTTTTAACTGATTATTCGTACGAAGAATTGCTTGGTGCAGCAGCGGAGTCTTATAGTGAGGAACGCTTCCCCGGAGGTGCAGCTCCGCTTTCTAAGTTGGGCGATAGCGGCAAATATATGTTGGAGCTTTGGCATGGTCCTACTTGTGCGTTTAAAGATATGGCGCTACAAATAATGCCTAAACTTTTAAGTATGGCAATTGAAAAGTCGGGCAGTGACAAAGAAGCTTTAATTCTTGTTGCCACTTCTGGTGATACGGGAAAAGCAGCGTTGGAAGGATATGCAGATGTTGACAGGGTTAGGATTTCTGTTTTCTATCCTTCTGACGGAGTAAGCAATATACAAAAACTTCAAATGGTTACACAGAAAGGAAATAATGTTTGTGTAACAGGGGTGAAAGGAAATTTTGATCATTGTCAAACTGCGGTAAAACAGATTTTCTCAAATAATGATATAAAAGAACAGATTTCGAAAGAGAATTTGTTTTTCTCAAGTGCAAACTCTATAAATTGGGGCAGACTTGCTCCTCAAATAGTATATTATGTATCTGCGTATTGTGATCTTTTAAAAGAAGAAGAAATTGTTTTTGGCGAAGAGGTGAATGTTTGCGTTCCTACAGGAAATTTTGGCAATATTCTTGCTGCTTACATCGCAAAACAGATGGGAATTCCCTTTGGAAAGCTTATCTGTGCATCAAATAGCAATAAAATTCTTTATGATTTCTTCGAAACAGGTATTTATGACAGAAGAAGAGAATTTTATACTACGATTTCGCCTTCTATGGACATTTTGATATCCAGTAATTTGGAGAGGTTACTTGCAACGGTAGCCGGAAATGAAAATTGTGAAAAATGGATGAAAGAGCTTTTTGAGAAAGGCATTTTCTCCGTTCCCGATGAAGTTAGATCTGTTTTAAATAAAGACTTCAAAGGATGCTATGCAAACGAAAAACAAACTAAGTCAACTATAAAGCGTTATTTTGAGAAATTTGGATATCTTTCAGATCCTCATACTGCGGTTGCCATATATGCGGCAGATACTTATGCTAAAGAGCTAAAAGATAATAAAAAGGTTATTATTGTTTCAACGGCATCACCGTATAAGTTTTCCAATTCTGTTCTTGAAGCATTAGGAGCAGAAATACCCGCCGACGACTTTGAAGCTTTGGAAATGCTTCAAAGTATCAGCGGTACTAATATTCCAAAAAATCTTTCTTCTCTTAAAATGGCTGAAAAACGGTTTACTACCGTTGTAGAAAAAGAAGAGATACCTGAAAGAGTTTTAGAATTTTCTAAAAACAGTTCTTGCGGTTAAAATTTATTTATAACTATTGGGAGCACAGTTGTCGTTACATTTTTTCTTGAATGTTGCACACACTGTTTCCGAACAGCATGATGCGTTGTAAGGACCTACACTTATGCTTTTCGCTGTACAATAATCGTCAACGTCATGGTGTATACAATCCTTAACACAGCAAGAAATTCCTTTAATGTGCTTTGGGCTATCGCTTAAAGAAATGTTATTCATAGCATAAATTCAACTTTCATAATTCTTTAGTACTTTCGTACAAGACTATTATTATCAAAAATTTAAAATTTATTAATGGATAAAATTGTTTTCGAAAGGAGAAAGTCAGATGATATTTGCCATATCTGATTTACATCTTTCTTTTTCCGTTTCTAAGCCCATGGATATTTTTGGAGATAGATGGGAAAACCATCATGAACGCATAAAAGAAAATTGGTTATCAACCGTTAGTGAAAATGATACTGTTATCCTTCCGGGAGATCTTTCTTGGGGAATGTCATTGACTGAAGCGAAAACAGATTTTCAATTTCTTCACTCGCTTCCCGGAAAAAAAATAATAGGGAAGGGAAATCATGATTATTGGTGGCAAACTCAAAAAAAGCTAAACTCTTTTTTGGCAGAGAATGAATTTACATCCATATCCATTCTTTATAACAATGCGTATAAGGTGGAAAACAAGATTATTTGCGGAACAAGAGGATGGATAGTTGAGAATTCGCCTTCAGAAAGTGATCAAAAAATTATTCTTCGAGAAGCCGGTAGGCTTGAATTATCGTTAGAAAACGCAAGATCTTTAAGAAAAAATGACGAAGAAATAATTGTTTTTCTTCACTATCCGCCTGCATACAGAGGAAATGTGTCTGTTCCCATTTGCAAGCATTTGGTACGTGAAAAAATAAGCAGATGTTATTACGGTCATTTGCATTCCGTAGACAATCGTTACTTAATACCTAAATATGGAGAAACTTCTTTAACTTTAATAGCTTCTGATTATTTGAATTTTATACCTTTAGCAATTGATTAGCATATAATAATATAAAATATTACGAAAGAAATTGTGTAATTATAATACAAATGAGGCGAGCTTATGATAGACAAAACAAAAAGAGCCGGTCTGAGTATCGAAACAAAAATTGTTCAAGGATTTGACGATGTTGAACCTTCAACAGGAGCTGTAAGCTGTCCAATATACCAAACATCCACATTTAGAAATACGGGTATTAATTCCGGTATTAAATATTCATATAGCAGATGTAATAACCCTACAAGAGATGCTGTTGGTAACACTGTTGCAATGTTAGAAAGTGGTTCTGCCGGCTTTCCTTTTTCCAGTGGACTTTCTGCAGTATTGGCGTGCTTCTCAATTTTAAAAAGCGGTGATCATGTTGTGCTTTCAAATGATATATATGGAGGCACTTATCGTCAAATTGCAGAGTTTTTTCCTAAATATGGAATTACTCATACTTTTGTCCCTATAGACGATAATGATGCCGTTCGAGCGGCGATGAAACCCGAAACGAGGATGATCTTTGCTGAAACTCCGACAAACCCGATGATGACCGTCGCAGACATAAAAGAGCTTTCAAAAATAGCAAAGGAGAATAATTCTTTGCTTGTTATCGATAATACTTTTTTGTCACCGTATTTTCAACGTCCGTTAGAACTTGGTGCAGATATCGTTGTTCATAGTGGAACAAAGTTTTTAGCAGGGCATCATGATTGCGGATCCGGTTTTGTCGTTGTAGATTCCCCTGAATTAGAGGAACATTTTGATTATATTACCAAAACTCAAGGTGCCGCTCTTGATCCTTTTGATAGCTGGTTAGTTTTGAGAGGCATTAAAACTCTTGCTCTCAGAATGGAACGTCATCAGGAAAATGCTTTGAAATGTGCAGAGTATCTAAAAAAACATCCTAAGGTTGATAAAGTTTATTACGTCGGCTTACCTGAACATAAATCGTACGAGATATCTAAAAGTCAAGCATCAGGATTTGGTGGGATGATATCTTTTACTCTTAAAAGTAATAAAAATGTAAATGAAGTTCTTACCGGCGGAAAAATAATTACATTTGCCGAAAGCCTTGGAGGCGTTAACTCGTTAATTACATATCCTTTAACACAAACACATTGGTCTATACCCGAAAGTATAAGAAAAGAGATCGGTATAACCGATACGTTACTTCGCTTTTCTGTAGGTATTGAAAATTGTGATGACATAATTGCTGATTTGGAAAGAATGCTTTCATTTGCTGAATAGTTGAAAAATTCCCTTAGAGAAATTAATGTTCTCTAAGGGATTTTTTTTAAAGAGTATCTGCAATATCGTAAATAAGTTTTTCGGTTTTTTCCCAACCAAGGCATGGATCTGTAATTGAAAGTCCGGGAATATCATCCTGATCAATTTTTTGATTGCCGTCAATAAGATAACTTTCGATCATAAAGCCTTTCACAAGGTTTTTAATATCGTTGTTATATTTTCTGCTATGAAGCACTTCTTTTGCAATTCTTATTTGTTCCAAATATTTTTTCCCGGAATTGGAATGATTCGTATCAATAATAACTGCTGGATTTGAAAGTCCGCTTTTTTGGTACATTTCGGAAAGGAACATTAAGTCTTCATAATGATAATTAGGTAAAGCGTTCCCATGTTTGTTAACATATCCTCTTAAAATAGCGTGGGCATAGGGATTTCCTTCACTTTTAACTTCCCAGCCTCTGTAGTTGAAAACATGAGAATGCTGAGCAGCGGTTATTGAATTCATCATTACTGTGATGTCGCCTCCTGTGGGATTTTTCATTCCTACAGGAATATCAAGTCCGCTTGCTGTAAGTCTATGCTGTTGATTTTCTACAGATCGTGCACCAACAGCAACATATGCTAAAATATCTGAAAGATAACGATGATTTTCGGGATAAAGCATTTCGTCAGCGCAAGCAAACCCTGTTTCGTTGATAGCTCTCATGTGCATATTACGGATAGCAATTATTCCTTTAAGCAAGTCCGGTGATGCGTTGGGATCCGGTTGGTGAAGCATACCTTTGTATCCATCACCCGTAGTTCTCGGTTTATTTGTATAAATTCTTGGAATAATTAGCAATTTATCAGCAGTTTTATCTTGGACAGGACGTAAAAGAGATATGTATTTTAAAACACTGTCTTCATTGTCTGCAGAACATGGGCCAATAACTAATATAAATTTGTCTGATTTCCCTGAGAATATATCTTTAAGTTCATTTACAATGTTTTCTCTTATTTGTGCCGCATGGGGAGTGATTGGATACATTTCCTTAACGACCTTTGGAATGGGAAGCTTGCGATAAAATTTCATATTCATAATAATATATCCTCTTTTCTTTAGTTCTTTTTAGGTTTATCAAATAATGATCTTCTTGAAGTTGAAAGCTTCATCATTTGCCGCATTTCATCAATGTTTTCATTTTCTATATATGAACGTAGTTTGTTAAATTCCAAGGAAAAGCGATCCATTTCATCGAGGAGTGCTTTTTTATTTGCAACAAAAAGTTCCGGCCACATTTTATCGTTTATCTTAGCGATTCTTGTTAGATCTCTAAATGAATCTCCCGTATATTTTTCAAGTTCGGGTGTTTGATTACAAGTCATTAGTGAAACAGCGATACAGTGTGTAAGCTGGGATAAAAAAGCAATCATTTTATCATGATACTCCGGAGAAAGTTCAGAGATCGTTGAAAATCCTAAGGTTTTGCCCAATTCTTTACAAAGCTCAATGGCTTCTACGGAATTTTTGTCAGTGGGAGTAACGATATAGTTTGCTCCTTTAAACACAGAGTCATCGGCAAACGCTACGCCGCTTTGTTCACGTCCCGCCATGGGGTGCGCGGCAATGAATTCTACATCGTTTTTCAATGTTTCTTGGATTTCGTATACCACAGATTCTTTAACGCCCGTCACGTCGGTAATGATAGCACCGCTTTTAAAATATTTTTGGTTTTCTACAATCCACTTTACGCAAGCAGTAGGGTATAATGCAACAATGATGAGATCTGCATCGCCGATTAAATCAGGTGAATTAAAATTTTCTCCACGTTTGATCAATTTCTTCTCTAATGCATAATCTATATGCTCTCTTGTTCTTGTTATACAACTTACATCATATCCCTGTTTCGATAACGACATGGCGTAGCTTCCACCTATTACACCAAGACCTATAATTAATATTTTTTTACT
Organism: uncultured Oscillospiraceae bacterium; assembly: GCA_964509125.1. Taxonomy (GTDB): domain Bacteria; phylum Bacillota; class Clostridia; order Oscillospirales; family CAG-382; genus SIG653. The sequence continues at coordinate 7,986 of CAZDVZ010000009.1, read as the reverse complement.
TTTATCTAACATCTGTTTGAACAACTCCTATTCCGAGGGATTTGATTTTATCAAAAAAATCGGGAAAACTTTTGCTTACAGCGTCGCATCCTTCGATAATGCCTCCGGTTATTGAAAGCAACAATGTCATAGCCATTACGATTCTATGGTCATTATGTCCATAAATACGAGATGTTGGTGCTGCTATACTTGAAGGAAAAACGGTTACAGAGTTGTCCTCAGCTTTAATTTTGACATTGAATTTAGAAAGTTCTTCTGCCATGGTTGCAACTCTATCGCTTTCTTTTATTCTTAGCCTTTTGGTTCCTGTGAATATTGCGCCGCTTTTTGCAGCAGCCATAGCAAAGAGAACGGGGCCTAAATCAGGACAATCAGTAATATCAATTGTTGGCATATCATTTTCAAGCATTGGAAAAAATTTTTTATAAACTTTATCTCCTTGCAAGCTATTTTCATCAAGTCCATCAACAGTAACATTTCCGCCTAAATAATTAAAAGCATCCAAGAACGCAGCGTTTGAATAATCGCCTTCTACAAAACATTCTCTTGGTATATAATTCTGTTTTCCTTTTATGAAAAAAGAATAATCGTTTTCAATAATTTCTATTCCGAATTCTTCCAAAGCTTTTAATGTAAGTTTTAAATAAGAGTAGCTTTCAACAGGAGGTATCAAATTTATTGTAGAGTCTCCGTCTAAAAGCGGTAGGGAAAACAAAAGCCCTGTTATAAATTGACTACTTACATTTCCGGGAACGGTATAAATACCGTTTTTAAGCTTGTTTTTTACTGAAATTCCTTTTTCGTCTTGGTAAAATTCAAATCCGTGTTGTTTTGAGAGGTCTTTATATACATCCATTGGACGACGGAGAAGGGAGGGCGCCCCAATAAGCTTTGTTTCATTGCCTGTTAAAAGTGATATAGGTACAAAGAAACGAATTGTGCTCCCGCTCTCTCCACAATCTAACATTGGATTGTGGGGTGGAGTGTTAAAATCTATTCCATTTATTTTAACATCATTTTCGCATATTTCTACTTTTGCACCCAAGGCTTTTAAACATCTTAATGTGGCTTCTATATCTTTACTTTGTGAGATACCATGTATTACGGAACTTCCTTTACAGAGACCTGAACATATCAAAAGGCGATGTGCCATACTTTTTGAAGGGGGAGCGGTCACATATCCGTATGCTTTTGAAGGATAGACTTGACAAGTCATTGTTTGCCCTCCAAAAATTCCATAAGAAAGTCCAAAGCATGAAGATAACCATTAAAGCCTTCTCCGGTAATGGTTTTAATACAGGCTTCTCTGATATAGCTTATCTGTCTAAAGCTTTCTCTTTCTTCAACTTTTGATATATGTACTTCAATCGTTGGAATCATAACAGATTTCACAGCATCAAGAATTGCAACACTTGTATGGGTATACGCTCCCGGATTTATAATTATTCCGGATGCACGTTCATAATATGCTTCTTGAATTTTATCAACGAGTTCTCCTTCATGATTCGACTGAAAAAAGATAATTTCGGCATTGTATTTTTTTCCATGTTCATCGATAAGATTACACAGATCGGAATATGTGCCCTTTCCGTAATGTTCCGGCTCTCTTATACCGAGAAAATTAAGGTTTGGACCGTTTAAAACATATATTTTCATTTTTCTGAAAAATCCTTTATAATTTTTTGCGCTACTGATTCTGCATCGCAGTCAACAGAAATAATTACATCTGCAGTGGAGCTATATATATGATACCGTTCTTCAAATCTTTTTTTTAGGTCAGAAACATTACTTGAAAGAGGTCTGTCATCTGTCGGTATAATTTCATCGATAGGTCTGTTGAGAAAATAAACAGTACCATTTTGTTTCATCGCTTCAATGTTTTTTTCTTTTAAAATCGCTCCTCCGCCTGTAGATAGAACTATACCATTTTTTGTGCCAAGCTCTGATATTATCTTGCTTTCAACATTTCTGAAATATTCTTCACCATGTTGCTTGAAAATTTCGGAGATAGGCATACCCGTTTCTTCTTCAATAATTGTGTCGGAGTCAAAATAATACATTTTTAATTTTTCTGCAATGATTTTTCCGACAGTACTTTTTCCGCTTCCGGGCATTCCGGTTAAAACAATATTTTTCTTTGGACCTATGATTTTCTTAAAAACATTGTCAATTGTTTCGTCGGGATAAACAGTATTAAGAAAAATTTCAGATGCCCTAACAGCTTGAGAAACAAGCATATACAATCCACACTCTGCTTTAACTCCCAACTTGCGCGCTTCTTGCACCAAACGTGTGCAAAGCGGATTATATACAGCGTCTACAACACCTTTTAAATTTGGAAAAAATTTTAAGTCAACGGGAATACTGTCCCATTTTGGATACATACCTGAGGGCGTTGTGTTAATAATTATTTCTAAATCAGTATGTTTTTTATATAAGTCGTCGTAAGTTATAGAACCCTCTTTTTCGCTCCTGCTAACTTTTATAATGGTTGACGCGCCCATAGACCGTGCAACAGCAGAAGCGGTTTTAGATGTGCCTCCTGTTCCTAATACAGCAACTTTTTTACCTTTGCAAGATAAATTCATTTTATCAAACAACTTTTTCATCCCAAAAAAATCGGTGTTATATCCATAAAGCTTTCCATTGCGATTAACAATCGTGTTTACAGCACCAATCTCTTTCGCCATATCACTAATATAGAACAGGTGAGGAATTACAGTTTCTTTATATGGAATTGTAACATTGATAGCGGAAAAATCTGCCGCTTCCATAAACCCATCAATTTCGTCTTTTGGAATTTCCTTAATTTCGTAGGAATAAGGTGCAAATTCTTCGTGTATTTCCTTTGAAAATGAGTGTTTTAAATGTTCACCAATACAACCGTATTTCAATTTATTTTTCCTCTTTCCCTATAAAAAATTCTGCTCCAAAATATGATGATAAAATGTCATAAGTCGTAATAGCGGTGACAGCATCAACAACCGGTACTGCTCTGTGAATAATTGCGGGATCATGTCTGCCGTTGATGGTAAATGAGACATTTTTCATTGTTTTTAAGTTGACGCTATCCTGTTCTTTGAAAATTGAAGGTGTGGGTTTAACAGCCGATTTAAACACAATAGGCATACCGTTAGTGATACCGCCATTTATTCCGCCATTATTATTTGTTACAGTTTCAATTTTACCGTTAACTAACGCGAAAGCATCGTTTAATTCGCTTCCGGTTCCATTAGCAAAATCGAATCCGGCTCCAAACTCAACTCCTTTTATGGCAGGAATTGAATATATCGCCTTAGCTATAACACCCTCAATTCCATCAAACCAAGGTTCACCAATTCCGGATGGCATACCAAAAATTGCAGTTTCTAAAACGCCGCCAACACTATCTCCCTTTGATGCAATTTCAGAAATATAGTTTTTCATATCGTTCCAAATATTTTCGTCTAAAGTTGGATATGACGAAGACTTCAAAGAAACTACATCTTTCGGAGAAGTTATAGATCTATCTGAAAAACCTCCTAAGTATGATATATGTGTTCCAATTTGAATATTTTTTTCTAAAATTGCTTTTTCAACAATAGCGCCTGCAGCAACAAGCGGTGCTGTAAGTCTTCCGGAAAAATGACCTCCTCCACGAAAGTCTTGGAAGCCTTTATACTTGCAAAATGCAGTGTAATCTGCGTGGGATGGACGAGGTATAAATGCGGTATCATCATAGTCTGAACTTTTTGTGTTGGTGTTTGGTATGAGAATGCATAGTGGAGTACCTGTGGTTTTTCCATTAAAAACACCACTTACTATACGATATTTATCGCTTTCCACTCTTTTCGTAGAAATAATTCCGGACGGTCTACGACGTGAAAGTCTATTGTCTATATAATCGTAATCAATTATTATTCCGGGAGCAAGTCCATCTAATACAACACCAATTTCTTCTCCGTGGCTTTCTCCGAATAAAGTAACGGATAATGAATTGCCAAATGTGTTTTTCATAAAATTCACCTCTCAAAAAGGGCGCTTCTAATTTCATCTTTCCATTGTTCAAGGGAGATTTTTTCAATTTTAAATTGACCGGGAGTGTCAACTTTTATTACAGAAATAAATTTTCCGTCACATTTTTTGTCATGTGTAGCTGCTTCAAGTATTTTTTCAAGATCACCGCTTATTTTTGTAGGTAGATCTATACTTTCTAAAATAGAGATAACTTCATTTCTAATTTCAGTTCCACACATCGGAATCATTCCAATAGCAACACATTCGCCGTGATACATCCCGTTAAGTTCCTCTTCTGCTTCAATACCGTGACCAAGTGTGTGACCAAAATTGAGTATTTTTCTAAGACCGGTTTCTTTTTCGTCCTGCTCAACAACATTTTTTTTGATCTTCAAAGAAAGCTCAATCACTTTATCAATTTCAGATAATGCTTTCCCATTTTTGAAAAGTGAATAAAGTTTCACATCGCTTGTGAGTGACATTTTAAAAGATTCCGCCAAGCCATTTGAAATTTGTCTTTTAGGGAGCGTTTTTAACACGTCGGGATCAATGAGTACACATTTTGGTTGGTGAAACGCTCCTACAATGTTTTTTACGTTGCAAAGATCAATTGCAACTTTCCCGCCAATTGATGAATCTACCTGGGAGAGCAATGTGGTTGGAACATTATAAAAGTCGATTCCCCTCATAAATGAGGCGGCAACAAATCCTGATAAGTCGCCCACAACCCCTCCGCCAACTGCAATGACGCAATCTGTTCTTGTGAATCCATCATGAAGCATAATCTCTAAAATATTTTTGTAATTATCAAAGTTTTTCGATGCTTCACCTTGCTCTATTGTAACAATTTTATATTCTTCACAGAATGTTGAAATCGTTTCGGAATATTCTTTTGGCACACCATTGTCTGTTACAATTAAGCATTTTCTTTTTAAATTTAAAATATCTCCCGCTTTTTTAATAACACCTCTCTCCAGGTGTATATTATATGGGGAGTTAGGTAAATTAACTTTTATAACCATAGCTTCACCTATATATTTTGTTTGTATGTCCCGATGGGTTTGAGTTTGTCGCAGAATCTGGAAAGCATTTTTAACATATCTCTTCCGTTTCCTGTGTTCAAATCTCCCTCCACTTCCACATAAAAATAATATTGCCACATAAGTTCTTTCATCGGGCGGCTTCTTAATGTTCTCATGTTGTAGCCGTAAAGACCAATAATATCAATGGCTTTTGCAAGAGCACCTGCTTCGTCTCTAACGGTGAAAAGAAGAACAGAATAAACTCCCTGCTTTTTTTCAAAGGGCGGATTTTCGGATCGCGTAAGTACTGCAAAGCGAGTAGTATTACTTCTGCTTGCATTAATATTTTTTTCGAGAACATCCAGATCAAAAAGTGATGCCGTTTCTTCACTCGCTATGGCGGCTAAAGATTTATCCTTAGATTCTGATACATATTTTGCAGCCAGCGCAGTATTTCCATATTCTTTTGTGGCATATCCACGTTTGTTTATAAATTCTGCACATTGTCCTAAGGCTTGCGGGTGCGAAATAACTGTTTTAATATCCTCCGCTTTGGCACCTTTGCATACAAGCAGATCGTGGGAGATTGCAAGATCATAAATACTATTTATAAAAAGCGTACCTGAAAACAATAGATCTGTAACTTGGCCGACTTCTCCATTGGAGCTGTTTTCTAATGGAAGAACGGCCGCGTCGCACTCACCGGATTCAACAGATTTATATGCCGCAGCAAAGTCATGAAAAGGAATGGCTTTGGATGATGGAAAAAGTTTTTTTGATGCAATATGAGCAAACGCACCTTCGGTGCCGCTATATGCAATATTCATACCTTCAAGAATTTTTGACTGATATGAACGTGATATTTTCATAGTTTCTCTGATAAAGTTAACGTAATAGGATCTAAGCTCTTCATCAGATACTCTTTTAGAACCGTTAATAATAACCTCTTCTTCTCTTGCCGGATCAAGAATAGGCATTCCATGAGAAGATTTATATTCTGCAACTTTTTTTACAGCGTACATTCTTCTACAGAATAATTCTGCAATCTCTGAATCGATATTACTTATTTCTTGTCTGGTTTTTTTTAGGTCATCCATAGAAAAGCCCTCCTTTTAAATTTTTACATTATATTATTTTACTACCAAAACATTTTTTTGTCAATAAATCCACGAGAAAAACGCATATTTTAATGTAAAAAAAAATTAAAAAAACATCGTAGTTTTATGAATACGTTTTTGGATTAAATTTTATAAATTAAGTCGGTGTAACTTGGATACGGCCAAAATTCCGATGAAGTGTATTGTTGTGTTTTATCCACTGAGTTTCTTAAAGAAGCCATGAGGGGTAAAATGGTGTTTTTCATATGTTTGGCAATAGCTAAAGATGATTCTGATACCGGAATATTTTCCGAAGCGGTTTTAAGCTTGTCATAAAAGAAATAAATTTCATCTGAAAGTGTAGATAGTTTAACTAAAGTTTCAGTCTCAAAAGTACATTTTAAGTTCGGACAAGCTTTTTTCTTGCTGTTTAAAGTATTGGAGAGTTTAGAACAATATTTGGAAATGGATGGGAGAATGTCCTTAATAACCATATCAAGCATGGTAAGACATTCTATATTGACAGTTTTGTTATATGTTTCCATCATAATTTCGTAATGGGAGTGAATTTCGTTTTCTTTAAGAATTCCATATTTCGTAAGAAGTGTAATATTTTTTTTGTCTAAGAAATGGGGGAGTGCATCAACAGTAGTTTCTAAATTAAGAAGTCCTCTTTTTTCTGCTTCGATTTTCCAATCATCAGAATATCCATCTCCGTTAAAAAGAATTCTTTGGTGAGAAGCGAGTGTTTCTCTAATGAGAGAAAGAAGTGTTTCTTCAAAATCATCATTTGAACAATTTTCCAATATATCTGCGAACTCTTTAAGAGCATCGGCAACAATCGTATTAAGCATCGTATTTGTTATAGCTATAGATTGGGATGAACCTACCATTCTAAATTCAAATTTGTTTCCCGTGAATGCAAAAGGAGAAGTTCGGTTTCTGTCTGTTGTATCTTTGGGAATGTTGGGAAGAGAATGAACTCCGATTTCAAGATTTATTTTTTTTATTCCTTCATAACGAGTGTTGTTTATTATTGAATTAATAATTTCAGTAAGCTCGTCACCTAAAAAGATTGAAATTATGGCGGGAGGAGCCTCTGCGGCTCCAAGTCTATGATCATTTCCGGCAGAAGCAACAGCGATTCTCAAAAGACTTTGATATTCATCTACCGCTTTAATTACAGCGGAAAGAAAAAGTAAAAACTGTGTACTCTCAGCAGGAGATTTTCCTGGATTAAAAAGATTAAATCCTGTATCTGTAAAAAGTGACCAGTTATTATGCTTTCCGCTTCCATTAAAGCCGGCAAACGGTTTTTCATGTAAAAGGCAAACAAGTCCATGTCTGTGAGCAACATTTCTCATTGTTTCCATAATAAGTTGATTGTGATCGCAGGCAATGTTTGTTGTTGTATAAATTGGTGCCAGCTCATGCTGTGCCGGAGCGGCTTCGTTATGTTCGGTTTTGGCAAAAACACCCATGCTCCAAAGTTCTTCATCCAATTCTTTCATAAAAGCAATTATACGCGGTTTTATTGCGCCAAAATAATGATCGTCAAGCTCTTGACCTTTTGGAGGTTTTGCACCAAATAAAGTTCTTCCGCAAAACAACAGATCTGTTCTTTTGTTGTACAATTCACGGTCTATTAAAAAATATTCTTGTTCTGCGCCAACAGTTGTAATTACTCTTGTTGCATCTCTCCTGAAAAGTTTCAAAACTCGAAGTGCTTGTTCATTAATAAGTTCCATAGAACGCAATAGAGGGGTTTTTTGATCCAAAGCTTCCCCGCCATGCGAGCAAAAGATCGTCGGAATGCATAAAGTATTGTCTTTAATAAAAGCGTATGAGGTAGGGTCCCAAGCGGTATATCC